>NZ_CP061204.1:392500-1010000 GCF_014621775.1 Stenotrophomonas sp. 169
TCCTGAAACCGTGTGCGTACAAGCAGTAGGAGCCTCGCAAGGGGTGACTGCGTACCTTTTGTATAATGGGTCAGCGACTTACTGTTCGTGGCAAGCTTAACCGTATAGGGGAGGCGAAGGGAAACCGAGTCTGATAAGGGCGCATAGTCGCGGGCAGTAGACCCGAAACCGGGTGATCTAGTCATGGCCAGGGTGAAGGTGCCGTAACAGGTACTGGAGGCCCGAACCCACGTCTGTTGCAAAAGACGGGGATGAGCTGTGATTAGGAGTGAAAAGCTAATCGAACCCGGAGATAGCTGGTTCTCCTCGAAAGCTATTTAGGTAGCGCCTCATATGTATCCTCTCGGGGGTAGAGCACTGTTATGGCTAGGGGGTCATCGCGACTTACCAAACCATTGCAAACTCCGAATACCGAGACGGACTGTATGGGAGACACACGGCGGGTGCTAACGTCCGTCGTGAAAAGGGAAACAACCCAGACCCACAGCTAAGGTCCCAAATTCACTGCTAAGTGGAAAACCATGTGGAAAGGCACAGACAGCCAGGAGGTTGGCTTAGAAGCAGCCACCCTTTAAAGAAAGCGTAATAGCTCACTGGTCGAGTCGGTCTGCGGGGAAGATTTAACGGGGCTAAGCAGTGAACCGAAGCTTGGGGTGTGCAACCTTCAGGGTTGTACGCGGTAGAGGAGCGTTCCGTAAGCCGTTGAAGGTGGATTGAGAAGTCCGCTGGAGGTATCGGAAGTGCGAATGCTGACATGAGTAACGATAATGCGGGTGAAAAACCCGCACGCCGAAAGCCCAAGGTTTCCTTGCGCAACGTTAATCGGCGCAGGGTGAGTCGGCCCCTAAGGCGAGGACGAAAGTCGTAGTCGATGGGAAGCAGGTTAATATTCCTGCACCTCGCGTAAGTGCGATGGAGGGACGGAGAAGGTTAGGCGTACCAGGCGTTGGTTGTCCTGGGGAAAGGCGGTAGGTTTGGATCTTTGGCAAATCCGGGATCCTTTAAGACCGAGCACCGAGACGAGTCTTTAAGACGAAGTCGCTGATACCACGCTTCCAGGAAAAGCTCCTAAGCTTCAGCTTACGCAGACCGTACCGTAAACCGACACAGGTGGGTAGGATGAGAATTCTCAGGCGCTTGAGAGAACTCGGGTGAAGGAACTAGGCAACATGGCACCGTAACTTCGGGAGAAGGTGCACCCTTTTTGGTGGCTCATGCGAGCTATAGCTGAAGAGGGTCGCAGTAACCAGGCCGCTGCGACTGTTTATCAAAAACACAGCACTCTGCAAACACGAAAGTGGACGTATAGGGTGTGACGCCTGCCCGGTGCTGGAAGGTTAATTGATGGGGTCAGCCGCAAGGCGAAGCTCTTGATCGAAGCCCCAGTAAACGGCGGCCGTAACTATAACGGTCCTAAGGTAGCGAAATTCCTTGTCGGGTAAGTTCCGACCTGCACGAATGGCGTAACGACAGCGGCGCTGTCTCCACCCGAGACTCAGTGAAATTGAAATCGCTGTGAAGATGCAGCGTTCCCGTGGCAAGACGGAAAGACCCCGTGAACCTTTACTATAGCTTTACACTGAACGTTGAGTTCGTCTGTGTAGGATAGGTGGGAGGCTATGAAACTGTGGCGCTAGCTGCAGTGGAGCCAACCTTGAAATACCACCCTGTCGTGCTTGACGTTCTAACCTAGGTCCGTAATCCGGATCAGGGACCGTGTATGGTGGGTAGTTTGACTGGGGCGGTCTCCTCCTAAAGAGTAACGGAGGAGCTCGAAGGTACGCTCAGCGCGGTCGGACATCGCGCACTGTGTGCAAAGGCATAAGCGTGCTTGACTGCAAGATCGACGGATCAAGCAGGTAGGAAACTAGGACTTAGTGATCCGGTGGTTCTGTATGGAAGGGCCATCGCTCAACGGATAAAAGGTACTCCGGGGATAACAGGCTGATACCGCCCAAGAGTTCATATCGACGGCGGTGTTTGGCACCTCGATGTCGGCTCATCACATCCTGGGGCTGTAGTCGGTCCCAAGGGTATGGCTGTTCGCCATTTAAAGTGGTACGCGAGCTGGGTTCAGAACGTCGTGAGACAGTTCGGTCCCTATCTGCCATGGGCGTTGGAGATTTGAGAGGGGCTGCTCCTAGTACGAGAGGACCGGAGTGGACGAACCTCTGGTGTTCCGGTTGTCACGCCAGTGGCATTGCCGGGTAGCTATGTTCGGAAGCGATAACCGCTGAAAGCATCTAAGCGGGAAGCGCGCCTCAAGATGAGATCTCCCGGGGCACAAGCCCCCTGAAGGAACCATATAGACTATGTGGTTGATAGGTCAGGTGTGTAAGTACAGCAATGTATTGAGCTAACTGATACTAATGATCCGTGAGGCTTGACCATATAACCTCAAGTTGCCTTGGCCGACATGACATGTCGATAGATCCAAGTGCACGCTACGTCACAAGACCAAACGAGAGGCAGGCGCTGTAGGCGCGTCTCTTTGTAAAGCAGGGCACTAACGTGCCCCGCTCCCTGCAAAGATACGACGACCCGCGGCGACACTCCAAACGCCTCCCTGGTGAAATTAGCGCTATGGAACCACCCGATCCCATCCCGAACTCGGAAGTGAAACGTAGCTGCGCCGATGGT
Organism: Stenotrophomonas sp. 169; assembly: GCF_014621775.1. Classification (NCBI taxonomy): domain Bacteria; kingdom Pseudomonadati; phylum Pseudomonadota; class Gammaproteobacteria; order Lysobacterales; family Lysobacteraceae; genus Stenotrophomonas; species Stenotrophomonas sp. 169. The sequence continues at coordinate 395,141 of NZ_CP061204.1, forward strand.
AGTGTGGCTCAAGCCATGCGAGAGTAGGTCATCGCCAGGGTTTATACCCCGAAAACCCCGTTGCTCATGCAACGGGGTTTTCTTTTTATGTAGGTACATGCTTTTTCGTACCTGCCGCCCAAGGGCAAGAACGTGAGCTGCGCTTATGCGCGTCCCCCGCAAGGGCACGCCGCAACGCGACGCTCCAACCGTCTCCCTGGTGAAATTAGCGCTATGGAACCACCCGATCCCATCCCGAACTCGGAAGTGAAACGTAGCTGCGCCGATGGTAGTGTGGCTCAAGCCATGCGAGAGTAGGTCATCGCCAGGGTTTAAAACCGAAAACCCCGCTGCTCACGCAGCGGGGTTTTTTTTATGCGCGGCGCGGTAGTGACGGCCGCTGGCCGTCAACTGCCTGCCGCTGCGCTCGCCGAGCGTGGCTCGGCGCTACCGGTGTGCGTTGGCACCGCAGGCATGGCGATGTAGGGCGATCCCACGGGCGTCAGGCATCAAAAAAGCGGCGGCCTGCAGGCCGCCGCTTCTTCTGTGCATCACGCCAGACGTTACTTGGCAGCGGCTGCCGGCTTGCCCTTCATCATCTCGTCGCGGGCCGCCTTGAACGGGTTGCCCTCGTACCAGTTCGGCCAGCGGTCGCCCGCAGCAAGCTCCTTGCCGACACCATGCAGCAACTGCAGGTCTTCCACGGTGCCGTCCAGCTTCCACGTCGCCGGATCGAACTCATCCTTCGGGCCGTGGTAGCGGTTGCGCCCGTAGTCCTCGGCCACCTTGCGGCCGGCCTCGACACCGCCCTCGCGCAGGTCTTCGCCCCCGTCGGCATACAACGCAGGCACGCCGGCCTTGGCGAAGTTGAAATGATCCGAACGGAAGTAGAAACCGCTCTGCACCGCGCTCTCGCCATGCAGCGTACGGCCCTGCGCGGCAGCCAGCGGCTTCAGGATGTCTTCCAGCTCCGAGCTGCCGAAGCCGGTCACGGTCATGTCCTTCGCGCGGCCGGCCACCGACATCGCATCGATGTTGATCACACCGGCAATCTTGTCCAGCGGGAACGTCGGGTGGGCCACGTAGTACTTCGAACCGAGCAGGCCGGACTCTTCCAGCGTCACCGCCAGGAACACCGCCGAACGCGCCGGCTTCGGGTCCTGATGCACCATCGCGTCGGCGACTTCCAGGATGCCGGCCACGCCGGTCGCGTTGTCCACCGCGCCGTTGTAGATGTTGTCGTCGGCCTCGCCTTCATGCTTGCCCAGGTGATCCCAATGCGCCATGTACAGCACCGCTTCGTCGGCGCGGCTGCTGCCCGGCAACACCCCCACCACGTTGCGCGAGGTTTTCTCCGCGGTCGTGCTCTTCAGGTCCACCGACAGCTTGGCCTTCAGCGGCACCGGTTTGAAGCCACGCTTGTTGGCATCCTTGTAGGCTTGCGCCAGATCCAGGCCGGCACCGGCGAACAAGGCTTTCGCCGCGTCCGCACTCAGCCAGCCCTGGACCGGCAGGCGCGCGTCCGGATCGTCCTTGGCCGGCAGGTCGTACTGCGGACCCGCCCAGGAATTCTTCACCACGTCCCAGCCATACGACGCGCCGGCCGTGTCATGCACGATCAAGGCGGCAGCCGCACCCTTGCGGGCGGCTTCTTCGAACTTGTAGGTCCAGCGACCGTAGTAGGTCATGCGCTTGCCGTCGAACAGCTTGGCATCGTCGACATGGAACCCGGGATCGTTGACGAACATCACCACCGTCTTGCCTTTCCAGTCCTGGCCGGCGTAGTCGTTCCATTCCCGCTCCGGCGCATCCACGCCGTAGCCGACGAACACGATGTCACTGCCGTCGACCTTGACCTCGGTCTGACCGGTGCGGGTACCCACTACCATGTCGGTCCCGAACTTCAGCTCGCTGGACTTGCCGGCCTGGTCGATCTTCAACGAGGTCGATTCGTCGGCCGTGGTCTCGGTCATCGCCACGTCCTGGAACCAGCTGTCGCCGTTGCCGGGCTGCAGGCCGATGCGCTGCATCTGGTCACGGATATAGTTGACCGTGAGCTCTTCACCCTTGCTGCCAGGGGCACGTCCTTCGAACGCGTCGGAAGAAAGCGTCTTGACCAGTTCGGCGAAGTCGGCCGCATTGATCTCCGGCGAGAACGTGTGGGTGCTGGCAGCCGGGGCGGTGGTCGCAGTGGGCGCGGCCGGCGCCGCTGCGGCGGGCGCGGTGTCGTCGCCCTTGCAGGCGGTCAATGCCGCGGTGATGGCAAGGCAGAGCAGTAGGTTGCGGGGCATCATCTAGGATCCTGCAGGGTAGGGGCGGGTCCCGCTCAGGCAGGCCCGGCATGGAATCAATTTTCAGGCGCGGTATCGGTATCGAACGATACCGGCGTCGCGCCACTGACCGGACCGGTCGTCGCGCTGCGATGTACGTACAACAGCACGTCACGCTCGAACTGCAGCGGGCCCTTCACCACGGCATTCGGGCCGATGATGACGCGGGGCTTCCGGTTCGGGGTGAATGAAATGCTGAAGCTCGGCTTCTTGATCTGGATGCCGCCGTTGACCACCGACCCGACGCCCACCGTGACATCCCCGTTGACGGTTTCAATGTCGCCCGCCAGCTGCGTTTCAACCAGGCCGATGCCACCGTTCACGGTTTCCACGCGGCCTTCGATCCGGCTGCGGCGGTCGGCGAAGATGCTTCCGTTGACGGTGGTGACGTTGCCGCGTGCGATCACGCCGCCGGCCAGGCGAACGCCGCCGTTGACGGTCGCGATGCCGCCGGTGCGCGCTCCTTCGCCGACCTTGATGGTGCCGTTCACGGTCTCGATGTCGCCGGTTTCCACGCCATCGTCTACGCGGATGCTGCCGTTGACCGTGTCCAGATCACCGTAGCGCTGACCGGAGGTGGCAGTGATGCTGCCGTTGACCTTGCTGATGTCTTCCTGCGCGAGCGCCGGTGTGGCAGCCGCCGCGAGGGCAAGCAGCAAGGCGAGGGATCGTGCGTTCATGGCGGTTCCTTGTGTGGCACATGCGGCTGGCAGGCCGCCCGGCAAAGATGTCACCATGCTGCACCAGAAACCGCATCTGCCTGAAGTCACTGGAACGCTCTTGCGCGACAACGCCTTTCACTCACGCATCGCTAACACCCGCGCCTGCCTGCTGGCGTGCGGCGCGCTGCTGGCCCTGTCTGCCGGGCTGATGCCGGTGGCGCCGGTCCATGCGCAGTCCACCCGAGAGGCCGAACGCAAGCTGCAGAAACTGCGTACCGAACTGAAGGGCGTTGCGCAGGAGCGGCAGCAGCTGGACAGCCAGCGCGACCAGGCCAGCCGCCAACTGCGCGAAATGGACGAGAAGGTGGCGCGTACCGGGCGCACGTTGGCGCAGACCGAAGCCGCGCTGCAGGAGCAGAACACGGCGCTGGCCGGTCTGGAGAAGCGGCGTGGGGATCTGCAGGGCAGCCTGCAGCAGCAGCGCAAGGAACTGGCCGGCTTGCTGCGTGGGGCGTATCGCTTGGGCAACCATGCACCGCTGAAGCTGTTGCTCTCGCAGGACACCGTGGCCGATGGCAACCGCTCGCTCGCGTATCACCGGTACCTGCAGCGCGAACGCAGCCAGCGGATCCATGACATCACCGCCGACCTGAAGGAGCTGGACACCCTGCAGGGACAGATCAGCGCGCGGCAGGCAGAGCTGCAGGGCACGCGCCAGCAGCAGAAACAGCAGGCCACGGCGTTGGTCAACGATCGCCGTGATCGCGAGCGCGCGGTTGCCGCGCTCGACGAGCGCTTCAAGGACCGCAGCGAACGCGAGAAAGCCCTCGGCAAGGATGCCAAGGCGCTGGAAACCCTGCTTGCGAACCTGCGTGCGGCCGCCGCGCGTGCGGAGGCGGAGCGCCGTGCCGCCGCCCGTCGGGTCGCAGCGGAAAAAGCGGCCGAAAAAGCCGCCGCCGATCGTGCCGTCGCCGAAGGTCGCCCCGCACCGCCACCGCGCGCGACCAAGGTTCCGCCGGCCGTGGCCTCGGCCCCCGCGCCGAAGGTCGGTGGCCTGGGCTGGCCGCTCTCCGGCAATCTGCTGGCGCGCTATGGCGGCAAGCTGCCCGACGGACGCACCAGCAGCGGTGTACTGATCGGCGCTGCTGCCGGCACCACGGTCACCGCCGTGGCCGATGGCACGGTCGTGTTTTCCGACTGGATGACCGGCTACGGCATGATCCTGATCGTCGATCACGGCAATGGCTACATGAGCCTGTACGCACACAACGACACGTTGCTGAAGGACGCCGGTGCGGCGGTCAAGCGCGGCGACGCGCTGGCCAAGGTCGGCAATTCCGGCGGTCAGGGCGTATCGGCGCTGTACTTCGAACTGCGGCGCGGTGGGCAGCCGGTGAACCCGGACAGCTGGTTGCAGCGACGCTGAACCGTAGTCGTTCGCAGCGGTAGGCATGTCAACGGGAATTTACCGGCGGGTAACGCATAATCGGGCGCTGCAACGGTCGTGCACGCATTCCAGCGGCGCATCCGTCACCGATCCCCCAGGAGTGCTTCATGCGTGTAGCCCGAACCGCCACCCTGCTGCTGGCCCTGCTGCCTTCGCTTGCGTTGGCGCAGCAACCGGCAGCCGTCCCCGCCAGTGACGCCAGTGCGGCCAACAACGAGGAAGCCGCGACGTCGAAGGTGCCGCTGGAGGAAATCCGGCGTTTCGTGGCGGTGTACAACGCGGTACGTGCAGCGTACGTGGATCCGGTGGATGACAAGAAGCTCATGCAGGACGCGGTACGTGGCCTGTTGCTGGACCTGGACCCGCACAGCACCTACTTCGGCAAGGAAGACGCCGAAGCCTTCGACGAGCAGGCCAATGGCGCTTACGAAGGCATTGGGGTGGAGCTGCAGCAGCAGCCGGACAACAGCAGCCTGAAGATCATTTCGCCGATCGACGACACGCCGGCCGCCCGCGCAGGCATCCTCGCCGGCGACCTCATCATCGCCATCGACGGCAAGCCGATCAGTGCCATCAAGGCCAGCGAACCGCTGCGTGGCGTCGCCGGCAGCAAGGTCGTGCTGACCATCGTGCGCGACGGCAAGCCCAAGCCCTTCGATGTCACCTTGGCGCGCGAAACGATCCGGGTCACCAGCGTGCGCAGCCGCATGCTCGAGCCGGGCTACGGCTACATCCGCCTGAGCACCTTCCAGGCCGACACCGGTGCGGATTTCCAGAAGCACGTGCGCCAGTTGTCCAAGCAGGCCGGTGGCCAGCTGAAGGGCCTGGTATTGGATCTGCGCAGCAATCCTGGCGGCCTGTTGACCGCCGCGGTGCAGGTCGCCGATGACTTGCTGGAGAAGGGCAACATCGTCAGCACGCGTGGCCGCATCAGCATCAGCGATGCGCGTTTCGATGCCACCCCGGGCGACCTGTTGAAGGGCGCGCCGGTGATGGTGCTGGTGGATGCGGGTTCGGCCAGTGCTTCCGAAGTGCTGGCGGGCGCGCTGCGCGACAACCAGCGGGCCCGGGTGATCGGCAGCCGCACGTTCGGCAAGGGGTCGGTGCAGACCGTGCTGCCGCTGGACAATGGCGATTCAGTGAAGCTGACCACCGCGCGTTACTTCACGCCGAGCGGCAAGTCGATCCAGGCCACCGGCATCGTGCCCGAAGTGGAACTGAAGCCCGCACCGGTGGAAGGCGAAGAGGCCCTGCCCGCCAGCCTGACCGACTTCAGTGAAGCCACGCTGCCGGGTCACCTGCATGGTGATGCCGAAGGCGAAGAAGGCTACCAGGCAGGCGACGTACTGCCCGGCGACGGCCCGATCAACGACGCACTGGCCGAGCTCAAGCAGCCCGGCTCGGTCGCCGCGCGGCTGAAGGCCGAAGCCGCGAAGGCCCCGCCCAAGCCAGCCGCCGAAGCCAAGTCGGAAGCGAAGCCGGAAGCAAAGCCGGATGCAAAGCCCACGGAGCCGCCGGTCAAACCCTGATCACGGCGACGCCGCCCCCGGTAGCGCCGAAGGCAGCGGCAGGAGCCGCTGCCAACGTCGCTTGCGACGGCCCGCAGGGTGCCGGTCAGGACGACCGGCATAGCCATGCTCGGCGAGCGCAGCGGACGGAGCAGATCCGGCGGCCAGCGGCCGCCACACCCACCCGCCGCGACGCGTCAGAATCCCTGACGCTTGCGCAGCCTGCGCGCGATCGCCGCGCGTACGTACACCCCGTACAACACCCCGAACCCGAAGCCGGCGATGTGCGCCCACCACGCCACCATGCCGAAGCTCGGCCCGATGTGTGCGAACACCACCTGCAGCACCGCCCACACGCCGATCAGCAGATACGCCGGGGCCCGCACGAACTCCAGGAACAGCCCCAGCGGGATCACCACGCCCAGGCGCGCGCCGGGGAACAGCGCCAGGTAGGTGCCGATCAACGCCGACACCGCGCCGCTGGCGCCGATGATGATCTGGTCCGGCGTGCCCATCGTGTAGACCGCGGTCAGGTTGGCGAAGGCCCCACCGAACAGGAACAGCAGGATCAAGCGCCACGGTCCCAGCACCCGCTCGGCAGGCAGGCCGAAGATCAGCAGGAACACCAGGTTGCCCAGCAGGTGGGACCAGTCCGCGTGCAGGAACAGCGCGGTGAACAGGCGCAGCACGCTGCCGTCCTTGAACGTGGCCCACCAGTCCAGCGGCCGCACCAGACCCGCCGATAGGGCGCCCCAGTCCATCCACAGGCTGCTGCGCGCCTCGTGCGGGCGCGAGATCGACCACAGGAACGCGATCCAGAGGGCGGCGAACAGCAGGGGGGTAGCCCAGCGGACGGCAGCTTTCCGGCGCGAGGGGAGCGAAAGGAACATGGCGGCAAGCGTATCCCGTCGGCGCCCTCATCGCGCGCCTCGTATTCAGATTTCAGGGTGGAAAAAGCACCCTATCTGTTATTGTTTCATTAACTCGTCTGGGTGATACTCGCATACGGCGTCGTATGTCGGGAGGGGAATCCGGCGCGTCCTGGAGGGCCTTGGCCTAAGGGGGACGCAGGCGCATGCAGAGCAAACAACCGCTTTCCGGAGAGATAAAACGATGCAAACCGCTTCTACTTTTGCCCGCATTTCGATGCTGGCCGTCGGCATTGCCGGCGTACTGGCTGCCACCGATGCGAACGCTGCGGCGTTCCAGCTGGCGGAAAAGAGTGCCAAGGGCCTGGGCCGTGCCTTCGCCGGTTCGGGCAGCGCCGAGGGTGATGCCTCGATCATCGCCGCCAACCCGGCCGGCATGCGCCAGCTGGATGGCCGCGTGGTCCAGGGCGACCTGAGCGCGATCAGCTTCAAGGCCGAGTTCGAAGGCTCCGGCCGCAAGCCGACCGGCGCCCCGCAGACCGGTGGTGATGGCGGCGACGCCGGCATGATCGCGCCGGTCCCGGCCGCGTACTTCCACATGCCGGTCGGCGAAAAGGCCCACTTCGGCGTCTCCCTGACCGCACCGTTCGGCTTCAAGACCGACTACGACGCAGGCTGGGTGGGTCGCTACAGCGGCCTGAAGACCGACCTGAAGGCGATCGACCTCGGCTTCGCGATGTCCTACGACGTCAACCCGTATGTGTCGTTCGGCGCATCGGTGTTCGTTGAGCACCTGACCATCGAACTGAGCAACAACATCGACTTCGGCACCGCGCTGGCCCAGTCCCGCGTTCCGGGCTTCGCGCCGGGCAGCGCCGATGGCAAGCTGACCGTGGAAGGCGACAACAACGCGGTCGGTTGGACCGTCGGCGGTCTGTTCAGCCTCGATGAGAACACTCACATCGGCCTGAGCTACCGTTCCAAGGTCGAGCACAAGATCACCGGCGGCGACGCCACCTTCGATGTGCCGCCCAATGCAGCGGCCGTGCTGGCCGTGGCCCAGCCGGGTCGTTTCACCGACACCAGCGGCCGCGCGACGGTGACCCTGCCGGCGTCGGCCACGCTGAGCGTGACCCACAACATCAACGATCGCTGGACCGTGATGGGTGACGTCACCCGTACCGCGTGGTCCACCGCGTTCGACCAGGTGACCATCGACTACGCGTCGGCGCAGCCGGATTCGGTGCTGGACTTCGGCTACCGCGACACCACCTTCGTGTCGCTGGGTACCGACTTCAAGCTCAGCGATACCATCACCCTGCGCGGTGGTGTGGCACTGGACCAGACCCCGACCACCGACGCGCACCGCGATGTCCGCGTGCCGGATACCAGCCGCAAGTGGCTGTCGGTCGGTCTGGGCTGGAACCCGTCGGAAAACGTCGAGTACAACTTCGGCTACACCCACCTGTTGACCAGCGATCCGAACGTGTTCGTGTCGCCGACCACCAACAACCAGGGCAACTCGCTGACCGGCAAGTACAAGGTCCGTGGCGACGTGCTGGCCGCTTCGATGCAGTACAAGTTCTGATTTCACGCCGCAACGCGTGAGCGCAGTACGAAGGAGCCCCGCGCAAGCGGGGCTTTTTCGTTTCCGCGATGCCACTAGACTGGGCCATGGACTTTTCAGACCCCGCGTTCAAGCTTGAAATCGCCGCCAACGTCGCCGCTGCTGCATCGATCCTGCTGGCCGGGCGCAACAGCGTGCACGGCTGGTGGATCAGCATCATCGCCGGGGTGCTGTTCGCCCTCGTGTTCCTGCAGGCGCGGTTGTACGGCCAGGTGGCGCTGCAGGGCTTTTTCATCGCCGTGGGCGCGCTGGGCTGGTGGCAGTGGCTGCGCGGTGACCGCGGTGCGCCGCTGCGCATCACCCGCCTGAAGGCCGCTGCATGGCCGTGGCTGGCGTTGCTGGTGGTGGCGGGCACGTGGGGCTACGGCGCGATGCTGGTGCGCCATACGGACGGCCATGCGCCCTACGTGGACGCGGCGATCCTGCTGCTGAGCATGGTCGGTCAGTTGCTGATGATGCGGCGCAAGCTGGAGTGCTGGTGGGTGTGGCTGCTGGTGAACACCCTGGCGGTTCCGCTGTACTACAGCGGTGGCCTGCAGCTGACTGCGCTGCTGTACGTGGGGTATTGGATCAACGCGCTGGTCGCACTGCGGCACTGGCGGCGGGAGATGGACGTTGCGCGCTGACGCGCGTACGGTCAGAAGCGCAGGCAACGTCAACATCAAAAGCCCTGCGGGGCCGTGGGTTGGCGGGGCGGGGTGGATTGGCGGGGGACGGCAGAAACTGCATCCATGCGGGCCTCGTTTCGCGCCATCCATGGCGCTCAACGCCCCCGCCAACCCACCCCGCCCCACCTTCGACAGGTCCATGGTGGCCATGGACAAACATCGGGTTGGACGGGGGGAAATGAAAAGGGATCGGGGGCTCTCGCCACCCGACGGGTCAACAATGCCAGTGGTAGCGCCGAGCCGTGCTCGGCGGACTGTTTCCGCCAATGGCCCGCTGCGCTCGCCGAGCATGGCTCGGCGCTACCAACCCACACCTGCTGGCAGCCGCGGGAACCCATCCCGCTCTACCCACCCACAGAAAACCCACACCCGCGGCACAGCAGGAAAAATCAGTCGCCCAGCGTCAGCAGCGAGGCGTTGCCACCGGCGGCGGTGGTGTTCACCGTCACCGTCTTTTCCGTTGCAAAGCGCAGCAGGTAGTGCGGGCCGCCCGCCTTCGGGCCGGTGCCGGACAGGCCCTGGCCACCGAACGGCTGCACACCGACCACGGCACCGATCTGGTTGCGGTTGACGTACACGTTGCCCACCTGGATGCCGGTGGTGATGCGGTCTACGGTCTCATCGATGCGCGAATGCACGCCCAGTGTCAGGCCATAGCCGGTAGCGTTGATCTGGTCGATCACGGATTGCAGCTGATCACCCTTCCAACGGATCACGTGCAGCACGGGTCCGAAGATCTCCCTGTGCAGCTGGCCCAGGTCCTTCAGTTCATACGCGCGCGGGGCGAAGAAGCTGCCATGTGCGGCTTCGTCGGTCAGGGTTGCCGCGGCGATCAGGCGCGCTTCGGTGTCCATGCGTGCGGCATGGTCGTGCAGGATCTTCAACGCGTCCGCATCGATCACCGGGCCCACGTCGGTGGACAGCAGGCCCGGGTCGCCGATCTTCAGTTCCTTCATCGCGCCGGCCAGCATGGTCATCACCTTGTCGGCGATGTCGTCCTGCACGAACAGCACGCGCGCGGCCGAGCAACGCTGCCCTGCCGAGGTGAACGCCGAACCGATGGCATCCTTGACCAGTTGTTCCGGCAGCGCCGACGAATCCGCAATGAACGCGTTCTGGCCGCCGGTTTCGGCAATCAGCACGCCGATCGCGGCATCACGCGCGGCCATCGCGCGGTTGATCGCGCGTGCGGTATCGGTGGACCCGGTAAAGGCCACGCCGGCCACGCGCGGATCGGCGGTCAGTGCCGCGCCCACGGTGGCGCCATCACCGGGCAGGAACTGCAGCACGCCTTCCGGCACGCCCGCGTCCAGCATCAGCTTCACCGCGTAGTAGCCGATCAGATTGGTCTGCTCAGCCGGCTTGGCGATCACGCTGTTGCCCGCCGCCAACGCAGCGGCCACCTGGCCGAGGAAGATCGCCAGCGGGAAGTTCCACGGACTGATGCAGACGAACACGCCGCGGCCATGCAGCTGCAGTTCGTTCGATTCACCGGTCGGGCTGGGCAGCTTCTCGGCATGGCCGAACTGTTCGCGCGCCTGCTTGGCGTAGTAACGCAGGAAGTCGACCGCTTCGCGCACTTCGGCCACACCATCGGGCAGGCTCTTGCCGGCTTCCTTCACGCACAGCGCCATGAACTCGGCGATGCGGGCTTCCAGCTGGTCCGCGGCGTGTTCCAGGATCGCCGCGCGGCTGGCGGCCGGCGTGCGGTTCCAAGCCGGCTGCGCCGCCACTGCGTTGGTCAACGCCTTCTGCACGGTCACATCGTCGGCCGCCTGCCACTGGCCGATCACCTGGCGGTTATCGGCCGGGTTGGTCACCGGCAGCGTCGCACCGGTCAGCGTCGCACCCGGCACCAGCGGGGCGGCGTGCCATGCCTTGACGGCGCCGTTGAGCTGCTCGGCAAGGTCGCGCAGCGCGTTGTCGTTGGCCAGATTGATGCCCATGGAATTGTTCCTGTCGTGGTTCTGGCTGCGCAGCAGGTCAACCGGCAGCGGGATCTTGGGGTGTGGAATGGATGCGAACGAAGCCACCATCTCAACCGGGTCGCGTACCAGCTCGGCGATCGCGACGCGGTCATCGGTGATGCGGTTGACGAAGCTGGAGTTGGCGCCGTTTTCCAACAGGCGGCGCACCAGGTACGGCAGCAGGTCTTCGTGCGAACCGACCGGCGCGTACACGCGGCACGGCAGGCCCAGGCGATCGGCCGGCACCACTTCGGCATACAGATCGTCGCCCATGCCATGCAGCTTCTGGTGCTCGTACACGCCGCCCTTGGCGAGGGTGCGGATCGCCGCGATGGTGTGCGCGTTGTGGGTCGCGAACATCGGATAGATCGCATCGGCATGGCCGAACAGGCGCTTGGCGCATGCCAGGTAGGACACGTCGGTGTTCTGCTTGCGGGTGAACACCGGGTAGCCCGGGTAGCCTTCGATCTGCGCACGCTTGATCTCGGCATCCCAGTACGCGCCCTTGACCAGGCGTACCTGCAGGCGGCGACCGTTGCGGCGGGCCATGTCGGCGAGGAAATCGATCGTGTACGGGGTGCGCTTCTGGTACGCCTGCACCACGACGCCGAAGCCATCCCAGCCGGCCAGCGAGGCGTCGGAGAACACGCGGTCGATGATGTCCAGCGACAGTTCCAGGCGGTCCGCTTCCTCGGCGTCGACCGTGCAGCCGATGCCGTAGCTTTTCGCCAGCTGCGCCAGCTCCAGCACGCCGGGCACCAGATCGTGCAGCACGCGTTCGCGCTTGGCGTGTTCGTAGCGCGGGTACAGCGCGGACAGCTTGATTGAAATGCCCGGGGCGTTGTTGACATCGCCATCCGGACGGCCACCGCGGGCCTTGTGGTCGCCGCCGATGGCATGGATCGCGCGGCGGTAGTCTTCCAGGTAACGCAGCGCGTCCTTCATGGTCAGCGCGCCTTCGCCCAGCATGTCGAACGAGTAGCGGTAGCTGGCGTTGTCGCCCTTGTGCGAACGGTCCAGCGCTTCGCCGATGGTGCGGCCCATGACGAACTGGTGGCCCATGATCTTCATCGCCTGGCGCACCGCGAGGCGGATCACCGGCTCGCCCACGCGGCCCATCAGACGCTGGAAGGCGCCCGGGACATCGGCGCGGGTCGCATCGTTGATCTGCACCAGGCGGCCGGTCAGCATCAGGCCCCAGGTCGAGGCGTTGACCAGCACCGAATCACTGCCGCCCATGTGCTTTTTCCAGTCCGCATCGGCCAGCTTGTCGCGGATCAGCTTGTCGGCGGTGGCCTGGTCGGGAATGCGCAGCAGCGCTTCGGCCACGCACATCAGCAGCACGCCCTCCTCGCTGCCTAGGTCGTACTGGCGCATGAAGGCTTCAATGGCGCCCTGGTCCTTGGCACGCACCCGCACACGGGCGACCAGGTCGGCGGCAAGCGCCTGCACCTGGGCCTGTTCGTCGGCCGGCAGGCGGGCCTGGGCCAGCAGTTCGGTGACGTGCGCGGTTTCGTCTTTCAGCCAGGCGTCGGTGATTGCCTGGCGGAACGGGGAGGGGGAGGCCGGCAGTTCCGGCGACAGCAGCGCGTCGGCCTGCGGCACGAGGCCGGGGGCAGCGGGCGAAAGAGTGGGTGCGTTCATGCCGGTCCGGCCAGTGGAAAACTTGGCGATTTTAATCATTTTTCGCTCGCCGGATAGCCCCCTTACTGACCATTGCGACATTCCTGATAGTCCCGCCCCGTAAAGGATTCAGCTATCTCGGGGAGGTGGAGGTAAATTGTGCCGAAATCGGCAAATCGGCTGACGGCGTATTGCTGTGCTGCAGCATGCTAAAAACCGTGAATGGACCTTGTAAGTGTCGAGAGGGCAGGGCTACCATCCAGACGTATCCCGCGGCAACAACGCGGTTGCGACAGGATCAGGGCGCACGGTGCGCCGCAGGGGATCTGAATACGCAACGGCGCGGGCGTCCCCCCCACGGACGTTCGATGCCCCGGCAGCCAGTTTGAAAGCTTGCTCTCCGCCAGCGATGGCGGTCACCGATGACGTCAAGGGTCTAGGCAATGAAGCAAAGCAGCGCGTGGGGCGGCAGGTGCGTTTCCGGATTGGCCGCGTTGGCGGCAGGCGTAGGTGTTCCTGCTCTCGGCTGGGCCCAGTCCGCCGATCCGAAGCCGTGGCAGTTGAACATGGGCCGGGGGGTCACCCAGACCTCGCGCCTGGCGTGGGAGTCGAACATGCTGTCGCTGATCGTGGTCACGGTCATCGGCGTGATCGTCTTCGGTGCGATGGCCTACGCCATCTTCAAGTTCCGCAAATCCAAGGGCGCGGTCGCCGCGACCTTCAGCCACAACACCAAGGCCGAGGTCATCTGGACGGTGATCCCGGTGATCATCCTCGTGGTGATGGCGTGGCCGGCGACGGCCAACCTGATCAAGATGTACGACACCCGCGATGCCGAGATGACCGTCAAGGTCACGGGCTACCAGTGGATGTGGCGCTATGAATACCTGGGCGAAGGCGTGGACTTCACCAGCCGCCTGGACCGCGAATCCGATCGCATGCGCCAGAGTGGCAAGGTGCCCACCCGCGAGAGCAACCCGCACTACCTGCTCGATGTGGACAACCGGCTGGTGCTGCCGGTGGATACCAAGGTGCGCTTCGTCATCACGTCCGACGACGTGATCCATGCCTGGTGGGTACCGGCGCTGGGCTGGAAACAGGATGCGATCCCGGGCTTCATCAACGAAGCCTGGACCAGCATCGACACCCCCGGCGTATACCGCGGCCAGTGCGCCGAACTGTGCGGCAAGGACCACGGCTTCATGCCGATCGTGGTGGAGGCCGTGTCCAAGGACGAATTCAAGCGCTGGCTGGCCCAGAAGAAGCCGGCGCCTGCCGCGGCTCCCGCTGCGCCCGCCACGCCGACGTCACCGGAGCCCACGACCCCGGCTGGCGACGGCAGCGCACCACGGCAACCGGTGACCCCGGCCGAGCCCGCTTCCGCACCGGCCCCGGCGCCCACCACCGACGCCTGACCCAACCGCCCGTGGCCGCACCGCGGCCACCGTGACAAATCGATCTGAGAGGTGTTTTGCAATGGCGCACTCGGCAGTTGGGCACGACGACCACCACGGCCCTACGCAGGGGTTCTTCGCACGTTGGTTCTTCAGCACCAACCACAAGGACATCGGCACGCTGTACCTGCTTTTCAGCTTCGTCATGTTCATCATCGGCGCGGCGATGAGCGTGGTCATCCGCACCGAACTGGCGCAACCCGGCCTGCAGTTCGTCAAGCCGGAATTCTTCAACCAGATGACCACCATGCACGCGCTGGTGATGATCTTCGGCGGGGTGATGCCGGCCTTCGTCGGCCTGGCCAACTGGATGATCCCGTTGCAGATCGGTGCACCGGACATGGCGCTGCCGCGCATGAACAACTGGTCGTTCTGGCTGTTGCCGGTGGCCTTCAGCCTGTTGCTGGTCACCCTGTTCCTGCCCGGTGGCGCACCGGCCGGTGGCTGGACGCTGTACCCGCCGCTGTCGCTGCAGGGCGGCTACAACGTGGCGTTCACCGTGTTCGCCATCCACGTAGCCGGTATCAGTTCCATCATGGGCGCGATCAACATCATCGCCACCGTGCTGAACATGCGCGCACCCGGCATCGATCTGCTGAAGATGCCGATCTTCTGCTGGGCCTGGCTGATCACCGCCTTCCTGCTGATCGCGGTGATGCCCGTGCTGGCCGGTGCGGTGACCATGCTGCTGACCGACAAGTTCTTCGGCACCAGCTTCTTCAATGCGGCCGGCGGCGGCGACCCGGTGATGTTCCAGCACATCTTCTGGTTCTTCGGTCATCCGGAGGTGTACATCATGATCCTGCCCGCCTTCGGCGTGGTCAGCGAGATCATCCCCACCTTCAGCCGCAAGCCGTTGTTCGGCTACCAGGCGATGGTCTACGCGACCGCCGCCATCGCCTTCCTGTCCTTCATCGTCTGGGCCCACCACATGTTCACCGTGGGCATGCCCCTGGGCGGTGAGATCTACTTCATGTTCGCCACCATGCTGATCTCCATTCCCACCGGGGTGAAGGTGTTCAATTGGGTCAGTACGATGTGGCGCGGTTCGTTGACCTTCGAAGCCCCGATGCTGTGGTCGGTGGCCTTCGTCATCCTGTTCACGATCGGCGGTTTCTCCGGCCTGATGCTGGCCATCGTGGCGGCCGATTTCCAGTACCACGACACCTACTTCGTGGTCGCGCATTTCCATTACGTCCTGGTCACCGGCGCGGTGTTCGGGCTGATCGCCGCGGTGTACTACTGGTGGCCGAAGTGGACCGGGCGCATGTACAGCGAGAGGTGGGCCCGCGTGCACTTCTGGTGGTCCATCGTCTTCGTCAACCTGCTGTTCTTCCCGCAGCACTTCCTCGGCCTGGCCGGCATGCCGCGGCGCATCCCCGATTACAGCGTCGCCTTCGCCGACTGGAACCTGATCAGTTCCATCGGTGCCTTCGGCATGTTCGTCACCCCCTTCATGATGGCGGCCATCCTGCTGTGGTCACTGCGCCATGGTGAAAGGGCTGCCGCACGCAGCTGGGAAGGCGCGCGCGGACTGGAGTGGACGGTGCCGTCACCGGCGCCGGCGCATACCTTCACCACGCCACCGGTCATCCGCCCGGGTGACCTGGCCCACGACGACATCAGTCACTGAGGTGCGTGATGCATGACACCGACACGTCCACCGCCATGGCCCTGCAGCGCAGGCGCGCACGCCGCACCGCGCTTTGGGTGGGCGCGATCGCGGTGCTGGTGTACGCCGGCTTCATCCTCAGCGGAGTGATCGGGCGATGAACACGCCGCACGACACGGCGCCCGCACCGTCCCGGCATGCCGGCCTGCCGCGCCTGATCGGCGTGGCGGTAGCCGTGTTCCTGCTGACGTTTTCGCTGGTACCGCTGTACCGAATCGCCTGCGAAAAGGTCTTTGGCGTGCGCCTTGAACGCGGCCCGGGGGCGCAGGCCAGCCTGGGCGCGGCGGGCGGCAAGCGCACCGTGCGCGTGGAATTCGACGGCGGGGTGAACTCCCAGTTGCCGTGGGCCTTCCATCCCGAACAACTGACCATGGACGTGGTGCCCGGCGAGCTCAACGAAGCGCTGTATTTCGCCCGCAACGAAAGCAGTATCGCCATCGTCGGCAGTGCGGTGCCCTCTGTCGCACCGGCACGCGCATCGGGGTATTTCAGCAAGACCGAGTGCTTCTGCTTCACCGCACAGACCCTGCAGGCCGGTGAGAAACGCGACATGCCGGTGCGCTTCATCGTCGATCCCGACCTGCCGCCGGAAATCCGCACCATCACCCTGTCCTATACCTTCTACAAGAACGACGCGCTCTCCGCGCGCCTGGCACCGGCGACCGTGCCGGCCACCGCGCACGCCGCGCCCTGAGCGCAACGAACCGGACACCGACCATGGCCCAGCTTCCCTCCGACGCCAACGTGTACTACGTCCCCACCCATAGCCGCTGGCCGTTCATAGGGTCCATCGCGATGATGGTGACCATGGTGGGCGTCGCCAGCTGGCTCAACGATGCCGCGTGGGGCCGCTGGACCTTCTTCGCAGGCCTGGCGATGCTGGTGCTCACCTTGTTCTGGTGGTTCAGCGACGTGGTGCGCGAATCGCAGGCCGGCCGCTACAACGTGCAGGTGGATGGCTCGTTCCGGATGGGGATGGTGTGGTTCATCTTCTCCGAAGTCATGTTCTTCGGTGCCTTCTTCGGCGCGCTGTTCTATACCCGCGCGCTGGGCCTGCCATGGCTGGGCGGCGAGGGCGACGGGGTGATGACCAACGAATTGCTGTGGCAGGGCTACTCGGCGGGCTGGCCAACCAACGGGCCGGCGGCGATCGGCGGGCAGTTCCAGACCATTCCGGCGTGGGGCCTACCGCTGATCAACACGCTGATCCTGCTGACCTCCGGCGTCACCCTGACCATCGCCCACCACGCACTGAAGGCCGGCCATCGCCGCCAGCTGCTGACCTGGCTGGGCATTACCGTGGTGCTGGGGCTGGTGTTCCTGACCCTGCAGGCAGAGGAGTACATCCACGCGTACACCGAGCTCAACCTCACGATGGGGTCGGGCATCTACGGCTCCACGTTCTTCATGCTGACCGGCTTCCATGGAGCGCACGTGCTGCTCGGCACGATCATGCTGGCGGTGATGTGGCTGCGCGCAGCGAAGGGGCACTTCACCCGCGACAATCATTTCGGCTTCGAAGCCGCCGCGTGGTACTGGCACTTCGTCGACGTGGTGTGGCTGATGCTGTTCCTGTTCGTCTACGTGCTTTGACCGCGGCGTCGATGCACTCAGCGGCCAACGCCGTGCGGCTGGATCCAGCCGCCCAGGATGCCGATGACCACCAGCAGGATCAGCGCCACCGATACCGCGATGCGACGGGTCAGGGCGTTGACGGTGCGCTTGGTCTGCCCCCGATCCACCAGCAGGTAGTACAGGCCCGCGCCCAGGTTCCAGACGATGACGATGAGGAACGCGATCACCAGCAGGGTCTTCAGCGAATCGTTCATGCGCAGCTCGATGGCGGGGCGGATGGCCCTATCTGACCGCGTTTCCGGTCGTTTGTCATGACGCGTCGGCACACACGCCCGCTGGGGTGGGCACTGGCGGTGGGGGCGATGGTGGTTTTCTGCCTGCTGGGTCGCTGGCAGTTGCAGCGCATGCACGAAAAGCAGCACCTGCTGGATGCGCAGGTGGCCGCATCCGCGCAGCCTCCGATGCCGCTGGACCGCGCACTGGCGGCGCCGGGTGTCGTGCACGGGGTCATCGATGACGGACGCTTCCTGCCCGGTCTGGTGCTGCTGGACAACCAGATGCGCCACGGTCGTGCCGGGGTGAAGCTGTATCGCCCGTTCCGCAGCGAGCGGGGAGCCGTGGTGCTGGTCGACCTTGGCTGGCGGCCGCTGCCTGCAGACCGCGCCCTGCCCGAGGTGCCATCGCCGCCGTCGCCGGTCGCCGTGCGTGGACTGCTGGCCCCTGCGCCTGCGCCGGGATTGGCCCTGGGGCCGGTATTCAACGCAGCGGGTCCACAGCGCTGGCTGGCCAGTCGCCTGCAGACCGATGCGCTGGCACCGGTGCTGGGCCTGCCGACGCTGCCTGCGCGCGTGCTGCGGCTGGATCCGGCGCTGCCCTTCGGCGACGAGCGCGACCTCGACCTGCTGCCCAACACCCTGCCGCCGCAGCGCCATCTGGGCTACGCCGTGCAGTGGTTTGCCCTGGCGCTGACCGTGCTGCTGGTGGCGCTGGTTCTGGAATGGCGCCGCCGCCGTTTTCCCCGGTAGCGCCGAGCCATGCTCGGCGAGCGCTGCGGCAACGTCCCACCCACCGGCACACCTCCTCCCGACATGAGAAAATACCGCCCATGAACGCTGCTTCGTCACCGCAGGAAACCGCGCGCGGCCACGGTCGCCGCACGTTGCTGCTGCTGTTCGCCGTGTTCTTCGGCGCCATGGCATTGGCCGGCGTGCTGCGCTTCACGGGCTGGCAGCCTGCCGCCCATAAAAACGTGGGCCAGCTGCTGCAGCCGCCAGTGGACCTGCGCGGGCAACCACCGCAGTTGGCCAGCGGCGCCCTGTATCCGTGGAAAGGCGAAAAAAAGATCTGGCGCATCCTCGTCGCGCCGCCTGCCACCTGCGCCGAACAGTGCGTCACTTTGTCGCAGGGACTGGGCAAGGTGTGGCAGCTGTTCGGCCATAACGCCGATAATGTCGACATCCTCTGGCTGGGAACGCCGCCGGCGCCCCTCGCTGGAACCCCCGCACTGCGCGCGCTGGCTCCTTCGCCGGCACTGCGCGCTGCTTTGCCCGGTGTCGATGACCCGTCCGGCGTGCCGGTCTATGTCGTCGACCCGAACGGCTTCGTGATCCTGCGCCATGCGCCCGGCACCGACCTCGGTGGCCTGCGCAAGGACCTGTCCACGTTGCTGAAACTGAAGTGAGTCCTGTTAGATGAGTCTTTCCACGCGTCCGGCGCTGCACCGCAATTTCCACCGCCTGGCGTGGTTCGCGATGATCATGACCGCGAGCACCATTCTGTTCGGTGCCTTCGTGCGCCTGTCCGATGCCGGACTGAGCTGCCCGGACTGGCCGACCTGTTATGGGCAGGCCACGTGGCCGCAGCACGTGGAAGAAACCATCGGACACCCGGCGGCGGAGATCCGTCCGCTGGAGACGCACAAAGCCTGGCGCGAGCAGGTACATCGCTTCCTCGCCGGCGCGCTGGGCATCGAGATCCTTACCCTGGCCCTGCTGGCCACGCGTCGCCGTCGCCTCGGCAGCACGGCGGTCGTCACCGCCTGCGCACTGGTGGCGGCGGGCATACCGCTGTGCATGACCGGCTGGCATGCAACGGCCAGCGTGCTGGCCCTCACCGGTGAGGTGATCCTGCTGATCGCCGCGTTCCGCTGGAGCAACAGCGACCTGGCGCGCGCGGCGGTGCTGACCCTGGCGGTGGTGATCTTCCAGGCGCTGCTCGGCATGTGGACGGTCACCTGGCTGCTCAAGCCGATCGTGGTGATGGGCCACCTGCTGGGGGGCATGCTGATGTTCGCGATGCTGGCCTGGATGGCGTGGCGCGCCACCCACCTGCCCATCACCCTGGCCGAAGCGCCGAAGCTGAAATGGCTGCTGCGCATCGGCATCACCGTGCTGACCGCGCAGATTGCGCTGGGTGGCTGGGTCAGTGCGAACTACGCCGCGCTCGCCTGCGGCGGTGGCAGCCTGTCGCTGGACAATTTCCCGCGCTGTGCCAACCAGTGGTGGCCACAGCAGAACTTCGCCGAAGGCTTCACCCTGTGGCGTGGCATCGGCGTGGATTACGAAGGCGGCATCCTCGACGGAGCATCGCGCATTGCCATCCAGATGGGCCACCGCATGTTCGCCATCGTGGTGGCGCTCTACCTGGTGTGGCTGGGCATCCGCTTGTTCCGCACGCCGAGCATGCGCGGCTGGGCCGTGACGCTGGTCGTGGCACTGGTCGCGCAGATCAGCCTGGGCATCGCCAACGTCAAGATGGCGCTGCCGTTGCCGGTGGCCGTGCTGCACAACGGCGGTGCCGTGGTGCTGTTGTTCGTGATGGTCAGCCTGCTGGCCCGACTGCGGGCACCGGACTGACGCCATGGCCAATTATCGTCAGTACTGGGACCTGACCAAGCCGAAGGTCGTCGCCCTCATCGTATTCACCGCGCTGGTCGGCATGGTGCTCGCCATCCCCGGTGTGCCCAGCTGGGAGCAGGTCCGCCTCGGTGCCTTGGGCTTCTTCGGCATCTGGTTGGCGGCGTCGGCAGCGGCGGCCATCAACCAACTGCTGGATGCCAAGATCGACGCACAGATGGCGCGTACGTCATGGCGCCCGCTGGTGGTCGGCAAGGTCAAGCCGTGGCAGGTGCTCGCTTTCGCGGGTGCGCTGATCGTGCTGTCGATGACCATCCTGGTGGTGTGGGTGAATGTCATCACCGCGATCCTCACCTTCGCCTCGCTGATCGGCTATGCGGTGATCTACACCGTGTACCTGAAGCGCGCGACCTCGCAGAACATCGTCATCGGTGGACTGGCCGGCGCGATGCCGCCGATGCTCGGCTGGGCCGCCGTGACTGGCATGCAGACCTCCGCCGACTGGTGGTACTCCGCGCTGCTGGTGCTGATCATCTTCATCTGGACGCCGCCGCATTTCTGGGCGCTGGCGATCTTCCGCCGCGAAGACTACGCCAAGGCGAAGATCCCGATGTTGCCGGTCACCCACGGCGTGGTGCATACCCGCAGGCAGATCCTGGCGTACTCGATCGTGCTCGCCCTCATCTGCGTGCTGCCGTATGTGGTTGGCATGAGCGGTCCGTTCTACCTGGGCGGCGCGATCGTGCTCAACGCCGTGTTCCTCTGGTACGCCTGGCGCATGCAGAACCCGCCGGACGAACTGTTCTCGATGAAGATGTTCAACTGGTCGGTGGTCTACCTGATGGCGCTGTTCGCGTTCCTGCTGGTGGACCACTGGATCCTGCCCTGGCTGTAACGCGCTGATCCCGGCGAGGTGTGCTGACGGCCAGCGGCCGTCACTACCGGGAGCCTGCGCGTCGGCCCGGCGCGCGCTGCTCCGGCCATGCACGCGACGCTCCGGCAACGTGATGCTGATGCGTCGGCCTTGGCGCGATGCCGATGCTTCGGCTCTGGTAGCGCCGAGCCACGCTCGGCGGAATGTGTCAGACGTCCGTGCAGACAGCCGCCGAGCATGGCTCGGCGCTACCGCCTCGATCTTGAAACACGCACACAACGTCGCCACTCCTTGCATCACGACCCGAAGGAAGCGAGGTGGCGCGGATGTCCCGATGGATGCGATTTGGCTGCACTTTGCTGATCAGCTTGCTGCTTGCAAACCGCGCGCTGGCTGACGAATCGATCGCCGCGCAGATCCGGGAGCACGCTGGCGCTCATCGTCTACTGGTGCTCGGGGAAATGCATGGCACACGCGAAATACCGCGGTTGGTGCAGCAGATCGTAGAGTCCTACGCCCGACAGGGAATTCCCTCTCAGTTGGCATTGGAGTTGCCCACCAGCGAGAACGACGCCCTGCGAACCTATCTGCAGTCCACGGGCGACACGGCTGCGCGCAGTGCCCTGCGGGGTACGAAGTACTGGACGGTGGAGTCGCACCTCCATGACGGACGCCGCAGCCACGACATGCTGGACATGATTGAAGCGCTGCGCGTATTGCGCGAGAGTGGAAACGATATCCAGGTCTACGGCATTGACCACGTGCCGTTGCCTGCCGAGAGCGCACCGCCCGGCACGCGCGATGCCGCCATGGCCAGTGAATTGCGCGAACGGTATAACGCCTTGCCTGCAAACGCGCGTTTGCTGGTACTGATTGGGAATGTGCACGGCATGCGCAGTCAGCCCAGCATGATTACCTACCCGCCCATGGCCTCACTGCTTGTCGACCTGGATCAGTACAACGTCCGCATCGAGGCGCGCACCGGCGAGTTCTGGGGCTGTCGCGGCTACCGCCGATGCGGAAGCCAACCGATCCCACCCTTTCTTGGCGCATCGCCACGCACCGATAAGGGCTCCGACCGCAGCTACGACCTGTGGGTCTGGCTGCCGCGCTTCACCGTCGCCCGCCTGCTCGACTGACGGCCAGCGGTTGTCACTACCGGAAGCAGGTTCTGGTAGCGCCGAGCCATGCTCGGCGGAATGTGTCAGGCGTCCCTGCAGTCAATCCCGAGCGGAGGCTCTCGGTGTCCATGACGCTTTGAACTTGGTTTCCTTCCAACCGCCTGTCGGTGAACTCCGAACGAGCTGCCTGTACTTAGCGCATCTTGTTGTGCAGCGCGCAACGGTGGTCACCGTTTGAAACACTACGCGTTCAAAGAGGCCTGACTCGCAGTAATGCTTGCCGCTTGTGTATCGACACGGTGGTGACATGAGAACGCTGCTGCTCTATTTGCTGCCGCTCGCCTTCTTCCTCCAGAGCAGCCCTGCGCACGCAGAAGGACCCGAGGGTTCACAGGGGGCGCTCGGCGCATGGCTGACCGAGATCACCATGAAGTGGGCGACCACCGCGAACCACGATCTCACTCCTGACCTGAGGCCCGGGGGCGGTCCTCTGGTAACGACACCCATCGAAGCGCTCAACGCACCCGCTGAAGTCAAAGCCCTTCTCCGTGCGCGGGTAGCTCGACAGCGCGGCGACGATGTCAGCGCCGCTGCACGCCCCATTCCTGCTGTCGCCTTGTTGTTGTCTCAACTGCCCCGGAAGGTCTTTCCAGACGAGGCACTTCGCCAGCGGCTTGCGCTGCCGCCGGCAGATGTCAGCGGCACCGCACTCGCCAAAGCGAAACTGCTCGATACCTCATGGGCGGGAACGCGCATTGGAATCAATGCGACCGGGTTGAGTCGCAGCTTTCTGCTGGATGGGACAAGCTTCATCGAACTCAATGAGGAAGACTATCGACAAAGGAATGGGCAGATCATCCAGTTCGAGGAAGCTCTCAATACCCGGGTCAATTCGTCCCCGGCGGCGGCGAGCACGAGGCGTGGCGTGAACGGAGGTGGCATGGCAACGCTCATCTGGGCAACGGATGCAAAGTTCTACAGTCTGACCTTGGTGACCGACCACGGTGACGCTATCGTGCAGGGCGCCGCGCTATTGAAGCGCATCGCCGAGGGCATTGAGGGCTAGGTCAGCGTTGGGCGTAGCAGCGCCTTGTGTATCCAGATGCTACTGCAATGATGTTGCTCCGGCTCTGGTAGCGCCGAGCCATGCTCGGCGAAAGTGTCAGAACCTTCATGCAAACAGCCACCGGGCATGGCTCGGCGCTACCGGGTTACCGGGCTTTTTTGGCGTAGCGCTGGGCGATGATCCTTCGGCTCTGGTAGCGCCGAGCCACGCTCGGCGGAATGTGTCAGACGTCTGTGCGAACAGCCGCCGAGCATGGCTCGGCGCTACCGGGCTATCGGGCTTTTCTGGCGC
This sequence comes from Stenotrophomonas sp. 169, assembly GCF_014621775.1. Lineage (NCBI taxonomy): Bacteria > Pseudomonadati > Pseudomonadota > Gammaproteobacteria > Lysobacterales > Lysobacteraceae > Stenotrophomonas > Stenotrophomonas sp. 169. The sequence continues at coordinate 418,729 of NZ_CP061204.1, forward strand.
GCTGGGCGATGATGCTCCGACTCTGGTGGCGCCGAGCCATGCTCGGCGAAAGTGTCAGAACCTTCATGCAAACAGCCGCCGAGCATGGCTCGGCGCTACCGGGTTATCGGGTTTCTCTGGCGTAGCGCTGGGCGATGATGCCGCACACGATCAACTGGATCTGGTGGTAGATCATCACCGGCAGCACGATCGCGCCGAGGCTGCCGCCGGCAAACAGCACCTTGGCGATCGGAATGCCGGTGGCCAGGCTTTTCTTCGAGCCGCAGAACACGATCGCGATCTCGTCTTCGCGACTGAATTTCAGGCGGCGCGCGATGAAGGTGATCAGCGGCATCGCGATGCCCAGGATCACCGCCGCCACCACGGCCACGGTGAACAGTGAAAGCAGCGGGGTCTTCGACCACAGGCCCTCGGTCACCGCCGCACCGAAGGCGGAATACACCACCAGCAGGATGGTGGCCTGGTCGGTGTAGCGCAGCAGCGCGCGCTGGCGTTCCACCCAGCCGGCGATCCACGGTCGCAGCAGATGGCCGGCCACGAACGGCACCAGCAACTGCAGCATGATGCCGCCGATGGCCTCCAGCGGATTGTGGATGCCGCCCTGCGTACCGGCCAGTGCGGTCAGCAGCAGCGGCGTCAGGAACACGCCAAGGATGGACGACAGCGACGCGCTGCACACGGCTGCCGGCACGTTGCCGCGCGCCATCGAAGTGAACGCGATCGACGACTGCACGGTGGAGGGCAGGGTGCACAGGAACAACACGCCCAGGTAAAGCTCAGGCGTCAGCAGCCACCCGGACAGCGGATGGAACAGCAGCCCGATCAACGGGAACAGCACGAACGTGCAGGCCAGGATCAGCAGGTGCAGTCGCCAGTGCAGCAGGCCGCCGATCACCGCTTCGCGCGGCAGTCGCGCGCCGTGCAGGAAGAACAGCAGGCCGATCGCTACATTGGTGACATCATCCAGGACCATCGCCGCGGCCCCGGTCATCGGCAGCAGTGAGGCCAGCAGTACGGTGCCGAGCAGGGCGAGGGTGAAGTTGTCCGGTCGCAGTCGCGACCACCAGCGTGTCATGTCGGGCAGGCTCCTTGGCGGGTGCCCACGCGATCAGATGCGCAGGCTGGCGCGGGCCTTGAGCAGCTCGCGCATTTCGAATTTGTCAGTATCGTCCAAGCCGTGTTGTCGCTGCTTGGCGTTAAGGTCTTCGATGCGCTGGAACAACAGCTGCTTCTCCAGCTGACCTACCGCGTCGTGCAGCTCTTCGGTCCACAGGGTTTCATCGCCCGCCATGCTCTGCGCGGCCAGCGTATGCAGCGATGCCTGCTCCTCGCGGCCGTCGAAGTGCTCCAGCAAGGCGCCGGTGCTGATGTCCGGACGCTGCTCGACCAGCGACAGCAACTCCAGCAGCAGCTCCACGCCGGGCAGTCGCAGGCCATGGAAATGGTGGCGACCGCCGAGGGACATCGCCAGCGAGGGTTGCTGCAGCAGGATCGCGATCGCGGCGCGCACCAGGCTGCGTTTGGCTACCGGGGCGATCGGGCGACCAGCCAGTCGCGGCTGCGGCACCGCGCGCTGGGCAGCGTTGGCACCCAGCCCGGTCACCACCGACAGCTGCTGTTTCATCAGGTCACCGAAGGCGCCATCCGGGATCTGCGCCAGCATCGGCTTGGCCCGCTCAGCCAGACGTGCCTTGCCGTCCAGCGTGCCCAGGTTGATCTCGCGCGACAGCTCGTCGAAGAAGAACTGCGACAGCGGCGTGGCCGCCTTCAGCCGTGCATCAAAGGCCTCGGCGCCTTCCTTGCGCACGATGGTGTCCGGATCTTCGCCGTCGGGCAGGAACAGGAAAAACGCCTGTCGGCCATCTTTCATGCGCGGCAACACCGATTCCAGCGCCTTCCAGCCCGCGCGGCGTCCAGCGGCATCGCCATCGAAGCAGAAGAACACATCCGGCGCGTTGCGGAACAGCAGCTCGGCGTGGTCCGGCGTGGTCGCCGTGCCCAGCGTCGCCACCGCCTGGGTGACGCCGAACTGGAACAGCGAGACCACGTCCATGTAGCCCTCGACCACGATCAACCGTTCGATCTTCTGGTTGGCCTGGCGCACCTGCCACAACCCGTACAGCTCGCGCCCCTTGTGGAACAGCGCGGTTTCCGGCGAGTTGAGGTACTTCGGGCCATCGTCCTTTTCGAACACGCGGCCACCAAAGGCGATCACCCGGCCACGGCGGTCGAAGATCGGGAACATCACCCGGTCGCGGAACTTGTCGTAGACATGGCCGCGGTCGTTCTTGGAAAACAGGCCGGCGCGGTCCAGCAGCTTCATCCGCCGCTCGTCTTTGCCCAGTGCATCGCGCAGCCCGCTGTAGCCATCCGGCGCATATCCGATCTGGAAGCGCGCGCGGTTCTCTTCGTCCACGCCACGGCCGTCCAGATAGCTGCGTGCCTTCTCGCTGTCCTCCAGATTCTTCTGGAAGAAGCGCGCGGCAGCGTCCAGGGCCGAATACAGTTCGCGCCCCTCATCCTGTTGCTGCGCGTTGCGCGGGTTCTCGTTGCGCGGCACTTCCATGCCGACCCGCTTGGCCAGCTCGTCCACCGCGTCGAGGAACTCGAGGCGGTCGTAATTCATCAGGAAGCTGATCGCGGTGCCATGCGCGCCGCAGCCGAAGCAGTGATAGAACTGCTTGGTCGGGGACACCGTGAACGAGGCCGAGCGTTCGTCATGGAACGGGCAGCGTGCCGCGTATTCCTTGCCTTGGCGCTTCAGGGGAACGCGACTGCCCACCACTTCGACGATGTCGGAGCGGGCAAGCAGGTCGTCGATGAACGCGTCGGGGATGCGGGCCATGGCCACCAGCAGGTGCACGGCCAGGGCGGCCGCGCGGGGCAGAAAGATCAGGCCCCTAGTTTACCTGTTGGCGACGGTCTCGCCCGGCTCTGGCGGTGTGATGCCGGCGGCGGCCAGATGGGTGCGCGCGCGCAGGCGCTCGTCGATCACCGAGGTCATCACCGCACCCACGAAGAACACCACCATCGCGTAGTAGATCCAGACCAGCGAGATCACCAGCGCGCCCATTGATCCATACGCACTGCCCGGCGCAACCTGGGCGATGTATACGCCGATGCCGTAGCGACCCAAGGCGAACAGCGCCGAGGTGATGGCGCCGCCGATGAAGGCCTGTCGCCACGCCACGCGCCGGTCGGGCAGGTAGTGGTACATGAAGGCGAAGGCCACGGTGTACAGCAGCAGGGTGCTGAGGTAACCCAGTGCCGGCAGCAGCGAGGGCAGCTGGGCAAACGCCACCTGCAGCATCGTGGTGGCGGTCATGGAGACGACCAGCAGGAAGCCCAGCGCCAGCACCACGCCGAAGGAGAAAACACGCTTGCGCAGCCACGCCGCCAAGCCATCCAGGCGCTCGCCACTGGTGCGGAAGATCAGGTTCAGTGCGTTCTGCAACTGCGCGAAGACCGCGGTGGCACCGATGAACAACAACAACGTGCTCCAGATGCCGGCCAGCGATCCGATGTTGGGCTGGTTGTCGGCGTTCTTCAGCACGGTCTCGGCGACCGTCGCCACGCTGCTGCCGGCCGCCGTTGCGATCTGATCAACCAGCGCCTGCTGTGCGGGCGGATACAGCGAGGCGGTCAGCCACAGCAGCAGCACCAGCAGCGGGGCCATCGACAGCAAGGCATAGAAAGAGACTGCGGCGGCCTGGCTCAGCACGTCGACTTCGATGAAGCGGTTGATCACCGCCATCGGGAAGCTGCGCTGCAGCCGGTCGACATATTTGCGCAGCGGCGCGGGCACAGGGCTGTGCGCGGTGGCGGCGGGGGCCGCGGGGGTGTGGGTCGGATCGGACATGCGGGCTGTTTTACCAGCCGCAGGTCGAAGAAAGGGTGAAGCGCGAAGCGAAGGTAGCGCCGAGCCCTGCTCGGCGGCTTTCCCTTGAAGCGTTCTGACCCTGTCCGCCGAGGGTGGCGCGGCGCCACCAGGGCAGAAGTGCGCAGGCGTTTACGTCAGCCCGCGAGCTGCTGCTTGACCAGCTTGGACACCAGGCCCATATCGGCTTGGCCGGCAAGCTTCGGCTTCAGCGCGCCCATCAGCTTGCCGATGTCGGCCGGGCTGGCAGCGCCGGTTTCGGCAACGGCCGCCTGGATCGCCGCGATGATATCCGCTTCGCCCATCTTGGCCGGCAGGTAGCGCTCGATCACCACCATTTCCTCGCGCTCGATCTGTGCCAGATCTTCGCGGTTGGCGGCTTCGTACTGGCTGATCGAGTCCTTGCGCTGCTTGACCATCTTGTCCAGCACGGCAATGACGGCCACGTCGTCCAGTTCGATACGCTCGTCCACTTCCTTCTGCTGGACGGCGGCCTTGATCAGGCGGACCACACCCAGGGTGTGCTTGTCGCCGCTCTTCATGGCGGCCTTCATGTCGTCGTTGAGCTGCAGCTTCATGCTCATGGGGCACCTCGTGTGTCGATGGTCGGGCAGATAGGGGCATCGGGAACGGATTCCCGGGAACGCAAAAAGCCGGCGACGCTTGCGCGTGCCGGCTTCAACCTCACCGCGACAGGCAGGACCTGTCGCCATGAGTGCGTCCGATCAGTACAGGCGCTGACGCTTGGTAACGTCGCGCGACGAACGGCGCAGCTGACGCTTTACTGCAGCAGCAGCCTTGCGCTTACGTTCCTGGGTCGGCTTTTCGTAGAACTCGCGCTTACGGGTTTCGGCCAGCACACCGGCCTTTTCGCAAGTGCGCTTGAAGCGGCGAAGAGCAAACTCAAAAGGTTCGTTCTCGCGGACTTTGACGCTGGGCATGGAATCTCCGGACACTGTGTAGAACCGGGTCTATACCCGGCGAGCCGCACATTATAGCGGCGGTTCGATAAACTGCAAGCGCCCCTGCCTGAATACGGGCCGGTTTTCTTGCATCTCAAGGGACTGCATCGCCCCTGAGGAGCACGCAGGGGGCGCATAATACACCACATGAGAGTCCTGGGTATTGAATCTTCGTGCGATGAGACCGGCGTGGCGGTGTATGACACCGACCTGACCGGCATCGAGGCCCTGCGCGCCCACGCGGTGTACAGCCAGATCGCGTTGCACGCCGAGTACGGCGGCGTGGTGCCTGAACTGGCCAGCCGTGACCATGTGCGCAAGTTGCTGCCGCTGATCCGGCAGACGCTGGACGAGGCCGGGATGGGCGTCAACGACATCGACGGGGTGGCCTACACGGCTGGCCCCGGGCTGGTCGGCGCGTTGCTGGTCGGCGCCGGCGTGGCCCGTTCGCTGGCATGGGCATTGGACGTGCCGGCGGTGGGTGTACACCATATGGAAGGCCATCTGCTGGCTCCGCTGATGGAAGACGACCCGCCGCAGGCCCCGTTCGTGGCGCTGCTGGTATCCGGTGGCCATACCCAGCTGGTGGCGGTGGACGCCATCGGCCGGTATCGCTTGCTGGGCGAGACCCTGGACGATGCCGCCGGCGAAGCCTTCGACAAGACCGCCAAGATGATGGGGCTGCCGTATCCGGGCGGTCCGCAGTTGGCCGCGCTGGCCGAACAGGGGCGTCCGGGTGCGTTCCGCTTCTCGCGGCCGATGACCGACCGGCCCGGGCTGGATTTCAGTTTTTCCGGATTGAAGACCCAGGTGCTGCTGGCATGGCGCGACAGTGACCAGACCGAGCAGACCCGTGCCGACATCGCCCGCGGCTTTGAAGACGCGGTGGTGGAAACACTGGTGATCAAATGCGGCCGCGCGCTGGAGGCGGCAGGCACCAATGTCATCGTCGTGGCCGGTGGCGTGGGGGCGAACAAACGCCTGCGCGTGCGCCTGCAGGAGATGGCGTCCAAGCTGGGCGGCCGTGCCTGTTTTCCGCGTCCGGCGCTGTGCACCGACAACGGCGCGATGATCGCCTTCGCCGGCGCGCTGCGGCTGCAGGCCGGCCAGCACACTCCGCCGCGCGTGGACGTCACTCCTCGTTGGGACATGGCGACGCTGCCGGCTGTGTAAGGAAACGCGGTTGTTGATCAGCGCATGTCGCATACGCCTTGTACAAACGTGACAAGTTGAAGTTCATCGATCAACCGGTTTCCGACGCTTGGCCGTGATGGCCCGGCAGCGCCTGAAATGATCGAATGAGCCGTCGCAGCGGGCTACCCGTTCACGCCCCGTCCCTGCACCCCACGCCCGGTCCCGTTACCATGGCCGCCTCATTCGCTGGGCATCGGGCATGGACAAGGTATTCATCGAAGGGCTGGAAATCGACGCCCTGATCGGCATTTACGATTGGGAGCGCCGTATCCGCCAGACGCTGGTGTTCGACCTGGAAATGGGCTTCGACAATCGCCGCCCGGCTGCCAGCGACAACATCGAGCACACGCTGAACTACAAGGCGGTGAGCAAGCGGCTGGAAGAGTACGTGCGTGCTTCTGACTTCGGCCTCGTGGAAACCCTGGCCGAGCGCTGTGCCGAGATCGTCCTGCAGGAGTTCGATGTGCACTGGCTGCGGCTGAAACTCAGCAAGCCCGGTGCCGTACGCGGCGCCCGTGCCGTCGGCGTGATCATCGAGCGCGAACGCGCGCCCTGACGGCCAGTAGTGCCGACCGGTAGTGCCGACTTCAGTCGGCACGCGATCTCCCGGCACACACCCCCGACAACCCGAAACACAACTGAACAGCAGGAGACACAACTGATGGTGGATGCGGTAGTAATCGTGAACTGGCTGGACAAGCTGCAGGATTCCCTGGCGCCCTACCCGGGTGCGTATCTCGGCCTGATGCTGTCGGCGCTGGTGATCGCCGCGTTCGTCGCCAACTGGGTCACCAAGCGCATCCTGCTGCGCGGCCTGCGTCGCCTGATCGCCCGCTTGCCCGGTGCCGATTCCGGCCGTGGCAGCAACGTCATGCGGGTGATCGCACGCCTGTCCAACGTCGTACCCAGCCAGGTCATCGCCTCCGGTATCACCTATGTACCGGACCTGCCGGCGGGCTTGGTCGCCTTCATCGTCGCCGCCTGCCAGGCATGGGCGATCCTGACCGTCTCGCTGGCGATATCGCATGCGCTCGACGCCGCCAACGATCTGTACGAGCGTCGGCCGGACGCGCGCAACAAGCCGATCAAGGGCTACCTGCAGGTGGCGAAGATCGTCATCTTCGCCATCGCCGGCCTGGCGATCGTGGCCACCCTCGCCGGTGTCGAGCTGCGCTACCTGGTGACCGGCCTGGGTGCCGCCACCGCGGTCCTCATGCTGGTCTTCCAGGACACCATCCTGTCGTTGGTCGCCAGCGTGCAGATCAGCGGCGACGGCCGGATCCGCCTGGGCGACTGGATCGAAATGCCCAGCCAGAATGCCGATGGCGATGTCATCGATATCGCCCTGCATACGGTCACTGTGCAGAACTGGGACAAGACCATCACCACCATCCCGACCAAGAAGCTGGTGACCGAGTCCTTCAAGAACTGGCGCGGCATGCAGGAGTCCGGTGGACGGCGGATCAAACGCTCGCTGTACCTGGACCAGCACAGTGTCGGCTTCATGGCGCCGGAAGTCCGCACCCGCATCGGCCACTTCGCGCTGCTGGGCGACTACCTGAAGACCAAGGAAGAGGAATTGGCAGCCTGGAATGCCGAGCTTCGCGAACGCGGCGCCGACGAGATCAACAGCCGCCGGGTCACCAACCTGGGCACGTTCCGGGCGTACGTGGACCGCTACCTGCGCAGCCACCCCGGTATCAATACGGACATGACCCTGATGGTGCGCCAGCTGGAGCCGACCACCGAGGGCCTGCCGCTGGAGCTGTACTGCTTCACCCGCAGCACGGCATGGGTGGAATATGAGGGCGTGCAGTCCGACATCTTCGACCATTTGCTGGCGGTACTGCCGGCCTTCGGCCTGCGCGTATTCCAGTCATCCAGCGACGCCATGCTGATGACCGCCCGCGACGCTGCCCGCTGATAGGCCGGGTGCTTTAATCTGACCCCCTGGCCCTGCGGCCAAACGCACAGACCGGGTCCACATGAACGCAGAAGATGCGCACATATGGACCCGATACCGATAGAATGTCGGCACTGAAAACGTTTACATCAAGGACACCCGGTGGCTTCCGAACGTATCGAATCCCTCATTGCACAGATGACCCTGGAAGAAAAAGTGGGTCAGCTGGGCGTGTTCGCCGACATGGTTCGCCCCTTTGCACCGGATGTGAACCCGGAAGCCAACGTGAGCAACGCCGACCAGGTGCTGCAGCAGGTCCGTGAAGGCAAGGTCGGCTCGCTGTTCAACGGCGTGGGCGCCGAACTGGGCCGCCGCATCCAGCAGGTTGCGCTGGAAGAAAGCCGCCTGGGCATTCCGGTGATCCTGGCGGCCGATGTCATCCACGGCATGCGCACCGTGTTCCCGATTCCGCTGGGTGAAGCAGCCAGCTTCGAGCCCGACCTGGCCCGCCGCACCGCGCGTGCCACGGCGGTGGAAGCGACGGCCGCCGGCCTGCACTGGACCTATGCGCCGGCGGTGGACATCGCACGCGACCAGCGCTGGGGCCGTGGTGCGGAAGGCGCGGGCGAAGACGTGGTGCTGGGCTGTGCGTTCGCCGCTGCCCGCGTGCGCGGTTTCCAGGGCGATGACCTGCGTGCCGACGACGCACTGCTGGCCACGCCGAAGCATTTCGCTGCCTACGGTGCAGTGATGGCGGGCATGGAATACAACATGGTGGACATCTCGCCGCAGACCCTGCGCGACGTGCACCTGCCGCCGTTCAAGGCCGCCTTCGATGCCGGTGCAGTCACCGTGATGTCCTCGTTCAACGACATCAACGGCGTGCCCGCCAGTGCCAATGCGGAGCTGCTGACCGACATCCTGCGTGGTGAGTGGAACTTCCCCGGCGTGGTGATCTCCGATTACACCGCCGACATGGAACTGGTGGCACACGGTTATGCCGCCGACGACCGCGACGCCACGGCCAAGGCATTCACCGCCGGGCTGGACCTGAGCATGCAGAGCGGCTTCTATGCCGAACACCTGCCGGGCCTGGTGGAAAGTGGTGAAGTGCCGATGTCGGTGCTGGACGAAGGGGTGCGTCGCATCCTGTGGTTGAAGGAAACCATCGGCCTGTTCGACAACCCGTACCGTTCGCTGGATCCGGCACGCGAAGCCGATGACGCGCACATCGTGGCCCATGACGCGCTCTCGCGTGATGCGGCGCGCCGCTCCATCGTGCTGCTGAAGAACGAACACGCCGCCTTGCCGCTGCGCAAGACCGGCCAGAAGATCGCGCTGATCGGCCCGTTCGTGCAGGACCGCGAGAACATCGAAGGCTGCTGGACGCTGTTCGGTGACAAGGAACGCTATGTCGACCTGGAAACCGGCGTGCGCGCGGCCATCGCCGACGACGCGCAGCTGGAAGTGGTGCCGGGTTGTGACCTCGAAGCGGCCGTCAGCGGTGGCATCGAAGCAGCGGTAGCGGCTGCCCTGCGCGCCGACGTGGTGGTGCTGGCACTGGGCGAACCGCAGCGGTACAGCGGCGAAGCGCAGTCGCGCGTGGAGATCACCCTGCCGCCCGCGCAGCAGGCGCTGGCCGAAGCGGTGGCGATGACCGGCAAGCCGCTGGTGGTGCTGCTGCGCAATGGTCGCGCGCTGGCCCTGCAGGGCGCGGTGCGCAATGCGCAGGCCGTGGCCATCACGTGGTATCTGGGCACGCAGACTGGCCACGCCGTGGCCGATGTGCTGTTCGGTGACTACAATCCGTCCGCACGTCTGCCGGTGAGCTTCCCGCAGGTGTCCGGCCAGCAGCCCTATTTCTACAACCATCCGCGTACTGGCCGCCCGGAACTGCCGACCATGTCGGAGTTCAAGGCACGCTGGCGCGAGATCCCGAACGAGCCGCTGTACCCGTTCGGTCATGGCATCAGCTACACCAGCTTCGCCTATGGCGTACCGCAGTTGAGTGCAGCCCGCCTGGGCTGGGATGACACGCTGACCGTCACCACCACGCTGACCAACACCGGCAGCGTGGCCGGCGAAGAAGTGGTGCAGCTGTACGTGCATGACCGCGTTGCCAGCCGTGTGCGCCCGGTGCGTGAGCTGAAGGATTTCCGCAAGGTCATGCTGCAGCCGGGCGAGTCGGTCGAGGTGGCGTTCACCGTGCACCGTTCGCAGCTGGAGTTCACCGGTCGCGACAACGTGCTGCGCGCGGAGCCGGGGCTGTTCGACCTGTGGGTGTGTGCCTCGGCGATCAGTGGTTCACCGGTGCAGTTCGAGCTGCTCGCGGGCTGACGCGATCAACGCGCCTGCGGGCGCGTTGCACGGGTCTGCCAACACGGCGCGCACGCGTCTGCGGCCCCTCATGCATGCCCGGCTCACGTTGGCCGGGCTAGGCTGGTGGCGACCGATTCTGACGGAGTCACCGATGCGCCTGACACGACGTTTCTCATTGCCGTTGCTGCTTGCCAGCCCCTTGCTGCTGGCCGCCTGCAGCCCGTCCACCGCGCCACCGGCTGTTGACGAAGCCGCGCCGCCGCCGATGACGGGCGCAGCGCCTGCACGGCCTGACACGCCGACGCCCCCGCCGATGACGGCTGCACCCGACGACCGCACTGCGTCTGCCGTGGAGTCCGGGCCCAACGCACCGGCGGACGCCGCAGCGCAGGATGCCGGCCAAGCGCGTACCCGCATCGAGCGGGTGCTTGGGGATGCGGACAGCTATGAACGCGTATTCAAGGCGCTGCAGCAGGGCGTTGCCAGCGAAGACCGTGCCGCGGTCGCCACGCTGATGCGCTATCCCTTGCGTGTCGAAACCGCAGCCGGCAAGCGCGAAATCGCCGATGCTGCAGCGTTCCAGCGCGACTACGCACAGATCATCACCACGCCGGTAGCGCAGGCGATCGCCGCGCAGTCCTTCGACACCGTGTTCGCGAACCAGCAGGGCGTGATGATCGGCAGCGGCCAGGTCTGGTTGAACGGCACGTGCGTCGATCAGGCATGCAGCCGCAGCGACGTGAAGGTCGTGACCATCCAGGAGTAACGCGCGTCCCGCGAGGGGCGGGGTCGGATCGTCTTCGCGCTGCGAAAGGGATCCGACCCCGGTTGCTCAGCCCTTGGGGGTCAGCTTCAGCAGCTTGCCGGCCTTGCCATCTTCCAGGATCCACACCGCACCGTCAGGGCCCTGCTCGACTTCGCGGATGCGAGCGCCCATGTCAAAGCGCTCCGCTTCACGCGCGTTCTCGCCGTCGAACGTCACGCGCACCAGCGCCTGCGACGACAGGCCGCCGATGAAGCCGCTGCCCTTCCACTGGGGGAACAGGTCGCCGCTGTAGATCATGAAGCCGGCAGGCGAAATCACCGGATTCCAGGTGATCTTCGGCGCCGCGAATTCCGGGCGCGTGCTGTGGTCCGGGATCGGCCGCCCATCGTAGTGGTCGCCATTGGAGACGATCGGATACCCGTAGTTCTCGCCGCGGGTGATCAGGTTCAACTCGTCGCCGCCAGCCGGGCCCATCTCGTGCACCCACAGCTTGCCGCTGCCGTCGAACGCGATGCCGAGCATGTTGCGATGGCCCAGCGACCACACCTGCGCGGCGACGCCACCCTGCGAAACGAACGGGTTGTCTGCCGGCACACTGCCGTCGTCGTTCAACCGGATCAGCTTGCCGAGATTGCTCTTCATATCCTGTGCGGGATCGAAATTCTGCCGCTCGCTGGAGGTGATCCAGAGCTTGCCATCCGGGCCGAACGCAATGCGGTGGCCGTAGTGGCCGTTGCCGCTGACCTTCGCATCCTGCCGCCAGATCACCGACAGGTCCTGCAGCGTGCCGCCGCCCTTGCCATCAAGTACCAGCTTGGCACGCGCCACGGCCGCACCGCGGGTATCGTTGCTGCCCTGTTCGGCGTAGCTCAGATAAACCAGCTGGTTACTGGCAAACGCGGGATGCAGCACGACATCGCCGAAGCCGCCCTGGCCGCCGTAGGCTACTTTCGGCCCGCCGCTGATTTCGTGCTTCTGTTTGGTGCCGATATCGAAGTGCTGCAGTCGGCCACCTTTCTCGGTCACCAGCAGGCTGCCGTCGGGCAGGAAGGCCATGGCCCACGGCTCATCGAAGCGGGCGAACTCCGTGCTGTTGAACGCGGCCTGTGTCTTCGGTGTCGCAGGGGGGGCCGGTGCATCGGGTGCCGCCGCACTGCAGGCGGTAGTGACGAACACCGGCGTCAAGCCGATGGCGAGGGTGAGAAGCAACTTACGGGTCATGGGTATCTCCAGACGGGGACGCGGATGGCCAACCCCTTCTGTATACCATCCCCGTCGTGCACACCGTGCGCGGCGCGGAAACGACGATGCGCCCACTGAGGGGCGCATCGGGGACCATCATGTCGCAGTCGTGATCAGAGGCCGCGCTTCGGATCCTTGCCCAGCCGCGGATCGGCCAGCAATGCATCTTCCCAGCCACGCTTCACGGCATGCTGCGCCTGCAGCCACTCCAGGCGGCTCTCTCCGCGCTCGGCGGCCCAGCGCGTTTCCAGCTCACGCTCAACCTCTTCGTAGGCACGGATGACATCCTGTGCCCGCGACTGATGGCCGAGGCGGTAGGCGGGCTCGTACTCATCAAAGGCCGAGTTGGCATCGAAGTACGGCTCGCTCGGATAGCGCTCACGCCAGTAAGTGGAGAACGTATCGCGCTGCACACCGTCGTCCGGCACGCGGCCGGGGATCTGATAATCGGGGCTCATTGGGTGGGCTCCGTCTTGGTCATGAGTGAGGCTGCATCATGGCGGAGCGGCGGTTAACGCCCCGGGCCCACGGCGTGAGCGCAACGTGCAGCCGGCAGGTGGTGGCTTGCGCCCGTGCTGCTCATGCCACCCCCGCCGCTGCCACCGCTTTGGTAGAGCCGACTTCAGTCGGCTGCTTTTGCTCCTGCTCTGGTAGAGCCGACTTCAGTCGGCTGATCTTGCGCGAAATGCAGCCGACTGAAGTCGGCTCTACCGAGCTGGTGCAGCCGACTGAAGTCGGCTCTACCAAGCGGATGCAGCCGGGCGCGTCATGGATACCGCGTGGGTTACTGCTCCGCTTTGCGGGGGAACAGATAGATCACCGCGCCCACCGCGAACGCGGCCAGCGCCGCCAAGATGTTCGCCCAGCTCGCGCTGGCGAACAGCGCCAGGCACAGCACCAGCGCCAGCACCGGGATCACCGGGCCGCCCGGCAGCTTCAACGCACCGGGACGGTCGGCAAAGCGCTTCGCCAGGACCAGCACGGCGGCAGCGGTCCCGATGTAGGCAAACAGACGCGTCGTCATCGACAGCAGCGCCAACTGCACGAACGAACCACTCAACGCCAACGCCAACGAAATCAGACCCTGGCACAGGATCGCCGCCGCAGGCGTGCGGAAGCGTGGATGCACCTGCGCCAGCACCTTGGGGCCATAGCCATCGGCCGCCAACGCATACAGGAAGCGCGGCCCCATCATCATCGTGTTGCTGTTCGTACCCAGGATCGAGATCGTCGCCCCCACGGTCAGGATCAGGGCCAGTGCCTCGCCACCGAAGCCGGCCGCCGCATCGGCAAGCGGCGTCGCAGACCCCGCCAGGCCCACCAGCGTGCCCTGCGCCACGATCTGTACCGCTGCATAGATGACGGTGACGGTGATGATCATGGTGATCAGAGCGAACGGGATGTCACGCCGCGGGTTGCGATACTCACCCGCGGCGGCCGGAATGTTCTCGAATCCGGCGTACGCGTACAGCAGCAACAGCGCCGCTTCGCCCATCCGCTGCAGGTCATGCGGGTCCGGGCGCTGACCGGAGAAGGCGAGCTGCGGATCGATGTAAAACGCGCCGATGGCCACGAACAACACCAGCGGCACCAGCTTGCCGATCACCAGCACCACGCCGGTACGCGCGGCAGAACGCACGCCGACGATGTTGATCCCGGTCAGGAAGGCCAGCGACAGCACGATCACCGCGACGCGTCCGCCACCACTGCCGGCCATGGGCCAGAAGCGGGCCACGGCATCGGCCAGCGCGTTGCTCAGGGCCGCGGCCGAGCTGATGCGGGTCAGCCAGATCATCCAGCCGATCTCGAAGCCAGCGAACCGGCCGAAGGCCTCGCGTGCGTACAGATAGCTGCCGCCGGGTTCGTCAAAGTAACTCGCGGCCTGCGCATAGCACAGCACCAGCAGGGCGACGACCACGCCTGCCGCGAGTACGCCCCACAGGCTGAACGGGCCGAGCAGCAGCACCGTCGCAGCGGGCAGCAGGTAGATGCCGCTGCCGATGACATCGTTGATGGACAGGCCAACGATCTGCCAGCGACTGACCGCGCGCTGCAGGCTCGGGGTGGGCTCGGTATCGGCCGCGCTCACGGTTGGGCCTTGGCGATGGGCGGCAACGCAGGCAGCTGCCACGCGTCCTGCAGTCGCGCATATGCGGCCCGTGGCAACAGCACGAAGCGCGGCGACTGCCGTGGGTCCAGCCAGGCCAGCAGCGCCTGCATGTGTGCCGCCGTCATGGCCGTGCAGCCGGCCGTCGCCTCACCGGGCGTGCGCCACAGGTGGGCGAAGATGCAGCTGCCCTGGCCGGGCACGTTGCGCGGGTTATGCGCGATCACGAAGCCCTGCTGATAGCGGATGTCGCCGTTCTTGTGCAGGTCCAGTCGCATCGGCTCGGTGGAGCCTTCCACCGCATCTGCGCCCACGGTGTCTGCATCGACGATGCGGTTGTAGTACGGCGAGTCGGGCACGTCCATGCAGTAGCTGCTCTCGCGCATCGGTTGCCACGGCCACCTCGTATCGGCCTGCGCGGCGTAGCCGAAGGCGGTACCCAGCGCGAACACACCGGCAGGACTGCGACCATCGCCTTCGCGCTTCTGGGGGGCCGTCGTGTCGATGTCCGCGTCATGCAGGCCGAGGCCCCACGCGCTGCCACTGCGGCCCAACGCGACGTCGAACGGTGCACCCTCTGCCTTCCATCCGCTGCGGGTGCGCGCGTACGCCTGCAGGCGCCCCTGTGTGCTGTCCCACCCCTCGCTGGTCACCACCACAAGCTGATCGGCGCCGTGCAAGGGCGTGCCGGCGACAACGGGACCGGCCAGCGACAGCGCCGCGATGGTCAGGCAACGCAACAGCGACTTCATGGGCAGCTCCGGTCAGGTATCCAGCAGGTGTTCGATGCGTTCCAGGTTGACCGCCAACTGGCGGTTGCGGTCCGGATTGGCCTCGCACAACAGCACGAAAACAAAATCCAGCAGCGACTGCAAGGAAGAACGGTACAGCACCTGCGCCACGTGCGCCGCGCGATCTTCCGCGCAGACGGCAAGTGACGCATCGGCATGGGCGCGCAGGGGGTTGGCGGTATGCCGGGTGATCGATACCACCTTGCCGCCGACATCCTGGAACTGGCGCGACAGCATCGACAACTGGGGCAGCTTGCCGAACTCGGAGAACACCAGCATCACATCGCCCGGACGGGCCGCGGAGAGGTTGGCAAGCATCAGGATGGGATCGGCATGGTGCACCACCAACATGCCCAGCAGCGACAGGCGCATCGCGAACTCGCGGGCATACAGGCCGTCATCGCCCAGCCCGTAGACAAACAGCTTCGGCGCCGCGTCGATCAGGGCGACGATGCGCTCGACATCGGACTGCGGGTTGGCCGCGCGCGTTTCGTCTTCGGCGGCGGCCTTGCTGGCCTGCAGCGCCTGCGCGATGCGGGTGTAGCCGTCCACGCCGCTGGCCACGGCAGGCGCTAGTGAGGCCGGCGCACCGCTGCGCGCGATGTCCTGGCCGATGGAGTACTTGAGGTCCGGATACCCCTTGAAGCCGAGCTTCTGCGCGAACTTCACCACACTGGACTGGCTGATGCCCAGCGCGCTGGCCAGCTGCTGCGAGGAGTAGTCGCGCAGCAGGTGGGCGTTGTCGAGGATGAAATCCGCGATGCGCCGCTCGATCGCCGACATCTGCCCACGTTCGGCGCGGATTTTCAGCAGCGGTGGCATGCAGCGTCCAACGCGTCGCGTAGCGCCGAGCCACGCTCGGCGGCGATTCGGTCAGGCAGCGCGGTGGTTCCCGCCGCGCGCGGTGTTTCGCATTGCGCGTGCGTGTTCACGCCAGCATCTCCAGCCCGCGCACTTCGGTGATCCCCAATCCCGGGGCATCACTGATGCTGATCTCCGACTCATTGAACGTGACGCCGCCGCTGACCGGATTGAACTGCCCCAGGGAGGGGCCGTCCAGGTCGACCTTGGTGATCACATCGCTCTTGGCAACCGCCAGGTGGACCGCTGCGGCGACGCTGATGCTGGATTCGATCATGCAGCCGATCATGCACGGCACGCCGTGGATGGCGGCGATGTCGGCGATGCGGATGGCGTTGGACAGCCCGCCGGTCTTCATCAGTTTGATGTTGACGATGTCGGCGGCGCGCTGCTGGATCAGGTCGATCACCTGCGCCGGGCTGAACACACTCTCATCGGCCATCACCGGCGTGTTCACGCGGTCCGTTACGTACTTCAGCCCGGCGATGTCGGCGGCCTTGACCGGCTGTTCCAGCAGCTCCAGCACCACGCCGGCGTCTTCCAGCGTGCGCATGGCGTGCACCGCCTGCTTGGCGGTCCAGCCCTGGTTCGCATCCAGCCGCAGCAGGGCACGGCCCTGCACAGCCGCGTGGATCGCCTTCACCCGCTCGATATCCAGCCCGATGTCCTTGCCGACCTTGATCTTCAGCGACTCGAATCCGCGATCCAGGGCAGACACGGAATCGGCCACCATCTTGTCGATGTAGTCCACGCTGATGGTGATGTCGGTGGTGATCACCGGATCGCCGCCGCCCAGCATCTGGTACAGCGGGGCGCCATGCAGCTGCGCCCACAGGTCGTACAGCGCGATCTCCACCGCCGCCTTTGCGCTGCTGTTGCGCTCCATCGAGGTCTGCACCAGCGCGCACAGGCGGTTGAGGTTGGCCACCTCCTGGCCCATCAGGCGCGGCTTGATGAAATGGCGGATGGCTTCGATGATCGACCCGTGCGTATCGCCGGTGATCACCGCGGTCGCCGCCGCCTCGCCGTAGCCGGTGTGGCCGCTGTCGGTGCGCACCATCACCACCACGTCCTCGATGGTCTCCACGGTGCGCAGGGCGGTCTTGAACGGGGTCTTCAAGGGCACGCGCAGCATGCCCAGTTCGATATCGGTGATCTTCATCAAGGACTCTGCGGCGAGGTAGGCGGCCGGAGCCGCTGGATGTTGGTGATGCGGTCGATGTAGCGCAGGGTGTCGCTGGCCATCATCGGCTCCAGCGGCGTCACCGACACACCGTTCAGATGCGCCTGCACCCGCACGCCATCCGGTCCCTTCCAGCTGCCACCGGCGGTGTCATGGATCACCCAGGTGCGGCCGTCGACGTGGCCGATGGCCATCATCACGTGACCCGGGATGTACACCAGGTCGCCGACCCGCAAGGCGGCGACGGCGCGATCCCGCGTGGCGGCGTCGTCCTTCGCGGTGAAGGCGGTGCGGTCCAGGGCCGGGCTTATCCCCTGCGCGCTGGTATTGCGTGGCAGCAGCACGCCGAAGCTGCGATAGATCTCCGATACGAAGCCGCTGCAGTCGCGTGTGTCGTAGTCGTGACCCCAGCCATAGCGCTCACCCAGGAACTTGTAGGCCTGCGCAAGCAACAGGCGCGGGGTCAGTGGCAGATAGTCGGCGCTGCTGTCCTGCGAGCGCGGCAGCAGTGCCGGCACCAACTGCAACGTGCCGTCTTCCTCGCGCACCGGCAGTTGCACTACCCAGCTGGCATGCGCCTGCTGGCCGTTCACGGGCTGCGCAGGTGACCAGTCGGCCAGCACCGGCAGGCGCACGCCCATGTCCAGCTGCAGGCGGGACACGCGCGGTTCTTCGGGAGTGAACGCGGTATGCGCCACCGCGCCGGTGATGACCCGATACGGGCCCTTCGCGCCGTAGCCCAGCACGGTGTCCTTGCGACCGGTCGCCACGTGGCGGGCTTCGATCCACGCGCTGTAGCGTTCGCTGTGCACGAACAACCACGCGCCATCGGCGCTGCGATGGACCACTGCGACCTTGTCGCCCGGGAACAGCGCGGACTCCTGGAAGCGGTCGATGTCGGTGCCTTCGCTGCTGCTGAAGACACGCTGGCGGGTCGGGAACGTGCGCAGCGCCGCGCGGTGCACCACCAGGCCGTACTGCGGTGCGGTGCTGGCGGGCAGCGCGTCCAGCGCCAGGTTGGCCTCGATGTCCTGGCGCAGCGCCGACGACACCAGCGTGCCGTGGCTATCGTGCAGGGGCCGCGCCGGCCAGCTGGACAGCGCGACGATCGATGCCCGCAGCTGCGCCGCGCTGATCGCTGCAGGCAACCGGGCGATGTCCTGGATATGGTCATCTTCGCGGCGCATGCGCGCGTTCTGTGCGTCGACCTGTGCACGGTCCAGCATCGGCACATCCGCATCGGGCAGCCGTGCCGCCCAGTACTGGGGCGTCAGGTAGGCCTCATGCAGCCCCACGATGTAGGGCAGGGCGGGGCCCGGATCGGGGGCTGGCAGCGGCGCGGCGGTGCCTGCCAGCGCGGGCAGGCTGCCAAGGCACAACACCAGCGCAAGCGCTGGCGCCTGCCAGCGGCACGTGAGACGGGAAGCCAGGACCATGCGGCGGTCACCCTCGTTGATAGCCTATGGAATAGTTATTCCTTTTCGCAGGGAACGCAAGAATAAATTATTGACCCGATGCCCCGTGCGTGTTACACAGCGATGACCACCTGCGCTGGGGAAGTGTCGCTGTGGATACCGTCGTTCGCAAACTGCTGCCGTCCGCCATGGCCTGCCTGTGCGCGGTGATCGTGTGCGCACCGGTAGCCGGCAGCGTGCCCCAGGCGCCTGCGGCCGATGTGACCGGCGATGTGGTGACGATGATCGACAACGGCCGTTTCCGCGAAGCGCAGCAGGCAGTGCAGTCTCGGCTTGCGCTCACGCCCGCGACCGACGTGGCCGGGGCGGAGGCGCTGCGGTTCCAGCAGGAGCGCATGCGCCGCATCCGTCTGGATTTCAGCCTGGACGATCGTGCGGCGAAAGAGAAACTGCGGCATTGGATTCCGGACCTGCGCGACGAGGAGTTCGCGCGCTGGGACGCGCAGGGGCGGCTGGAGCACCTGGATATCGATGGCCAGCGCTGGTACTTCAATCGCGCGCCGTCCAACCTGTTCCGCCTGAGCGAAGAGGCACGTGCCCGTCGCCGTGCGGACGCCCCGATGCCGGTGGATGGTCCGTTCGAATCGATCAGCTCGTACCACGCGCAGGTGATCGCGGCAGCACGCGGCAACCCCACGGCGTTCGTATTGCCACAGCGGGTGGCGGTCACCCAATCGCTGGTGGTCAAGGCCGACGCCGTGCCGGCGGGTGAAACGGTGCGTGCATGGATTCCGTATCCGCGCGAGATCCTGGGACAGCAGGAGCATCTGCAGTGGATCGGCAGCCGTCCTGCCGGGGCGCGCATCGCGCCTGCGGACACGCAACAGCGCACGGCGTATCTGGAAGCCAAGGCGGTTGCCGGCCAGCCGACGCAGTTCGAAATCCGCTATGCCCTGACCGTGAGCGCACGGCACACCGCCATCGATCCCTCCACGGTGCAGCCCACGCCGCACGATGCTGCCCTGGCGCCTTACCTCGCCGAGCACGCACCGCATGTGCGCTTCACCCCCGCGCTGCGCGCGTACTCGCAGCGGGTGCTGCAGGGCGAGACCCGCCCGTATGAAGTGGCGCGCCTGCTGTTCAACGCGGTCGACCAGATCCCGTGGGCCGGTGCGCGCGAATACTCAACGCTGAGCAACATCAGCGAGCATGCGTTGCAGGCCGGCCACGCCGACTGCGGCCAGCAGACCCTGCTGCTGATCACCCTGCTGCGCATGAACGGCATCCCGGCGCGGTGGCAGTCCGGCATGGTGTTCTCCGACAACGCGACCGGCTACAGCAACCTGCACGACTGGGGCGCGGTCTATCTGGCGCCGTATGGCTGGCTGCCGATGGATGTCACCACCGGTGCGCTGGACAGCACGGATCCGGTGCTGCGCGACTTCTACTTTGGTGGCCTGGATGGCTACCGCATCGCGTTCAACGATGATTTCGGCCAGCCCTTCGTGCCGGCCAAACAGCACTTCCGCTCGGAAACGGTGGACTCGCAGCGCGGCGAGGCCGAGTGGGCAGGCGGCAACCTGTACTTCGACCAATGGGACTACCGGTTCCAGTGGCAGGTACTGCCTGCAGGCGGCATACCCAGCGCGACACCCTAGGCACCTACACCGTTCAATTTCTGCAGGAGAGAGCAGGGGATGAAGGCAATCAGCATGAAGCGTGCGGCGCTCTGCGTCGCACTTGGGACCTGCCTGGGCATGATGATGCCCAGCGTGGTATCGGCACAGAACGTATCCGGCGCGGTTGCCGGCCGGGCGACGGCGGGCGACCAGGTGACCGTGGTCAGCCGCGGCACCGGCCTGACCCGCACCGCCACGGCAGCACGCGATGGCAGCTACCGCCTTGGCCAGCTGCCCGTGGGTGACTACACGCTGCAACTCAGCCGCGACGGCGCGGCAGTAGGCGAACCGGTCAGCGTCAGCGTGGCCGTGGGCGGCACCACCACGGTGAACCTGGCCAGCGGTGGCGGCGTGGTCAATCTCGATGCCCTGCAGGTGGTCGGGTCGCGGGTCATCAACCGGGTGGACGTGTATTCCACCGAGACCTCGTTCAACGTCAACCGGCAGGAGATTTCGCGGCTGCCGGTGGCCCAGGACCTGTCCGCCGTGGCGCTGCTGGCGCCGGGTGTGGTCGGCGGCAACTCATCGTTCGGTGGGCTGTCCTTTGCGGGTTCGTCAGTGGCGGAAAACGCGGTCTACATCAACGGCCTCAACGTCACCGACATGTACACCCGTCGCGGCTTCTCCAGCGCGCCGTTCGGTTTCTTCCAGGAATTCCAGGTCAAGACCGGCGGCTACTCCGTGGAGTTCGGCCGCTCCACCGGTGGCGTGATCAATGCCGTGACCCGTTCCGGCAGCAACGAGTTCGAGGGAGGCGCCGAAGTCACCTTCGAGCCCAGCGCGTGGCGCTCGTCGGCACGCGACCATTTCCATCGCGACGGTTCGCCGCACGCCTATGCCAGCACCGATGCCACCTCGTTCACCAAGACCAACGTGTGGGGTTCCGGTGCGCTGGTGAAAGACCGGCTGTTCCTGTTCGCGATGTATGAAAAGCGCGATACCCACGGCAACAACACGGCATCCGACGGGCGCACCTGGTTCGACAACAAGGGCGACGACGACTTCTGGGGGGCCAAGCTGGATTGGAACATCACCGACAACCACACCCTGGAACTGCTGGCGTTCTCCGACGAAACCGAAACCACGCAGGCGTCGTCCGGCTACAACTGGGAGACGCAGACGCTCGGGCAATGGGGCGGTGACACGCTGACCGACGGCGGTGGCAAGAACTGGTCGGCCACGTATACCGGCCGCTTCGGCGAGAACTTCACCGCCAAGGCGATGGTCGGCCAGAACAACCAGCGCGCCTTCTCCAACTCGACGCTGGATCTGTACTGCGATGCGGTGTTCACCGATGCCACGTACGCACCTTACCTGGGCCAGTTGAATGGACTGCGTGCCGGCTGCCACCCCACCGGTACCGCCATCGCCGAGCGCGACGATACCCGCGATGCCGCGCGCCTGGATTTCGAATGGGCCCTGGGTACCCACCTGCTGCGCTTCGGCATCGACCGCGAGCTGATGACCACCGAGCAGTCCACCCGCTATCCCGGCCCCAGCCAGATGACCTACACCGCTTATGCAGCGCGCGCCGGTGACGAGGTGTGGGACGGCGCCGGTGCCTTCGTGCCGCCGGGTGTGATGCAGATGCTGCGTGCCCGCAACCGCGTATCCGGCGGCACCTTCGAAACCGAAGCCAATGCGCTGTATGTCGAAGACATCTGGAACGTCACCCCGACCCTGATGCTCACCCTGGGCGTGCGCTGGGATCGGTTCGAGAACCGCACCGCCGATGGCGATGCCTTCATCAAGATGGACGATCTGATCGCGCCGCGCGTCGGCTTCTCGTGGGACGTGAAGGGCGACGGCAGCACGAAGATCTTCGGCAACGCGGGACGCTATTACCTGCCGGTGACCAACAACATCAACGTCAACTTCGCCGGTGGGCTCACCGACGAATACAGTTACTACGTGCTCAACGGCTGGCAGCAGCAGAGCAACCCGGTGACCGGCGCACCCTACATGGCGCCGATCATCGGCCAACAGGTGGGGCCGACCGATACCCGCATGAACACCGGTGCGGCCGATCTGCGGCAGAGCGTGGACAAAGACCTGAAGGCGGTCTACCAGGACGAATACATCCTTGGCTTCCAGACCATGATCGACCAGGCGTGGTCGTGGGGCGTCAACGCCACCTATCGCAGGATGACGCGTGCACTGGACGATATGCGCCTGAACTACACGCCGTGCGGGCCGACCGGCAGCACGCTGTGGCCGATCGCCAACCCCGGCGAAAGCCTGACCATCTGGGGGGATTCCAGCATAGGGTGCGCCCAAGAGGGCTGGATCACCATCGATACGGCCAACAGCGGCTACCGCAAGGGCGGCAGTGGCGAGGTGGTGGGGTATTCCAAGCCCAAGCGCACCTACAAGGCGCTGGAGTTCCAGCTGGACCGCGCATGGGACGAGAAGTGGATGTTCAACGCGTCCTACCTGTGGGCCAAGAGCGAAGGCAACTTCGAAGGGCCGGTCAACTCGGACACCAACTACGGTGACACCGGCATGGTCCAGCATTGGGACCACCCGTCGAACAACGAACGCTA
The DNA here is from genome assembly GCF_014621775.1 of Stenotrophomonas sp. 169. NCBI lineage: Bacteria > Pseudomonadati > Pseudomonadota > Gammaproteobacteria > Lysobacterales > Lysobacteraceae > Stenotrophomonas > Stenotrophomonas sp. 169. The sequence continues at coordinate 441,571 of NZ_CP061204.1, forward strand.
TGGCGTGCTGTTCAACGACTTCCGCCATCAGTTCAAGTTCCGCGCCGCCTATGCCTTGAACGAGCAGTGGTCGTTCGGTACCACGCTGCAGGTGCAGTCCGGTGGCCCCATCACCGCCTTCGGCGTGATGTGGCCGGGTGACACCGTGGCCGGGGGCAGCACCTCCAGCGAAGGCAGCGGCGGCGGCACCGGCTGGCTGTGCGTGGCCAACTGTGCCGGCCCCGTCGACCAGCGCGTGTTCGAACCCACCGCGCGCGGCGCCTTCGGTCGCCTGCCGTGGACCTGGACCATGGGGGCCAACGTGACCTGGCGGTTGCCGGTGGACGGCATCGACCTGAGCGCGCGCCTGTCGGTGTACAACCTGTTCAACAACCAGACCGTGATCAACGTGCACCAGCGCTACGAGAGCCAGCCCGGCGTGTACCGCGAAGCGACGTTCAACACGGGCACGCGTTGGCAGGCACCGCGCTATGCGCAGCTGGTGGTGGCCTGGAACTTCTAGGAAGGTAGTGACGGCCGCTGGCCGTCAGGTATCCGGTAATGACGGCCGCTGGCCGTCAATCGGTTGCCCCGGCCGCTGCGCTCGCCGAGCATGGCTCGGCGCTACGGATCCATTCTTGAAGGGTTGCCCGCCATGTTCCAACCGCTGCTGCTGCTCGCGCTCGCATCATCGCCGTTTGACGCCATGTTCGAGCGCACGGTGCAGCGCGAGCAGTTGCCCGGTCTCGCCATGGGCGTGGTGGAAAATGGCGACGTCGTCTACCGCCGCGCGGAAGGGCGGCGCGGCGACGCCACGGGTGCGCGCATCGACGACGACACGTTGTTCAAGATCGCCTCCAACAGCAAGGCCATGACCGCCGCGTTGCTGGCACGGCTGGTGCAGCAGGGACGCCTGCGCTGGGACGATCCTGTGCGTCGTCACCTGCCGTCCTTCACCCTGTTCGATCCTTGGGTGGGCGAACAGATGCAGGTGCGTGACCTGCTGATCCACAACAGCGGGCTGGGTCTCGGCGCAGGCGACCTGATGCTGTGGCCGGAGCCCAACCAGTTCACACGGCAGAACATCATCGCCGGCCTGGCCCACCTGAAGCCGGTCACCAGTTTCCGCAGCGGGTATGCCTATGACAACCTGATGTATGTCGTAGCCGGTGAAGTCGCCGCGGCTGCGGGCGGCAAGCCCTATGACCAGCTGATGCGCGAGCAGGTGTTCCAGCCCCTGGGCCTGACCCGCTGTCAGGTGGGTGCCTGGTCTACGACGGCAGTGGGCAACGTCGCCCAGCCCCACGTGCGCCGCGCGGGACGCAACGTGGTCGTCGCGCCGGACATGGAAACCAACCCGGACGCACCGTCGATGGCGGCCGGCGGCATCCGTTGTTCGTTGAATGACATGCTGCGCTGGATGCAGGTGCTGCTCGATCCGGACGCCGTCCCGGGCTGGCTGGACGCCACCCAGCGCAATGCGTTGTGGACGCTGCACATGCCGATGCCGCTGGGTGAGCGGCAGCGGCGCTGGGACAACGCGCACGTTGCAGGCTATGGATATGGCTGGCGGCTGTCCGACCTGGACGGGCAATGGAAAGTCGCCCACACCGGCACCCTGTCCGGCATGTATTCTTCGCTCGCCCTGCTGCCGGACCGCAAGGTGGGCGTGGTGCTGCTGATCAACGGCGAAGGCGAGAATGCACGTACTGCCTTGATGCAGGCGGCGCTGAAACACTACACCGCGCCCGCTGACACGCAGGGCGTGGAGGGATGGCTGGACAAACTGGGACAGGCGCACCCTTCGCCCGCTGCGGCGGACGATCCGCTGGCGGCCACCCGCGCGGCACCGCGCGCGTCCGCAACCGCGTTGCACGCCGTACAGGGCCGCTATCGTGATCCTTGGCTGGGCGACGCATCGCTCTGCCCGGTGCAGGGTCGGCTGCGTTTCAGCGTGGATAAGTCCCCGCGGCTGCAGGCCGATGTGCTGCAGGCCGGATCACGCTGGGTGCTGCGCTGGGATACGCTGGAGCCCACCGCGCAGGCATGGCTGCAGCCCACTGCCGGCCCGGTGCCCACCCTGGACCTGCGCGCCATCGATCCGGATATCGACTTCAGCTATGACTACCAGGACCTGCATTTCACTCGTACTGGCGCTTGCCCTGACCGCGAGCGTCCACGCCGCTGAGCCGCCGGCGGTATCGCCTGCGCGGACGACGGCCGAAGCCGGCCTGGTGGAGATCCGTACGCGGGCGCCCGGCATCGCGCTGGATATCCGCTATGCCACGGCCAACAACTTCACCGGCCAGCGCGTGCCCGGCTACGCGCGTCCGGCCTGTTATCTCCTGCCTGCCGTTGCCGACGCGTTGGCCAAGGTAGAGCACCAGCTGCGCCGCCAAGGCCATGCGCTGCAGGTGTACGACTGCTACCGTCCCGTGCGTTCGGTGCAGGCCTTCGTGGCCTGGGCACAGGACCCCCGGGAGACATCACGCAAGGCGGTGCAATACCCCGACCTGCAGAAATCGCAGCTGTTTGCGGACGGCTACATCGCCGAGCGTTCCGGCCACAGTCGTGCCGCCACCGTGGATGTGGGGCTGATGCGTTGCGACGCCGCACGCTGCACGCCGCTGGACCTGGGCACCGACTTCGACTTCTTCGGCGCCCGCGCACATACCGACGCTACCGGGCTCAACGACGTGCAGCGGGCCAACCGGCGACGCCTGCAGCAGGCGATGGCCGCTGAGGGCTTCGTCAATTATCCGAAGGAATGGTGGCACTTCACGTTCCAGCCCGAGCCGGATCCGCAGACGGCGTACGACGTGCCCGTGGAGTGATCGCGGGTTCCACGCCACCGCGCGGTCTGACGCCCTGCGGCCCCCTTACACTGTCGCTATGAACCTTCCCCTTCATTTCGGTCTGCTGGGCACGCTGGAAGCGGCGGGCATCGCCCTGCTGGTCGGCCTGCTCGTGTACTTCCTTTTCCACCACATCGCGCGCGCGCTGCGCTGGGCCCACGGTCCCGCATTGGGCTGGGCCAGCGGTATCTCGGTGGTCATCGCGGCCGGCATCGACATGTGGAAGCTGTTCTACATGGGCATCGTGCGGATGGAGTCGCCGTTCTACGCGCGTCTTTTCCTGTCCACCATCCACGATCCGAACGAACTGGGCAGTCGGGTCATGCTGGAAATCATCGGTGCCCTGTCCGGTGTTGCCCTGGGATGGCTGTTGTTCAGTTCGCGGTCAGTCGATGAAACGCCCGATGCCGGCTGATTTATGTTCGCTGCAGGTTAAAAATCATCCCGCTGAATGCGCACCTTACTTTCCGCTCACCGCTGGCTAACCAAGCAGGTAGCGGATGCCCTCCGGGGAGTGGTTAACACGCCGTGTTCGTGCTGATTGCGACCCAATTTGCATTCATCGACGCGCTGCCAACGTAGGCCCCGTACGGAATACATGGCCGTGCAACATTCCCTCAGGAGACCACCCAATGACGATTCGTACCCGTAAGCCGCTGATCGCCCTCCTTGTCGCCGCTGGCAGTGTGTTCGCCCTCCCGGCCATGGCGCAGAGCGCCGCACAGGATCGCGCAGCGGATGCACAGGCACAGGCCGTGCAGGCCCAGCAGGCCGCTGCAGCGGCGGGCAACCAGGCCGCCGAAGCAGGCAATGCCGCCGACCAGGCAACCCACGCCGCCGGGCAGGCCGCGGCACAGGCCAGTGGCGGTGGCCAGACGTGGGCCAGCATCGATACCGACGGCAACGGCACCCTCAGCAAGAGCGAAGCGCAGGTGAACGCCGGACTCGCCCAGGTCTTTGACCAGGCGGACACCAACAAGGACGGCGAGCTGTCGGCCGATGAGTACAAGGCCTTCGTGCAGTCGCAGCAGGCAGCGGGCGCGGCACAGGGCAACTGATCCCAGCCTATTCTGCGGTGTCGGCTCCGGCCGGCACCGCGGGATGCTGGCCGGCTGACCGGCGCCGGTAGTTCAGATTTCGCTCGCGGTCTTGGTTGTCGCGGTTTTTGATTTTGCTTTTGCTTTTCCTTTGGCTTTGCTTTGCTTTGCTTTTGGCAGAGCCGACTTCAGTCGGCTGCTCTGCCGCCGCGCCGCCTGACGACAGCCGACTGAAGTCGGCTCTACCAGAACCAGAGCCAGAGCCAGATCCGCATCCGCATCCCCCAGTGGGCATTCGCAGCCCCGTCCAGAGGCAAATCCGGAGCCCCGCCCACCCCCCTGTTATTCTTCACCGATGACTACCCCCATGACTGCGCGCGACCGCGCCATCGGCCTGGTTGGTTTTGACGGTGACGACACGCTGTGGAAGAGCGAGGATTTCTACCGTCAGGCCGAGCAGGATTACCTCGAGCTGCTGTCCCACTACATCGATGTGCACGACACCGACACCGCGCGGCACTTGCTGGAGGTGCAACGTCGGAACCTGACCGTGTTCGGCTATGGGGTGAAGGCGATGACGCTCTCGATGATCGAGGCGGCGATCGAGATCACCGACAGCCGCGTCAGTGCGGCGCATATCCAACGCATGCTGGACATCGGCCATGCCACGCTGCGTCATCCTGTCGAGCTGATCGCGGGTGTGCGCGAGTCGGTCGCCAGGATCGCGGAGCAGTACCCCGTGGTGCTGATCACCAAAGGCGACCTGTTTCATCAGGAAGCGAAGATCAAGGTCGCGCAATTGCACGATCTCTTCCCGCGCATCGAGATCGTGTCCGAGAAAGACCCGGAAACCTACGCCCGCGTGCTGGCCGAGTTCGACCTGCCGATCGCGCAGTTCGTGATGGTCGGCAACTCGCTGCGCTCGGATATCGAGCCAGTGGTGACCCTCGGGGGCTGGGGCGTGCATACCCCCTACGCTGTCACCTGGGCCCATGAAACCGAGCACGGCGTGGCCGATGACGAGCCGCGCATGGTCACCGCCGATACCGCGTGGGACTGGCCGGCTGCACTGGACACGATCGAGGCCAAGGCCACCGCAGCCCGCGGCGGGGAGGCCTGACAGGCGCGGCGCGCTGGGTCACAATCAGGGCATGAGCCGCCTGCTGACCCTGCTGCTGTTGCTGTCCGCGCTGCTGGTGCCGACGATCACGTTGGCCCAGCAGACCGCGGAGAAATCCGCCACCTACACCGTGCAGACCGGCGACGCTTGGGTGGACACCTGGCTGAGCGACATCAACCATTACGCCGAGCGCTACCCGGACAGCTTCCTGGACGAGGTGTCGCGCTACAGCGGCGTGGATCGCGGTTACGCCGCCGCCCTGGTCAACAACCACGGCTGGCACGCCGCCGACGTGTACTTCGCCTGTTTCTGGGCCAAGGCAATCAAGCACAGTTGCCGCGACACGGTGCGGGCTTTCAGTGCGAACCCGGAAGGGGGCTGGGAAGCCGTGGTCGAGCGCTTGCCGATAGCACCGGACAACCTGCACTGGCGCGCGGTGCGCCACGACATCGTGGCCAGCTTCCGCCATTGGGACCGCCCGATCACCCTGGACGCCACCCTGCGCCGCCAGCTGGGCAACTGACGGCGCTACCCAAGCGACGGTGGCCCAGCGACAATGCAGCTCAACGCCTGTTCCGAGTTCCTTGCCGGATACCCCATGAGCACTTCTGAATTCCTGTCAACCGATGCCATCCGCCGCTTGTTCGCGCAGGCGATGTCCCGCATGTACCGCGCCGAAGTGCCGCTCTACGGCGACCTGGTCGATCTGGTGGCGCAGATCAATGCACAGGTGCTGGACACCGATGCCGAACTTGCCTCGCAGCTGCAGCGCAACGATGGCCGCGGTCGGCTGGATGAAGAGCGCCACGGCGCCATCCGCGTTGGCACGGCCGAAGAGCTTTCCACCCTGCGTCGGTTGTTCGCGGTGATGGGCATGCAGCCGGTGGGCTACTACGATCTCAGCGTGGCCGGCGTGCCGGTGCACTCCACGGCATTCCGTCCCACCGACGCCGCTGCGCTGGCGGCCAATCCGTTCCGTGTTTTCACATCGCTGCTGCGCCTGGAGCTGATCGAAGACGACGCGCTGCGCGCGCAGGCTGCCGCGATCCTCGCACGTCGCCGCATCTTCACCGATGACGCGCTCGCGCTGATCGAACAGGCCGAGCACGACGGTGGACTGTCGGCCGCCGATGCCGAACGCTTCGTCGCGCAGGCGCTGGAAACGTTCCGCTGGCACGGCGACGCCACCGTGGCGCTGGACACCTACCACGCCCTGCAGGAGGCACATCGCCTGATCGCCGACGTGGTCAGCTTCCGCGGCCCGCACATCAACCACCTCACGCCGCGTACGCTGGATATCGACGCAGCGCAGGCGGCGATGATCGAACGCGGCATGGCCGCCAAGGCGGTGATCGAAGGGCCCCCGCCGCGCGCCTGTCCGATCCTGCTGCGGCAGACCAGCTTCAAGGCGCTGGAGGAACCGGTGCACTTCCCGGATGGCGAAGGCGGTCGCGCTGGCAGCCACACCGCGCGTTTCGGCGAGATCGAGCAGCGCGGGCTGGCCCTCACCCACAAGGGCCGCGCGCTGTATGACCAGCTGCTCACGCAGGCCCGCGAAGCCGATGCGGCAGGCAGCACGGGCGCTGACTACGGCCAGCGCCTGCAGGCCGTGTTTGTCGGCTTCCCGGACGACCATGCCACGTTGCGTGCCGAGGGTCTGGGCTTCTATCGGTACCAGCTCACCGACGCCGGCCGCGCGGCGCCGGGACGTGTCGCCGACCTGCCGGCCGAGCGGCTGATCGCCGAAGGCCTGGCCACCGCCGATCCGATCATCTATGAGGACTTCCTGCCGGTCAGCGCAGCGGGCATCTTCCAGTCCAACCTGGGCGGCGGCGAACAACGCGCCTATGCCGCACACGCGAACCGCAGCGCATTTGAAGAAGCGCTGGGCGCGCGCGTGCATGACGAATTCGCGTTGTACCAGCAGCTGCAGGACGACTCGCTCGCGTCATTGCGGGCGTGACCGTCTCAACGCGATGGGTGCCGGATCACAGGGTAGGCATGGCGTTCGTCAGCTGACAGGGAATTGCGCATTGCCCGCACAGCGCACGGCACGCGCTTCCAGGTAACGCGCGCGTCAGGCGCTGCGGGGCACAAACGGCAGGGACCATGTATGAAACTGGCGCAGCTCTCGCAGCACAGGCTCCGCATCACGGGTCCGTTCGTGCAGGGCAAACGCAACGCCTACCGGCCCCAACGGGTCTTTGCCGCAGACCGCCCACATCCGCGCGTCGGGACCGCTGATCGCCTGACGTGCCCCCCGCTGCCAGTGCAGGCACTCATCCACCACGGTGGCGGCGACATAGTGCTTTTCCGCCGTGTGGATGCGCTCCAGGCAGTACTTGGAAAATGTAGTGAAGCCGTAGGTCCCGTCCATCACCATCCCGTTGTCGGCCATCGCGCGCCGCAGCCCGTTGAGTGAGTCCACGTATTCCTGCAGCAGCGGTGTCAGCGGGTGGGCAGGCGCATCCGGACGGCGCGCACTGGCCTGTCCGCGCTCCGCTGCCAGCGCAGCGCCCAGCCGCGTGTCGTCGGCGAGTGCAAGGCTGGTCGCGCGCAGGAAGACCGCGGTTTCCTTCTGATCCAGGCTACGGATAAAGGTCAGGCCGGCGTCGATCAACTGCGGTGCACCGGCTTTCGCGCAGCGCCGACGCAGGCTGGCGACCAGGTCATTGCCGATCTCGCTCGGTGCCAGCCTCAGCAAGCGTGGCACCAAGGCAACGTGTGAGGTTGCATCCGCGTTGGTCACTGTCGCCGGCACGGTGACCACGGGAAGTGCATCAGCGGTTGCAGGAGCTGACACGGTAGCGAACGCGGAGTGCGCGGAGGGAATGCAGGGAAAGGGAATGTCCATGACTGCAGCACATCCCATCCTGCGCTGCTCTGCTTTCAGCCTGCGCTCACCGTGTCGGCGCTCAGCGCATCACGCCTTCATCGTGCCGGTATCCAGCCAGCGCTGGTGCCAGCTGAGTGCTTCCGGCAACAGGTGCGGGGTGTGCTTGCCGTAGCTGTCCCGGTTGGCACGGTCGACGTAATCCTGCAGCTGCGCACGGAAATCCGGATGCGCACAGCGGTCGATTACCACCTGCGCGCGCTTGCGCGGCGGCAGGCCACGCAGGTCGGCCAGGCCCTGTTCGGTCACGATCACCGATACATCGTGCTCGGTGTGGTCGACATGGCTGACCATCGGGACGATGGCCGAAATGGTGCCGTTCTTCGCCGTGGACGGGCTGAGGAACGCCGACAGGAAGCCGTTGCGCGCGAAGTCACCGGAGCCGCCGATGCCGTTCATGATGCGCGAGCCCATTACGTGGGTGGAGTTGACGTTGCCGTACAGGTCGGCCTCGATCATGCCGTTCATGCCGATGCAGCCCAGCCGTCGTACCAGTTCGGGATGGTTGGATATTTCCTGCGTGCGCATGATGATGCGCTCGCGGTAGAAATCGATGTGCTCTTTGAACGTTTCGTTGGCCTGCGGGCTCAGCGCGAAACCGGTGCACGATGCATGGCTCAGCACGCCATCGCGCAGCAGGTCGAGCATGCCGTCCTGGATGACTTCGGTGAACGCGGTGAGGTCACGGAAACCACTCTTGGCCAGGCCCGCCAGCACCGCATTGGGGATGTTGCCCACACCGCTCTGCAGCGGCAGCAGGTTGGGCGGCAGGCGGCCCTTGCTGATCTCGTGCTTCAGGAAGTCGATCAGGTAGGCGGCGATCTGTTCGCTGGCCGCATCGATCGGACTGAACGGACTGTTGCGGTCCGGTCCGTTGGTACGCACCACGGCGACGATCTTGTCCGGGTCGCAGCGCAACGCGGTTTCGCCGATGCGGTCGTTGGCGTGCACCAGTGGAATCGGTTTGCGATGCGGCGGCAGCGCGGTGCCGTAGTAGATGTCATGCATGCCATCCACGCCCGCCGGCTGCCATTCGTTGACCTCGACGATCACCTTCTTCGCCAGGTCCAGCCAGGTCTTGTTGTTGCCGACCGACGTGGAGGGCACCAGCGATCCGTCCTCGCGGATGGCCGACACTTCGATCACGGCCGTGTCGATGTCACCGTAGAAACCGAACCACACGTGCTGGGCCACATGGCTGAGATGGATGTCGATGTAATCCAGCTTGCCTTCATTGATCTGGTTGCGCGCGTACGGGTCACTCTGGAATGGCATGCGCATGGCGATGCCATCGGCCTTGGCCAGTGCGCCGTCCAGCTCCGGGGCGGTGGAGGCACCGGTCATAAGGCTGATCTGGAACGGCAGGCCCTGGGCGTGTACCGCTTCGATGCGGCGGGCCAGCTCGACGGGGACGGCCTTGGGATAGCCGGAGCCGGTGAAGCCGCTCATGGCCACGGTTTCACCGGGTTGGATAAGCGCGGCTGCGGCCTCGGCAGAGACCACGCGGTCACGGAGACGCGCGTTGGCGATGCGATCTACAGACATGACGACGATGTTTCGTGGGGGAAAGTCCGATTATCGGCCAAACCCACCCGTATGGGGCCTGCGACCTTGGTGGGATGGCGCTGCGGCACCTGAACGCTTCTGTACCTGCCAGTATTGTTTTGCAGTGCAGCGTGCAAGTTGCTTTTGCAACCGGCACGATGGACCTGCATCCCGACGTGGGGGAGGGAGCAGAGCCCGCTGGCAGTTCGCTGCAAGCGGGCTTTTTTACGTCTGCAGGTTACACCTGAATAGGCGCCGGCGCTTCGGCTGCGGTAAGCGACCAGCCGGCTGAAGCCGGCTCTACCCGACGCGCCGTACGCGACAAGCCGATTGACGCTCCGCACGCGACCAGCCGACTGAAGTCGGCTCTACAATCATGCGATGACCCAGATCGTCGCGCCGCTCCCCGATGCCCTTCTGCCCCTGGTTGATCGCGCCATGGCGCGGCTGGTAACCGCACAGGGCGCCCCGATTCCCGCAGACCTGGCCCCGTTCCTGCGCCAGCTCGCTGTTACCAGCGATTTCGCCATCGACACGCTGTGCCGTCAGCCCACGCTGCTCGCCCACCTGGCGCAGCCCGATTGCCCGCCGCTGCCGCTGCCTGTCCTGGATCCGGCGCAGCCGGGCGAGTGGCCCGGCCTGCTGCGGCGTTACCGTGCAGCGATGTCCACGCGTCTGGTGTGGCGGGACCTCGCCGGGCTGGATACGGTCGAGCAGACGCTCGCCGGCGCCACCCTGCTGGCCGAGCACTGCCTGCAACGGGCGCTGGAGGCGCTGGAACAGGAGTTCGCCACCCGCCACGGCATAGTGCGCGATGAAGACGGCCAGGCCCAACGCCTGGTGGTCTTCGGCTTGGGCAAACTCGGCGGCGGCGAGCTCAACTTCAGCTCCGACGTCGATCTGGTCTACGCCTTCACGCAGCGGGGCGAATCCGACGGCGCGCGCCCCTTGGCAGCAGAAGAGTATTTCGCGCGGCTCGGCCAACGCCTGGCCAAGCTGTTGGACGACACCACCGCCGATGGCTTCAGCCACCGCGTGGACCTGCGCCTGCGACCGTTCGGCCGGGCCGGGCGGGTGGCGCTGTCCTTCCCCGCGATGGACCAGTACTTCCAACGCGAGGGCCGCGACTGGGAGCGGTACGCCTGGCTGAAGGCGCGCGCGGTGGCCGGTGACATCGCCGCCGGCGAAGACTGGCTGACGTCGCTGCGGCCCTTCGTCTACCGCCGTTACCTGGATTTCACCGCACTGGACGGCCTGCGTGACATGAAGGCGGCGATCACCGCCGAAGTGGCGCGCCGTGACATGCACGACGACATCAAGCGCGGCGCAGGCGGTATCCGCGAGATCGAGTTCCTGTGTCAGGCGCTGCAGTTGATCCGCGCCGGCCGCGAGCCGGTGCTGCGCGAGCGTCGGCTGCTGCATGCACTCGCTGCCCTGATCGATGCCGGGCAGATCGCCGCCGATGATGGCGCGGCCTTGCGCGAGGCCTATCTGTTCCTGCGTCGCCTGGAGAACCGCCTGCAGATGCTGCGCGACGCGCAGACGCATGTGCTGCCGGCCGATCCGTTGGAGCGGCTGCGCATCGCCGTTGGACTGGGCTACCCGGACTTCGACAGCCTGCGCGATGCGCTGGCCGTGCAGCAGGCACGCGTCAGCACCGAATTCGCGGCGTTGTTGGCACCGCGCAAAGGCAAGGCGGCCCCGGACGCCGTCGCCAGCTACTGGCGGGGATTGCCTGAGCACGGCGACGCGCAACTGCTGGTCGATGCGGGCTTCGTCGATGCCAACGGGGCAGACCAGATGCTGCGCGACTTCGCGCAATCATCCGGTGTGAAATCGCTGTCCGACGGCGCCCGTACGCGTTTGGATCGCGTGCTGCCCGCCTTGCTGCATTCCGCGACACGTTCACCGCAACCCGACGCGGCGTTGAAGCGCGTGCTTGGGCTGCTGCAGGCGATCCTGCGGCGCACCAGTTACCTGGCGCTGCTGGATGAGCAGCCCAGTTCGATGGCGCGGCTGGTGGACGTGCTGTCACGCAGCGCATTGTTGGCCGAGCGGCTGGAAGCGTACCCCCTGCTGCTGGATGAGCTGCTGGATGTACGCGTGTCCGGACCGTTGCCGACCTTTGAAGAGATACAGGCCGAGTGCGCGCAGGTGCGCAAGGTGGAAGATCCCGAATCGGCGCTGCGTTGGCTCAACGAGCTTCGTCTGGCGCTGAGTTTCCGCATGGCCATGGCCAGCCTGGATGGTCGCCAGGGGGCAGTGGATACCACGCGGCAACTGGCCGAACTGGCGCAGGTCGTGGTCGATACCGTGCTGCAGCTCGCGCAGGCGGACATGCGGGCGGCGCACGGCGAAATTGCCGGTGGCCGCTTCGCGATCATCGGCTACGGCAGCCTGGGCGGTCTGGAACTCGGCTTCGGTTCGGACCTGGACCTGGTGTTCCTGCATGACCATCCGGCTGATGTGGAAACCAGCGACGGCGCCCGCCCGCTGGAACCCGGTCGCTGGTATGCACGGCTGGCGCAGAAAGTGATGGCGCTGCTGGGTGCAGTGACGGCCGCAGGACGCCTGTACGACATCGACGTGCGGCTGCGTCCGGACGGCGGCAAGGGCGCGCTGGTGTCTTCGCTGGCGAGTTACCGCGAGTACCAGCGTGAGCGCGCGTGGACCTGGGAACATCAGGCCTTGGTGCGTGCACGCGGCGTGGCCGGCGATGCCGAGCTGCTGGCTGCGTTTGAAGCGGTGCGCGCTCAGACCGTGGGTCGCCCACGTGATCGTGCGGCCTTGCACGCCGATATCGTGAAGATGCGCCAGCGCATGCGCGCCGAACTGGATCGTAGCGACGCCGCGCGCATGGACCTGAAGCAGGGGGCCGGTGGCGTGGTCGATCTGGAGTTCCTGCTGCAGGCGGGCGTGCTGGGTCAGGCAGCCGACCATCCCACGCTGCTGCAGCCACGCGATACCCGCGGACTGATCGATGCACTGGCCGCCACCGGATGGTTGCCGGCAGACCGCGCCGCCGGCCTGCAGACCGCGCATGCCACGCTGCTGGAGCTGGGCTTGGCCTGCACCCTTGATCGCCGCCCCCGCACCGCACCGCCCAGCGACGCACTGGACGAAGCCCGCGCCCTCATCCGCCACGCCTGCGACGCAGCAGGCCTGCCATTCGACGCGCCCACAGGGCGGTAACCCGTCAGGAAAACCGGTTAGGGTAGAGCCGACTTCAGTCGGCTTCGCTTCTGCCTTCGCTCTGGTAGAGCCGACTTCAGTCGGCTTCGCTCACAGCAGCCGACTAAAGTCGGCTCTACCAGACCCAACAGCCCGCCACAGCATGGCTGCGGCACGCACATCACCGCGCCGGGGCCATCTTCCACAGCAGCGCGCGGAACGGGGCCAGCAGGCAGATGCCGATCGCCAGCTTTACCGCCAGATCGCCCAGCGCCCAGCTCACCCACGGCAGCGTGGAACCGGCGAAGGCGATGCTCCAGAAAATCGTGGTATCCACCGTCGCACTGCAGGTGGTGGCCACCATCGGGGCCCGCCACCAGCTGCCGCGGCGCAATCGGTCGAAGACGGTGATGTCCAGCAACTGCGCCACGATGAAGGCGGAGCACGAGGCCACGGCGATGCGCGGCGTCGCCACCCAGAACGACAGCACCACCGCCAGCGCGAAACCGGCCCACGCCACCCGGCGGGCAGGGCCTGGGCCGAAGCGGCGGTTGATCAGGTTGCTCACCAGGAACGCGACCGGATAGCTGAACGCACCCCAGGTCAGCCAGTCGTTGATCGGGTACTGCACCAGCACGTTCGAGCCCAGCACCACCGCGCCCATGGCCAACACCGCCAGCAGCAGCGCGCGGACGGTCATCGGAGCAAAAGCGGGGGCGGGACGCGCGGACATGGCGAGCCAGGAGGCAGAAAGGAAGGCGCGCATTATCCGCCCCCGGGCAGCGCGCTGCCAGCAGCGCCTGAACAGCATAGTCAGGGCGCCGGTAACGCGTCGCGGTCGGCTGCTTGGGGTAGAGCCGACTTCAGTCGGCTGCGGTGGGAAGCCGGCTGAAGCCGGCTCTACCGCTGGTTTGGGAAGCCGACTGAAGTCGGCTCTTATCTCTTCGAGATCTGGCACTTTAGGTGCCGAGAGCCCGGCGCGGGCGACCGTTCGGCTCTAGGTCTTCGCGATCGCTTGGTAGCAAGGATCCCCGCGCCGGTCTTCTCCCTGATCCGCCCGAACAGTTGATCGAGTTGGCGCTCGTAATGATAAGACTGGGCAAGCGGGGGGAGCTCTCGACCCTGTCAGCGTACCGGAGATTGCCATGTTTGGGATCGGGATCGACGTAAGTAAGGACCGTCTGGACGTTGCCGTGCACGAGCAGCAGTTCCGCCACTTCAGCAACAGCAAGCGCGGCTTTGAAGCATTGGTTCGCTGGCTGCAGAAGTGGCCGGCCAAGCAGGTCGTGCTTGAAGCGAGCGGAGGTTACGAGCAGGCAGCCCTGGATGCGCTTCATGAGGCCGGCCTGCCAATGGTGCGGATCAATCCAGGCAGGGCGCGTAGCTTCGCCAAAGCCACTGGGCAGCTGGCTAAAACGGACCGGATCGATGCGATGGTGCTGGCCCAGATGGCACACCTGTTGAAGCACACTCGATATACACCAGTAGCGCCTTGGCAGCGAAAACTAGCTGAATTTTCACTGCGCCGGCGTCATCTGGTGCAGATGCGTAGCAGTGAAAAGCAGCGCATGCGTGCATTCAGCGAGCCAGTTCTCCAGGTGATGATGAACAGCCAACTGGAGTACTTGGACGAGCAGATCCGCGTGCTGGACAAGGCAATCGCCGAACAGCTCAGGAATCAGCCCAGTTGGAACAGCTTGGTGGAGATGAAAGGCGTGAGCACCGTTGTGATGACCACGCTTGCTTGTGAACTGCCAGAGCTGGGAAAGCTGAGTGGCAAGGCGATATCCGCCTTGGTCGGCGTAGCCCCCATGAACCGCGAGAGCGGCTCCTGGCAGGGGCATCGACGCATCACGGGCGGCCGCGCGGTCGTACGACAAGCGCTCTACATGGCCGCCTTGTCAGCCTGCCGATATGAGCCGCAATTACGTAACTTCTTTAAATCCCTGAAAGCAAAAGGCAAGCCGGGGAAAGTTGCCCTGGTTGCCGTCATGCGCAAAATGCTGGTCATCCTGAATGCCCGCAAACGCGACGCGGAGGCCATGATGGCCTCCGCCTGACAACACAGTTGCTACCGTGGGCTCTGGGAAGCCGACCGAGGCCGGCTCTACCGCCCTTGCGTCACCACGTGCCGGTGAGGTTGTCCGCGGCGGCGTACTCGGTGGGGACGTAAGCCAGCGTCTTCCCGGCCCCATCGGTCACGTTCCAGCCCGCTCCGGCGGGTGTCGGCACGAAGGCCACGGTCTCGCCGACGGCGAAGGCTGCACCGGGGTTGTCCTGCCGCGCCGGCCATTGCAGCGTGGCGGTCTGCTCTGCATTGCCCGGCACCTGCAGTTGCACTTTGCAGCCCTGCGCGTCAGTGGTGACTTCTTTGACTTCCATCGGCGGCAGCGGCTTGGCCGGCACGCGTTTGCGGGCGCTGCGTTGCTCGCTGGCCTTGAACGGCGCCTTCGACAATTCCACCAACCCCACCGACGCGGCCAGCGGGATCGACAGCGTCAGCACCATCGACACCAGCACGCCGGCCTCGCTGCTGTTGAGGTCCCCGCCGCCGGCGTGGGCGCGTGGAGTGAATACGGTGGTGGCCGCAAGCAGCAAGGCCAGGGCGGGTGTGGCGAAGGTACGGGACATGCGTGTCTCCAGGTACGGAAAGGGTCAGGGCGCGACCGGGGCAGCGCCTGCCACGGCGACATGCGGTATCGAAAGGTCCTGTTGCAGCTGGCGTCGCACGCGCAGGAAGTCGAACACGGATTCCACCGTCACCACCGAGTAATTGCCCGACACCCGCTCACCGGCGGGATGGTCGGTCGTGGTGGCATTGGCCACGAACAGGCGCGCGCCCAACCGCTTGCCCAAGCCGATGTGCAGCACGCTGGGCCGGTAGTCGTGGGTCTTCAGCCAGTCCTGCGCCTGCGTGCGATCCTGCAGCGGCGCGGTACCGTCGGCGCTTGCCATC
This sequence comes from Stenotrophomonas sp. 169, assembly GCF_014621775.1. Lineage (NCBI taxonomy): Bacteria > Pseudomonadati > Pseudomonadota > Gammaproteobacteria > Lysobacterales > Lysobacteraceae > Stenotrophomonas > Stenotrophomonas sp. 169. The sequence continues at coordinate 457,127 of NZ_CP061204.1, forward strand.
GCCACCGCCAGCACCTCCAGCACCCAGCCATTGGAATTCTGGAACTCGGTACGGAACGGATAGGCCACCGCGTTGTAGCGCGGCTCGTGCAGCGCATGCGCGGTGCGGGCGGGCGGCTGCAGCAGCGCTTTCAACCGCGCGCGCAGGGGCGCATCAGGGATGCCGATGCGCAGGTCGGTGTGGCCACCGGTTTCGCCGATGAAGTTGGCCAGCCCTTCGCGGTACAGCTGCGAACGGTCGGTCTTGCAACGGTTGAGCAGGTGCACCGCGCGCCAGCGTCCATCGGCTTCGCGCAGCAGGAAGGCCAGATGGCTGTGGCGCAGGCCGTAGCGGCTCAGGTCCTGGCCACCGCGTGCGGCGACCACGATGTCGACGTCCGGCAGCGCTTCCAGTTGCTCGGCCGTGGTCCATGCCATGTCGAACATCGCCGCTTCGGCGGCCGGGCTGGGGTAGCGCTCGCGGCAGGTGCCGCTGTCGGCCCAGGCAGACGCCGGGGCAAGGAGCAGCAGCAGGGCGAGGTAAAAAGCGAGACGTTCCATGTGCCGCCGATGATAGACGGTCACCGGGGCAGCGGGGCGCCCACGCCCAGTCGCCGTTTCACCTCCGCGGCCACGCGCGTGGTCTCGCGCAGCGGCGCGATAGGGCCGTGTGACCAGTCCAGCCAGCGCGGCTGCAGCCGGCCACGTTCCTGCAAGGCACGGTGGAAGCGGGCCAGGCGAACCTGCACTACATCACCCAGCGCCACCATCACCGGCAGCCGCGTGGCGCAGGCTTCAGACAACAGATTCACCGAATCCGGCGATGCCACCACCCGGTCGGCCCAGCCCAGCAGGCCGGCGTACGGGTTCACGCCATCGCCGCCATCGCCCCAGATCACGTGGGGCACATCGGCGAAGGTCGCGCGCAGCGCATCGGACAGTGCCGGCGGCGTGCGGCGCGACGTCGTGGCCAGCAGGCTGCCGCCCTCGCTGCGCAGCTGCGACGCTACCTGCTCGAACACCGTGCGCATGGCGTCCTCGGTCCATGCCGCATGCGCCGTCGGCCCCCCCACCAGCAAGGCCGTACGTGGCCCGGGCAGGCTGCCGAAGTCAGCGAACGCTGCCCGCCCCAACGACAGCCAGTCGTCGTCGACCGGGTTGAGGCTGCCGAGCAGGGTCAGCACATTGCTGCCGCGCAGGGCGTCATGCTCGGGCACGACCACCAGGTCCCAATGGCGTGCATTGATGCGCGGGTCCAGGATCTGCACGACCTGGCTGCCGCGTGCGCGCAGCACCCGCAGGGCACCGGCGGCTTGGCGTCCACAGCCGATCGCCAACGCAGGAGGTGTCGCAGCCAGCGCTGCGAAGGCCGTTCCATAGCCCTGCGCGTCACCGGGCAGGCGGCGTGGCGACAGCCAGCGCCACGGTGCGCGTGGCGCGAGTGTCAGCGGCTGATGGGTGCCCAGACGCAAGGCACCGGCCAGTGCCACGGCCTGGCGGACATTGCCGGCGCGGCCATCGGTAATCGTCGAGGGCGCACTCGATCGTTGCACGATTGGCATTAATTCGTTTCAACCCTGCTGGGTGTTGCAACAGACGCGACACTCTACACTGCCTCGCATGGACCCGGCCGTTGCGGCATTGCCACCGCAGCCCGGCCCGCGATCCGCTGCGGCGGATCTCCCACCACTCCCAGGAGGATGCATGTCGCACGAACTCGACGCCGTCGCACTCGATCAGTTGTTCCGCACTGCCCGCACCGCCAACAGCTTCCACGACACGCCGGTGGACGAAGCCACGCTGCGTGCGCTGTACGACCTGGTGAAGTTCGGGCCGACCTCGGCCAACTCCAGCCCGGCGCGGTTCGTGTTCGTCACCTCCAAGGAAGGCAAGTCCAAGCTGGCGCCCGCGCTGTCCGAGGGCAACCTCGCCAAGACGATGGCCGCGCCGGTCACGGTGATCATCGCGCATGACCTCGACTTCCACGAGAAGCTGCCTTATCTGTTCCCGCATGCCGATGCGAAGAGCTGGTTCGACGGCCCGCAGGAAAACCGCCAGAAGCCCGCACTGCTCAATGGCAGCCTGCAGGGCGCCTACCTGATCCTGGCCGCACGCGCGCTGGGTCTGGATGCCGGCCCGATGACCGGCTTCGATCCGGCCAAGGTGGACGATGCGTTCTTCGCGGGCACCTCGCTGCGCAGCAACTTCCTGGTCAACCTGGGCCATGGCGATGACGCGGCCCTGTTCCCGCGTTCGCCACGCTTGTCCTTCGACGAAGCCGCTCGCATCGTCTGAACCGCCTTTGTGTTTGAATCGGCCCGTCCCGCGCGGTCGGGTCGATGTTTGCAGTCCATTCCCTTACCGAAATCGAGAGAGAGTCCGAACATGACCAAGACCCATAAGCTGCTGCTGCCGCTCGCCCTGACCCTGGCGATCGCGGCCTGCTCCAAGCCGGCTGAAGAAGCGGCTGCGCCGGCTGCTCCGGCCGCCGATGCCACCGCACCGGCCGCTGCTGCGCCGACCACCACCCCGGCCACCGACGCCGCTGCCGCTGCCCCGGCCGAAGCCGTGCAGATCGCATCGGGCACCTACAAGCTCGACCCGACCCACACCGACGTGCTGGCGCAGTGGAGCCACTTCGGCTTCTCCCACCCGACCGCCCACTTCGGCAATGCCGAAGGCACGCTGGTGTATGACGCGGCCGACGTGACCAAGTCCACCGTGGAAGTGAAGCTGCCGCTGACCGGCCTGAACAGCTTCACCGCGAAGTTCGACGAGCACCTGAAGAGCGCCGATTTCTTCGACGCCGGCAAGTTCCCGGCCGCCACCTTCAAGAGCACCAAGGTGGAAGCCGCGGGCACCAACAAGCTGACCGTCACCGGTGACCTGACCATCAAGGACCAGACCAAGCCGGTCACCCTGGACGTCACCATCAATGGCGGCGGTGAGCACCCGATGGCCAAGGTGCCGGCGGCTGGTTTCGATGCCACCACCACCATCAAGCGCAGCGATTTCGGCGTCGGCGCATATGCCCCGAACGTCAGCGACGAGGTCAAGATCCGCATCACGACCGAAGCCACCGGCGAAAAGCCGGCTGCCTGATCCACGGCAGGCTGCATGAAAAAACCCGCCGGTGACGGCGGGTTTTTTTTTGCGGCGTCGTCGATACGTACTTGAAGACGTTGCGCGCTGCTTGGCGTCGACGCGCACCTGGAAACCCTTGCGTACTGCTCGGCGTCGACACGTACTTGGGAAAAATTGGCGCGCTGCTTGGTAGCGCCGAGCCACGCTCGGCGGAAACCTTGGCGGCGCGCGAACCGCGAACCGCGCCGCTGCGCTCGCCGAGCATGGCTCGGCGCTACCGCGATGGCGCGTCGTCCGTCGCGATGGTGCGTCGTCCGAGGTGTCAGGTCAGGCGCGTTTGCAGCCAGCGGTCGGTCACCGCGATCGGCGTCAGGCGCGGGGTGATCTTCAAGTCGAGCGCGCGCACGAAATCCTGCGCGGCGCGGCCGTACGCCTGGCGGGCCATCAGTGCGGCCTGCTTGGTGCTGGCCTGCTGCGTGCGCAACTTCACCAGATGCACCGAAGGGCGTCCGGGCGGCGAGAACTTCTGGTCGCGGCGCAGGATGTCCGCCACCAGGTTCATATCCGTATCGGCTTTCAGCGCCGCGTGCTTGGTCTGCAGCAGGGACAGCAACAACTGGCGCAGACTGGCGGACTCGCCGTGGGGGGCCAGCAGGGAATCAAAGGCAGCATCGTCGGCCTGCAGGCGCTCGAGCGCCGCGGCGAGGGTAGGAACAGAGAGGTCGGTCATGACGCGATTATCGCGCCAATCGGGGTGGCGTGGCGGGGGAACAGCGTGGCCGGTCGCCGGTGTTGTTGGTGGTGGTGCTGTTGCTGCTCTGGCTCTCGCTCTCGCTCTTGCTCCGGTAGAGCCGACTTCAGTCGGCTGGCACCGTCATCGTCCGCGATGGGGCAGCCGACTGAAGTCGGCTCTACCGTCGGCTGTACCCTCGGGAGGGTTCAATCGCCGTCGGTGTCATCCGGGTGGGCTTTCCAATAGCCGGTGGAGCGGATCCAGTCGCGGGGCCCGGCGTGGTGGCCTTCGAAGAACTTGCGCATCATGCGGGCGCGGCGGGATTCGGTGGCGATCCAATAGAACACGTCGCCTTCCGGGGCCTCGAAGTCCACCAGCGCATCTTCCAGCAATGAACTGCTGGCCGCCGGAAAGCCATTGCGCTCCAGCCACTGGATGCGCACGTTGTCCCCCTGCGGCAGGTCCTGGCGCTCCTCTTCGTCGGCCACTTCGATCAGCACCTGTACCTCGGCCGTTTCAGGCAGCACCTCCAACCAGCGTGCAATCGCCGGCAGCGCCGTTTCGTCGCCGATCAGTACATAGCCGTCGTAGTCATCGGCCACCTGGAACGAACCGCGCGGACCGCCCACGGCCAGCGTGTCGCCCGGCTGTGCGCGGGCAGCCCATGGGCCGGCGACACCGTGGTCGCCGTGCAGCACGAAGTCGATGGCCAGCTCGCCGGCTTCGTGATCCCAGCCGCGTGGCGTGTAGTCGCGGGCCGGCGAATGCTCCTTGCCTTCCGGGTAACGCGGGCCCTCGGCGGTCATGGTCGGCAGCACCATCTCACCGCTGCTGTTGGGGAAGAACAGCTTGATGTGGTCGTCGGCGCCGGGCGAATCGAAGCCGGCCAGATCGGTACCGCCCAGGATCACGCGACGCATGTGGGGGGTGATGTCTTCGGTGCGCAGCACGGTCAGTTCGCGGAAGCGGACATCCAGGCGCAGGCGCTTGTTTTCGTGGTGGGACATGGGGGATTCCTGCAGAGAGTAGGGCGCAGACGCGCAGGTCGACCGGGCTGGCTCAGGCGGGCGGGGTCGAAGAATCGGGGGGTGTGGCAGGTTGGCCGTTCAACAGCGCGGTGGCACGCAACAGGTAATTGGCCACCTGCTCGGCTTCGCCGTCCACCCAGCGGCCGTGGTGACGGACAAGCGCGCCTTTGAACTGGCGCAGCGCATCGCGCAATGCGGGCGGCATGTCGGCCTTGGCGATATCGCGTGCGCGGTGCCAGGCGCGGTGCTGGGCCGCTTTCACTTCATCGCGGCGCGCCAGCAGTTCGGCGCGACCGGCATCGGTGATATGGAAACGCCGGCGGCCGGCATCGTCCTCGCCGAGTACCCAGCCGGCCTGTTCGAAGCTGGCCAGCAGCGGATACATGGTGCCAGCGCTGGGGGTGTAGGCCCGGGCGAAGAGCTCGCTGACGTGCTGGATGAGCTCGTAACCGTGGCGCGGCTGCTCACCCAACAGGGCCAGCGCCAAGAGGCGCAAGTCGCCCCGGCTGAGCAGGCGGGTAGGGGAGGGAGCGGGACGCGGGGGAGTCATTTCGATATATCGGTATCGGGTGTCGAAACGATATATCGATAAGGAGTGGGAAGCAAGCAGACGGTAGTGACGGCCGCTGGCCGTCATTCACGGAAGAGGGGGGTTTCCCGGGACTGGCGGAGTTCGGTGCCGACTGAAGTCGGCACTACCGGGCCGGCGGGGTTACAGCTCGCCGCGGGCGACCTTGTCCTGGATCGCGGTCAGGTAGCCGTCCAGTTCGGTCTGCGAGGCGAAGATCTCTTCTACCGGGACGGCCTTCACCAGTTCGAATACCTTGCGCACGCCGGGCTGCGGTTGCATCACCAGTACGCGGCCGGCGTGGGCGTGCAGGGCCTTGCGGGCGCGGAAGATCGAACGTAGGCCGGCACTGGAGATGTATTCCAGCCCCGCCAGGTTGAACTCCAGGATGTGGGTGCCGTCGTGCAGCAGGGGCGCCATCGCCTCATCCAGCTGCGGATGCGTGCTGCCGTCCAGCCAGCCGGACAGGAAAATCCGCTGGTAGGGGCCATCACCGGGCTCGATTCGCAGGCTCAGACGGGGCATGGCTTACTCCTGACGCGGCGCTGCCAACGGCAGCAGCAGATGGACACGGTTGCTGCCATCGCGGCGGCAGTAGATAAAACGGGTGCACAGCGAGCGGACCAGATGCAGGCCCCAGCCGCCGACTACGCGATCCTGCAAGGGCGCATCCAGGTCTGGCGCGGGCACGGCGGCGGGGTCAAACGGCCGGCCGGTATCGCGCAGCTGCAGTGCCAATCCATCGTCATCCAGCGTTGCAGTGACGTCGAGAGTCACTTGCGACAGCTCGCGCTGATGCACCAGCACATTGCCGAACAACTCATCCACCACCAGCCGCGCGCGCTGGCGCGGTTCCTCCTGCAGGCCCATCGCCAGCAGCCCGCGCTCCAGCCGCGAAAGCAACGAGTACAGCCCATCGCGATCAGCGGGCGCGCGCAGATGCAGCGGCGGCCACGACAGCTGCCGGCCCACGCTGAGCAGGGCCAGGTCATCCAGATTGCCGGCCCCTACGCAGAACGCCTGCAGCGCCGCCACCACCGCATCACAGACGCGGCGATCGTCGGCGACATCGGCCACCACCGCCAGCACGCGCTCCATGCCGAACCAGCGGTGCTTCGGGCACTGCGCTTCGCTGATGCCATCGGTATACGCCAGCAGGTATTCGCCAGGGCCCAGCAGCCCGCGCGCGCAGGGAAACACCGATCGCGCATTGATACCCAGCGCCGGCCCGCTGCGCATCGGCACCACCGTCGCCTGCCCATCCGCGCGTCGCAGCAAGGGCGATTCGTGCCCCGCGCTGGCCAGCTCGAACTGGCCGGTGGCCACGTCCACCACCCCGCACAGCACGGTGGCGAACATGCATGCCTCGTTGCGCTGGGCCACGTGGCGTGCGGCCTCGGTAAGGATGTGCCCCGGCTGGCGGTGCAACTGCATGGCGGCCTCCAACAACGTCAGCACCCGCGCCATGAACAATGCCGCCGGCACGCCGCTACCGGATACATCGCCGATCACGAAGCACAGCGTGGTGCTGTCCAAGGGCGCGATGTGGTGGAAATCCCCGCCGACTTCGCGCGCCGGCACCAGTACCGTGGAACTGCGCAGCACGAAGCCATCGGCCTGCAGCTGCGGCGGTGGCGCCAGCATGCCCTGCTGGATGCCACGGGCGATGCGCAGCTCGCTTTCACTGCGCTCGCGGGCGCTGGCCATGTGCTCGATGGTGTGCATCTGCTGCAGGATGGATTGTCGCGCCCGTTCGAACGCCCGGCTCATCTCGCCCACTTCGTCGTGCTGGCGCGGGTAGGGCAGCGGTTGGTTGAAGTGGCCCACACTGAAGCGACGCGCGGCGGCGGTCAGCGTTTCCATCGGCAGCAGCAGCCGCTGCGCATGGCGTCGCACCAGCAGCAACCAGACCAGCACGCCCAGCACCCCCAGACCCACCGCCCACCAGGTCACCCGATGCAGATCGCCCAGCAGCAGATCGTGGTCGGCCGACAGCACCACCTGCCAGCCGGCCTGCTCCAGCGGTGCGATGCGGCTGAGGAAACGAGTGCCATCGCGGCCCTGGTGGTCGAAGCCTTCGTCGTCGGGCAGCGGGGGCTGCTTGGGATCGAACAGCGGCGCCAAGTCCGGCCGGTGCTGCAGGTAGCGCCGTAGCGACATGCCCGGTTCAATCTCCGGCGCGGAGCTCAGCACCACGCGGTGGTCCGGCGCCAGCAACGTGGCGCGCAGGCGCGAGGTGTGCGGCAGTTGGCCCAGGTCGTGGCGCAGGCGCGCCAGCGGTACGTCCACGCTGACCAGCCCGGCCGGCAGCAGTTCGCCGGGCAGCCGCAGCGGCACGCTGTAGGTAATGAACAACCGGCCCTCTTCGCTGGGATTGGCATACGGTTCGGACCACCACGGGCCCGTGGCATGCAGGGCTTTGCGGTACCACCTGCGCTGCCGGCCGTTGAGGTCCAGGTCGGCGCCGCAGCGCTGTTGCACGGCCCCATCCAGGAGTACGTCGTGGCAGGCGTAGCCATCGGGCATGCCCGGCACGCGGTCAGGTTCGATGATCACCGTGGCGCCGTCCACGTTGGGGTCGGCCACCACCGCCGCATGCAGCAGCCCGTGCATCTGGTTGGTATCAAAGGCGTTGCCGGCCAGCGGGGCCAGCAGCATGTCGCCGGTGATCTGCGCCGAACGCAGCGAGTTGCCCAGGCTGCGCGCGGTCTGCTCGGCCAGGTGGTTCAGCTGCGCAATGGCCTGCTGATGCACCAGCGCACGGCCCCCCAGATAGAACAGTGTCACCAGCAGCAGCAACAATGCCGCCTGGACCAGGCACGACCACAGCATCAGCTGGGTACGCAGACTGCGTCCGCGCGGGGGCACAGGGGGTGCAGACGGGGGACGGCTGCGCATGACCTCATCCTTGGTTTTCCGTCCCGGATCAATGGCATGGCGGGGGCCGGCGGGGCAAGGAACGGGTTCCGCTGCGCACGTAACGTCTTGGAAACATTGGCCGGGACAGCTTCGGACAGTCCGCAGACAAACAAGCCATTTACGACCATACGCACGCGTAGCCAAGTGACGGAAGCCCCCGGTGCGCTACACTTTGCGGTCTAGAAATCAATAACAGTCGCGCGCGTGCGTGCGGTAATGGGAGCGCTAATGAACTGGTTGAACGAGCTGCTGAACAACGACCCGAACCCGGTGGAAAGCCAGGAGTGGATCGAGTCGTTGAAGGCCGTGATTGATGTCGAGGGCCCCGAGCGCGCGCATCAACTGTTGGAAGGCATGGTGGAGCTGACCCGTCGTTCGGGCGCGTACCTGCCGTTCTCTCCCACCACCGAATACGTGAACACCATCGCGCCGAACCTGGAGGCCAAGAGCCCGGGCGACGCCGATCTGGAATGGCGCATCCGCTCGATCATCCGCTGGAATGCGATGGCCACGGTGGTGCGTGCCAACCGCAAGCCGGGCGACCTGGGCGGCCACATCGCCAGCTTCGCCTCCGGCGCGACGCTGTATGACGTCGGCTTCAACCACTTCTGGCGCGCCCCGAGCGACAACCATCCGGGCGACCTGCTGTTCATCCAGGGCCACAGCGCCCCGGGCATCTACGCGCGTTCTTATCTGGAAGGCCGCATCGACGAAGCGCAGCTGGACAAGTTCCGCATGGAAGTGGACGGCGGTGGCTTGTCGAGCTATCCGCATCCGTGGCTGATGCCCGATTACTGGCAGACCCCGACCGTGTCGATGGGCCTGGGCCCGCTCGCCGCGATCTATCAGGCGCAGTTCCTGCGTTACCTGGAAAACCGTGGCCTGATCGAGAAGTCCGACCGCAAGGTGTGGTGCTTCATCGGCGACGGCGAGAGCGATGAGCCGGAAACCCTGGGCGCGATCGCGCTGGCCGGCCGCGAAGGCCTGGACAACCTGATCTTCGTGGTGAACTGCAACCTGCAGCGCCTGGACGGCCCGGTGCGCGGCAACGGCAAGATCATCCAGGAACTGGAAGGCGTGTTCCGTGGCGGTGGCTGGAATGTCATCAAGCTGCTGTGGGGCGGTTACTGGGATGCCCTGCTGGCCAAGGACACCGATGGCGTCCTGAAGAAGCTGATGATGGAAACCGTCGACGGCGAGTACCAGAACTGCAAGGCCTTCGGTGGCGCGTATACCCGCGAGCATTTCTTCGGCAAGTACCCGGAAACCGCTGCGATGGTGTCCGGCCTGTCCGACGATGACATCTGGCGCTTGAACCGTGGTGGTCACGACCCGCACAAGGTGTTTGCCGCCTACCACCAGGCCGTGAACACCAAGGGCATGCCGACCGTGATCCTGGCCAAGACGGTCAAGGGCTACGGCATGGGCAGCGCCGGCGAGGCACTGAACCCGACCCACCAGACCAAGAAGCTGGACGACGAAGCGGTGCGCCACTTCCGCGACCGTTTCAACATTCCGGTGACCGACGAGCAGCTGAAGGACGGCCAGGTGCCGTTCTATCACCCTGGCCCGGATTCGCCGGAAGTGAAGTACCTGCAGGAACGTCGTTCCGCGCTGGGCGGTTACCTGCCGCAGCGTCGCCGCAAGGCCAGCAAGAGCTTCAACGCACCGAAACTGGAAACCTACGAGCGCCTGCTGAAGAGCAGTGGCGAACGTTCGTACTCCACCACGATGGCCTTCGTGCAGAGCTTGAACATCACCCTGCGCGACAAGGAACTGGGCCCGCACATCGTGCCGATCGTGGCCGACGAAGCCCGTACGTTCGGTATGGAAGGCCTGTTCCGCCAGATCGGCATCTATGCCCCGTTCGGCCAGAAGTACAAGCCGGTGGATGCGGACCAGCTGATGTTCTACCGCGAAGACCAGAGTGGCCAGGTGCTGCAGCAGGGCATCAGCGAGCCGGGTGCGATCGCCTCGTGGATGGCCGCCGGTACCAGCTATTCGGTCAGCAACGTGCCGATGCTGCCGTTCTACATCTATTACTCGATGTTCGGCTTCCAGCGCGTGGGCGACATTGCGTGGCAGGCAGCGGACATGCGGACGCGTGGCTTCCTGCTGGGCGGCACCGCCGGCCGCACCACGCTGAACGGTGAAGGCCTGCAGCACGAAGATGGCCACAGCCATCTGGCTGCCGGTGGCATCCCGAACGTGCGCAGCTATGACCCGACCTTCGGTTATGAAGTGACGGTGATCCTGCAGCACGGCACCAAGGCGATGATGGAAGATCAGATTGATGAGTACTACTACATCACCCTGATGAACGAAAACTACACCCATCCGGAAATGCCGGAAGGTGCGGCCGAAGGCATCGTCAAGGGCATGTACCTGCTGACCGACGCCGGCAAGCCGAAGAAGAACGAGCTGCGCGTGCAACTTCTGGGTTCGGGCACGATCCTGCGCGAAGCGATTGCCGCGGCCGAGCTGCTGGACAAGGACTTCGGCGTGACCGCCGATATCTGGAGCTGCCCGAGCTTCAACGAACTGCGTCGCGACGGTTTCGATGCGGAGCGTTACAACCGCATGCACCCGGAAGGCGAACAGCGCAAGGCGTACGTGACCGAGCTGCTGGAAGGCCGCCAGGGTCCGGTGGTTGCCGCGACCGACTATGTGCGTGCGTACGCGGACCAGATCCGTGCGTTCATCCCGGGGCACTACACCGTGCTGGGTACGGATGGGTTTGGTCGTTCGGATACGCGTGCGAACCTGCGTCGTTTCTTCGAGGTTGACCGGTACTACATCGCGCATGCTGCGATTGCGGCGCTGGCCAAGGAAGGGAAGATGACGGGGAAGGATGTGGCCCGGGCGATCAAGCAGTACAAGATTGATGTGGAGAAGTCGAACCCTGTTGGGGTTTGACTTGAACGTAACGGGGTGGTTTGAACCGCTCCGTTACTTTCTTCGCATTGATTTATCACAAATATCTAACTAACAGGAAATTGGGGGCGCCTCTCCTCTGAAGATTGCCGGCGTGCCAAAGAACAAGCTATGTCTCTCGCCTACTACAACAGGTTGCCAACTCGTCCTGAGTACGTCTCGAAAGTCCTCTCCGCTTTGAAGGAGGAGAGGGGCTATCAATTAATGGAAATAACTCGGTTAAGTCGGCTGACGCGGACTCAGGTCCTTTGCGCGCTCAGCGAGCTTGTCGCTGGCGAAGTTGTATCCATAGTTCGAGAGTCTGGTGTAGTTAGATACGTCCGAAAATCAAGCTCTATCGAATCATGACCTCGCCAGACTTTGCTAAGTCACTAACTAACACTGCGGTTTCCACCGTTGTTGGACCATCACTAATTTGAGGGAGCTCCTGCAGGAATTCTCCGATATCCACCCCGAAATATGGTCCAAAGCCTGGGATAAGTATGGATCCGGTACACTTGCTGGCGGATTCGAAAGCTTTCCCCTTCTTGGCTATCTGATCGAGCAGATAATACTTGGCCGCTATAGCGAAGAAGGTGCTAGCGATTCCTAGATTCTCGTTGCGTGCCTCTACCGCGCCCACCTCAATGGCATGTTCGATACCCCTGCAAATTTCCTTGTCGCGATACCCGTCTGCGCGCAGTAGCTCCCCAAGGCCGGCGTAGCCTCCGTCCGTTTGGATGATGGCATGACAAACTTCAAGAGGGGTAAGGAAGCCTATACCTTGAATTACTCTTCGGAGACGAATTGCAGCACTTCGGATTTGGAAGAAATCGTGAGTATCATTGAGGCTCAGGAGTTTCTTTAAGTCCCCATTGAGCGAGGCGCAGTATCCCGCGCCGTCCAGGTATTCCACAAAAAGCGGAGTTGGCGCTCCCTGCCAGTTCTCAAAAAAATTGCTCGTAGAGCGGCGTGTGGCAGACGTTTGGTCTACGTTCTTGTGTGACACCGAGCCAGAATCACCCGCGTAAAACTGCGACTGGATGAAAATGCGAGGGTGCCAGCACGAGTTTCGAAAAGGTATGACGAAATCGTAGGCGCGCGTCTTAGCGCGCAGAGTTTCTCCGTTCGGTCCTGCACTCTCGACCGAGTCAGCGTGGCCCGACTCTAAAGCAGCAGCCGGGAGAACTCGTAGCTTGTCATCGACAATTACGTCTGTCGTGTTGAAATCAATTCTCGGACGTAGCCCCCATTCTGACATCTTCTCCCTCAGTATCTCCTCAGGCTCATGCCCGCCACTTGCTGAAACTGATCCCCTCACTTGGAATAGTGCTAGTGGCACGAGTATTGAGGAAGGATCCCTGCCTTCACTTCGGCACTGCAAGAAGTATCTAATAAACTCCTTGAGCTGAGATGCACTCTCCTCATCATTAAGTAGAGAATTAATGAAGCTGTGCGTGAGAGATATCGCGGACTTTCGAAGTGAGTCTGCAACGTCAATGCTAACAAAACGAGCGCTGTAGCTGAGCGAGTACAAATTGCTCACGCGGCCGGCAATGTTCTTCGAATCAAGAATCCTAGGGATTTTTTCGTTTCCAATAGACGGTGCGCCGCCCCTGAGTAGCTTTGCTTTAGGGATGGTTTGCCAGTTTAGTTTATTTCTTAGGTATATTGGAAGCTGGCATTTATGGTTGTTGTCCGACTTTCCCGTGACAAGGAATACAAGTGATGCGCATGCGTAAAATACTTCTGCTACAGCGTTTTGTAGTTTCTGCAAGTCTATAATTTTCTCTTCATCTCCCAGGGAAGCCAGTTCGTCGAAGCATTCGAACATTCGGAAAGTGACCGCTTCCGCTACATTGTTCGATGGTGCTAAAGATTTCATTGAGACAATCTCGAGTGCGGAGATGACCTTTTTCATCTCCTCCCTGAATTTTCTTGTCGATTTTATCTCGACAATGGACGGAGTAACCCAAATGTCAAATTCAGTAATCTTTGATTCCAGCGAAAGTGTCGTTGGATTAATTTTCATCTGGTGTCCTTACTCAGAGTTCTTATCGTGGAAATGGCAAATGCATGGGCGAGTGGGGGGGGGACGGCGTTTCCGATAAGCCGATATCCGGCAGTTAACTCCTCAGGCGAATCACTTGTTGTGATGGCGAATGAGTCGGGAAACCCTTGAAGTCGCGCGCATTCGCGAAGCGAAAGGGGCCTGTTTTCGGCGGGGTGGAGAAAGAAGCGAGGGTTGTAGAAGTTGGTTAGGACGGTCGGAGAAGCCAGATCCCACGGAAGCCTCTTGAATAGCCCAGAACAGAACATTGCGCCCTTTAGGTCGTAACTGTCTCCGATCTTCTTTAGATATCCTTTCGATACAAGATCAGCGAGATCATTCTGCGGTATCTCCTTGTCGCCGGTTAGTCGAGCAATCTCATCTGAAGGAATTGGGTTTCCATTTGGTATGCTTCCATATATCTTCTTCCGGCGATTCTTTCCAATTTTCTCAAGTATTACTCTCTGTTTCTTGCTAACGTCGCCAAACGCCTTCGGAATATCCCAGGTGTATACTGATGTTTCGGAGAAGCGCACGTTACATAACTTTTGCCCAGGTCCAATCATCTCCATGATTTCATCATGCTTCTTGGGCCAATTCCTTACTATTTGGTGATCTGGAAAGTGTCCAAGCGGCGGCATACCGGCAATAGCGTCGCGGACAGACCGGGTAGGCTCAAGCTCGGCGTTCCCTTTCGAGGATTCAAAGAGAAATCCTGCATCGAGAGGCGCGTCTCCATTACGCCTCGGAAGCTTGTGTGTTGGAAGAGGCCATTCGAAGTCGGTGCAGTCTCTTGTTCCAACGAAGAAAATACGTCTACGGTGCTGGGGGAGTCCAAAGGCGGCGGCGTCAAGAACCCGATATTCAACCTGGTAGCCGATTCTCGAGAAATCATTGATGATTTCTTTCAGATACTTCCCGCCAAAGTTCTGTCGCAATCCATCCACATTTTCGGCAATAAAGATCCTGGGTTGCAATTTCTCTACAGTTGACAACATTTGGAGGTACAGTGAGTTCCTGGTGTCGTCAATTTTCTTTGGCCCAGCCTTCGAGAATCCTTGACAGGGAAAGCCTCCAAGAACGACATCGATGTCACCTAATTCTGAAATCGCCTTGTGGAAATCTTGATGCGTAACGTCCAGGACGTAGGCGCGCTCATCGACATTGCGGCGGTAGACTTCGACTGCATATTGGTCGTGATCGGTAGCAAAAGAAAGTTCGAAACCGGCTTTCTTAAAGCCCAGGTCGAGGCCCCCGCAGCCTGAAAAAAGGCTGACGACTTTATACATAGTGTCTATCCGAGGGGGTGGGGGCTAGCATTGAATTCCGGATCATGTCTTTAGATGCTGCAATCTTATCGCCGTGTCTGCCGGCAGTCACGCGCCAGACGTGCAACGAACCGATCCATGCTGAACAGTGCAAGAATTCGTCTGTCCTGGCCCGGTCTTGGGATGCCCTGAACGAGGAGGTTTGAGTCCCGGATTGTCTGGAAAACAGCGATCTACGACCGCCTGCCCCCTTAGACGGGAAATGATTTTTCTGTTTTTGAGGTGTTAGCGGGCGCCTACACGCGGATTTACCCCTGGACCGGCATCAGCTGCCGGCGTGTCATCTGATCTAGCCCCCCAATCATGGACACGGGGTTAAGCTATATTTTCAAGCTCGAACTGATCCGGGCTGACGTAGCCCAAGGTCGAGTGCAGGCGTGATCGATTGTAGTAGACCTCGATGTAGTCAAACACCTCGGCTTTGGCTTGCTCGCGTGTGGCGAAGCGCTCGCCGTGGATGGCCTCAACTTTCAGGCTGTGGTTCCAGCTCTCCATCGCGGCGTTGTCATAGCAGTTGCCCTTGGCGCTCATGCTGGGCACCAAGCCGTAGGTCTCCAGCAAGCTCCGATGCTCTTTCGAGCAGTACTGCGAGCCGCGGTCGCTATGTACGATCACACCACGTGGGAACTTGCGCCGGAAAAGAGCCATCAGCAGGGCGTCGCACACCAGCGTCGCGGTCATGCGACTGTCCATCGCCCAACCTACGACTTTGCGGGAGTAAAGGTCCAGCACCACAGCCAAGTACATCCAGCCCTCGTCGGTCTGAATATAGGTGATGTCGCTGACCCAGGCCTGGTTTGGCCGCTCGGTGCGGAAGTTCTGATTGAGCAGGTTTTCAGCCACCGGAAGATTGTGCCGAGAGTTGGTCGTTGCCTTGTATCGACGTGCTGCCTTGGCGCGCAGACCTTGCCGGTGCAGACTTTCGGCGACCTGACGGCGCCCTCGGCGGAGCCTTCGACTCAACCGCTGCGCGCCTTCACGGCGTCTGGCTGTCACGAATGCATCCTGCACTTGGACATCCAGTTCTGACTGCCGCTGTGCTCTGGCCGAGGGCTTGCGGCGATGCCATGCGTGGAAGCCGGTTCGGGAAATCGCAAGCACACGACACATCAGAGCTACCGGGTGCTCACCAACGTGCTCAGCGATCACGGCGCACTTCACTTGGAACCCTTGGCGAAGTGCGCCGCCACTTTTTTTAGGAAGTCGTTCTCTTCGGACAACCGCGCCACTTCGCGCTTGAGCTTGGCCAGGTCCGCCTGGGCCGTGCGTTGCTCCTCGCTGAGCGAATCCCTCTCCTGTGCGCGGGCTCGCCACGTGTAGAGCTGCTGAGCCTGCAGGCCGAGGTCCTGCGCAGCCTGGGCTACACCATCGCGCCGAGCACGCTCCAGCGCCTGCACCTTGAACTCCTCGCCATAGCGTTTACGGGTCGGCGGCGGCGCGGGCTTCTGAGCACTCTTCTTGGTCGTCTTCTTGATCATCTGGGCACCTTCAAGTTGTGATATCAAATCACTTAACCGGGTGTCCATGAAACAGGGGCTGGATCAAGTGCATGGTTTTTCTTAGGCCACGTAAGGGTGGTCCCGGCTCATGGGCGGCCGAGGCTCACTGCAATGGCCTATTGCGAACGTAGCAGCGGCCCGTCGCGGCACGCGGCCTCACATTATTTTTGCAACTCATCCCCCGGCCGTTGCTAAGTTCGCCCCATAGCCACCCAAGGAACCTGCGATGACCCGGACGTCCCCCCTGGCCCTGCTTGCCCTCTGCCTCAGCCCCGCTTTGGCCTTCGCCCAGTCCGATCGCGAAGTCGCCGAGAACATGGTCACCCGCGCCGCCAACGTATGCCCCGGCCACAGCGCCGAGCGCACCGCGCCGACAGTGAAGAGGGTGCCGGTTGGCGCACTGCGCGTCATGATCGACCGCGGCCTGGTGATGTGCCCGGACCGGCGCCTGGATGCCTCCGCTCCGGCCGTGTTCTATGGCCGCGTGGGCGTGTTCGCCTGGAATCCGGACGCCGCTGACGCAGCGGCGGTGATCGTCAGCAAGATCGGTGAGATGACACGTAAGGACGACTACCCGGTCGGGACGCTGGTCTGGGACGCCAAGGGAAAGGCGTTGACCCAGCAGACCGTGCCGGCGTTCGAGGCGCGCCCGGGCGCGGCGGTGCTTTACAAGCTGCGTTGAGGTGGGGAAGGTTGGGGCGCCGCGATGGGCGGCATAGCTCAACGCGTTTAACTCTATTCAAGGAGGAAGCATGCCACTCGATTTCCAGTCACGCGTGGGCGCTGCCTACGATGCAACCAGTGGCATCACCATTCCGGAACCGCGCACTCTTCCCATGACGATGCCGGATGGTAGCCCGGGAACGGAGTACCAGTACGCGTTCTATCAGAACGGTCGACGGATTGGCGGCTTGGGAGTGTGGGGTCACAACACGACGATCAACCTTGGAGGGCGGGACGTGAGCCTGCTCGGTCCAACTTGGCCCCTGTAGTGTTTGAACGGCGCTACGCGCAAAGCGGCTCATGAATGTCTACGGAAGTCTGGCCGGTCCAGATCCCGTAATTTCTAGGCTGGGCATAGCCCTGAGCTCATGACGCCTGACGCCTGACGCGAGTGGCCATCCTCAGGAAATGGTCGCCATGCAATACTGAGATATGCACAAACATCGATGATAAGGAGACGCATCATGTCCGTCCTGCCCCCGCCAGTCCCCTCACGTCTCGTTGAGATGCTCAGCGGATATCCGGAGCACGTCGAGCGGCTCCGAGAAGTGCTTAGTGGAGTGCTTGAGTATCCGCCATCAGTTACGCCGCGGGCTGAGCGTGCGGTTCTCGCGCTGGAAGGGCGGTTGGAAGCATTTTCCTCGGAGGCGAGAAGAGAGCTTGAGGCCGCCATTGCCAGTGGAGACGCAAGCGCGGTAGTTCAGGCCGAGGCGAAGTACAAGGTGATGTCTCGGTTGTTGTGGAGGGAGGCGTGGGCCTACGATGACGATCTCTGGAGCTACTTCGAAATGCGCGCGGATGCACCCGAATGAGCAGCGCGTCAGACTTGCTGAGTAAGGAAGATCATGAGCGAATCTTCCGTGAGCGGATCATGCCAGAGGAGCGGCTTGCCGCGGCCACCTCTCTCGATAGCCCGAAGGCAATCATCCTTGGTGGGCAGCCCGGTGCTGGCAAGGGAGGCCTAGCGAGAGCGGCAAGTAGCGAGCTGCGCGGCGATGTCATTGCTATCGATCCTGACGCGTTGCGTGAGTTCCACCCAGATGTCGATAGGTTCCGTGAGCAGAACCCGTATCAGTGGTCCGGTCGAACTCATATGGATGCAAGTGGATGGGCAGATGAGGCCCTTGGTGCGGCATCTGATGCAAAGAAAAATCTCATCTTCGATACAACTCTCAGCAACGGAGAATGGGCTTCGGACTCCCTGATCAAGGGTCTGCAAGAGAAGGGCTATCAGGTCGAGGTAAGAGTAGTTGCTTCGCCTAAGCTGGAGAGCGAGCTTGGGGTTGACCAGCGATTCACGGACAGCTTGGATAGGAATGGCTTCGGCCGACACGTCCCGCAAGCAGCGCGTGATGCCATCTACGAGAAGACACCCGCTAGCCTGGATTTCATCCACACTCGTACGCACGTACCTATTCGCATATTCAACCGCGAGGGAGAGCAACTATACGACAGCCGCACAGACTCGGAACTACGATCACCCGGACAGGCGTTGACTCAGGAGCGAGACGCTCGCCTTCACGACCCGCGAGTATCCCAGCAGTTGCGGGAAGACTGGCATCGCCAAGCGGAATGGCATCGAGGTCTACCCGAGCATGCGAAGGATATCCCTCGCATGGATGCCACCAAGCAGAGTGCGCTTCTTGGAGAGCAGGCTCAGGCTAACAGCGTTGAGTTCGCGGCAATTCGCGCTGAAGGCAGCGCTACTGTCGACGCACTTGTGCGACCAGGATCGCCTGTTGCACAAGTACCTAACCCGGAATCTGCGATGCCAGCGCTCCGTCGCGGCGGCTCAGCGGTTGGGCTAGCTGGGCTTGGGCTTGCTGCGAGCGCTTACGACGCACGTGAAACCGGCCACCGTGTAAGCGAGCTCTTGCAGCACCACAACCCCACCGCGGCTCAGTCTGAGCTCAGCCATTTTGCCGCTCGCGGCATAGGCGGCTGGGTAGGCGGCACGCTGGCTGTCGGATTGGTTGGAAGCTCTGGTGCAGCGCCCTTGGCATTGGTGGCCGCCGACAGTTATCTATTCTCCAAAGCGCTAGAGAACGCGGCCGCACTTCACGACAGCCATGCTATCTACCGCCAGCGAGACGGGTCAGGTATTGAATGGCAGTACGACGGGCGCAACTGGGTTCGAGAGGCGTCCTTAGACCGCACACCTGACGGAGTCGACAACCCGCAGAATCAGAGCGTTGCTGCAGATTACCAGAAGGCGCGGGAGCTAAGTGCGCGGGCCAGCGTAGTTGCAGCCGAGTTGGCGCTGGGCAAGCTACCCGCACCACAGGACCCCTTCAATATCCCCGCTCAGGCTGGTGACCAACGGGGATTGGATAATCAGAACTGGCAACTAGACGATCAGACCGATCAGTGGATTCGCCAGATGAAGACCGGGGTGACGGGCGCCAATGATCGTGGAACGTACGCCACGGAGGTCGCGTCTCAGGCCCGCTCCGGGGAGCTGGATCAGGAAGCACGCGAGCGCATTGCGAGAAACATCACCCATGGACGCGAGTCTGTGGCAGCAGCCTATCTAGAGACGCACGCCGCCCTTCGGTCAGAGGATTTCATCAAGGATGTGCCGGCAGCCGTACAGTATGCGAGGGCAACCCCCGATGTCGTGCAAGGTTCCGACGGATTGCTGTACCGGCGTAACGTCGACGGAGCTTGGCTGCACAATGGGACAGCAGCGCAAGGCAATCTGGCTGTTGAGCTAGAGCTCACACAAAAAATAAGGGAGCCATGGCTCGATCAGTCGAATGCTTACTTGGATGAGCTGCAGTCACGGCCTGCGCCGACTCCGGCTGATGTTGAGAGGAGCGAGCTGCTTCATCGCTATCAGACGTATGGTGTACGTGTGCCAGATGATTGGCTGCCCGCCATCGAACAGGCGACTCAACGTACTCGTGATGCGGCCGGCATAACTGGACGCACCATGCAGGAGCTTCAACGGGGTGAGTCAGGTTTCTTCGGCGCGGACAGTTCAATAGTCCATTACCAGACAGGTTCCGATGGCATCGGTCGGCAAGTCGCGACTACCAGCACTGAAGAAATTCGAGGCGCCTATGCCTGGCTACAAGACCAGCAGGCAGTCCAAGCGCCCGTCCCGGACTCACCGGAACTACGCATCGCCGCGCTGTCGCCCGATGAGCGCGAGGCCTACCAGCAGGCGCTGCGCGAGGCCAACCGCCAAGGCGTCTCTACGCAGGAGGCGCAGCAGGTCGCCAGCTTCGCCGCAGTCAGCGTGCACGCCCCGCTGCAGGGCGAAGCCCACGCGCCGCAGGCGGCCCTTGATTTGGAGCAGCAGCGCGATGCGGTGCCGGCACCTTCCATACAACCGCAGACGAGTCAGCCTGTTGCCGCGGCGGCCATGGCTGCAGCGCCCGGTACCGCTCCGCCGACAGAACCCGAGCGCCTTCAGCAGGCTTCGCCACGCGTGCAGCGCGAGGAGCCGCGCACCGGAACCGATCCCCGTGAGAGCGCCAAAGCGACGGACGAGGCGAGTCAACGCGTATCGCAAAGGTCGCAGCAGGCAGAAGCCTCGCCTGCATCCACCGTTACAGCGCATCAAGCCGCTGAGGTTCAACCCCCTGCCGCGCATCCGCAGCAGGCTCCGCAGGAACGGGAGGACAGCGTGCAGCAGGGGCCACCGCTTGCCCCTGAGCCCAGCCCCGATGCATCGATCATCGCGGCCTCCGCGCAGCAGGCGCCGCCGTTGCAGCAGCCCCCCGCTGAGGGTCCAGTAACTGAGCCCGCTTCGCATCCACTGCCTGCCGCGAGTGCCCAGCAACTGCCTCGGGTGCCGACGCAGCATGAGAGTGAGACCGAACAGCAGCCGGTGTACTCCGCGGCGACGTCGACAGCAGCCACTGCCGTTGCCGATGAGGCGCAGACGCTACCTCGCCACTCAGCACAGCTCCAGCCTGATCACCCAGACCACGCGCTCTACCAGCAGGTGCGCGACGGCGTGGCTGCCTTGGATGCCAAGCACGGGCGCGAGTTCGACGAAACGAGCGAGCGGATGAGTGCCAGCCTGCTTGTTCTGGCAAAGGACAGCGGGCTTGATCGGGTGGACCACGTACTGCTGAGCCAGGCGACGCCTGAATCACACGCGGGGAAGAACCTCTTTGTGGTGCAAGGTGAGCCGGATAATCCAGCGCACCTGCGTGCCTCGATCCCTACCGAAAAGGCAGCGCAGACGCCGGTAGGACAGTCTCTGGAGCAGTTCGAAGTAGTAAGCCAGAAGCATGCGCAGGCTACTTTGGAGCGGCAGCAGGAGCACGCGCAGCTTGACCAAGTTCAGCAACAAGACGCGCAGGCGCGTTCAATGGGAATGCGCTGAATCAGCAGAGGCTTACGTCGCCCGGGGAAGCGGAGCGACTGGTTGTCGTAGCACCCGACGCCTGTCGGCACCACCACATGGCCGTCTCTGCTGTCTTGCTGAGTCAGATAGTGCCATTAGAGTTCACGGTGGCCACGGTCCGAATTCTGTAGCGAGCCATCGTCGCTCGCACCGCATCCTCGATAGCCCTCCAGTCGTTGAGCAGCACACGCGGGTAGCGGATCGTCATGGAAAGACTGTCAGGAATGTCGACCACATCGTGCGTACAGCTGGCGACCTCGGGTGCATCGTCGGGAACCAGCAGGGAGCCCTCAATGACCAGCCCGTTCAAACCGTTCAGTGGCTGGTCGCACCGAATGAACGTAGTGAGCTCATCATCCCCGGAGCGGGCGACATACCACTCCTTCTCCGTCCGCGGATTCCGCACTGGCGCCTCGCCACGTTGCTTCGAGTACGCTTGGGCATAGGCGTCCATTCTCGTTTCATCAATGGTGTACGGGACGAGGCCGAACTGCGGAGTGCCGGGAGTTAGTAGATCCAGCCGCCGTCGCGGATCTGTACGCTCGATCGCGCCGTCTTCGGTAGTCGCCTCGGTACTGGCCATGCGCTGCAGCAGCCCAGATACCGGGACCTTGTCCACGTAGTCGATCGAGACGCTGATAGCGCGGTAGTGATCCGCCATGGAGCGGGTAGGGCGCGTGCCCGGTGGGGCCGCCTTCAGGCCTGGCCACATGAGGGTTAGTCCAACGCCGCCGCCGATGGCAGGGCCGATCTGGTCATCGTAGTAGTTCGCAGGAAAAGCGAACCGGTGTGGGCCGATGCGTGCCTCCACGGGCTCGGTCGTATACGTATAACCATTCAAGGCGCGGCTTTCGGCAGTGCTCTCTGACATGGCAGCTTCCCTTTCACCCCTCTCAGTGGTGGGGGCCTTGGCGCAGGCCGTAGTGCTGAGGGCTGCGGCCACTGTTAGGGCGAGGCATCGGCTTGGTGCCTTGACACTCATGAAGCCATTCCCATGCTCTTTATCGCTCGAACTATAAAAGCAGCTCCGTCAACATTCCGGTAAGCGGTCACGCTTCTATGCCAAGCGAGCGACCACTGAGCTCCTGCAAGCCTCGACATGCGAATCTGCCATCGCCCGATGCTTGCCCACGTGGTATCCACCCCACGCGGCTGCCATGCCAAGGGACGCGAGGATGATTCCCACTTGCCAGCGCGTATCACGCAGGCCGGATGCGCCCAAAAGAATCAGTGCGAAGCCAATGAAACTCACGTGGTAGGCGATGGCCAGCACCAGGAAAAGCAGGCCGAGAAGTAGCAGGGCAAGGCTTAGTTTGCTACGACGGTCTGACGTATCCAGCATGATGTTCCTCCTTGAAATCACTGACGCTGTAGAACCGGTGCGATCGGTTGGCAGCAGACGCAGCGGCAACGATGCGACATTGCGTTGGCCTGCCTCTGCCTCTGCCTCTGCCTCTGTCTCTTATCCGACATTACCGCGTGCGGGCCCGGTGTGCACCCTTCTGCCAGCTCCGCCCCCTGACCCTTCGGTGTCACGCGCGCCCCACGGCAATTGATTATAGTCACCCACAATCCCGCAATGGATCGGCCCAAGAATGCACCTGATGTCTTCCTGCCGCCTGCTGGCATGTTCTCTCGCCATCGCATTGAGCGCGGGTGCCTGTGCCAAGTCGCCGTCCACCGAAAACAGTAGGAATCCCGCCATGTCGGACGCTCCGCAGATCGGTCGCACCATCAACGGCCACACCTACACTGATGCTCCCGTGGACGTGAAGCTGGGCCCGAATACCTTCCGTATTCCGGCCAACTACCTCGACAGCCAGATCGCCCCTTGGCCGGGCGAAGGCGTGTCGCTGGTGATCGAGTGGCCGGACATGAAGCCGACGGCTCCAGGTGCGCGGGCGAATCCGCGGGCCAATGATTTCCGGAAGGAGATTTCGGTGCTCATCAACTACGTCGATCGGGCGCCCATTGAGCGCATGCTGGAGCGATATTCCTCCAACGATTCCATCACCGAAGACGGCTCCGTAGAAGAAGGAGACCCCCGGGATCGCCTCGATCTGCGCAGGGCGGAACCTGAGGTGATGGGACTCATCCCCTACGCCATCGACGAATCAAAGATGGCCGCCTATGCCAAGACGTACGAGACCGCCTACGGTAAGGCGCCGGTTCGCAACCCGGCCTTTGAGGGCGACTGGTACGTGTCGCGCGGCACTGATGGCGAACTGACCAGTTTCATCAAATGCGACAGCAAGGCGTTCCGTGAGGATGGCGTTCGCTTGGTTGGCAACGAGTTGGTCAACGAGCCCGGCGATACCGCCGCAAGCTGCATCCACTACTTCGTCGATGTGGAAAGCAAGCTCTCGATCAGCATGGATTACAAACGCGCCTTTCTTAAGGATTGGAAACGCATCGAGGACGCTGTCCGTGAGCTGCTCAAGCGCAGCCGGTCAGTTTGATCGAAGCAACCAGAGGGGCAGGACATGGGTGGCTTGACTGATCGTGATCTCAGGATTCTTAGCAGCTATGCACGCGAGGGTAATCGCGAGCTGTACTGGAACTATATTTCCCAGCTCCCTGGCGCGGACGGGTACGGGACACTTGCACTCGGCGTCGTCCGCAACGACAGCCTGCCGGGGCGAGTTGCAAACAGCTACGCCCAGGACTACGCCCGCACCCAGAATGACGATGGGTCTCCATTCCCCAATGCGCGACTCAGCGAACGGCAATGGGAGGCGTTTGGCCAGACACTGCTCATGAAGGATCTTGAGCTGCGACGCACCCATGTTGACGAAGGTCGTCCCGACCTGGCGCTCAACCTGCCGGGCGTTGATGTCATGCGGGCCCATGACCGCGCCTTCGTCGACCATCGGCTTGATCCCAACTGCTGGACGCCGCGCGTCCTGCTTCAGGCGGCGCTTGAAAAAAGTGGCCCCCAGCAGCTTGAGCAGACTTGGACCAGCATGCTCAACAACGATCACCTTGGCGGACAGCGCATCAAAGACACTAGCCGGGATGCAATCAGCCAGATGGGCTTGGTCCAGGGCGGGCAGTACCTCGCGACGCTCACCGGGCACGAGATCGGGCAAGCGCTGGAGGGACGCGCTTCGGTGGACCCGAATGTGATCGGCGGCTTGAGCTCCTATGCTTTGTACTTTCCCGGTGAGGGGAAGTGGGCCAGTGTCACCTCTGGTGGTGGCCACAGCTCCCTGCGCGAGATCAACGATCCCGCCCGCATCGCCGAGCTCAATGACGCCCGCGAGGTGCGCCTGGAGCGCCAGCAGAAGGCAACCCAGTTCCATCCAGAGGATCCGTACCGCACCATCACTCGCAGCCCGGTTACTGCAGCGGTGGACGGCCTGCCAGACCCTCAGCGCGGCGCCACGCGGCTTGCCGACATCGGCCCCGGACATGCCGACTACGGATTGCTGCAGCAGGTCAGCGGCCATGTCGCCGCGATCGACGCGCGGGCGGGGCGCAGTACGGATGAGGACAGCCATCGTCTGACCGCCAGCGCGATGGTGCTGGCACGGCAGAACAACCTGGAACGTGTCGACCATATGGTGTTGAGTGCGCAGACCGCCGACAGTGGCGCCGGCCGCACTGTATTCGTCGTGCAGGGCAGCCTGAACGACCCGGCCCACCTGCGGGCGTCGATGCCCACCGATGTCGCCGTGCAGACCCCGGTGGAGCAGTCACTGCAACAGCTGGCGCTCGCCAGCACCGAGCGTTCGCAGAGCCAGGCGCAGGTACAGAGCCAGCAACAGGACGCCGACGCCCAGATGCGTGAAAGTCCAGCAATGCGGATGGCGTGACAGATCAGTATGTACGGTATGGCTGGGCCGCGCTCAGCGTAGAGCGTCAGCGCTCACCAGCGAATCCAGCATGGCGCTCTTTCTTGAGCCCCTGCCCTTCAGACCCATCCCCACGACTACCAGTCCAGCCGCTCCAGATCGTAGTCGTGCGCAAACGCTATCGCCGCTTGGTCTCCCGGCAGATCCGCATACTGCCGAGCTCCCGCGTCCGCTCCTGCTGCCACGTGATCAATGGCGAAGTAGCGCAGGGGCCACGACAGATGCGCTGGCGGACCTCTCCATCCCACACGACCCCAAGCAGGGCTTAACTACTCGCCACTGCGCTCCCGCGACCCACGCACCCGCTTGTACAACGGTTTCACTCACACGGCGGAGTACAGACCTGCGGGCTGGGCTTCGGCGCGTTACCCAGTAGACTCCTCGGTATCCACTGGCTAATAGAGACGCATGAGGAGCCGGAAAATGGTCCATGGCCGCTTCTGAGGAGTCGAGCGTGATTCGACGCTGTTCCGATTCGGAGCGTGACCCGATTGCCTATTGGAAAGGACTTGGGCTAAAACAAGCGCAGACTCGTTGTGAGTGGCGACAGGAAAGGACATCCATGAATGACATTGATGAAACCGAAGCGCTGTTCGATTCCCAGCTGATCATCGGTCCGACCATACTTGCTGGGAGTCCGCTGCTTCGCCATCTGCATGCGGTGGGTGAGTTTGACATCGACGCTCAAGAAAATTGGCTCTACCTCCCCATCGACCAGGCCTTTGCAGACAAACTGGGCTGCTCACGCTATGCGAAAGAACCGATTGATCCTTATACGCAGGGCATGCTCCAGCAATTGTCCGTACTAGAGGCCTCTCCAGACGGGCGAGGAGCGCTTGAAGGGGACTTGGGTTCTACCGTTCGGACCGTGCATGCCATAAGGCGGCTGCAGGATACGGTGAAAGTGGCGTTGATCAATGGAGATCTGGTCGTGGCCTACAGCCACTGAGGCCGATTAGCGTCCATTTGACGATAGCCAGCCGCGTCGTAAATGGCGCTCTGTTGATCCCTCCGCGGATCATCCTGCTGGGGCTCCCCTGATCAAGATCTCGGCCAGTATCGGCTTGTCGCCGCTGGGCGATATGGCTTGTTCGCATAACTCCTTCAGATGGTCCTTGAAGTACGTAACCACCTTCTTTTCATCAACGACATAGACGTCTGTTACGAATTGAGGAGGCGTCGGAACACTTAGTTCAGGGGCTGGATCAGGCCTACGGGGGGAGCAGCGCTCCCTTCTCACGCGAGGATCAAAACTACTTGCTAAAGTAGGTTGTAACGCCAGCAGATAGACGGTCTAGGAAGGAACCGAAGGTGATATTTCCGATGCGGTGCAAGATTATGTCCATGCGCAGGTTGAATGCTGTACCGCTGTGGCTCCGGGGGATGGCGGCGCTGTGCGCAATTCTGGCACTGGCGGCATGCAATGGGACGGCTCAGGATGCAGCGGGGAGACCGGGTTATACCGATGGACAAGCCGTTGCGCCGCCTTCTGATGAAAGTACCGTCCCCATTGTCCGGCCGCTCCCGCTCGTAGAAATGAGTCTGCCGCTTGTCGTCGAGTTCAACCTGCCTCCACCGGGGCCTGATGCCACCAGCACGTTGTTTCTCGGTATCCGCGTGAATGCAGAGAGCGCGGCGCAGTCGGCCTTGGCGTCTGATGGAGTCATCGCGGCTGGATTGGACGTCGATGTGAGCCTCTTACGGGTTCAGGACTCGATCACGCAGGCCGTACCACTGGTACGCGTCGAGTCTAGCGGACAGGCGCCTGCGGTACTTGTTCCGGTAGGGCCCCAAGGGCGCGTGGTCGGAGTGAGGCGAGATGATGTGGACGACATATCCATCGCTCAGAAAGGGCATACCAGCACCGCCGGCCACTCGAGATACCTTTCATTCGCATTGGCACAGAACCCCGCGCCAGGCAGATACAGACTCAGCGTACGCATTGGCAAGGCATCTGCCGAGCTTTCCGGCGTAAGGTCAGAGCTGCTGGTGGCTTACAGGCACAGGTCGAAGTAGGAGCGCATATGGACGGCAAGTACACCCTCTCTGTTTACGTGGCGGCTCCCGGTACACCGCTCTTGGATGGCGGAACCTCAGCTGCTGGCCATGTCTACTACGACATAGCACACGAGTCAGATCGCAAGAGCTTTGGCTTTGCGCCCATAAAGCATGGCGTCATCGCCGGACCCGGCAAGATCTATGACACCGATGCAGAGCAGTATCAGAAGCCGTTTTACAAGCGCACGATGGAGATCAGCAGGGAGCAGTACGACAAGCTGAATGAGTTCGGGAGCAGCCCTGACTCGCATGGTTTCAGCATGCAGTACAACGGCGCGTCCAACAGCTGCATAGACTTCACGTGGGGTGCTCTGAACCACGCTGGGCTTCATCGCACAAACGTGATCTTCATGCAGGACAGAGACTATGAGGGTTCGCTCAAGCCATTGAGTAATGAGTCATTCATTCGTAGCATCCGCGCACCCTTCCCGGGCAGTGAGTTGAACAAGGAAGATCACAATCTGATGCCTGATCGAACGCTTTTGCAGCGATTCATCAGCGAAGAAGATCTCCCTCCCAATGATCGCCAGATCCTCGAATCAGTTCGTATCAAGGTCTCCGAAATCGATCGTCAGCACGGGCGATCTTTCGATCAAACCAGTGAACGCATCTCAACGAGCCTTATGACCTTGGCCAAAGAGAATGGGATGCAGCGGGTGGACCACGTTGTACTCAGCGCCGCTACTGCCGAAGCTGCAGCAGGTCATCGCATGTTCGTCGTGGAAGGTGCACTTGACGACCCTTCTCACTCAAGAGCTTCCATGTTGACCACGTCAGCCGCAGAAAGGTCATCGGAGGATAATTACGCGAAGCTGGAACAGATCTCGAACGATGTCCGGCAGCGTGAGGTGGCCCAGCAAGCAGATCAGCAGGAACAGGTGACACGGGATGCAGCGACAATGCGAATGAGCTGAGCACGATCGCCTACCTCCCGTTCGTCCTTACACCCGCTTGCGCATGACCTGGCTCCATGGGGCCGATTTATGGAAGATCTTCGAAAGAACGCGGGCCGGAGTTAGGATTTCCAAGTCACGACACAGGGCCTGCGGCAGCGATCAAGTGAGCCAGGCAAAGTGTCCGCATGTACACCACCTCTTTCACTTTCTGTTGGGTGCATTCGGTGTTGGTGACGCCATGACCGGCTACTGGATGGTCTGGGCAATGACGAACATGCCCTGAGCAGTGCGGAGGATTGGGTGGAGGTAAGAGCGATGCCGCAGCGAGCAGTGCTTACGGTCTCACTGACGGGCCTTCAACAGTGACCTTTGAATCAGCCAGTGCCCGTTCCTTCCCAATCTGATAACCGCCCCAAACGCCCCCCATCACGATGCATGCCAGGACGACACCCATCTGCCACCGAGCATCCTGCACGCTGGCCGCGCCGAACAACATCAGCGCTAACGGCAGATAGACGGCAGAAACGCTGATGCCGAGCAGTGCGAAAACTGCAGCGACAATCAGCAACAGATAGCTCAGCTGGCTACGGGACTTAGATGCGTTTCGCATTTCACTTGCTCCTTGAAATTTGGCATCGCAATGGGCACTGGTCGCTTCAGCGGAGTGCAGGGAAAACCGCGCCTGCCTAGCTCTCCAGATACTTCCACGCAATGCCGGCCAGCAACATGACCGCGCCTACCGCGGATACCAGTGAGATTCTTCTCCACATACCGTAGGCCGAAACGGACAGCCCGATGGCAGTCATGAGGTCATGTGGAAGCATGCCGTAGAAGAAGTAATCAACTGTGTTCGTCACCGCAAAGATCAGCAGGACGAGGAGCAGCAGTTTGTCGCTGGTGGGAGTGGCTGGGGTCATCTATCAGTCCTTGACGGAATATCGAGCGCGCGTTTTGCAGAAGCCGATGTTATGGGTTTGTCGCGCACGCAACAATGGACGGAACGACCAAGGCGGTGGCCGAACGGCCACGTCCGCATTCCAATACGCAGCTGATATCCGATCACCGCCCGCACGGTCACCGCATGACGCGCCCCACACTCCACCAGTCCAGCCGATCCAGGTCGTAGTCCTCCGCGAATGCCATCGCGGCCTGATCCGCCGGCAGATCAGCGTATCGCTGCAGCACAGTGCCGTCCGCCCCGGCGTCTTCGCAGGTGATCGCGTAGTAGCGTTGAAGCGTCTGGTCAAATTCGGCCAGCCATGCATTGCCGGTCAGGCGGCTCATCGGATCGTTGCCTCTGATCATGGGGGGAGGGAGCTCCGGCAAGCAGTGGCTGGCTGCAGCGGACTGCATACCGGTCAATGGGTCAGCGCGCCTTAGTCCCTGAGAGCGGCAGCGGGTCGGTTATAGGCGTGCGCTCAGCGGGCATCGAGCTGCCGGCCTGCGGATGCCTTGATCAGCTCCCGTCCGGCCACCAGCAGTCCATCCACCAGATGCTCACCCAGCAGCGTTGCGGTATCGCCATCGCGTCGCGCGATGTGCTCGGCGTGCAGGATCTCCAGCGCCGCATCCAATGCCTGCATCACACGGATCGGCACGGCGACTTTGCCTACGCGCTCCAGCTCTGCGGCGGGGTCTGCATCCGGTGCGGGTAGGGACGGCACCAAGGTCAGGTGGGTCAGTCGCGCACTGGCGGGATGCTCGGTGGCGTACTGCTGCAGACGGCGTTCCAGCGTCTCGATGAACTTCTGCGGCACGTCGTGAATATGCTCGCCTAGCAGGGAGGCAAGACGCGCGGAGCTGAGGGGATGATCGGTAGTCAACGGCAGGACCTCGCGGTGAGGCCACCTGCGCCGAGGTGGCAACAGGTGGCGGGCGATGCGGGTTGCCATACCGGGTGGAACTATCATTAACCGGCGGATCAGGGATCCCCCGCATCGCCTGCCATGGAACCGGTAGGCGATGCAGTGCATTCTCCGCCGTGCCCCGCAGGGCAGAACAGAGTCAACGATAGATCCACTAGCAGGATGGCAATCCCGGCTGCAGCCCCGTGGCTCCAGCGTGGCCATCGTGCGCAGCCGTAAGTAACTGCGTCCATGAGGAAAACTGCGAAGTGCAGTGTCAGGTATGCGGTCGCCGCCAGTTCACCAGCGACACGCCAACGCCCGCAATGCACCGCCAAGCAGCCCACCTGCCCGCGACGCTCGCGACAGCATGACGGGCAAGGTGCGACGCACACCCGTTTACCCCATGGGTAGAGCGACTTCAGTCGGCTAAAACCAACCACCACCCCCATACCCCGCACCCACCTTTCCTCACCCGGCGCTGAGCCCGATCCCCTATGCTCACATTGGTAACGAAACCGACGGTGTCGCCTACAGGCGGCAGCCCGCCTTCTGACAGGGATTCAGTGCGATGAGCCGGACAAGAAGATTGCTGCAATTCAGTGCGCTGACTGTCGCGTTTGCAGGCCTGTTGGGTTGCGGAGACCGCGCGTCGGCGCCTGATGTCGCGGCTGTGCCCGTGCTGACCGAAGCGGAAGCCAATGCGCGCACCACGGTACCGCTCACGCGCGCGGTGCCGCTGGATAAGCCCGGGGTAATTGCGGACCTGGATTTCGATCTGCCTCCGCCCGGCGAGCTCGCCTGGTCGTCGCTGATCATCGGTATCCGTATCGAGGCGCCAGACACGAAATCGATCATCGCTTTGTCTGACGTGATCATCCAGGGTGGTCTGCCTGCCAAGGTGGAGCTGCAGCGGATAGACGGCGCGGGCCCGGTGCACATACCGCTGATCCGGATCGGTCCGGACTTGAAGCAGCGTGTTCCAGTCGCAGCGGACGGGGTCACTCCCGGGGTGCGGGCGGCAGGGCTGGACGGCACGATGTTGGCTGAGGCGGGTCTGGAACGCGACGGCGCCCTGTCCGACGTGCTCGCGTTCGCCCATGCTGCCGAGCCGCCTCCCGGGCGCTATCACCTGCGTGTGGAACTCATGGAGGCGCGCCCACAGCTGCAGGGGAAGGCGGCGCAACTGATTGTTGGCTACAACGCACGAGCAAAATGAAATGGACCCCTCTGATCGCTACACCGTAACGATATACGCTGCCGCACCTGGCACTCCGTTGATCGACCCGCGGAGCCCCGACGCATCTCACAAGACGTCGCTTACAGGCCATATGTACCTCAAAGTCGCCCATGGCGATGATGAGCAGAGCATGGGTTGGCAGCCCGACAAGCATGTCAATGATGTCTTGATGGGGCGCGTATCCCCGGACGATGTAGGAACTTATAAGGACCCGCACTACGCCCGGACAATCGAGATCACGCAAGAGCAGTACGACAAGCTTCGTGAGTTCAGTAAGGCTCCAGCTGCCTACGGTTTTGATCCGAGTTATAACGCCTTCTGGAATGGATGTACGGACTTCACCTGGGGTGCGTTGAATCACGCAGGCCTCCACGCCAAGTCATTAGGCGTGGAGTTCAATAGCTTCGAAGGCATCATCCAGCCAACCAAGAACATACCTGCGATCCAGAGCATCGAAGCGCCCTTCCCGGACAGTCCGCTGAACAAGGAAGACCACAATCCGATGCCAAAACAAACGTTCGAGCAGTGGCTCTACACCAGCAACGATCGCGCGCTGGGTGACCAGGTGTCGAAGGGCGTTGCCACGCTGGACGCAGCGCACGGCCGCACGCCCGATGAAGCCAGCGAACGCATGTGCGGCAGCCTGTTCTGCCTGGCCAAGGAGAACGGCCTGTCCCGCGTGGACCACGTGCTGCTGAGCGGCCCGAACGCGGAAGGCCATACCGGCACCAATGTCTTCGTTGTGCAGGGTGAACCCTCAGACCCGGCCCACCTGCGTGCGAGCATGCCGACCGCCACGGCCGCACAGACGCCCGTGCACGAATCCATGGCGCAGGCCGAACGGCTGACGCAGACACAGCAGCAGGCCGCCCAGCAGCAGGATCACGCGCAGGTGCAGGAACAGCAGGCCGCCGCCGTGCGCATGGGCTGACCTGCCGGGGGAGGGTATAGCTGACTTCAGTCGGCTGCCCCCAATCCAATCCGTATCCACGCCCCACCGCGCGTCCAGCCCGCGACCAGGCACTCCCTCCGGACCCTCATCCATCGCTGACTCACTTCCCTTATCCTCTTAGCGATCGGGAAACCGATCTTGCTGCCACCGGGCGGCACCCCGCCTTCTGACAGGGATTCAGTGCGATGAGCCGGATGATTGGAAAGCTTCGAATGGGTGCGATGACTGTCGCGATTGCAGCATTGGCGGGCTGCGGCGACAACACGCCGGCGACGGACGTTGCCCCGGTGCCTGTGCTGACCGAAGCGGAAGCCAATGCGCGCACCACGGTACCGCTGACGCGGACAGTGTCGATTGAACATCCGGGCGTGATCGCAGACTTCGAGTTTGACCTGCCGCCGCCTGCAGCGTTTGCTGGGTCCACGTTGGTCATTGGCATTCGCATCAGGGAGGCGACACCGAAGGCGATCGTTGCCCGGTCAAGTCTGATCTGGCGTGAGGGGTTGCCTGCTCGCGTTCGATTGCAGCGCGTGGATGGCGTAACGGCAGCGAACGTACTTCTTCGCCGCATTGGAACCGATCTGCGCACTCAGATAGAACTTGACCCAGATGGCTTCACGCCTGGCGTAAAGGCGGAGACGGTGAGCCCCGGATTGTTGAGACGCGTGGGACTGGTGAAGTCGGACGTGATCTATGACTCACTCGCTTTTGCCCATGCCGGAGCGCCAGCGCCCGGGCGATACCACGTGCGCGTCGAGCTGCTGGAGGAACGCCCACAGCTCAAGGGAACGCAGGCCGAACTTATCCTTGGATACGGCGGGAGATCGAAGTAATCGTGGAACGCTCCGACAGGTATACGTTGACCATCTATGTCGCCGCACGGGGCACGCCGATGGTGGATCCTGATCAGCCGACGCGCTCGCGGGGGACGTCGCGTACTGGTCACATGTATCTTGAAACGGCCCACGGCGATGACCGGCGAAGTGCCGGTTGGCAGCCGGAAGACCCCATCCCGGGTGGTGGCTATCTTGGTGGAACCAGCGATGACGACGTGAGGTCTTACGTATCGCCCTATTACGCCCGAACGATGGAGATCACTCAGGATCAGTTCGAGAAGATCCGTGAGTACTCGGAAGCACCGGTGGAGCACGGCATGGGCGCCCGATACAATTCCTTCTATAACAGTTGTACTGACTATGCTTGGGGCGCATTGAACCACTCGGGCCTCCACGCCAAGACATTAGGCGTGGAGTTCGATAACTTCGAAGGCATCATCCAGCCGACCAAGAACATACCTGCGATCCAGAGCATTGAGGCGCCCTTCCCGGACAGTCCGCTGAACAAGGAAGACCACAATCCAATGCCAAAACAAACGTTCGAGCAGTGGCTCTACACGAGCAACGATCGCGCGCTGGGTGAGCAGGTGTCGAAGGGCGTTGCCACACTGGACGCGAAACACGGCCGCACGCCCGATGAAGCCAGCGAGCGCATGTGCGGCAGCCTGTTCTGCCTGGCCAAGGAGAACGGCCTGTCCCGCGTGGACCACGTGCTGCTGAGCGGCCCGAACGCGGAAGGCCATACCGGTACCAATGTCTTCGTCGTGCAGGGTGAGCCTTCAGACCCGGCCCACCTGCGTGCGAGCATGCCGACCGCTACGGCCGCACAGACACCCGTGCACGAATCCATGGCGCAGGCCGAGCGGCTGACGCAGACGCAGCAGCAGGTCGCCCAGCAGCAGGATCACGCGCAGGTGCAGGAACAGCAGGACGCCGCCGTGCGCATGGGCTGACCGGCCGGAGGAGGGTAGAGCCGACTTCAGTCGGCTGCGGTAGCAGAGGCAGCCGACTGAAGTCGGCTCTACCATTTGAGCATCTCCTCCCGTTGGGCCCCTGTTACCATGGGCCTACCCAGCCAGCCTGACCACGCTACTGATGTGTGGGCGGTCGCTCCAGTGCCATTGCACTGCATACGCGGCCGTGCGAGCCAAGGATTTCTTTTCCTGACTCCCACAAGGACGCTTCCGTGAACTTCTTTACCCCCCAGCCGCTGCGTGCGACGTCGCTCTGTAAGAGCGCTGCCTTTGCCATTGCCATTGCATTGGGCGTCGCCGTGCCGTCTGCATACGCCGCCAGCCTAGATGCGCCCGCATCCACTGCGGCGCAGTCCGCCGTGCAGCGCAGCGCTGTCGCCCAGGGTCTGTACGAGCTGGCTTACAGCGCCAAGCAGAACGCCCTGTATGTCGCGTCGTCCGGTGGGTTCGGCGATGACGCCGGCCCGGCCCAGGTGCTGAAGCTGGACCCGACCACACTGGCCGTGCAGGCCACCATCCCGCTGGAGCGCAAGGGCTTCGGCGTGGTGTTGGACGATGCCAATGACCGCCTGTACGTGGGCAACACCGTGGACACGTCGGTGACCGTGGTCGACACCGCGCAGGCCAAGGCGATCGGCATCTTGCAGTTGATGGAGAAGAAGGTCGGCAAGGACGGCAAGGCCAGCTACACCCACGACCTGCGCGAGCTGGTGGTGGACGGTGCCAACAGCCGCCTGTACGTCACCGGTCACTCGGGCGAGGGCAGCGTGCTGTTCGTCGTGGATACGCAGTCCCTGAAGCTGCTCAACACCATTCCCGGCCTGGGCAACGCGAAGGCGCCCGGCCTGGCATTGGATGCCGCTAACAAGCGCGTGTACACCAGCAACCTGCTGGGCGAAGTGGTGGTGGTCGGTACCGATACCGGCAAGGTGGAGCAGCGCTACAAGGTCACCGCCGAGCAGCCGATGAACATCGCGCTGGACCCGGCCAGCCCGCGGCTGTTCATCACCGATCAGGGATCGGAGATGATCCGCAAGTATCAGGGCAGCAGCATTGAAGGCTTCGCATCGAAGCATCCGGGCATGCGCGTGCTGGTGCTGGACCGTACTACGGGCAAGGAGCTGGCGAGCATCCCGGCCGGTGCCGGCACGCTTGGCATTCTGCTGGACGCACCGCGCAAGCGCCTGTACGTGACCAACCGCGAGGCGGGATCGGTGACCGGCTACGACAGCGACACCTACCAGCAGATCGGCACGTGGTCGGTGCCGACGCACCCGAACAGCCTGGCGCTGGATGCGAAGAACCACGTGCTGTACGTGACCATCAAGAACGGCGACGACGAAGCGAAGGGCGCGAAGGAAAGCGTAGCGCGCGTCGCGCTGTAGCCCGGGGGACGTACGGCATCCGCTGAGCACGGGAACCAATCCCTCGGTGTAGATTGACGGCGGAGGAGTCAGTGACGTCCGTAGACCGTCAGGCCCCGTAGGTGCGGACTTCGGTCCGCACGGTCCCAAGCGAAGGAGTCTCCGTGCAAACCCCCAGCCGACTGAAGTCGGCTCTACCCGGCCTTCGCTTCTATGCGGTCAGCCGCGGCTTGTGCTCGCACCGCGGGTAGCCCGAGCACGAGTGGAAGTCCCCGTACTTGCCGGTCTTCTTCACGATCACGCCCGTGCCACACGCAGGGCATCGCTGTTCCTTGATCGGCAGGCCATCCACCGTGGTCACGCTGACGGCCCCATCGCGTTCCAGCTCATCCAGGAAGGGGGAGCGGCGGCCACTGACGGTGAACATCGCCACTGATCGACGTGCGCGGGTGAGCGCGACGTAGAACAGGCGCCGTTCTTCGCCCAGCGGGAAGGTATCGCCGCTCGGCATGGCCAGTGACAGCACCGGGTCGTCCGCACGCAGGTTGGGGAAGGCCCGGTCCAGCAGGGCAGGCAGGATCACGTAGTCCGCTTCCATGCCCTTGCTGCGGTGGGCGGTCAGAAAGCTGACCTCCATCGTGGTGCCGAAGCGTGCCTGCCAGTTGCTCGGCACAAAGGCCCGGTCGGCGTTGTAGCGGCCCAGCACGAACACCCGCAGCTTGCCGTCGCGGCCGGCGGGTAGCGCACCCGTGTGGCACTGCGTGTGCAGGTGCTGCAGGTACTGGGCGATGGCATCGTTCAACTGTTCGCGCGTGGCGACCTGGAACGCCTGCATGACGGGCCCATACGAAGGCGTGGTGGAGCGCACGCGCTTGCGGATCTGCACCGGGTTGGCGCTGACGAAGTGGCTGGACGCATCGCACAGCGCCTGCGGGCAGCGGAACGTCTGTTCCAGCCGCAGCACCTGGCCATGGCCGAACCATGCACGGAACTGGGTCATCACCGATACGTCCGCACCGGCGAACCGGTTGATCGACTGCCAGTCGTCGCCGACGGCGAAAAAGTACGTACCCGGTTCCTGCACCAGGGCACGGCATAGCCGGGCGCGGGCGCGCGAGGCGTCCTGGAATTCATCGGCCATCACCAGGGTATACGGTGATGCGAATCGGCCTTGTTCCAGATGCTCGGCCGCTTGGTTGAGCATGTCTTCGAAGTCGATGGCGCGCGCGTCGTCCAGTGCGTCGTCCCACGCCTGCAGCACGGGCCCGGCAATCTGCAGGAAGCGTCGGTGGCGTTCCTTGTACTGGTCATCGGGCATGTCGCGCAGGCGCGCGGCCATATCATCCAGGCTGAGTGCGTTGCTCTTGGCGTGGCTGATGAAGCTGCGCATCAGGCCGACCAGTTCGGTATCCGGCATGGGCTTCTGGCCCTCGTCCGGGATGTCGCGGTCCGGGTTGGGGTCCGGCACCACGCCGCCCGCGCTCAGTGCTTCAGCCAGGTCGTCGAAGGCCCAGCCCATGCGCAGGTCGTGCGAGGTCGTTTCGATCATCCGGGCACCGTCGGGCTGCGACGTGGCGCGTCGGGGAGTAGGGGCTTCGTCGTCGGCCAGATGCTCGTGGTCCAGGTCAGCATCGGGGTAGTGGAAGTCCGGTTGCTGCGCCTTGAAGACCTCGGTTTCGGCATCGAAGGATCGCGCGCGGCCAAGCACGTAGTCCACGCCGTTGTAGAACGACCAATCGGCCAGCACGCACTCTTCCACGCTCCGCGCGCGCTCGCCTCGCAGGGTGCGCACGTAACCGCTGCCATCCTTTTCCCAGCCATCGGCCGCCATCGCGCCACCCTGCAAGGGCAGGTCACGCCCGAACACCAGCCGGAACATGTCCCACTGGGTGCGGAACGCATGCGAGCGGTCCTTCAACTGGTCTACCAGTTCGGCCAGCTTGTTGAAGCCCAGCGTGGCATCGACGGCCCAGTCGGGCACGTCCGGCCGGCGTCCGGTGGCGCTGGCGATGACATGCAGGCCGAGTGCGTGGAAGGTGCGGGCCTCGACGCCGTGGTCTTCCAGGCCGATGCGCGCGAACGACCGATCGGCACGCTGCTGCAACTCCTTTGCGGCGTCCTTGTTGAAGGCCAGCATGACGATCTGTCGCGGTTCGGCGTAGCCGCGGTGGATGGCATACGCGGCCTTGGCCACCATGGTGGAGGTTTTGCCGGACCCGGCTGCGGCGACGACCTGCACGCGGTTGTCGAAGCAGATGACCGCATGCGCCTGCTCGTCGGTGAGCGGGCGGCTTTCGACGTGGTCGAGCAGGGGCCGCGCGTCATTGCGCTCGATCGCCAGGATCTGTGCATTCACTGCCTCGCAGGCGCCGGTCCAGTCCTGTTCCCACAGGTCCAGTTCGATCAGCGCCGCTTCGTGTTCGTCTTCATCGGCATGTGCGGCCGGGTCGTTGAAGAGTGTGTGCAGCGTTGCGGTGTCCACGTCCAGCGACGGGCGGCTGTCCTGCAAGGCCTGTTGGTCGTCGTGGCTGATCCAGCGACGCTGCGCACGGTGCTGTGCCAGCAGATCTTCGGCATCCCCGTTCCACTGCCGCATGGTGTCCAGGATGCGTTGCAAGGCAGGGCCATGCGCAGCGCGATCCTGTGTGTCGTCATGGGGGGTCAGTGCGTTCGACAGCGCCTTGGCGTCCGCGTTGGACAGGCCTTCCAGCAGCAGCGGAGGGCCCTCGCGACGTTGGATGTTGACGCTGGCCCACAGCATGCCGGGCTTCACGTGGACGCGTGCCTCCATACCGAGTTGGAGCCGTTGCGTGGTGTCGCCGATCGTGATGACCAGGACGTCGCCTTGCAGCTGCAGCGACCACGGTTGCGTGCGGGGCAGGGACATCGCCAGGCGTGAGGGTTTCCAGTGTTGCGTCATGCGTGCTGCTGTCCTGCGGAATCTGTGTCATACCGCGGGCGGCAAGCGCGATTGCGGGTGTTGTCATGATAGCGGGGGATGCGCCGGGCGTGGATACCGACCGCGTCAGTTCCGCAAGGTGGTGGAGTGGTAGCGCCGAGCCATGCTCGGCGAGCGCGCCGCGCGGTGCTTCATGCATTCCGCCGAGCGCGGCTCGGCGCTACCGAGATCTCTGCGCCCTGTGCCCCGTGCAGGCGGTATCGCGGTCGGCCGGGCGAGGCCGTGGTAGCGCCGAGCCATGCTCGGCGAGCGCGCCGCGCGGTGCTTCATGCATTCCGCCGAGCGTGGCTCGGCGCTACCGATATTCCTGTGTCCCTCACCTCCGTGCAGGCGGTGTCACGGCCTGCGCGGAATCTTTCACGGCCCACATAGCCCATCCCGCTTAGCGTGGGCGCTCCAATCCCTTCCATGGAGTGTCCATGACTGCTTCCCGCGTTCGCCTTCACGTTGAAGATTCCGGTGGCACCGGTCGTCCGGTGGTGCTGATCCATGGCTGGCCGCTGTCGGCCGATTCCTGGAAGGCGCAGGTGCCGATCCTGCGCGATGCCGGTTACCGCGTCATTGCCTACGACCGCCGTGGCTTCGGCCGGTCGGATAAGCCCTCGGATGGCTATGAGTACGACACGCTGTCGGCAGATTTGGCAGGCGTGATCGACGATCTGGACCTGAAAGATGTCTCTCTGGTCGGTTTCTCGATGGGCGGCGGTGAAGTAGCACGCTATACCGCCAACCACGGCGAAGGCCGGCTGCACAGCGTGGTGTTCGCCGCGGCGGTGCCACCGTACCTGCTGAAGACCAGCGACAATCCCGATGGCCCGCTTACCCAGGAGGCGGCCGACGGCATGGCGGCGGAGCTGGGCAAGGACCGCGAAGCCTTCTTCGACAACTTCACCAAGGACTTCTTCAGCGCCAACGGCAAGCTGAAGGTCACCGAGGCGCAGCGTCAGGAAGCCATCGCATTGGCCCACCAGTCCGACCAGACTGCGGCGCTGGGCTGCATGAAGGCCTTCGCCACCACGGATTTCCGCGACGACATCAAGAAGATCACTGTGCCGACGCTGGTCATTCATGGCGACAGTGATGGCACGGTGCCCTTCGAGGGCTCCGGTAAGCGCACCCACGAGGCCATCGCAGGCAGCGAGCTGGTCGTGCTGAAGGATGCACCCCATGGCTGCAACGTCAGTCACGCCGATGATTTCAACCTGGCCCTGCTGAACTTTCTGAAGAAGTAAGTTGCCAGTAATGTGCTGCGAGTCGCCCGGTCGGATGGCCGGGCGATTCTGTTTCTTTCCTTCGCTGGAGCCGCCTGGCCATGCGCAAATCCACGACGCCGCCCTGGAAGAAGCCCAATCCCAAGGGCCAGAAGTCCACGCCGCTTACCGCCGCGCAGAAAGAAGCGGCGAAACAGCGCGCTGAAGAGAACGGTCGGCCGTATCCGAACCTGGTGGACAACATGTGGGCCACCAAACAGCGGTAAATTCAGGCCTGCTCTTCATGCCCGTGCCGGGCAGGACCGTGGGATGAACTATCGCTCGTGTGTGTGGATATTGCTGGCTGTCTGTGGCATCGCGCAGGCCGCCGAGGTCGACCGCCGCATCGCCGTCACCATCGATGACTTGCCTTGGGCGCGACTGGATGAGATCCGTCCGCCGGACCTGCAGGCGCGGCACCAAGCGCTGATGGCGCAGCTGCGTCAGGCCGACGTGCCGGTCGTGGGCTTCGTCAACGAGAACAAGCTGGAAGTGGACGGCACGGTGCAGCCGGCGCGCGTGCAGATGTTGCGGGACTGGTTGGATGCCGGCTATGCGCTGGGCAACCACACGTATTCGCACATGGATCTGAATGCCGAAGGCGTGCAGGCATTCCAGCGTGACTTCCTGCGTGGGGAACAGGTGCTGCGGCCGCTGCTGGCCGAGCGGGGCCTGACGCCGACGTGGATGCGCCACCCGTATCTGCGTGTGGGCCGCACGGCGGAGGACCGCCGGCAGATGGACGTGTTCTTCAGCGAGCACGGCTACCGCGTCGCGCCGGTGACCGTGGATAACGGTGAGTGGGTGTGGGCGTTCGCGTACGCCAACGTGATCAACGAGCAGCCTGATTCGCCTGCGCGCGAGGCGACCCTGCGTCAGCTGCGCCGCGGCTATGTGCCGTACATGCTCAACAAGCTGGATTACTACGAGGCGCAGTCGCAGTCGCTGCTGGGATATGCGCTGCCGCAGGTGTGGCTGATGCATGCGAACGAGCTCAACGCGGCGACGTTTGCCGAGCTGGTTGCGGCGACGAAGCGGCGTGGGTATCGCTTCATCAGCCTTGAAGAGGCAGTGCGCGACCCGGCGTATGCGCATGGGGCGGAGGGGTATGACGGACGGTACGGACCGAGCTGGCTGCATCGCTGGGCGATGGCGGAGAAGAAGCCGAAGGAGTTTTATGCCGGGGAGCCGGAAGTGCCGGCGTGGGTGAAGGTGTTGGCGAAGGTGGATTACGAGTGACGGGTTGAGGGGCTGAGGGGATGTGGGGTGGGGGTAGAGCCGACTTCAGTCGGCTGCTGGAAGATGCCCCAGCCGACTGAAGTCGGCTCTACCCATCGGCTCTACCGCTCGGTGGGGTGGGCGTCTTTTGCGGCGCTGAGGGCCTGGTCGGCGCGCAGGAACACGGCGGAGGTGGGTTCGCCGGTGCGGGTGCCGGCGCTGCCCATCAGCAGCGGGGTGCCGAGGGTGTGGCGGATCTCTTCGGCTACTTCGTGCAGGGCGGCGAGCGTGTCGGCGGCTTGTTCGGTGCCGAGCACCGCGATGAACTCGCCGCTGCCGGTGACCCGGTTGATGCTGTCGCCCCGGGCGGGCTGCAGGCACTGCTCCAGCCGCAGGTCCAGCGCCTGCAGCTGCTTGGCCAGCCCGCGTTCGCCCAGTCGCGCGGACAACGCGTCGAGGTCCTGCAGTTCCAGGATCACCACGCTGTACTCGCCCGCACTTCCGGGTGCGTTGGAGGCTTCCAGCTCCAGACCCTGGTTGAGGATTTCCGCCACCGCCTGCTCGCGTTCGCGGCTGCGTGCTTCCATCAGCGCCATGGTCAGGCGGGCGAGGGCCTTCAGGGCGTCGCGCTGGGTGTCGCTGAGTTCGCGTGGATTGAGGTCCACCACGCAGACGCTGCCGACGGCGGCGCCGTCACCGGTCACCAGCGGCATGCCGGCGTAGAAGCGCGCGCCCATTTCTTTCAACACCGGGTTCTCCGCGAAGCGGCTGTCCAGCTGCAGGTCGCCGATCTCCATCAGGT
This sequence comes from Stenotrophomonas sp. 169, assembly GCF_014621775.1. Lineage (NCBI taxonomy): Bacteria > Pseudomonadati > Pseudomonadota > Gammaproteobacteria > Lysobacterales > Lysobacteraceae > Stenotrophomonas > Stenotrophomonas sp. 169. Next base: position 498,557 of record NZ_CP061204.1, read on the forward strand.
CTTCAGGCTGGCGGATGGCGTGGTCGCAGACGGCGACGTTGCGATCGGTCTGGCTGCCCTCCACGCCGGTACGGGCCTTGAACCACTGCCGGTCGCGATCGATCAGCGTCACCAGCGCCATCGGCGTACCGCACACCGCAGCGGCGACCCGCACGATGTCTTCGTACGCCGGCTCCGGCAGGCTGCCGACGATGTGCAGTGCATCCAGCGCACGTTGCCGCTCGGCTTCATCGCCAGGAAGATGAGAATGGGGATCGGCCATGTCGTCCTCTGATTCGGTGATTGCCTGTCCAGATTACGGCAGCTTGCGTCGGCCAGGTTGACTGCTGCGTGAGCAGTGCCTGTCGCGCGTCGCTGTGGAAACGGCGCACACCCGGATCGCCTGTCGGCAGGCGCGGGCCGTGGGTCGGCGCCTGCTTCGTGGCTCAGTGCTTCTTCACCGCCAGCACGCCATCCAGAGCCAGTTCGACCTTGAAACCGGCTTTGTCCAACCGCTTGGACACCTCGCGTGGCACGTCGCGGCCACTGGTGAGCTTGTTCGGCGCACCGGTGTAATGGAACAGGCGCCCGCCGCTGCGGATCACGCGCGCCAGATGATCGTAGAACACCTGTGAATACAGTTCGCCGGCGATGCCGAACCGCGGCGGGTCGTGCAGGATCGCATCCACGGTGCCGCTGGGAATGGACTCGATTTCTTTCGACACGTCGCCCCGCGCAAGGTGCAGCCGGCCGCCGGCACTGGCGGAATCCGGGTCCGGCGACCAGGAGTTGAGCGTGCGCAGCCACAGCACGTCCGGGTTCTTTTCGAACGAACGGATCTGGCTGACGCCTGCTTCCAGGCAGCAGGCCGCGAAGTATCCCAGGCCGCCGCAGGTATCGAGCACGACCTTGCCGGCCGGTGCCACCAGTTCCACCTTGCGGCGCGCGTCGTCGAAGGGCGATACCTTGGCCGTCGGCAGCATCTTGATGCCGTCGATCTCGAAGGTGGGCGCGCCCCAGTCGGTGGGTACCAGCTTGATCAGGCCCGTGCTGAAACGCGAGATGGGCATGAACGCATCGTCGTCCCAGTAGTACAGCGTGCGGTCTTTGAGCTTGCCCGGCCACGCATACCGTTGCCCGCGGAAGGTGAAGCCATCAGCCGCCAGAGCGACATCTTCTTCGCTGCGCCCGAGATCCAACGAGCCGTGCCACGTGGCGGCACCGCCATCGGCAGCGCGTTGCAGCAGGGCGGCGGAATCACGGGTAAGCAGGGGGCCGGTGTAATGGGGCACGGGATCGGTCAGGCGACAGGCAGGCCGCCTAGTGTAGGCCGGGAGTCAGCGCTGCGCCCTGCGATATCGCGCGTGGTTCAGAACATCAGCATGGAGGCGAGGAACAGTACCAGCGGCGCCGATGACAGCGCGGCACCGGCCAGGCCGAGCCACGGCCAGCGCTCTTCGCGCACGCGCGAGGCCAGCATCAGGCCGAAGCCGCACATGGCAGCCGCCAGCACGCCCACCGCCATCGGGCTGTTGCCGGTTGCGCCGACCAGGCGGGCCGCATGCTCCACCAGCACGCCGACCAGCAGCCCCAGGCAGCTGCACAGGCCCATCCACGGCGCCACGCTACGCCGTAGGGCGCTTCCCCTTGCTGCCATCGCACGCTCTCCTTTGCTTGTCTGGCCGGGCTGGCCGGTCCCTACAGTAACCGGTGTCGGGTATTTGACGCGCGTGCCGATGATCCGGCGCGGTCAGCACTGGCGGTGGCGACGCCGGGCATTCCACACGTGGGTGGCGGCCAGCATCAGGCTGCCGGTGACGGTGACGGCGGTTTCACTGTCATGGCTGGGGAATTCGAGGGCACCGGCCAGCAGCAGGGCCAGCCCCAGCCCGGCCCCCAGCCACGCCATGGCCGGCAGGGCGTGCTGGCGGTGCGCGCGCCACAACGCAAACGCCGTGAGCGGCAACGCCATGCTGATGAACACCCAGTGCACCCACTCGGCTTCAGCCCAGGCGCCGAACAAGGGCAGGGCCGCGGCCAGCAGGGGCAGGGCGAGGCAGTGCAACAGGCACAGGCTGGACAGGGCGACGGCACCGGCGTCGAGCAGGGCAGCGTTGGTTTTCATGGGGGAAGGGCTTGGAGATGACGTGGTGTTACATAGTAACATTTGCCTCATGGTCCGCCGCGCCATCCGGCCACGGGTTCAGGGTCCATCCACGCGGGGTCACCTGCAGCACATGGGTGGGCCGCATGGCAGCCAGCAGGCGGGCATCGTGGCTGGCCATCACCAAGGTGCCGGTGTACTGCTGCAGCAGGTCTTCCAGTACCTGCAGCGCCTGCAGGTCCAGCGCATTGCCGGGCTCGTCCAGCAGCAACAGGCCGGGAGCCGGATCGGCATACAGCGCGCACGCCATCGCGGCCTTCAGGCGTTCGCCTGCGCTGAGGGTGTCTGTCGTGCGTTCGATCCGCTGGGCATCCAGGCCCAGCAAGGCAAGGCGTGTGCGCAGGTCGTGCAGGGCCGCGCCTGGATTGGCCTGCTGCAGGGCATCCAGCGCGCTGCCTGATGACGGCAGCGCACGCAGGTGCTGGTCCAGCAGGGCGGACGGTACCGCGACCTCCACGGCACCGCTGCGTGGCGACAGCTGGCCGGCCAGCACGCGCAGCAGGGTCGACTTGCCACTGCCGTTGTCACCGACCAAGGCGACGCGCTGGCCGCGCTGCAGGACAAGATCCAACGGTTCGGCGCAGCCGTTTGGCAGCACCAGCGCGTCCAACCGGGCGACGCGTTGGGTGCCGTGGCCCGCATCCGGCGCGAAGGCCATCAGCTCGGCCGCGCGTCCCACGCTGGCCGCTGCCGTGCGCAGGCGCTCCGCACTGCCGGCCAGACGCTGCTGCTGCAGCTGCGCGTTGCGCCCGGCGCTGGCCTGCGCGCGTTGTTTCTGCAGGCCCAGCAGGAGGGGAGCCTGGTTGGCATCGCGCGCGCTGCGCTCGCCCCGCGAATGCCGCTGCTGCGCGCGTTCGTGTTGCTCGCGTGCCTGTCGTTGCTGTTGGCGATGCGCGTTGCGGGCATGGTCCAGCTGGGCCATGCCCGCCGCCGCTTGGGTGGCCTTGGCCTGCACGAAGTCCGCATAGCCGCCACCGAACCGATGCAGGCCACCGCCATCCAGTTCGACGATGCATTCCATGTGGTCCAGCAGTGCGCGGTCGTGGCTGATGACGATCAGGCCACCCCGCCAGCGCGACAGCTGGGTCTCCAGTTCGCTGCGCCGGCGCGCATCCAGATGATTGCTGGGCTCGTCCAGGATCAACCAGTCGGCACCGCTGGCCTAGGCGCCGGACAGCGCGACCTGCATTGCTTGGCCGCCGCTGAGACGGGCTGCCGGTTGCTCCGGATCCAGGTCATCCGGCAGGCCCTGTTGGCGCCACTGCTGCTGCAGTCGCTCGCGCAGGTCCCAGCGATCATCGACGGTGGCGAAGTCCGCCGGGTCGACGCTGCCGGCGCTGATGCGTGCCAGGGCCGCCAGCACCTCTGCCACGCCGGCCAGTTCGCCCACGCTGCCCTGCAACGTGCCACTCAGCGCCGGCAGCAGGGTCACCCTGCCCTCGCTGTGGCAGTGCCCGCTGCTGGGTTGAAGCTGCCCGGCGAGGATGCGTGCGAGCACGGATTTGCCCACGCCATTGGCGCCCACCAGGCCGGTCCGGACAGGGTCGAACGTAAAGGACAGTTCGGAAAACACTGTGCGCCCATCCGACAGGCGACAGGTCACGCGATCAAGCGTGAGCGGATACGTGGTCATGCAGACCTCCAGCAGATGCCATCGACTCCCCCTGCGCGCAGGGGCGGGAAGATTCAGGCCGTCAGAAAGACGGGGGCATCAGTGGCGCATCGGCGTGGGTCTCCAGAGTGAGGCTGGAATTATAAAGGCTCGGGCTGAATGGAACCGGCAACGGCGTGGCGCGTACGGGATGGCTGACCCCGATCGCGGTATCACCGCTGCGCGTTCTGCATGTTTTCGCGGGCTGCGCCGTACAACGCGCGGCGGTGTTCGTGGAAGGCGATGAAATCATCGCGTTTGAGCGCCTTGGAGAACAGCCAACCCTGCCCGAACTCCACCTTGCGGCTGTGCAGGTAGGCCAGTTGCGCTTCGGTTTCCACGCCCTCGGCCACCACGAACAGGCCGAGCGTTTTGGCCATGTCGATGATGTGGCCGGTGACCGGACTGGTCGCGCTCTCGGTGCCGATCGCATCGATGAACGACTTGTCGATCTTCAACGCATCCAGCGGCAACTGCTGCAGGTACTGCAGGTTGGAATAGCCCACCCCGAAATCATCGATGGCCACCGCATGGCCGGCATGGCGGGCGGCGGTGATCACTGCACGTGCGCGCTCGATGTCCATGAAGCCGCGCTCGGTGGCTTCCAGCCAGATCTGCTGGTTGGCGATACCGGTGCCGGCCAGCTTGCTGGCGATCACCTTCAAGGCGCGCCCGCTGATCATGTCCTCCGGTGCGAGGTTGATGGCGATGTGCGCGCTGCGATCGCCCACCAGCAAGTGCTGCATGTCCGCGATCACGCGTTCGATCACCATGTCGGTGATCGCTTCGACCAGTCCGCTTTCTTCGGCCAGCGGGATGAACAGATCCGGGCGCACCTCGGTGCCGTCGGCACGGCGCCAGCGGATCAGGGCTTCGGCGCCCACGCAGATGCCGGTCTCCAGTTCGATGATCGGTTGATACACCACGTAGAGTTCGTTGCGGCGCAGCCCCTGCACCAGCCCGCCATGCAGCGAAAGACGGCGGCGAGACAGCCACAAGGCGCCCCCGGCACACCCCGCCGCGAGCAGGATCCCCAGCGGGAAGAAACGCCAGAACTGGCCGACGAAAATGTCGCGCAGGCGGCTGCGTGGCGCCACGACGATCGCCAGCCATTCTTCGCTGCGTGCGGTGGCGAACAGATCACGGTCGTCCATGCCGTCGCGGGGATCGCGCAGCAGCGACTCCAGCAGGTCGTGGCGGGCCAGTGACTGCTGCGCGATCAAGCGCCCATCCGGGGTGGCGATGGCCAGGCGCATGTCGTGTGCGGCGACGAGGTCGACGAAGTGACCCGGATCCATCAGGGCGTCGTACTGGCCCAGCCGCAGTGACAGCATCCGGCGTCCGTAGGCGGCACGCGGCTGCACGTCCAGCTGCAGCGCGGCGCCATCGGCGGTGGTGTGGTCCGGCGTGCCCCAGGCGATGCTGCCGTCAGATGGCCCCCAGGAGGTGCAGCGCATGCGCCCGTCGACGAAGTAGCCGATCTGGTCCACCGATGAAGTGGTTACCACCTTGGATTGCATGCGATGGATGTGTGCAGGGCTGCACGGGACCAGGTCATCGGCCTGCATCGACTGCAATGCCGACAACGCCTGCGCATACGAGCGCTCGGCGCGCAGCAGCGTGCGCTGTGCGGTTTCCTGCAGGTCATCCTGCGCCAGCGTCACCGCCTGCTGCCAGCTCAACCAGGTCATCAGGGCCATGGGCACGACGGCGGCCAGGGCGGCCACCGCGGTCATGATGAGCAGGGTGCGGGTGCGGGTCATGGGAGGCCGGTGACGGAGGTCGAAGAACTCGGCCGGGCCCGCGCGCAGGCCGCCTTGTCGGCAAGCGTAACGGAATGAACGGGCCACCGGTGATCTGCGCAGACCGAGGTCCGTTTCCCTGCAGGCGGCGCGTCCGCCCCCGCAGCAGCAAGGGGTTGAAGGCGACATGCGCCACTTTCACTGCCGGTTCGCGGTGGCAGGCTGACCATCGCGGCCCGCCCCCCACCTCGTGACCCGCGATGCCCTTGCCCTTCCTGCTGTGCATCGTGCTGCTCTGCCTGGCCAGTGGGTCGGTGCAGGCCCGCACCGTGTACCGCTGCGTGCAGGGCAACACGGTCAGCATGGCCACCGCGCCCGAACCGGGATCGCGCTGCACGCCCAAAGAGATCGATGACAGCGCCGTCCAGGCACCGAACCTGTGGGGCAACATGGGGGTGTTCAGTGGCACGTTGTACGAGCGCGAGCAGGACGGGCGTCTGGTGTATTCCACCCGCAACCTGCCCGGATCGACGGTGTATCTGAAATTCACCGTGGCCACGCCGCCGGGCGAGCCGGCGCACGAGGGACTGGGGCGCGTGGGTGCCGCGCAGTTGGCCCCGCATGCGCGCCAATTCAAGGCCGCGGCGAAGGCGACCGGCGTGGACGATGCGTGGTTGCGCGCCATCGCCCACGCGGAGAGCAATTTCGATGCAGCGGCGGTGTCGCCGAAGGGCGCACAAGGGGTGATGCAGCTGATGCCCGAGACGGCGCGCGACTACGGCGTGGTGGATCCGCTGTCGGCGGCGCAGTCCATCGACGGCGGTGCCCGCCACATGCGCGAGCTGCTGCGCCGTTACAACGGTGACCGGGTGCTGGCCGCGGCGGCCTACAACGCGGGCATCGGGGCGGTGACGCGCTACAAGGGTGTGCCGCCGTACGCCGAGACGTTGGCCTACGTGGACAAGGTGATGGCGTTGTACGCGCGCTATCGCGAGGCGATGGGCATCCGGACCGAGGTGCCCGCGCGCTGATACTGCGCGGTCGTCTTGGCGTGTGCGTGGGCAGCCGGTATCGTCGCCCGTTGCACATGACGAAGGACGCCGATGGCACGGATGCGATGGATGTTGGGCACGGCCGCGTTGACGGCCGTCGCCGTGGCCGCGACCTTCCTGCCGCGCGAGTCTGCGGTGCCCGTGCCGGTCGGGCCGGCCGCCACCCCGCTGGGCTGGACTGCGCAGATAGAAGCGCTGGCCGGTGAGGGGGTGCCGGGTGACCGCGATGGCGCGGCGACGCAGGCGCGGTTCTCCGACCCGTACGCGCTGCTGGCGCTGGATGACGGCAGCGTGCTGGTGGCCGATGCCGGTGACAGCGACCGCATCCGGCGGCTGCGTACCGACGGCATCGTCGAAACCGTGGCAGGCAGCAGCGAGGGCTTCGTCGACGGGCCCGCACACCAGGCCCGCTTCCATACCCCGTCGGCGCTGGCACGCGATGCGGCCGGCGTGGTCTATGTGGCCGACACCGGCAACCATGCGGTCCGCAGGATCGGTCTGGACGGCCAGGTCAGCACGTTGGCTGGCGGTGTCCGGGGCTTTGCCGATGGCCCGGCCGCACAGGCGCGCTTCGATGCGCCGATGGGCGTGGCCGTGGACGCCGCCGGCAATGTCTATGTCGCCGATACCTGGAACGACCGCATCCGGGTCATCGGTGTCGACGGCAACGTGCGCACGCTGGCCGGTGATGCCGGCCCCGCGCACGTGGACGGTTTTGCAGGGGCGGCCCGCTTCGACACGCCGGTGGCGCTTGAATGGGACGGGCACGGTGCCTTGCTGGTGGCTGATTTTTATAACAACGCGATCCGTCGGGTCCGCATGGACGGGCAGGTCGACACCGTTGTGGGCGCCGGCAGCGTCATCAACGGCCCGCTCGGCCTGGCACGCACGCATGACGATGTGCTGTATGTCGGCGACCGTGCCGGCCGCATCGTCCAGGTATCGCCTGCGGGCCACCAGATCGCGTTGGTGGGGACCGGGGCGGTAACGCGGCTGGCCCGTCCCAGTGGCGTGGCGGTCGCCGCCGATGGCAGCCTGCGCGTGGCCGATGCGGCTGCCGGGCGGCTGCACCGCATCGTGCCGCTGGCCCCCGGTGAAGCGCTTGCGCCGGCGTTGGTCGGCCCAGCGGTGGATGCGCCGCTTCCGCGCAGCGAAGGGCGCTGGCCGCTGGCGCCGCAGGACGGCTGGCATGAAGTGGTGGGCACGCTGGGCGAGGTACGCGGCAACTTCCGCGGTGAGAGCCGGCACCACCTGCATGATGGATTCGACGTGCGCGGTGACGTGGGCCAGACCGTGTTGGCGATCGCCGATGGCAAGATCGATACGCCGCTGGCGAGCTGGTCGGTGGGTGGGCAGGCGGAAGGATTATCCGTGGGCACGCTGCGTTACCTGCACATGCGGGTGGGGCGCGATCCGCGCGGCCAGCCGTTCGACGAGCGCTGGCAGCAGCTGTTCGACAGCGAGGGCACGCTGGAGCGGATACGGCTGCGGCGTGGCACGCGCATCCACGCCGGTGACCCGCTGGGCAGCATCAACAGCCACGCCCACGTGCACCTGAGCGTCGGCAGCAGTGGCTTCGAGCGCAACGCCGCCCTGTTGGGTTTCACCGGCTTCGTGGATCGCGTGCCGCCTCGCATCACCGATGTAGCGCTGCTGGATGATGCGGACCAGCCGCTGCAGCGCGACGCGCAGGGACGCGTGCCGGTACCGCGCGGTGGTCGTGGGGTGCAGATCGTGGTGGAGGCCTGGGACCAGGTGGATGGCAACCTGCCTCGCCGTCGTCTGGGGTTGTATGCGGTGGGGTACCAGGTGTTGGATGCCGCGGGCGTAGCGCTGGCCGGGTATGAGCAACCGCGCTGGAACATCGTGTTCAATCGCATGCCGCCGCAGCAGGCGGCGGTACGCGTGGCGTATGCACCGGACAGCGGCGTCACCGTACACGGCAGCGCCGTCACCCGCTTCCGCTACCTGGCCAGCAACACCGTGCGCGACGGGCTGATGCAGCAGGGGCGCTGGCGGCCCGATGGCCTGCCGCCGGGCGAGTACGTGATCCGTGCGCACGCCCGCGACCACAGCGGCAACGCAGCAGTGGGCCCAAGCGACCTGCGCGTGGTGGTGTTGTAAGGAGCGAGTGGTAGAGCCGACTTCAGTCGGCTGCACCTCAAATGCAGTCGACTGAACTCTGCTCTACCTCGCTGCGCTCGATAATCCAGCCGACTGAAGTCGGCTCTACCCTGCGCCGACGCGCTCGCGCTCGACGTCCAGATCCTGCAGCGGGCGTACTTCGATGCTGCCGAACCGTGCCCACGGGAACCCCTGCGCGATGCGCATCGCGGCATCCGCGTCGGGGGCCTGGATCAGGTTGAAGCCCGCCAGCAATTCGTGAGTCTCGGCGAACGGGCCATCGACGATGCGCTGCTGCGTGCCGCGGATGCGCAGTGTTCTCGCTTCTTCCACCGGTTGCAGTTTCTGCGAGGCCAGCAAGGTCCCCTGTGCCTGCAGCGCGTCCGCGTGCTGCAGGCAGTCGCGCATCAATGCGTCGAACTCGGCGCTGGGCAGTGCCTGCAGCAGGGCAGGCTCGATGTAGATCAGAAGCGCGTACTGCGGCATGGGCAAGGTCCAGGGCGGCCAGGCGCCCATGATGGACCCGATCCGGGCCCTCCCATGTTGCGACGCCGCAGGGTGCCGGTGCGCTGGGTGAAGGAATCTGCGCCCGGCGTGTCGATTCCACGCGCTCTGGTTCGTCGTCATGATGAAGGCCCGGCAGAACCGGTGCCACGCGCGGAGCACGGTCATGAAGGTGATGGTCCTGGTGAAATCCAACCCCCGGATCGAGGCGGGCGAGATGCCCAGCCACGATGCGCTGGAAGCAATGGGGACGTTCAACGATGCGCTGGTCAAGGCCGGCGTACTTCTGGCGGGCGAGGGGCTGCATGCCAGTGCGCGGGGACACCGGCTGCGCTTCGACGGGGCGGCGCCGCAGGTGCAGGCGGGGCCGTTTGCCGACCCGCATGGACTGGTCGCGGGCTTCTGGCTGTGGCAGGTGCGGTCGATGGACGAAGCGCTGGAATGGGCGCGGCGTGCGCCGTTTGTCGAAGGGGATGAACTGGAGCTGCGCCCGGTGATGAGCGAAGAGGACTTCGGTGAAGCCTTCACCCCCGATCTGCGCGCGCAGGAGCAGCATCTGCGCGACGTGTCTGCCGACCGTTGAAACGCCGGAGAATCCACATGAAACTGATTCCGTTCCTTGATTTCGACGGCCAGGCACACGACGCGATGGCGTTCTATGCGCACGCGCTGGGTGGCGTGGTGACGTCCGAGACGACCTACCGCGATATGCCGCCCTCCGACGGCCCGGGCTGCAACGAGATGCCGGTGGACACCCTGGACCGCGTCGCCCACGCGCAACTCGATGTCGGCGGCGCGACCCTGATGGCGGCGGACGGGCCCAGCGCCGGAAGTGCGGGAGGCACCACCATCAACGTGGAGGTGACCTCCATCGAGGAAGCCGAGCGGGTCTTCGCTGCACTCGCTGCAGGCGGCACCGTCCACATGCCCTTGGCGGAGACATTCTGGGCGCACCGCTGGGGCATGCTGCACGACCGCTACGGCAAACCGTGGATGGTCAATTGCATGAAGACACCGCACGCGGCATGACGGGGATGCAGCAACGGCTGGAGACCCTGTGGCGCATGGAATCGCCCCTGCTGATCGCCCGCTGCGCGCGGCTGCTCGGCGGTGACATCGGCCGTGCCGAAGAGTTGGTGCAGGATGTCTGGCTGGTGGCGTTCGAGCGCTGGCCAGTGGAGGGCATGCCGGACAACCCTGGAGCCTGGCTGATGACCGCGACGCGCAACCGTGCCATTGATGTGCTGCGTCAGCATCAACGCGTGGCCGATCAGCACGCGCGCTGGGGGGAGGTGCTGCATCCGGCGAGCCCGGTGGCGCCGGATGACAGTGAGGCCCTGGTCGATGACATCGGCGATGACCTGCTGCGGCTGATGTTCGTCGCCTGCCACCCGCAGTTGCCCGCGGACGCGCGGATCGCCTTGACGCTGCGCCTGCTGGGTGGACTGACCACGCAGGAAATCGCGCGTGCGTTCCTGCTGCCCGAACCGACGATTGCGCAGCGGATCGTGCGGGCGAAGCGCACGCTCGCGCAGCACCAGGTGCCCTTCGACGTGCCGCGCGCGGCGGATCTGCCAGCGCGGTTGGGGGCGGTGCTGGAGGTGATCTACCTGGTGTTCAATGAAGGCTACGCTGCCAGCTACGGCGAGGATTGGATGCGCCCGGCCCTGTGTGAGGAAGCCCTGCGGCTGGCGCGGATCCTGGCGCAGCGGATGCCTGGCCATGCGTCGATCCACGGATTGCTGGCGTTGATGGAGCTGCAGGCATCGCGCAGCGCGGCACGTTCCGATGGCGCTGGTGCGCCGGTCCTGCTCGAGCAGCAGGACCGGTCGCGCTGGGATCGGCTGCAGATTGCGCGGGGCCTGGCATCGCTGCAGCAGGCGCATTCGCTGATGGGCCAGGAAGACCCGTACGTGCTGCAGGCGGGAATCGCGGCATGCCATGCCCGCGCGCTGGCGCCTGAGGACACCGATTGGGCCGGGATCGCCGCGCTGTACACCCGGCTGCTGCAGGTCCAACCGTCGCCGGTGATCGCCCTGAACCGGGTGGTCGCGATATTGCGCGCCGACGGTCCCTTGGCTGCGTGGGGCCTGCTGCACCCCCTTCTGGACGAACCTCGCCTGCAGCAGTACGCGCCGTTGTGGGTGGTGCGCGGGGAAGTGTTGTGTCGACTGGGCAGGAACGACGACGCACGCGCAGCCTTCACCCACGCTGCTTCGCTCACCGGCAACGAGCGCGAACGGATCCTGCTGCTTGGAAAAGCGGGGGCGGGGGTAGAGCCGACTTCAGTCGGCTGCGCTGCTGGCAGAGTGAGGTAGAGCCGACTTCAGTCGGCTGCGCCGGCAATGCAGCCGACTGAAGTCGGCTCTACCAACCCCGATCCCCCTCCGTCTGTTTTTTAAGCGGCTACACTCGGGGGCTTGTCGCAATCCCTGCTGGAGAGAGCAATGAAGCGTGTAGTGATGACTGTGCTGGCCTTGTCGGTGTCAGGTGCGTTGATGGCGGCGACGCCGAAGTTCGATGGCGCGCGGATCTCTGCTGATGTCCGCGAGCTGGCATCGGATGCCTACGAGGGTCGTTCGCCGGCCACGGCCGGGGAAACCAAGACGATTGAGTTCCTCAGCAAACAGTTCGCTGCGGCGGGCTTGCAGCCGGGCGGTGACCTGCAGGACGGCAAGCGCTTGTGGACCCAGGCGGTGCCGTTGCTGAAGGGAGACATCGTGGGCACGCCGCAGTTGGCGTTGCATCAGGGCCAGAAGACGCTTCCGCTGGAACAGGGCAAGCAGATCGCAGTGCGCGCGGCCATGAATGGTGCCGACAAGGTCGCCATCAGCAAGGCGCCACTGGTGTTCCTGGGCTACGGCGTGAAGGCGCCGGAGAAGAACTGGGACGATTTCAAGGGCGTGGACCTGAAGGGCAAGATCGCCGTCGTGCTGATCAACGACCCGGACTTCGAGACCGGCCAGGGTGACTTCGATGGCAAGGGCATGACGTACTACGGTCGCTGGACCTACAAGTACGAAGAGGCTGCCCGACAGGGTGCGCTCGGCGTGCTGATCGTGCACGAGACCGCACCGGCGTCGTACGGCTGGGCCACCGTGGCTGGCTCCAACACCAACACCATGTTCGACGTGGTGCGTGACGATCCGGCCGGCAGCCATCCGCTGCTGGAGGGCTGGATCCAGCGTGATCTTGCAGTGGACCTGTTCCGTTCGGCGGGACTGGATTTCGAGGCGTTGAAGAAGCAGGCGCAGCAGCGCGACTTCACCGCCGTGCCGCTGACCGGTGCCAGCCTGGATGCGAATTACGCGGTGAAGACCGAAGTGATCACCTCGCACAACGTGGCCGCGCGCCTGGAAGGCAGCAAGCACCCGGATGAGACCGTGGTGTACAGCGCGCACTGGGACCATATCGGCGTGGGTGAGCCCGATGCCCGCGGTGACCGGATCTTCAACGGCGCATTGGACAATGCCAGCGGCACCGCCGCCTTGATCGAGCTGGCGCGTGGCTACGCCAAGGCCCCCAAGCCGGAACGTTCGGTCTTGTTCCTGGCGGTGACAGCCGAAGAGAAGGGGTTGCTGGGCTCGGAGTACTACGCCACCCATCCGCTGTATCCGCTGGAAAAGACCGTGGCGGTGATCAACATGGATGGCATGGCGCCCTTCAGTCCGTCGCGTGACTTCGGCATTTACGGTTCGGCGCGCTTCGAGCTGCTGGACCAGTTGAAGGCCGTGGCCCAGCGCTGGGACATCCGCTACACCCCGGATCCGAAGCCGGAAGCCGGCCTGTTCTTCCGCTCGGATCATTTCCCCTTCGCCAAGCGCGGCGTGCCGGCGCTTTCGTGGTCGGCGGGGCAGGACTGGGTGGACGGTGGCGTCGCGGCGGGCAAGAAGGCGTCCGACGATTACACCGCCAAGCGCTACCACCAGCAGGGTGACGAATGGCAGCCGGACTGGAAGTTCGCCGGCGCCGCACGTGACCTGGAGGTGCTGTACACGCTGGGGAACGAACTGGCCAACTCACGCGACTGGCCGAACTGGGACGCCGCCGAAGCGTTCCGCACGGTCCGTGACCAGAGTGCCGCGCAGCGCCGCTGAGGCAGCGGCTGGGTAGCGCCGGGCCATGCTCGGCGTGGTTGACCAACGGCGCCGCCGGCTGAGGGCCAGCGGCCGTCGCTACCAAGGCGGGATTCGTCGCCTGATTCCCGGCGTTCGTCGCCGGGTGCTTGCCGTGGCGGGCCGGCGCACTATGCTCGGCCCATCCCATCGCCAAAGGCACTCCCGTGTTCGCCAGCGTTTCTCTGATCTTCCGACATCTGCTGGCCTGGGCCGCTGCGCTGGTCGTGGCGGGCATGGTGTGGAGTGGCATATTCAGCGGCATGGAAGATGGCCCGGGCTGGGTGTTCGGCCTGCTTGCGATGTTCCTGATGCTGTCCGCACTGGGCAGCGCGATCACCCACGTGCGCCGGGTCTGGCTGATCACCGGCAAGCTGGATGGGAGCACGCTGTCCAACCGCCAGCGGCGGCAGATCGAACTGCCCCTGGATGCCGGACCGGCCTTCCTGCTGCTGGAGCGCGCCATCGCCGAGTTGCCGCGTGTGGAGGACATCGAAAGTTCTGCCGGTAGCCTGCAGGTGCGTGCCTATGTACGGCGCGTCGATCCGTGGAATGGTCGCCAGCCGTCTCGCTGGAACCTGCCCGCGCGTCTGGCGATCAAGCGCAACAGCGTGCTGGCCACGGTGACGCCGGGGCAGGGAACGAGCACGGTCACCCTGTTGTTCGAGCCCGACGCGGGCTGGTGGGCCGATCTGCTGGCGCTGGACGAAGGCAGCAACTTCGAGAACGCCGAAGCGCTGACCCGCGCCGTCAGCGGCCGCGTGGCCGACCAGCGACGCGACGAACAAGCGGCGGCCGAGCAGACCCACGTGGAGAAAGAACTGTCGGTCGCGCGCTTGAACCTGCTGCATGCGCAGGTGGAACCGCACTTTCTGTACAACTCGCTGGCCAATGCGCAGGTGCTCACCCGCACCGATCCAGCGCGTGCCGACCAGATGATCGGCCACCTGATCCAGTACCTGCGCAGCTCGCTGCCGAGCATGGAAGAGTCGGTGTCCACCTTGGGCGTGGAGCTGGAGCGCACCCGTGCGTACCTGGAGATCCTGCGTATCCGGATGGGCGCACGGCTGGGCGTTGAAGTGCAGGTGCCCGATGCGTTGCAGGGCGTCCGGCTGCCGGCGATGGCGCTGCAGACGCTGGTGGAAAACGCGATCAAGCACGGCCTGGAACCCAAGCCGGGCGGTGGCACGATCTGGATCATCGCGCGCGCCTTCGATGACCATGTCACGGTGACCGTGGCCGACGATGGGCTTGGCTTCGGCCATGGCACCAGCGGCACCGGCATCGGGCTGAAGAACCTGCGCGAGCGCCTGCGCCTGACCTGCGGCGAGCAGGCCGGTGTAGCGATCGTCACCAATTTCCCCAGCGGCGTCGCCGCCACCATGACGTTGCCGCAGGCCTCGAAGGACGCCGCTCATGCCGCTTGACGCGTTGATTGCCGAAGACGAAGAGCTGCTGCGCGCCGCCTTGGTGGAGCAACTGCAGCGGTTGTGGCCGGAGCTGCGCATCGTCGCCGAGTGCGAGGATGGCGCCACGGCACTGGAACAACTGGCCGAACGCCAACCGGACATCGCGTTCCTGGACATTCGCATGCCGGGTATCAGCGGCATCCAGGTGGCACGCGCGCTGGCCGAACTGAGCCCGCGCACGCAGGTGGTGTTCGTTACGGCCTACGACCAGTACGCCATCGATGCGTTCGAACAGGGCGCGATGGATTATCTGCTCAAGCCGGTAAGCGATGAGCGCCTGCTGGCGACGCGCGAGCGCATCCTGGCGCGGCTGCCGTCGGCACGCCACGACGATGCCGTGCTGGAGCGGCTGCTGCAGCGATTGGGGGCCCCAGCGGAGCGTGCAGACGTACCGCCACTGGCATGGATTACCGCAAGCAATGGACGTGACACGGTGCTGATCATGCTGGAGGACGTGGTGTATTTCCGCGCAGACAACAAATACACCACGGTGGTGACCGCCGACGGCGAGAGCCTGCTGCGCACGCCATTGCGGGAGCTGGTGGCGGCGTTGGATCCACAGCAGTTCCGCCAGGTGCACCGGTCCACCATCGTCAACATGAAAGCCGTTGCCGCGGTGAGCCGCGACGACACCGGGCGGGGCGTACTGCGCCTGCGCGAACGCCCCGAAACACTCACCGTCAGTCAACCGTTCATGAGCCTGTTCCGCGGCATGTAAGCCGCGGCAGGCCACTAGGGAAGGGCCATGCCATGCGTTTTCTCACTACGATACTGAGTTGCCTGCTGTCCTTGTTCGGCTGCCATGACAAGGTGACCACGACCTCGATCACCCGCATCAGCGCGCACGGCATGGATCAGCTGTTCAGTCGCACGTCCGTGCGTACGGACGGCGCGTGGTTCGAGTGCGTGAGCAGTGACAGCGGCCGATGCTACTACCAGGTATTCCAAGAGGCCTGCGATGGGCAACAGCATTGCGAACGCAGCGCCCTGCAGCAGTTCGACGTCCGCGCCGGCCAACGGCAGAAGCACGCCAGCCTGCCGCCGGGATTCAAGAGCTGCGTAGCCACCACCCCCGCCGCCCGCTGCCAATGACGACAAAAAGGGGACGGAGGGGATTAAGTCGTTTTCAACCCATAGGGGCCAGAAACGACTTAATCCCCTCCGTCCCCTTTTTTGGGGTTCAGAAGGCGGGTTGCAGGGTGAGGTCGCGGTGGCTGGTGGTCTGGCCGACGTGGTTCAGGCGGCCAACCAGTTCGGTGTGCTGCTTCATGCGGCCGATCTCGGACATGATGCGGATGTCCTCGTGGCGCAGTTCGCGTTTCTCGGTCACGGACTGCTTGTAATCCAGCACTTCCGGGTAGTGTTCGGCCATTCCGAGTGCGTCGGCCACGCATTCCACGCTGTCGGCGCTGGAGGTGATGCGGGCGCGGCTGTTGAAGGCTTTCATCCAGCGTTCGAACCCGGCTTGCTGGTCGAACATGTTCGCCATGAACCAGATCACGAACAGGATCGATACCCAGGAGCCGATGATGATCACGACGCGGGTGAAGGTGATATGGAAGTCATCCCGCCAGAGGTAATTGGCGATCAGCCCGAGGATCAGCAGAGATGCGGCCTGCCAGCCGACAATGGAGGCGATCAGCCACTGGCTTTTCGCCTGGGCCAGCACGGCCACCTCCTGGCGGATCTGCTGCTCGCTGAGACCACGCCAGTGGGCAACCTGTTTTTCGAACGGGCTGTGGTACAGCTCGTTGTCGCGCAACAACAATCCTAGACCTTTGAACAAAGCAATCATGGCGGGCTCCCTGTTGGAACGTGCGGCGATGCATTGACCGGTGAGGCGGGTTCAGTTCTAGCACTTCCAGCGAGGGGCGCAATAAAGGGGATGCGAAGGCGCGGACGCATACGCGGATGAATACGGAGGCGCACGCGCACCTTGGTGCGCCGCAACATCGGTCTGACGGCCTGCGACAAGATGTCGCACTGAAAATCGTGCTGCGCGTGCACACGGGCGGGGTCGGGCCCCGCTTTCACAAAGGATCGGGTGTCGAGTGGCCGACAATGGGGCCAAATCGCGCAAGCCGCGCCACTGCCAGGTCCTATGATCGCCCCATGCCTTCTTTGTTTTCGCCGCTGACCGCGCCCATCCGCCGCTGGGTGATGGATGCCTTTCCCCGCGGACAGAGCGAGATCGACTACGACCATCCGATCGGGGACCCGGGCTGGTTCGGGCCGGACAGCGTCACCTGGCGGGTCCATGCCGAACTGCCGTCGATGCTCGCCGGCGGGCTCTGTGCCCTGATGCTGCAGGCGCTGCATCCGCGTGCGCTGGCGGGGGTGTACGACCACTCCAACTTCCGCGAAGACCTGGTCGGGCGCCTGCGCCGCACCACGGCATTCGTCGCGGGCACGACCTATGCCCCCACGGCGGAAGTCGACACGCTCGTGGCCCGGGTGCGCCGGATCCATTCGCGCGTGCGCGGCAGCGTGGAGGGTGTGCCCTACGCCGCCGATGACCCGCTGTTGCTCACCTGGGTGCATGTGACCGAGGCCTATGGCTTCCTGCAGGGATTTCGCCGCTATGGACGGGCGATGCCCGACGCGATGGTTGATCGCTACTACGACGAGTTCCGGCGTGTCGCCGAAGCATTGGGGGCGAGGGATGTGCCGCGTAGTGCAGCGGAAGTGGATGCGTTCTTTGCGATGCAGCGGCCGCAGCTGTGCCTGGATGCCCGGGCGCGCGAGGTGTTGCAGGTGCTGTCTGCGGTGAAGTTGCCCGTGCCGGTGGCAGGACTGTCGCGGGATGTGTTCATGGGCGCGGGGGCGGCGTTGTTGCCGGAGTGGGCAAGCGAGCTGCTGGAGCACGGCACGCGGCAGCGGGTCCAGGCACAGGCATCGATGCGGCTGTTGCAGGGGGCTGCGCCGCTGTTCCGGCGTGCGCTTCCGGATGGATTGGCGAGCCGGGCGTGTGCGCGGGTGGGTGTTGAAGCGGCGCACTTGCAGCGGTGGCCGGCGGGCCTGTAACGGCCCACCGGTGCGCTCGCCGAGCGTGGCTCGGCGCTACCAGGGATTACCAGACCTTTACGCGCTTGTCGGGCGCCAGATAGAGCTTCTGGCCTTCCTTTACGTCGAATGCGGGATACCAGGCATCGATGTTGCGTACGGTCAGTGCGCGGAACTGGCCCGGTGCATGCACGTCGGTCAACAACGAATTGCGCAGGGCCTGCTCGCGGCTCTTGCTGCGCCACGCCTGGGCGAAGCCGAGGAAGAAGCGCTGATCGGGCGTGAAGCCTTCCAGCGTCTGTCCCGGCTTGCCCTGCAGCGAGAGCTGGTAGGCATCGTAGGCGGTGCCCAGTCCGGCCACGTCGGCGATGTTCTCGCCCAGCGACAGGCGGCCGTTGACGTGCACGCCGGGGAAGGGCTCGTAGCTGCTGAACTGCGCGGCCAGCGCGTCGCCCGCTGCGTTGAACTTCTGCAGGTCCTGCGGCGTCCACCAGTTGTGCAGGCGGCCGGTGTCATCGAACAGCGCGCCCGCGTTGTCGAACCCGTGGCTGATCTCGTGGCCGATCACCGCACCGATGGCGCCGTAGTTCACGGCATCGTCGGCGGCGCCGTCGAAGAAGGGCGGCTGCAGGATCGCCGCCGGGAACACCAGGCGGTTTTCAAGCGGCACGTTCATCGCGTTGATGGTCTGCGGCAGCATCGCCCACTCGCCGTGGTCCGGTGCCTTGCCCAACTTGGAAAGATTGCGCTGGTACTCGAACTGTTCGGCGCGCTGCGCATTGCCCAACGGGTCATCCCGCTTCACCTCCAGGCCGCTGTAGTCGCGCCACGTCTCCGGATAGCCCATGCCCACGGTGAGTCCGGCAACCTTGGCCTTGGCACTGGCCTTGGTCTGCGGTGACATCCACTCCAGGCCATCGATGCGCTTGGAGAAGGCGGCGATGATGTTCTTCGCCATCGCGTCGGCGCGTTCTTTGGTCTTGGCGTCGAAGTGCTTTTCCACGTAGCGCTTGCCGATGGCTTCGCCCACGGCGTGGTTGGCATCGTCCACCGCCCGCTTCCAGCGATCACTCTGCTGCGGGGTGCCACTGAGTGCGGTGCCATGGAAGGCGAAGCGCGCATCGGCGAACGTCTTCGGCAGGTAGGGCGCGGCCCGGTCCAGGGCGTGGAAGGTCAGGTAGTCCTTCCAGTCTTCAAGGGGTTCGGTGGCGACCAGCCGCGACAGGCCGGCGACGGCCTTGGGCTGCCAGACGATGAAATCCTGCTGCTGGCCCAGCCCGGAGGCCTCCAGGAACGCGGCCCAGTCCATGCCCGGCGCCTTCGCACTGAAGTCTTCGCGGGTCCAGGGGTTGGCCCCCTTGGCGACGTCGTTGGTTTCTTCCTGGCTCACGTGGGCCTGGGCGATCCTGGTTTCCAGCGCCACGATGCGCTGCGCCTTCGCGGCGGGGTCGGCGACGCCGGCCAGCTTCAGCACCTGGCCTACGTAGTCCTGGTACTGCTTGCGCAACGCCGCCATGCGGCCATCGCCCAGGTAGAAATCACGGTCCGGCATGCCCAGCCCACCCTGCACGAGGTAAGGCGCGGTGCGCTCCGGCTGCAGCAGGTCGACCGACACCCACAGCCCGAGCAAGCGGTCGGTGTAGAAGTTCGTGGCGTTGAGCAGGTCCACGTCGGCGCGCACGTCGGCACCGAGTGCGCGGGCCAACGCGGCCTTGTCGGCGAGCGCCTCGATCGCCTGCAACTGCGGCTGCACCGGGGCGAGTCCGCGCTGTTCGATGCCGGCCTCGTCCATGTAGGCCGCGTAGTAATCGCCGATCAGCTTGTCTTCGCCGGTGGCCTGCGCATTGTTCGCCGCGCCTTCCAGGATGGCGCGCGTATCGGCCTGGGTTTTTTCAGCGATCACGTTGAAGCTGCCGAACCGCGAGCGGTCGGCCGGGATCTCGGTGTTCTTGACCCAGCTGCCGTTGGCGAAGTCGAAGAAGTTGTCGCCCGCGGCCACGCTGCGGTCCATGCCCGATGCATCGAAACCGAAGCTGCCCAGCTGTGCCTTGGCGGGAGCCTCGGCGGCGGCTTGCTGCTGGGGCTGTGGCGCATCGGCCGGGGTATCGCCACCGCAGGCCGACAGGGTCAGGGACAGGCTGGCGGCGATGGCCAGCAGCAGGGGAGAGCGGCGCAACCTGGGCATGGAATTCTCGAACGGCGGAAAAATACCAGTCTACTGCCTGCTACCGGGGCTGGTTGCAGTGGCAACCGTGCCGCAACAGGGCGGCGCCTGTGCCGGATGTGGCTGAACGGGGGATGCTCCTCTTCCTGTCGTCATCTGCCTGATGCATGCTGCAAACGGGGCCGGGCTGGGCGCGCTGCGCGCGACATCACCGGGAAACAATCAGGGCAGTCAAGAAAGTGCATCCGCGGCCGCTCTGGTCAGGATCACAGGAAGCGTTTTGCGCATGAGAGCAACTGCCCACCATTGGCAACGTTCGCACCGATGTCCGCACTGAGTCGCGCCTTGCTGCGCCCGCAGCGCGCCTTCCTGTGGGGCGGCGCGCTGCTGGGTGTGCTGTTCGGCGCTGGGCTGGCCACGATGCTGGCCAGCGATTTCCAGCGTCGCGCAGACGTGGCGCAGCGCCAGAGCCGCACCTTGGCGGTGGGCAGCCAGCGCCTGTTATGGCTGGAAATGCGCAATGTGGAACGGGCGATGCATGGCATCGGGGCCGATGCGGCGCAGCTGTTCCGCAGCGTGCCGGCGCAGGCCCCTCAGTTGCTGGACCAGAACATCGCCGGCGTGCTGCACCGCCATGCCGAGCTCGACAGCATCGTAGTGGTGGACCAGCACGGGCGCGCGATCACCAGCGGAGTCGGTGACCTGCAGCTGCCGTTGTGGGTGGACGGCCAGCGCCGTGGCTCTGGCAGCGATCTGTACCTGGGTCCGCCGCAGCGTCACGATGGACTGAACTGGGTGCTGCCGCTGGCACTGCAGCTTGAGCAGGATCGCTGGTTGCTGGTGCGGCTGCATACCAGCGAACTGCAACGGATCATCAGCGGCCTGGATATCGGTAGCCAGGGCGTCGTATCGATCACCGACGTGGAAGGACACGTGCTGGCCCGCGCGCCGGCAAGCGGCGACATCGTGGGGCAGCGCTTCGACCTGCCGCACCGGTCCGCGTTGGGCACCGATGCGGTGCACTCGCTTGGCGTGGAAACCAGCGCCATCGACGGGACGACCCGCATCTCGGCGATGAGCACGCTGCACCAGTATCCGCTGGCGGTGTATGCGGGATTGGGAAGGCGCGACGTGCTGTCTGCGTGGTGGCCGTATCTGTACGCGGCATCGGCGATGTTCCTGCTGTACTGGGTGCTGCTGGGTGCCTTGGTGTGGGTGGTCCGTCGTACCAGCCGACGCCAGCTCGTGCTGGCCGAAGAGCTGCGCACCGGCCATGCCGAGCTGCTGCTGGCGCATCAGGTGGGTCGCGTGTGCACCTGGTATGTCGATGAGGATGCCTGCCAGCTGCACTGGTCGCCGCTGGCGCGTGAGCTGTTCGGCGTGCCGGTGGACACCCTGCCGGTTTCGGATTTCTTCGCCCGCGTGCACCGCGAGGATGCGGGTCGCCTGCAGGCCGCCTTCGACAGCGCGTTTGCCGGTGATGCGGTATTGGATGAAGTGTTCCGCCTGGTGCTGCCCGGCGGCGAGATACGCTGGGTGAGCGCGCGTGGACGCCGCGTGGCGATGTCCGACCGGCAGCGGCGCGTGATCGGCGCGGTGACCGACATCAGCGAGCGGTACCAGGCCCGTGAGCGACTGGTACAGGCGGAGCGTCAATTCCGCCTGCTGTTTGACCGCAATCCCGCGCCGTTCTGGGTGTTCGACCCGGACACGCTGCGCTTCATGGAGGTCAACCGCGCGGCGATCAGCCAGTATGGCTATACCCGCGAAGAGTTCCTCGGGATGAGCATCCTCGACATCCGCCCGCGCGAGGGCTGGGAAGAGATCCGCGGCGCGATCGCCGATGCCCGCGTCGGCGAAGTACAGGATGCCAAGATACGGCTGCACCAGCGCAAGGATGGCAGCGTCTTCGAAGTGCGCGCCCATCTGTCGCGGCTGGATTTCGATGGCCGTTCGGCGTGCCTGGTGTTGGCCGAGGACGTGAGCGAGCGGCTGGCCTACGAGCGCGAACTTGCCTACCACGCCAGCCACCATCCGCAGACCGGTCTGCTCAATCCGCGCGCACTGGCTGCTGCACTGGACGACTGCGGCAGCGGGTACACCGTCGCCTTCATCCAGTTGCGCGGACTGCAGCTGGTGTCCGATGCGCTGGGGGGTGATATCGGGGATGCGGTGTTGCAGGCGATGGCCACGCGGCTGGGTGGGCTGGGCGCACGTTACGGCTGGCTGGCCTTCCAGCCGGGCGAGGACTTCGTGTTCGCCTTCCGTGATGGGCAGGAAACACAGAGCGCGCTGGACGCGTTGGTGCAGATCGTATCGGAGCCCGTACGTGGCAAGGAGTCGCTGCATCAGTTCGAGCCGAGCGTGGGGGTGGCGGTGCATATCGCGGGCGATGGCCTGCAGGCTACCCAGGTGATCGGTATGGCCGCACAAGCGGCCCACAGTGCGCGGGCCGAGGGCGACGCGCTGGCATGGTTCGACCCCAGCGTGACCGCGCGATTGGCCGAGCGGCTGCGTTTGGCCGGGCGGATCCACAACGCGATCGACGCCGAGTTCGAGCTCTACTTCCAGCCGATCTGTCATGCCGCCGATGGCACGCCGGCCGCGCTGGAGGCGTTGCTTCGCTGGCCGCAGGCCGATGGCAGCTTCATTCCGCCGGGCGACTTCATCCAGCTGTGCGAAGACACCGGCCTGATCCTGGCGCTGGGGCGCTGGGTGATCCGCGCGGCGGCGCAGGCGCAGCGGCAGCTGGTGGATGCCGGCTGGGGTGACCTGCCGATTGCGGTCAATGTGTCGGCGGTGCAGTTCTTCAACAGTGATCTGGTGGGTGAGTTCGCGCGCGCCATGCAGGAGTTCGGCCTGCGTCGCGGTGCACTGCAGGTGGAGCTCACCGAGAGCAGCCTGATGCGCAAGCCTGCACAGGCGATGCAGACGATGCAGCGGCTGCACGAGCAGGGCATCTGCGTATCGCTGGATGACTTCGGTACGGGGTATTCGAGCATGTCCTACCTGCAGCACCTGCCGCTGGATATCTTGAAGATCGACCGCAGCTTCGTGGCGGATGTGGAAACCAATCCGCGCAATGCGTCGATCTGTCGGGCGCTGTTGTCGCTGGGGCACAGCATGGGCTTGACGATCATTGCGGAGGGCGTGGAAACCCCGGGCCAGCTGCAGTGGCTGGGCGCGCACGGCTGTGATCAGGTGCAGGGCTACCTGCTGGGGCGCCCGGCGCCGCTGGCGACGGTGATCGCGCAGCTGGATGCGGTGGAGGCCTGAGAGCGCGCAGGAGGGGGCGCGCAGGGCCCGCTGCGCTCGCCGACCATGGGTCGGCGCTACGGATGCTGGCCGCTCGGCGCGACGGGGCGGCATTGCGGTCATTGCTGGGACGGACCGGCTCGTCGGTCCTGTTTATCGCGTCGTCGGCGAGGCCTACGCTGGTCGCAGGTTTTCCGAGGCCCGCACCATGCGCCGTCTGCCCAGTCTGTACATCTCCCACGGTTCGCCGATGACGGCGCTGCAGCCGGGCCAGGTCGGCCTTCGCTTGGCGGAGCTGGCGGCCGACCTGCCACGGCCCCGCGCCATCGTCATCGCCAGTGCGCACTGGTTGAGTGACCTGCCGCGCGTCGGCGCGCATCCGCAACCCCCGACGATCCATGATTTCGGTGGCTTCCCCGAGGCGCTGTACCGGATCCGCTACCCGGCCCCCGGCGACCCCGTGCTGGCTGCGCAGGTCCTGCAGAGGCTGCAGGACGCACACCTGGACGCACAGCTGGACGTGAGTCGCGGGCTGGACCACGGGGCGTGGGTGCCGCTGCGCCTGCTGTTCCCGGACGCGTCGATCCCGGTCGTGCCGATCTCGCTGCAACCGCAGCGCGGTCCGCTGCACCAGCTTGCACTGGGCCGTGCCTTGGCGCCGCTGCGCGACGAAGGGGTGCTGCTCATCGGCTCGGGCAGCATCACCCACAACCTGCACGATTTCGGTACGTATCAGGATGGCAAGGAGGCGCCCTACGTGCGTCCTTTCATCAACTGGGTAGAGCAGCGCCTGGCTGCCAGCGATGTCGATGCCTTGCTCGACTACCGGCGCCAGGCCCCCTACGCGGCGCGCGCACATCCGACGGACGAGCACCTGCAGCCGCTGCATTTCGCCATGGGGGCGGCAGGGACGGGCGGGTTGGGCGCGCAGCGCATCGATGCCGGGATCGACGCGGGCATGCTGGCGATGGACATCTACCGCTTCGACGGCGAGCGCAGCTGACGACCCGCGCACTCCCTCGCGCTCGCTCCGTATCTGCCGACCGCCACACGCTCCGCTTATGGGCGATATCAAATGGGTGTGCTAGTTTTTTCGCGTTAGTGGCGCTTGGCCTGTCGGCCATCCTTCCCCCCGCGCCGTCATCTGGATGATGCATGCATACCATTGAAGTCGTACTGGCGATGCTGGTCGCGGTAGTCGCCAGCGGCTACCTCGTCCGGGTCCTGCCGTTTTCGCTGCCGTTGCCGCTGGTGCAGATCGCGCTGGGCGCGGTGATTGCCGGGGTGTTCAACCGGGGTCATGACCTCGACCCGGACATGTTCTTCCTGCTGTTCCTGCCGCCGTTGCTGTTCCTCGACGGCTGGCGCATTCCCAAGCAGGGCTTGTTCCGCGACAAGGGCGCGATCCTGGAGTTGGCCTTCGGCCTGGTGGTGTTCACCGTGCTCGGGGCCGGCCTGCTGATCCACTGGATGATCCCGGTGATGCCGCTGGCCGTGTGTTTCGCATTGGCGGCGATCATCTCGCCGACCGACCCGGTGGCGGTCGGTGCGATCGCCTCGAAGGCCCCCATTCCCAAGCGTCTGATGCACATCCTGGAGGGCGAATCGCTGCTCAACGATGCCTCGGGCCTGGTCTGCTTCCGCTTTGCCGTGGCCGCGGTGATGACCGGCAGCTTCTCGCTGGCGACCGCGTCGCTGACCTTCCTGTGGGTGGCCGTGGCCGGCCTGGCCGTGGGTGTCGCGGTGACCTTCGGGGTATCCACCTTCCAGCGCTGGTTGTGGCGGCGCTTCGGCGAAGAGCCGGGCGCGGCGATGCTGGTCAACCTGCTGATCCCGTTCGCGGCCTACCTGCTGGCCGAAGAGATCAACGCCTCGGGCATCCTCGCTGCGGTGGCCGCCGGCATCACCATGAGCTACGTAGAGCTGACGGGCCGCGTATCGGGCAGCATGCGGGTGCAGCGCTCGGCGGTGTGGAACATGCTGCAGTTCACCTTCAACGGCATCATGTTCGTACTGCTGGGCGAACAGCTGCCGGGCATCGTGGAGCGCGCCATCGAGACGATGGGCGAGAGCGGCCACCAGAATCCGTGGTGGCTGGCGGTGTATGTGCTGGTGATCAACCTTGCGCTGATCCTGCTGCGTCTGTTGTGGGTATGGCTGTCGCTACGATGGAACCTGTTGCGTGTGCGCCGTCGCGGGCAGAAGCAGGGCGAAGCGCCCGGCTGGCGCATCGTGGTGGCGACCTCGGTGGCCGGCGTGCGCGGCGCGATCACCCTGGCCGGCGTGCTGACCCTGCCCTTGTTCCTGCCCAGCGGTGATCCGTTCCCGGCACGTGACCTGGTGATCTTCCTGGCCGCCGCGGTGATCCTGTTCTCGCTGATCGGAGCCAGCGTGGCGCTGCCGCAGCTGTTGAAAGGGCTGCAGTTGCCGGCTGATTCGGGTGAGCGCAAGGAAGAGGACGTGGCCCGCAAGCTGGCTTCGAAGGCGGCGCTGGCCGGGGTGGAGCGGATGCGGCAGCAGTTGGTGCTGAAGCAGACCACCGAGAACGTGCAGCTGTACAACGATGCGGCGTCGCGGGTGAGCCTGCTGTACCAGCGCAATCTGGAAAAAGAGAACGGCCCCGATGTCGATCCGGAGAAGGTGCGGCGCATGGAGCGCGGCTACCGCCAGCTGCGCAGTGCCGGCTTGGTGGCCGAGCGCGAAGAACTGTTCCGGCTGACCCGGCGCGGGGTGATCTCCGACGAGATCTCACGCAAGCTGATCCGCAACCTGGACCTGCTGGAATCCCGGCAGCGGGAATGATCGGCCCCTGGTAGAGCCGGCTTCAGCCGGCTGCTGTTGCCGATTGCCTGCGGTAGAGCAGCCGACTGAAGTCGGCTCTACCCAGTCGGTTGCCCCCCGTGACCGCGAAAGCTCAGCCCTGCGGCTTCAGGTCCAGGAAGCGCACGTCGACGTTGCCTTTGATCTTCAAGGTCATCGGGTTGCCGCGGCGGTCACGGGCCTTGCCGGCCTGCACGCGGATCCAGCCTTCGCTGACCGAATACTCTTCGACGTCGGTGCGCTCGACATCGTTGAAACGCACGCCGACGCCGCGCTCCAGCGCCTGGGCGTCGTGATGGGGGCTGGCCGGGTTGATGGCCAGGTGGTCGGGAGGCGTATCGCTCATTGCAGGATTCACTGTGGCGGCCAACACGGCCGGCTTCATGCGGTAAAGGATACCCGGCCCGGCGGCGTGGCCCAATCCCGGTGCTTCCGGCTCGAGCCGCCAGGCCTCAGAATGCAGGCCACGCACCACGCATCCCAGGAACACGCCCATGCCCGACAACAGCGATTATTTCGACTTCCAGGAAGAAGAGCACGACTTCGACGAGGCCGACTTCGAGGCACGTGCGTGGAACCTGCTGGTGCTGATCAACCCGGGCGACGAAGAGCTGGCGCTGCAGCAGTTCAACCGCTTCCGCGAGCTGCTGGCCGAGCAGGGCGAGCCGATGGAGGCCGACAGCGACTGGCTGCCGCCGCTGTTCGGGGCGATCGGCTGGCAGAGTGGCTTCGAGGTGGAGCGCGACGATCTGGAATCGCTGATGTCGGCCGTCAACGAGCTGTCTGCACGGTTCAACCTGCAGGTGGAGTGGGGCGGCGACCTGGACGATGAGGATTTCACGGCGGACCTGGACGGCGCGCAGCTGATGTCCACCGCGTTCGATCGGCTACGCGAACGCAACTACACGCTGTGGAGCGTGGATGCCGGCAGCGAAGGCTTCACCGGCTGGATGGCGCTGACCCGCGATGACGACGCGATGCTGGCGCTGTGCTCGCTGATGAACGTGGAAGTGCGGTTGGGCAGCGACCCGTTCTGACGCGGCTCAGTCGGGCTGGTACTGCGCGCGGGCGTTGGCGATCACCGCCTTCATCCGCGCACGATCGGTGTGCCGGGAGATCGGCATCGCCCCGAGGGCGATGGCCTGCACGCGCATCGGCGCGCTGACATCGTAATGCGCGCCACTGGCTTTGTTCTGGAACGCGCGGTGGGGCATGCCGAGCTGCGCCGCCATGGCGTGCAGCTCGGGCAAGGTGTCGGCCATCAGGTGCGCCCAGCGCTGTCCGCGCCAGGCGTGTACTGCGTCGTCGACGTAGACCGTCACCGTGATTCCGCCAGGCCTCAGGCCTTCGGCTTGTCGTCGGCGTCGGCGTCAGCGTCGACAGCGGCGTCAGCCTCGACGTCGACGGCATCGGTCGATGCGTCGGCTGCAGCTGCGTCCGCATCGGTGTCAGCGGTGGCTTCGGTAGCTGCGTCTTCCGCGTCGATGGTATCGAACTCGGCAGCCAGCTCATCCAGGTAAGCGTCAGCGTCCAGGTCCTTCTCGGCCGCCATCACCTTGATCAGCTCGCCCAGGCCATCGGAGTACTGCAGGTCGACCTTGCGGCCTTCCTTGCCCTGCACATTGGCCAGATGCTTGAGCATGGCCAGCATCGGCATCGGGTCGTCCGCGTTGCCCATCGTCTGGCCACCGATCGACAGCAGCCACTGGCGGCCCTGCAGGCCAATCGCGGCCACGACCTGGCCTTCTTCATTGGTCAGCACGGCGTGGTTCTGCACCTGCTGCTGATCGCTCAGGCGGGCGAACGGGCGCTTGGGCTGCTGCTTCTTGCGCTTGTCGCGCTTGGACTTGGACAGCTTGGACATGATGCGGCTACCTGCAAAAAAGGAGGCCCCCATTGTAAGGGCCCAAGGCAGCGAGCGCAGGGACATGCCCTGCGCGCTCAGGGGGCGGCGTCGCCGACCTCGATGGGCGCCTGCGCGGCCTGCACATCGGGGTCTGCCACTGCGGCGGACATCGCAACCGGCGTGCCGGCGCCGGACAGTGCGGCGGCTTCCGCATCCTTGGTCATCACCACGATGCTGATGCGGCGGTTGATCGGATTCTGCGGGTTGGTCTTGTCGAACAACACCGAGGAGGCCAGGCCGACCACGCGGGTGACCTTGCTGTCATCCAGGCCACCGTCCACCAGCGCACGCCGGGCGGCATTCGCGCGGTCCGCGCTGAGTTCCCAGTTGCCATAGCCATGGACGCTGCTGTACGCCGTGGTGTCGGTGTGGCCGGTCAGGCTGATCCGGTTCGGTACGTGGTTCAGGTAGGTCGCCAGCTCATGCAGGATCGTGCGGGTGTACGCCTTCAGGGACGAGCCACCCAGGTCGAACATCGGCCGGTTCTGCTTGTCCACGATCTGCACGCGCAGCCCTTCCGGAGTGAGGTCGAGCAGCAACTGGTCCTTGAAGGGTTCCAGGGCCTGGCTCTTGCTGATCGCTTCCTGCAGTTCCTTCATCAGCGATTCCAGCTGCTGTTTCTCGCGCTCGCGGCGATCGATGGCCTGCGGGATGGCTTCACGCTGGTTCTGGAACGGGTCGCTGCTGTTGCCGCGGCTGACGTCGGCCGCGCCGCCCAGCTTGATCATCGACGTGCTGGCACCGCCGGGCCCGGCCATGCCCGGAGCCGGCGTGGTGCTCTTGCCCGACAACGGACTGGGGTTGCGGAAGTACTCGGAAATGGCGCCGCGCTCGGGCTTGCTGGTGGACGCCACCAGCCACAGCACGAGGAAGAACGCCATCATCGCGGTCACGAAGTCGGCATACGCCACTTTCCACGAGCCGCCATGATGCGCGGCGTGGCCGTGCTTCTTGACCCGGCGAACGATGACGGTGGGCTTGGTGTCCGACATGGCTTATTTGACCGTCTTCAGGTGCTGCTCGAACTCCGAGAAGGCCGGGCGCACATCGGAGGGCAGGGTCTTGCGGGCGAACTCCAGGGCGATCTTCGGGTTGTAGCCGCGCAGGCAGGCCAGCAGGGCGGTCTTCACTGACTCATAGATGCGGCTGTCCTGCTCGGCGCGCGCTTCCATGGCCGCTGCCATCGGGCCGACGAATCCATAGCCCAGCAGGATGCCGAGGAAGGTGCCGACCAGCGCGCCGGCCACGTGTGCGCCGACTTCTTCGATCGGGCCACCAATGGAGCCCATGGTGATGACGATGCCCAGCACGGCGGCCACGATGCCGAAGCCGGGCAGGCCGTCGGCCACCTTGGTCACGACCTGCGAAGGCGCCAAGGCTTCGGCGTGGTGCTTCTCCAGCTCCAGCTCCAGCAGCGGCTCCAGTTCATGAGGTTCGATGTTGCTGCCGATCATCAGGCGCAGGCAGTCGGTGATGAAGTCCACCAGATGGTGGTCGGCCTGCACCTTCGGGTAGTTCGCGAAGATCGGGCTTTCGCCGGGCTTCTCTACGTGGTCTTCCAACGACATGAAGCCTTCGCGACGCGCCTTGTTGAGCAGTTCGTAGACCAGGCTGAGCACATCCAGATAGTCCTGCCGCTTGTAACGCGGCCCCTTGAACACGGCCACGCTGGCCTGCAGGGTCTGCTTGACCGTCTTTGCCGGCGTACCCACCAGGAACGCGCCCACGGCGGCACCGCCGATGATGACCAGCTCATACGGTTGCCACAGGGCACCCAGCCGACCGTGGGCGCCGAGATAGCCGCCAAGCACGCTGGCGATGACAACGAGGAAGCCGATGAGGATGAGCATGGACGCGACGCAGGAAGCAGGGGTATCTCCCTTTACGGCGCGTTCACGGGTTTTCTGAAGAGCGGATGTGTGAAATCCATCCGCTCTGGTGCCGTCAGGTGATCAGGCGGCCGGCTGGGCCTCAGCACCGCCGCGCTTGAGCGGATCGGCGTAGGGCGCGCCATTCTCGGTGAATGAAAGTGAGACGGAGTTCAGGCAGTGCCGCTCGAACGTGGGCGGCGGTCCATCCGGGAACACATGACCCAGGTGGCTGCCGCAGCGGGCACAGGTGATCTCCGTGCGGATCATGCCGTGGCTGATGTCGCGGATTTCATGCACGTGTTCGGCAGCGAAGGGCGCAAAGAAGCTGGGCCAGCCCGTACCGGAGTCGAACTTGGTGTTGGAGCGGAACAGCGGCAGGGCGCACAGGCGGCAGCAGTAGACACCGTCCCGCTTGTTGTCCAGGAACACGCCGCAGAAGGGCGCTTCGGTGCCGTGCTGGAGCAGCACGCGCGCCTCGTCGGGGCTGAGGCTGGCTTCCAGCGCTTGGCGTTGGGCGTCGCTGGGGGGCGTGAGGTCGAAGGCGCTCATGCGGGATCTCCATGGGGGACTGTCTGCAGATGGGGCCGGCGCCGACGGCATGCAAGCGCGGGCTCCCTTCATGGGCAGCACCATTCATGGGCAGCACACAGGGCCGGGTGCAGGCTGGGGTCACACCGTGTGGGAGCCGTGCCATGAACCGATCATTGTTGTTGCTGGGCGTGCTGCTGCTGCCCACCCTGGCCTTGGCGCAGATCGCCTCGCCGTCCAGCCCGACGTCCACCCGCGGGGCGACCACGGTGACGCCGCCTGCAGCGCAGCCTGTGCCTGCCCAGCCGCCGCGACCGGTGCAGCCATCGCCCCCGTCCCCGGTGCAAACGCCGCGCCCCCTGATGAATCCACCGCCGGCGGCCGGACCGATCCGCAGCACGGGACCGGCGCAGATAGCGCCGCCCCCCACCAGCACCGCCCCGGCGAAGGTGTATGACCGCGATGGGCGGATCATTCCAGGCGTGCGGCCGGCCGGCCAGAACCGCGTGTTTGACTCGCGCACTGGTCGATACCACGACAGCGTGCCGCAGGGCGCGGACTCCAAGATCAAGCCGTAACGCACTGCGGCCATCGGTAGCGCCGAGCCGTGCTCGGCGGAATGTTTCCGCCAACGGCCCGCTGCGCTCGCCGACCCTGGGTATGCCAGTCGTCCTGACCGGCACCCTACGGGCCGTCGCAAGCGACGTTGGCCGCGGCTCCTGCCGCTGCCTTCGGCGCTACCGCTTTTTTTTCTTCTTCATTACGCGGCTGGCTGGCGTCCATCGGTAGCGCCGAGCCGTGCTCGGCGGAATGTTCCCGCCAACGGCCCGCTGCGCTCGCCGACCATGGGTCGGCGCTACTGCTTTTCTCTTTTTTCATACGCGGCTGGCGGCCACGGAACCTGTCAGGGGGCCGGGCGGTGGGGCGGGGCGGGGGCGTTGAGCGCCATGGATGGCGCGAAACGAGGCCCGCAGGAGCGGTTTTTGCCGTCCCCCGACCCGCCCCACCGCCCGGACCCAACCCAGCGGCAGCTCCAACACCCAGCCGCGAGGGGGTCTCACCCGCTCGACCCGCCCCGCTGCCCAGTCAGCACAATCAAGACGCCAGCTCACGCGACATTCGCCCGCCAGTAACCCAGGCAGGCAGAAGGTGGGCCTGCGCCGACCAAGGCGCCATCCCTCAAGTGAGCGCCATCATGGGTACGCAGAACAAAGACGATAAGTCGCAGGACAAATCGCAGCAGGGTCGTCAGCCGCAGCAGCAGCAACAGCAGGCGGATGCGCAGAAAACCAAGCAGCCGCAGGACAAGCCGCAGCAGGGATCCAAGCAGCAGCGCTGACGCCCCATCGTGGGAGCGAGGAAAGGGTGCCGGCCAAGGGCCGGCACTGCCGTATCCGGTCAATCAGGAATCGGCAGGCTCCAGGTCTCCTTGACCTCTTCCATCACGATGTAGCTCTTTGATTCGCGCACATGCGGCAGGGTCAGCAAGGTGCTGCCCAGCAGCTTGCGGTACGACGCCATCTCGCTGATCCGTGCCTTCAGCAGATAATCGAAATCCCCCGACACCAGATGGCATTCCAACACGTTGGGCAGCTTCAGCGCCGCGCGGCGGAACTCCTCGAAGATGTCGCCGGACTTGTACGCCAGGCTGATTTCCACGAAGACCAGCAGGCTTGCCTTCACCGCCGCGGGGTCCAGATGCGCGTGGTACCCGGTGATGACCGCCTCGCGTTCCAGCCTGCGCACCCGGTCCGTACACGGCGTCGTCGACAGCCCGACGCGTTCGCCCAGTTCAGTGAAGGAAATACGGCCCTCCGCCTGCAGGATGCGCAGTATTTTTCGGTCAATTTTGTCGAGGTCGCGAATACGCGTGGCCATCGGGTCACCTGCGGAGTATGGATTTCAGGTAAATATCCTGATCTGCTTTCAAAAAACGCGCAAATTCACTGGTTTGTGCTGACTATACTTCTCCGAATAGGGTCCCAGCGTGCCTGTACGCAGGGAATGATCGGGTTGGAGAAGTCTCATGCGCGTTCTCATCCTTGGCAGCGGCGTCATCGGCACCACCAGTGCCTGGTACCTGCGCCAGGCCGGTTTCGACGTCACCGTGCTCGACCGTCAGCCGGGACCGGCGCTGGAGACCAGCTTCGCCAATGCCGGCCAGCTCTCGTTCGGCTACACCTCACCGTGGGCGGCGCCGGGTGTGCCACGCAAGGCGATCGGTTGGCTGTTTGAAAAACACGCGCCGTTGGCGATCCGCCCGGGCATGGACCTGGCCCAGTACCGCTGGCTGTGGCAGATGCTGCGCAACTGCACGCACGAGCGCTACGCGATCAACAAAGCGCGCATGGTGCGCATGTCCGAGTACAGCCGCGACTGCTTGAACCAGCTGCGCGCGGAAACCGGCATCGACTACGAAGGGCGCGAGCTGGGTACCACGCAGCTGTTCCGCACCCAGCAGCAGCTGGACGCGTCCGCACAGGACATCGAGGTGCTGGCGCAGTACGGCGTGCCGTATGAGGTGCTGGACCGTGCCGGCATCATCGCGGCCGAGCCCGCACTGGCGCATGTGGACGGGCTGGTGGGGGCGCTGCGGCTACCGCGCGACCAGACCGGTGACTGCCAGCTGTTCACCCGTCGGCTGGCGGCGATGGCCGCCGAGGCGGGCGTGGAGTTCCGCTACGACGTGGATATCGCCGGCGTGCAGTATGACGGCGACCGCATCACCGGCGTGCGCGTGGACGGCAAACTGGAAACCGCCGATCACTACGTGGTGGCGCTGGGCAGCTACTCGCCGGCCTTGGTCGCCCCCCTCGGGCTGGACCTGCCGGTGTACCCGTTGAAGGGCTACTCGCTGACCCTCCCGATCACCGACCCGGCCATGGCGCCGACGTCGACGATCCTGGATGAGAGCTACAAGGTAGCGGTCACCCGCTTCGACAACCGCATCCGCGTAGGCGGCATGGCCGAGGTCGCGGGTTTCGACCTGTCCCTGTCGCCGCGCCGCCGCGAGACGCTGGAATTGGTGGTGCGCGATCTGTATCCGAAGGGCGGTGACCTGTCGCGCGCCGAGTTCTGGACCGGGCTGCGCCCGGCCACGCCGGATGGCACGCCGGTGGTGGGCGCCACGCCGTTCCGCAATCTGTTCCTCAACACCGGCCATGGCACGTTGGGCTGGACGATGGCTTGCGGCTCGGGACGCTACCTGGCCGACCTGATGAGCGCGCGCCAGCCGCAGATCAGCACGGAAGGGTTGGATATTTTCCGCTACGGCGGCAAGGCCGTTCCGGCATCGCACAGGGAGAGCCTGCAATGCGCCCCGCACGTGCGTTGATCGACCTGGAAGCGCTGCGCAGCAACTATCGGCTGGCGCGGGAGCTGGGCGGTGGCAAGGCGTTGGCCGTGGTGAAGGCCGATGCCTACGGACACGGTGCCGTGCGCTGCGCGCAGGCGCTGGAAAGCGAGGCCGATGGCTTTGCGGTCGCCACCATCGAAGAAGCGCTGGAGCTGCGCGGGGCAGGTATCCGCGCGCCCATCCTGCTGCTGGAAGGGTTCTTCGAGGCCAGCGAGCTGCTTTTGATCGCCGAGCATGGCCTGTGGACGGCCGTGGGCGCGCCCTGGCAGGTCGAGGCGCTGGCTGCTTTCGCATCGCCGGTACCGTTGACGGTGTGGTTGAAGCTGGACAGCGGCATGCACCGGCTCGGCCTGGACGTACCGACGTTCCGCGCCGCGCACGCGCGTCTGTCCGCATTGCCGCAGGTGGGCGAGATCGTGCTGATGACGCACTTGGCGCGCGCCGACGAGCTCGACAGTGAACGCACGCATGAGCAGGCGGCGCTGTTCGCCGCAGCGATCGACGGGCTGGCGGGCCAGACCAGCGTGTGTAATTCGCCGGCCCTGTTGGGCTGGCCGGATGTGCGCAGTGACTGGGTACGGCCGGGCCTCATGCTGTACGGCGCCAATCCCCTTGCCGTCGGTTCGGACGTCACCGCACGGCTGCGGCCGGTGATGACCATGTGCTCCAAGGTCATCGCCGAACGATGGATCGAGGCCGGCGAGCCGGTGGGCTACGGGGCGCGCTTCGTTGCCCCCCAGCGCACCCGGGTCGGGGTGGTGGCGATGGGATACGCCGACGGCTATCCCCAGTTCGCTCCGAATGGCACGCCGGTGGTGATCGACGGGCAGCCCGGTGAAGTCATCGGCCGGGTATCGATGGACATGCTGACCGTGGACCTGACCCGGCACGCAGCGGCGGGCGTGGGTAGCGAG
This sequence comes from Stenotrophomonas sp. 169, assembly GCF_014621775.1. Classification (NCBI taxonomy): domain Bacteria; kingdom Pseudomonadati; phylum Pseudomonadota; class Gammaproteobacteria; order Lysobacterales; family Lysobacteraceae; genus Stenotrophomonas; species Stenotrophomonas sp. 169. The sequence goes on from NZ_CP061204.1 coordinate 533,173, forward strand.
GTGCAGCTGTGGGGTGGGCAGGCGCTGTCACTGTCCGAGCTGGCGCCGCGGTGCGGGGTGAGCGCGTACCAGCTGCCGTGTGCGGTCAAGCGGGTAAGGCGCGAGTACTGCTGAGCCGCGATGGGCTCGGCGCCTTCCACGCTTGGCGTGGAAGGCCCATGCCCCAGGATCCGCTCAGTTGGCGGCGATCCGCTTGGCCAGGTCGCGGCGCACCCAATCGTCGATGAGCTTCTTTTCGTAGCGCAACGGGTCGCTGCTGCTGTGCAGGCCCACGCTGCCGTGCAGGTAGCCGCTGTCACGCAGCGCGGCTTCGCCCTGGTCGATCACGGTGCCGTCCGCCCCCGTCAGGGTGTAGGCCAGGGTGATCCGGGGTGGATAGATGTCACGCATGATGCGGATGTCGCTGGCCCGCGGCCCCTGCCACGGCTCGAAATCACCGGCACGCTTGATGTCCACGAAGGTGACATCCAGCAGCTGGCCGGGCTGCAGGCTCTTGCTGGCGGTCTTGCGCGTGTACTCGGCCAGTTGCTGTACCCAGTTGCCGCGCTCGGCCTCGAACCGGTTGGTGCTGTTGCGCAGTTCGGTGAACCCGCTGGGGTCGTTCCACTTCACGCTGACCGGGCCGTCGGCTTCCAGTGCGCGCGGCGCCTGGGGATCGGTAACGGTACGCGGCGCCGCCGTGGCGGTGATCGCCGCGGTAGCAAGCAAGGTGGCCAGCAGCAGCCGGGGTGTCGAGAGGCGGGTCATGACCTGGCTCCAGCGCCGCAGGCGGCGCAGTGGGTGTGCGATCCAGTGTGGGCCTGTCGTCGGGGCCGGACAAGGGCCCGGCGGTCGCAGGCAGTCCGCGCTCAGGGGCAATTCATCACCTGATAAGTGACCGTTGGCGCTTGACGCTGCGAATACGCAGTCTGGACCATGCTGTGCTGACTGTTCCCAGGCTGACCATGCCCTTGTCCTCTCTCGATACGACCGTGGAAACCCCGTCCCGCCCGGCTGTGCCCAGTGCTGCGGACCACCACCGGCATGTGCTGGAACGCATGTATGCGGGGTTCTGCGTGATCAAGGTGCTGTTCGAGAACGAGCGGCCTGTGGATTACCTGTTCCTTGAAGTGAACGATTCCTTCGCCCGCCATACCGGTCTGATCGATCCGGTGGGCAAGCGCATGTCCGAGCTGGAGCCTGGCCACGAAGCGGACTGGTCCCGCATCTACGGCCGTGTCGCCCGCACGGGCCAGCCCGCCCAGTTCGAGATGGAGGCGCGGGCGCTGGGCCGCTCTTACTCGGTCGATGCGGTGCAGGTCGGGGCAGCGGGCGATGATACGGTCGCGGTGTTGTTCTTCGACGTCAGCGCACGCAAGCAGATCGAGGGCGAGCTGGGCGAGAGCGAAGCGCGTTTCAGTGCACTGGCGGATGGATTGCCGATGCCGGTGTGGGTGCTGGACGAGCTCGGCCATTCGCGGTTCGTCAACAGTGCGTTCACCGAGTTCTTCGGCGGCGAAGAAAGCCGCCTGCCGGAAGACGTGTGGCGGGGACTGGTGCATCCCGACGATGCGTCGGTGTTTGAGTACGAACTGCGCGAAGCGCTGTCGGCGCAGCGCTCGATGCAGACGCTGGTACGGGCGCGCCGCGCCGATGGCGAATGGCGCTGGCTGGAGATGAACGCACGTCCGCGGTTCTCCCGTCAGGGTCACTTCGTCGGCCTCGCGGGCAGCAGCCCGGATGTCACCGAACGCCGGGAGATCGAACTGGCGCGCGAAGAGCTGCTGCAGTCCGAGCGCGCAGCACGCAGCGCGGCAGAGAACACGGCGCGGCTGAAGGACGAGTTCCTGGCCACGTTGTCGCACGAGCTGCGTACGCCGTTGACCACCATCCTGGGCTGGAGCGAGCTGCTGCTGCAGCGCGTCGAGGCGGACAGTCCGCTGCGCAAGGGCCTGGGCGTGATCGCCAGCAGTGCCAATGCGCAGAAGCGCCTGATCTCGGACATGCTGGACCTGAGCAGCATGCTGCTGGGCAAGGTGCAGCTGGAAGTGGAAGTGCTGGATCTGCGCGACCAGCTGAACGAGGCGCTGGGTGCGCAGGAACTGGTGGCAGAGGGCAAGGCGCTCGACGTCAGCATCGAGCTGCCCGATGGTCCCTGCCTGGTGCTGGGCGATGCGACACGCATGCAGCAGGTGTTGTGGAACCTGCTGTCGAACGCGATCAAGTTCACCCCGGCCGAGGGCTTCCTGAAGCTGCGGCTGGAAGACCTGCCTGACGGCTGGCAGGTGACCGTGCAGGACAGCGGCGATGGCATCGCACCGGAATTCATCGGCCATCTGTTCGGACGCTTCCGCCAAGCCGACGGAACCACCACGCGACGCCATGGGGGACTTGGCCTCGGCCTGGCCATCGTGCAGCAGCTGGTGGAGCTGCATGGCGGCACGGTGTCCGCTGCCAGCGAAGGCCACGGCCATGGCGCGACGTTTACCGTGCGGCTGCCGCGCTATGTGCAGGACCAGGGCTCGCGCCCGCTGCGCGAGGTGATCAGTGGCGGCCCCATCATCGAGCGCGTGGTGGAGCCGTATCCACTGCGCGGCCTGCACGTGCTGGCCGTGGAAGACCAGGTGGAAGTGCTGGAATACCTGCGCCGCATGCTGGAAGAGCAGGGTGCAGCGGTAACCGCCGCGGCGTCCGCCGGCGAGGCGCTGGCATTGCTGGACGAGAACCGCCACGAACGCTTTGATGTACTACTGACCGATATCGGCATGCCGGGGATGGACGGCTACGGCTTGATCCGTACGCTGCGCGAGGATATGGCCGTGGATGCGGCGGCGTTGCCGGCCGTGGCGGTGACCGCACTGGCACGCGCGGATGATCGACGCCGTGCGTTGGCGTCCGGGTTCCAGGAGCATGTCGCAAAGCCGTATTCGGTGGCGCAGCTGGTGGCCGCCGTGCGGCACGTGCAGGTTCCCGCCACGCAGGCCGCGTTGCACTGAGTTTTCACGACCCATCAGCGACGCTGCAGGCAGGAGGTACCTACCCATGTCCAGAACCGCCCCACGTATCCATACCGACCCGGCGCGCATTGCCGCGCTGGAAGCCTTGATTCCCCGCCTCGATGGCGACTCACGTGTGCAGCTGATCCTCGATGACGGCCGCCGTGTGCTGGGTACCGTCGCGGTACGCCCGACGATCCAGCAGTATCGCGATGAAGCCGGCGATGAAGGCAGCAATGGCCAGCTGCGGCTGGATGATCTCGATACGCCCGCCCAGCAGCACAACGTGTGGTTGGACGAGATCGTCGAGATCCGCGACCTGCCCCCGGTGACGGGGCGCTAGCGCAACCACACAGGGACGGGCCGTTGGACGGCCCGCTCCCGCTGGGGATCAGTGTTCGAACGGTGTTGCGGTTGCTTCGAAGCGGCGCTCGTAGGCGCGCTCGTCTGCGACGCGGCTGATCTCCTCATCGGCCAGGTCCGGCGCCCCATAAACCGCATAGGCAACGCTGCCATCGCCGGTCTTGCCGACCTGATGCAGGCGGTAGCGGGCATGTCCACCGCCGGTATCTTCGGGATAGTGCACGGGCGGCTGACTGCCCTCCAGGTCCATCTCACTGTTGTCGACCACGCCACCGACGAACAAGGCACGCATGCGGTATCTCCAAGGATTGCGGGGGTGTCCCTACCCTGACCGCTGGGGTGTTCGCGTTGCATCAAGGGGATGTTGGGTTTTCGCAAAGCGGACGGTCAGCAAGCCGGTGGCGCGGAGCCGCTACAATGGTCGCCCCCTGAAGATTCCAAGGCTTACGTGCCCGATGGCCGCCCGCGACGACGCCCCGCTGCAGACCTTGTTCCTGCCCTTGTCCCAAGGCCTTCTGCGCTGGCCGCAGGGGCCGGCGGCCTTCCTGCGCGCGCGCGATGGCTGGCCATTGCGCGAGCAGGCGCAGGGTCGGGAGGTCATCTGCGAGCAGAGCTTCGCCCCCTTCGCACAGGCCCTGGAGGCCGGTGGCTTCGAGGTTGCCGCCGAACTGGGTGCCGAGCAGGCGGGCCGCTATGCGTTGGTGCTGATCCTGCCGCCGCGCCAGCGCGACGAAGCGCGTGCGCTGTTCGCCCGTGCGCTGACCCTGCTGGCACCGGGCGGGGTGATCGTCGCCTGCCAGCACAACGATGAAGGCGCACGCTCGGGCGAGGGCGACTTCAAGCAGTTGACCGGGCTGGGCGGCAGCCTGACCAAGCACCATTGCCGCGTGTACTGGAGCGCCCCCGCAGCGGGCCAGCACGACGAGGCGCTGGCCAAGCGCTGGGCGGCACTGGATACCCCGCGCCCCATCCTGGGCGGGCGCTTCATCAGCCGCCCCGGGGTGTTCGCGTGGGACCGTACGGACCCTGCGTCGGTGCTGCTGGCCGAGCATCTGCCCGCCGATCTGGCCGGGCGTGCGGCCGACCTGGGCGCCGGCTACGGCTATCTGTCGCGCGAACTGCTGGAGCGCTGCCCCGCCATCAGTGCGCTGGACCTCTATGAAGCGGAAGGTCGTGCGCTGGACCTGGCGCGGTTCAACCTTGCCGAGCCGCCGCGCGCGCTGCCGGTGCAGTTCCTGTGGCGCGACGTCACCGCCGGCATCGAGCCGGGCTACGACGTGATCATCAGCAATCCACCCTTCCACACGCCCTCGCGCGAGAACCGGCCGGACATCGGCCAGCGGTTCATCGCCGTGGCCGCGCAGGCGTTGAAGCGGGGCGGCCGGTTGTTCGTGGTCGCCAACCGTCACCTGCCCTACGAAAACGTGCTCAACGACAGCTTCGGCACCGTGCGGGTCGTGACCGAGCGTGATGGGTTCAAGCTGATCGAGGCGGTGCGCGGAGGCAGCCGGTGAAGCTGGTCAAGCTGATCGCAAACCTGGGCTATGGCAGCCGCAAGCAGGTGCAGTGGCTGTTTCGCGAGGGCCGCGTCACCGATGCGGAGGGCGAGGTCCTGTACGCCGACGATCAAGTGGCGCACGAGGCCATCCGCGTGGACGGCGAGCCGCTGGACGCCCCGGTCGGGTTGACCATCGCGCTGCACAAGCCGCGCGGTGTCACCTGTTCGACCAAGGACAAGGGGCGGCTGGTGTATGACCTGCTGCCGCCGCGCTACCGCGATCGTGACCCGGTGTTGTCCACGGTGGGTCGACTGGACCGCGATACCAGTGGCCTGCTGCTGCTGACCGACGACGGTGGGCTGCTGCACCGGATCATCTCGCCGAAGGCCAAGCTGCCGAAGGTGTATGAGGTGGAGCTGGCCGAGGACCTGCGCGGTGACGAGGCAGGACAGTTCGCCAGCGGCGCGCTGATGCTGGAAGCGGAGAAGACCCCGCTGCTGCCGGCGGAGCTGACCGTGCATGGCCCGCGCAGCGCGACGCTGGTGCTGCATGAGGGCCGCTATCACCAGGTACGGCGGATGTTCGCTGCGGTCGGCAACCACGTCGACGCGCTGCACCGCAGCCGTGTGGGTGGGCTGGGACTGCAAGGGCTGGAAGAGGGGCAGTGGCGTCCGTTGGATGCGACCGATCTGGACACCCTGTTCGCGCCGTGAGTGAGATTGCCGCTTTGCCGTTCCGCCCCGACGCCGTCATCTTCGACATGGACGGTCTGATGATCGACAGCGAGCGGGTGTCGATTGCCTGTTGGAGCGAGGCATCGGCGGCAATGGGCATCGCGCTGCCCGATGGATTCTTCCTGCAGATGGTGGGGCTGGGCGATCGTGACTGCGAGCGGCTGCTGCTGCAGCACATCGACGAGGCGCGGATCGCCTCCCTGTTTTCGAACTGCCATGACCTGTACGAGGCGCGCACCCAGGCCGGCCTGCCGCTGCGCCCGGGCATCCTGGAACTGCTCGATCTGCTGAAGACGCACGGCGTGCCGCGTGCGGTGGCGACCTCTACCCGGCAACCCCGCGCCAACCGCAAGCTGGCGGCCAGTGGCCTGCTGCCGTACTTCGACGCGGTGGTGACCAGCAGCGATGTGCAGCACCCCAAGCCGGCGCCGGACATCTACCTGCGGGCCGCGCAGCAGCTGGGCAAGGACCCGGCGCGCTGCCTGGCGCTGGAGGATTCGCCCGCCGGCACGCGGGCCGCCGTGGCCGCGGGCATGACCGCCATCCAGGTGCCCGATCTGGTGCATCCGGATGACAGCCTGCGTGCGCTGGGCCACCGCATCGTGGACTCACTGCATGACGTGCGGGCCCTGCTGGTGCCCTGGTTGGCGGCTGCACCCTGAGGCACCCTCACGCCGTGTGGGGTGACGCCGAGCATGGCTCGGCGCCACCTGTAGCTCCCGTCACGACCGTTATCCGGTTGCGCCCAGCGGATCGGCTCAGACCCGGCCGAACACCAACGCGGCGTTGGTGCCGCCGAAGCCGAAGCTGTTGGACATCACCGTATCCAGCTGCTGCTCGCGGCTCTCGCGCACGATCGGGAATCCTTCCACCTTCGGATCAAGCTCGGTGATGTTCGCCGAACCGGCAATGAACCCATCGCGCATCATCAGCAGGCAGTAGATCGCCTCGTGCACGCTTGCCGCACCCAGCGAATGGCCGGACAGCGCCTTCGTCGACGACAGCGGCGGAATGGCCTCGCCGAATACTTCGCGGATCGCACCCAGCTCGGTGACGTCGCCCAGCGGCGTGGACGTGCCGTGCGTATTGAGGTAATCCAGCGGACGGTCCACGTGTTCCATGGCCATCTTCATGCAGCGCACGGCACCTTCGCCGGACGGAGCGACCATGTCGGCGCCATCGGAGGTCACGCCATAGCCGATCAGCTCGGCATGGATGGTGGCACCGCGCGCAATGGCGTGGTCGTAGTCTTCCAGCACCAGCATGCCACCGCCGCCGGCGATGACGAAGCCGTCGCGGTCCTTGTCATACGGGCGCGAGGCCGTGGCCGGGGTCTCGTTGAAGCCGGTGGACAGCGCGCCCATCGCATCGAACATCACGCTCATCGACCAGTGCAGGTCTTCACCGCCACCGGCGAGCATGATGTCCTGCGCGCCATGGCGGATCAGGTCGGCGGCCGCGCCGATGCAGTGTGCCGAGGTGGCGCAGGCGGCCGACAACGAATAACTGAGACCCTTGATCTGGAACGCGGTGGCCAGGCAGGCCGACACCGTGCTGCACATCGTGCGCGGCACCATGTACGGGCCGACCTTGCGCACGCCGCGGCTGCGCAGGATATCGGCCGCTTCCACCTGCCACTCGCTGGAGCCACCGCCGGAACCGGCGATCAGGCCGGTACGCGGGTTGCTCACCTGCTCGGTGGTCAGGCCGGCATCGGCGATGGCATCGCGTGCGGCGATGAAGGCGAACGCCGAGGCATCGCTCATGAAGCGCTTGAGCTTGCGGTCGATCAACGCATCCAGGTCCAGGTCCACGCGACCACCGACCTGGCTGCGCAGGCCGGCTTCGGCATGGTCAGGCAGGGCGGTGATGCCGGGGCGGCTGGCACGCAGGTTGGCCGATACGGTGTCCAGGTCGTTGCCCAGGCACGAGGTGATGCCCATTCCAGTAATGACGACGCGACGCATCAGAAGTTCTCGGTGGAAGTGAAGAGGCCCACGCGCAGATCCTTGGCGACGTAGATTTCGCGGCCATCCACCAGCATGCGGGCGTCGGCCTGGGCCATCACCAGCTTGCGGTTGATGACCCGGGTGATGTCGACTTCATAGCTGACCAGCTTGGCGTCGGGCAGGACCTGGCCGGTGAACTTCACGTCACCACAGCCAAGCGCACGGCCGCGGCCGGGGGCGCCGATCCAGGTGAGGAAGAAGCCGGTGAGCTGCCACATGGCATCCAGCCCCAGGCAGCCGGGCATGACCGGGTCGCCGGCGAAGTGGCACTTGAAGAACCAGAGGTCCGGACGGATATCCAGTTCTGCGCGTACCATGCCCTTGCCGTGCGGGCCGCGGTCATCGCGGATGTCGGTGATGCGGTCGAACATCAGCATCGGGTCGTTGGGCAGGCGCCCGGCGCTGGCGCCGAACAGTTCACCGCGGGCGCTGGCCAGCAGCTGGTCGCGGTCGAACGCGTGGAGACGAGTCATGGAAAGCACGATCCTGGAAGCGAAGAACGGGTAATCAAGCGCCCGAGGATGCATGACGGGAATGGTTTCAATCAAACATTTCCACCGTACGCACGCGTAGTGTGTACAGCTGAAAACGCGCATCCTGTTGATGTGCAACGACCATACTTCGGCGTGTGGCCCACCAAGGTCGAATGCCCCCTTTCCCTTCATCATGAGCACTATGCGCAAGATCATCCACGTTGACATGGACGCGTTCTACGCGTCGGTGGAGCAGCGCGATGACCCGTCACTGCGCGGAAGGCCGGTGGTGGTGGCGTGGCGTGGGGCGCGTTCGGTGGTATGCGCGGCCTCCTACGAGGCCCGGGTGTTCGGCATCCGCTCGGCCATGCCGGCACTGCGGGCTGAACGGCTGTGCCCGGATGCCGTGTTCGTGCCACCGGACTTCGCCCGCTACAAGGCGGTTTCGCGGCAGGTACGCGAGATCTTCCTGCGCCACACCGACCTGGTGGAGCCGCTGTCGCTGGACGAGGCGTACCTGGATGTGACCGTGCCGAAATCCGGCATCGCGTTGGCAACCGACATCGCCCGCGAGATACGCACGCAGATCCGCGATGAGACCGCGCTGACCGCCTCTGCCGGCATTGCGCCGAACAAATTCCTGGCGAAGATCGCGTCGGACTGGCGCAAGCCGGATGGGCAGTTCGTGGTGACGCCGCAGCGGGTGGATGCGTTTCTGCTGCCGCTACCGGTGAAGAAGGTCCCGGGCGTCGGCGCGGTGATGGAGGGCAAGCTGGCGGCGTTGGGCATCATCACCTGCGGCGACCTGCGCGCCTGGTCGGCGGCGTCGCTGGAGGAAGCCTTCGGCAGTTTCGGCCGCAGCCTGTACAACCGCGCGCGCGGCATCGACGAACGTCCGGTGGAGCCCGACCAGCAGGTGCAGTCGATATCGTCGGAGGACACTTTCGCCGAAGACCTGCCGCTGGATGCACTGGAGCCGGCCATCGTGCAGTTGGCCGAGAAGACCTGGACGGCTACGCGCAAGACCGACCGCATCGGGCATACCGTGGTATTGAAGCTGAAGACCGCGCAGTTCCGCATCCTGACCCGCAGCTACACGCCGGAGCGCGCGCCGGAGTCGATGGAAGCGCTGCGTGACATCGCACTGGCCCTGCGGGCCCGCGTGGACCTGCCAGAAGACACCCGTTACCGGCTGGTTGGCGTCGGGCTGGGCGGCTTCCGCGAGCGCGAACCCGTCCTGCAGGGTGACCTCTTCCAGAACGGGGACGGAGGGAATTAATCGAAATTAATTCCCTCCGTCCCCGTTTTCGTCAGTAGGCGGCGGTGATGATTTCACGCGGGTGGGCGTTGGTTTCGAGTTCTTCGACAAAGGCGGCGCCATAGTCGGCGTAGCTGATGCGGCTGTGGCCGTCGGCGTCGGTGAGGAACGTCCTTGCCTGTACGCGATAGGTTCCGCGTTCTTCACCGGGGCCGATTTCTGCGGCGGGCGAGAAGAACGTCCAGTCGATGTCCTGCACCGGGCGCAGCTGGGTCAGTGCATCGCGTGCGGCGAGTGCGAAGGGTTTGTAAGCGGCCGGGAAATCCGGCGTGTCGACCAGTTGCAGGCCCGGGGCGACCTCCAGGCTGCCCGCACCCCCACCACCACCAGCCGCGGCACGTTGGCTTCGCGTGCGGCTGCCACCAGTTGCGCGGCCACGGCGGCGATCTGGCCGATGTCATCTCCGGGGCGCGGGCCGTAGGCGCTGGCCAGCACATCATGTCCACGGATGACGGCGGCGAGTGCGGCGGCATCGTCCAACGGGGCGATGGCCAGGGAGGCGCCCGCCAGCTCGGCGGGGAGCGCTTTTTCACTGCGCACGATGGCCTTTACCTGATGGCCCTTGGCCAAGGCGTGGCGGGCGATCTGGCGACCGATGTTGCCGGTGGCACCGACGAGGGCGATCTTCATGGGGGAGCTCCGTAGCGGTTGGGAGCGATCACTGTAGGCGTCGCCACTGGTTCGAAAAACAGCGTATAACGACCGTGTTTGTTGCATGGATCGAACAAGTGGACCGACTTACTGCCATCGATGTGTTCATCGAGGTCGCCGAGCGCGGCAGTCTGACGGCTGCGGCGGAGGCCCTGGACATGTCACGGCCCATGGTGACCCGTTATCTGGCGGAGCTGGAGCAGTGGCTCGGCGCGCGCCTGCTGCACCGGACGACCCGCCGGGTGGGGCTGACGGGGCCGGGCGACGTTGCGCTGTCGCATTTCCAGCAGATGCGTGGCGTGCGCCAGGCGCTGGAAGATGAGCTGGCCAGCCAGGATCCCGAGCCGCACGGTGTGTTGCGCGTAACGGCCAGCGTGTCGTTCGGGCAGCTGCATTTGGCGCCCGCCGTTGCGGACTACGTGAAGCGCCACGCGCAGGCACGGATCGAACTGCTGATGGTGGACCGCATCGTCAATCTGGTGGAAGAGCGCATCGATCTGGCGGTGCGCATTTCACGGCAGATCGATCCGGCGCTGATCGCGCGGCGGTTGGCGGACTGCCGGTCGGTGCTGTGCGTGGCCCCGGCCTACCTGCGGCAGCACGGCACGCCGCAGAGCGCGGAAGAGCTGGCATCGCACAACTGCCTGACCCATCACTACGTCGGCAAGGGGGTATGGCGGCTGCGGCGGGACGGGCGCGAGGTGGCGGTGAGTGTATCGGGCAACATCAGTGCCAACGATTCGTCGTTGCTGCTGGAGGCGGTGCGCAGCGGGACGGGGATCGCCATGCTGCCCGCTTACCAGGTGAACCCGCTGTTGGCCAGCGGCGAACTGGTGGCGCTGTTACCGGACTACACGCTGGACGTGATGGGGCTGCATGCCGTGTATGCCTCGCGTCGACAGCAATCGACATTGCTGCGCAGTTTCGTCGACTTCCTGGTGGAGCGCTTCTCAGGCCCTGCGTTCGTGCCTTATTGCTGAGCCCGTGCGGACGCAGCAGAGACCAGGCCGCAGACACCACGCGGTGTTACGGCGCAGGTCCCTACACTGTGCCTCCCCCCGCACTGCGCAGCCGCCCCGTGAGCGAAGCAACAACGTATCCCTATCCGTTGGTCGTATTCGACCTTGATGGCACGCTCGTCGACAGTGCCGCTGATATCGCAGAGGCGCTCAACCGCACCTTGGTGGACTGGCAGCTGCCGCGCGTGCCGGAGGCCACCGTGTTGACGTGGATCGGCGATGGCGTGCGCCGACTCGTGGAGCAGGCCTTCACCGCGGCCGGCAGCACGATCGATCTGGACACGGTGATGCCGGGCTTCATGGTGCATTACCGCGAGTGCCTGCTGCGCAGTCCGCGGCTGTTCGATGGCGTGGCTGAGGCGCTGCAGGTGCTGCAGGCGCGCGATGTGCCCATGGCCATCTGCACCAACAAGCCGTCGGCGCTGGTGCAGCCGCTGCTGGATCACCTGGGCATCGGCACTGTGTTCGCGTTGGTACTGGGAGGCGATTCGCTGCCGCAGCGCAAGCCGAGTGGCGAGCCCTTGCGGCACATCGCGGCGCAGTTCGGCGAAGACCCGGCCGCGTGCCTGATGGTGGGCGATTCCTTGACGGATTACCGTGCCGCACTGGATGCGGGCATGCCGGTTGCCCTGGTGCGCTATGGCTATCCGCGGGGGCTGGATCTGCAGCACAACGAAGCGGTCGCCGTGATCGATGACCTGCGCGATCTGCCTGGGTTGCGCGCCGGGGCGTAACGGTAGCGCCGAGCCGTGCTCGGCGGAATGTTTCCGTGCACGGCCCGCTTCGCTCGCCGACCATGGGTCGGCGCTACCGATCTCGGGCGCTGTTGTAGCGCCGAGCCGTGCTCGGCGGAATGTCTCCGTGCACAGCCCGCTGCGCTCGCCGACCACGGGTCGGCGCTACCGCTCTCGGACGCTGTGGTAGCGCCGAGCCGTGCTCGGCGGAATGTTTCCGTGCACGGCCCGCTTCGCTCGCCGACCATGGGTATGCCGGTCGTCCTGACCGGCACCCTGCGGGCCGTCGCACGCGACGTTGGCAGCGGCTCCTGCCGCTGCCTTCGGCGCTACCGCTCCCGCCGCATTACTGCGGCTGGTAGCGCACGCTGAGCTGGTACTCGCGGCCGGGCTGGTTGTACCAGGCGACGGTTTCGTAGCGGCGATCGAATACGTTCGCCGCACGCGCCAGCAACGACCAGTCTGGACCCAGCGCGTACTCAAGACGCACGTCCAGCGTGCCGTAGCCGCCCAGCTTCACCGTGTTGGCGGCATCGTCATAACGCTTGCCGGCACCGAAGCCGGTGACGCCCACACGCACGTCACCAAAACGGCGGTCCATATCGATGCGCGCGGTCTGCTGCGCGCGACGCGCCAGCCAGTTGTCGTACTGGGTGCCGACGGTGTGGTTGCGCGGATCGGTGTAGCTCAGCTGCGCGTTGACGTCGATACCGGCCACGCGGGTGGTGCCGGTCAGCTCGGCTCCACGGATGCGGGCCTTTTCCACCTGTGTCATGCGGAAGGTTGCCGCGTCATACGTGATCAGATCGTCCACGCGCGTCTCGTAAACATCCAGGCCCCAGCGCCAGCCTTGGCCCTGCTGAGCGACGCCGACATTGGTGCTGCGTGCCTTCTCCGGATCAAGGGTGGCAACACCGCTCCACGGGTCGTACAGATCGCTGAAAGTAGGTGCCTTGAACGCGGTGCCATGGCTGGCGGTCAGCTTCCAGCCGCCGCCCAGTTCCATGCCCCATGCCAGCGAACCGGTGGTGTGGTTACCGAACTGCTCGTTGTCATCGTTGCGCACGCTGGCCTGCAGTTGGTGCTGACCGAAGCGTCCCTGGTACTGCAGGAACACGCCGGTGTTGTCACGGCTGTCGACCAGATAACCAGCGCTGCTGCCGTCCAGACTGTCATCGCTCCAATCCACGCCGCCGCTCAGCAGCTGACCGTCGGCAAGGCCGATGTCAGCCTGCACCGAGGCACTGTCACGCTGTGTCTGTGCACGGCCGAACGCATCGAACGGGCCGCTGTTGTCGGACTCGTTGTCGCTGCGGCCGATGTTGGCGGTCACGGTCAATCGCTCAGAGGGGGCATAGCGGACCTTGCCAGCCAGTACCTGCTGCAGGGTCTCGGAATAGTTGTAATAGCCGTCGTAGTGGTTCTCCGCTTCGGCGCGCAACGCGCTGCCCTCTACGGTCCACTGGTCGTTGACGTGGTAGCCGCCGCGCGCGCTTTTGGACAGGTTGCGGTAGCCGTCGCGGTCTGGCTCATCCGCGCCGCAGCCTTGGAAGGTGGCCGCCGAGCCCCGGCAGGCATCGATGCCATCGCTGTGCTGGTAGGCGATATCGATGCCGAACCAGCCCCGTTCCGTTCCCCCGCCGATACCACCGCTGGCCTGGCGAAGTCCGTTGCTGCCGCCGCCCAGCTCCAGGCGCGGTGCGAATCCGCCTGTGTTGCGGCGGGTGAATATCTGCACGACGCCGCCAATGGCATCCGCGCCATACAGGCTGGACTGCGGCCCGCGCACGATCTCCACGCGCTCTATCTGCGCCAGCGGCAGGTCCTGCAGCATGGCCAGGCCGAAGTCGGCGGTATTGATACGCACGCCGTCCACCAGCACTACGGTGTGCGACGAGTTGGTGCCGCGCAGGAACAGCGAGGTCTGCTTGCCGAGCCCGCCGGTGTTGGTCAGGTTGATGCCGGCGCGGCCGCGCAGCAGGTCCTGCAGCGAGGTCGCCTGGCTGGATTCGATTGCGGCGCGGTCGATCACCTGCGCCGGGTTGAGGCTGTCGGTCAGCGCGATCGGTGTGCGCGTGGCGGTGACCAGCACTTCGTCGAGCGCGGTCGCTGCGTTCTGCGCGTGGGCAACGCCCGGCAGTGCGGCAAGCACGGCCAGGGAAAGGATTCGGGACTGCACTGACATGAGGGAACTCCGGCTGCCGCGCACGCCCGCGCGGACATAAAGGGAGCTGCAGCACGTGGGGCTGGGCGATGCGCACCGCGAATGCTCGCGATGGCCGTCGCCGATGCCCACCGCATCGCAACCTGGTGCTTCCTGGCCGGTCTCCGGGCTTGCCGTCGGTGGGAACCCACCGGGCGGACGCCTTCCCATGCTGGGCACAGTGGCGTGATGTCCGCTTGTGACGCGCTTACCGTTGCGGGGGCAGCGCCGGAGTGGCATCTCACGATGTGTCACCGGCTTCCCGTTTCAACCTGCCAGCTTGCGCCGCAGGTCACCTTGAAGTGCGCGCAGTCTAAGCGATCACACGCGGCAATGCAGGGCGATGCGGCCGGTGCACTAGAATGGACTCTGTTTCGTTCCAGATCTGCCGATGACGTCGATGCCGTGTTGTGTTGTTCCCCTGTTCGAACGCCTGGGCGTGCGCCCGCTGATGCACGACAGGCACACCGGGGGCGGGCGATGATCCTGGACCTGGTGCGCCATGCCAGTACCGGACGCGATACCCACCTGGACGGACGCACCGATCCACCGTTGTTGGCTGGTGCGCATGACGGTCTGTGTGCCGCCTATGACCTGCACGAATGGGAGCGTGTGATCTGCTCGCCCCGCCTGCGTGCACTACACACCGCCGTGGCGCTGGCCGTGCCGCGAGGGCTGGAGGTGCAGCCGGACGCGGAGTGGGAAGAGCTGGACTTCGGCGACTGGGATGGTGTGGCCATCGACACGCTGCCCGAGCAGGCACTGCTGGGCTTTCATCGTGATCCGCACGCGTTTCCACCGCCGAACGGCGAAAGCTGGGGACACTTCGAGCGACGGATCGCGCGCGCGCTGGATCGGTTGTTCGATGCAGAGGAAGCCGACGATGCGGCGCCAACGCTGATCGTCAGCCACGGCGGTCCGCTGCGGATGGTGCTGTCACAGGTATGTGGGTTGCCGGTGGCCCTGTGCTGGGCGTTGCGTATCGACCACGGCACGCGGCTGCGGCTGCGGGTGGAGCGGGGCGACGGCGGGCTGTGGGGCGAGCTGCTGGAGCTGCAACAGCCGTGATGCGGTCGTTGTAGCGCCGAGCCACGCTCGGCGGAATGTCCCCGCGCGCGGCCCGCTGCGCTCGCCGACCATGGGTCGGCGCTACCGGGAAGCGGCGCGTCGTGCTCGGCGGGATGTGTCCGCGTACGGCCCGCTGCGCTCGCCGACCTTGGGTCGGCGCTACCGTCAGTCCTGCGTGTCGGCGTCGTCGAAACGTCGTTCGTGCACGGGGCCGGAGGCCGGTCCCGGCGCTTTCAACGGCTGCAGGGCGATGCGTGCTTCGTAGTCCTGCACCAACGCACCGCGTTGTGCTTCGGACAGGTCCTGCCAGTGGCAGTCCAGCAACGCGCCTTCCAACGAATAAAGCAGGTTGAGGCTGGGCTTGAAGCCCGCGCGCCTGATCTTGACGAAGGCGCCGACCGAGCCGATCGCGAGCAGTTCTTCGCGGCTGCGCAGCCCCACCTGGCGCAGCCAGGCAGCGCTCTTCGGACCGATGTTGCGCAGCTGCAGGGTGCTCATTGCAGGGCGTCGACGAATACCGCAGCGATGGCTTCCAGGCCGGCCTGGTCATCGGCATCGAAGCGCGCCGGGTCCGGGCTGTCCAGGTCGAGCACGCCGATCAGCGTATCGCCCTTCACCAGCGGTACCACCAGCTCGGAACGGGAGGCGGAATCGCAGGCGATATGGCCCGGGAAGGCGTCCACATCATCGATGCGCTGGGTCACGCGCTGGGTGGCGGCAGCACCACAAACGCCCTTGTGCAGGGGGATGCGTACGCACGCAGGCAGGCCCTGGAACGGGCCGACAACCAGCTCGGTACCGTCGAACAGGTAGAAGCCGGCCCAGTTGAGCTGCGGCACGGCGTGGTAGATCAGCGCGGAGAGGTTGGCCGCATTGGCGATGCGGTCGCTCTCGCCATGGACCAGGGCACGGGCCTGTTCCAGCAGCTGGGCGTATTGTTCCGGCTTGCTGCCGGTCAGCGAAGAGGTGGCGAACATGGCGTCAGTCTAGCAAGGCACGGCGTCGCGGGCGGCAAGGCCGCGCGCAAGCGCGCCGATCCGCGCTATGCCGGCCACGTAGTGCTCATCCAGCGCCTGGCAGCAGGAAAGCCGCAGGCATTGCCGGTAGCGTGCGCCCCGCGAATACACCTGGCCGGGCATGAACACGATGTCCTCTGCCAGCGCCTGCTCGAACAGCTGGCCGGTGTCCACGCCCGGTATTTCCAGCCACAGCAGGAAACCGCCGGTCGGCTCGGTCGCCAGCGTGCCGGGCGGAAAGTGCTGGGCGACCAGCTGTCGGACGCGCCCGGTCTGTTCGCGGTACAGCCGGCGCATGCGCCGGAGATGGTGCTCGTAGTTGCCCGCCTCGAGGAACGCCGCGACAGAATCACCGAGCAACCGCGACTCGGCACCGCTGGAGTGGAACTTGAGCAATGCGATGCGCTCGCTGAAGCGGCCGCCCTCGAGCCAGCCGATGCGGTAGTCCGGCGCCAGCGTCTTGGAGAAGCCGGCGCAGACCATGACCCAGCCCTCGCGGTCGAATGCCTTGAGCAAGGGTTCCAGCGGTTCGGTGTGCTGCAGCTCGGCGTACACGATGTCTTCGATCACCGGCAGCCGCCGGGCGCTGGCCAGCGCGGCCAGGCGTTGCTTGGCGGCGACCGGCATGGTGCAGCCCAATGGATTGTGCACGGTGGGCATCACCACCAGCGCGGCCAACGTCGTGGTATCGAGCAGGGTGGCCAACGCGTCCACGTCCAGCCCGTGTTGCGGGTGGGTGGGCAGTTCGATCGCCTGCAACCCGAGGCTGGCAAGCAGCGGATACAGGTTGAAGTAGGACGGGGCCTCCAGCCCCACGGCGTCGCCGGGCTGGGTGACCGCGCGCAGCGCCAGCTGCAAGGCCTCCATCGCCCCATGGGTCAGCACGATGCGTTCCGGCACGGTGTGCAGCCCCAGGCGCGGGCCGCGCTGCACGATCTGCCGGATCAGCGCCTGCGAACCATTCTGTCGCGCGTAGGTTTCCACCGTGGCCATGCCCCGACGCAGCACCTGCGCCGTCGCGCGCTGCAGGTGGGGGCCGGGATAGAAGGCCGCGCCCCGCGGCCCGGCGAAGGCGAGGTCCAGCACCTGCGGGCGCTGCTGCGCGGCAAGGACGCGTGCCATCATCGCCTGCTGGCCGGGGGCGGTGGGGGCCGACGGGACATCGCGTAACGAGCGCTGCGGCACCTGCAGGCGCTGCGCGACTTCGAACCCCGAACGCGGCAGCGGAATCACCAGACCGGCATCTTCGAGTTGCCGGTAGGCCCCGATCACGGTGTTCAGGCTGACCTTGCGCTGGTCGGCCATCTGCCGCAGCGAAGGCAGACGCGCCCCGCTGGGCAGGCGTCCGGCGTGGATCGCCGCCGCCAGTTCATCAGCAAGGCGCTGGTAGCGAGGGGATGTGGTGAGCTCATCCATCTGTACCCATCCCGCTGACCATCCGCCGTGCCTGTAACCGTGGGATGGCCAGCCTAGCATGGGCCTGCCGCGCGCCGCTTCGTAGCGGGTCAGCGCGCTTTTCTGCCTGCGACCGCGGCCCAGCGCACCCACTCAGCCGTGCGGCGTCAACGCATCGGCACCAGCATCGGATCCTTGCGGTACAACTGCGGGAAGCGCTGCTGCAACGCGACCAGCTTGGGCGCATCGTAGTAGCGGATGTAGGCGGCCTGCGGATTCCGCTCCAGGTAATTCTGGTGATACGCCTCGGCGGGATAGAAGCGCTTGCCCGTGCCCAGCTCGGTCACCACCGGCGAGGTGAACGAGGCGCCGATCTGTCCTACGTAGGCGCGGTTGGCTGCCTGTTGGCGCGCGTCGTCGCTGAAGATGGCGGAGCGATACTGCGTGCCGCGATCCGGGCCTTGTCGATTGAGCTGGGTCGGATCATGCGCAACCGAGAAGAACACCTGCAGCAGCTGGCCGTAGCTGACCTGGCGCGGATCGTAGTCCACCCGCACCGCCTCGGCGTGGCCGGTGCGACCGCCGCTGATGGTTTCATAGCGCGCGGTCGATGCCTCGCCCCCGATGTAGCCGGACACCGCGTTGCTGACGCCCTTGACGTGCTGGAACACGCCCTGCACGCCCCAGAAGCAGCCGCCGGCGAACACCACGCTGGCCTGCGTGCGGTCATCCTTGAAGGCAGCGGTTCCGGTGGGCGCGGGCAGCGCACGGCTTTCTTCGCTGATGCGAGCCGCACCGGCAGCGGCGCCAAGGGCCGGTCCCGCATCCACCGCAAAGGCGACCAGCGAGCCCACGACCAGCGTCGCGACGGCGGCGGCGATACCCTGTTCCAGTGAGAGTTTCATACGATCTCCTCAACCAAACGTAAATGCGTAGGCCTGGACGCCGGGGTCCAGGAATTCGATCTCGAACAGGTGCTCGCCGATGTTGTCGCGCTGGCGTACCAACTGGTAAAGACGGTGCTCATCGACCACGCCGGTGCCATCGGGATGGACGTCGCCGCCTGCATCGGCGGACGGAAGCGGCTTGCCATCCATCAACACGCGGAAACGAACCGGCGCGCCGTTTTCCGCCGGCGCCAACACCAGGTGCAGGTCGCGGGCGTGGAAACGGAAGGCGATGCGGCCACCGGCCTGCTGCAGTTCCGCAGCCTCTTCGCTCACGGTCCAGGGTCCCCGCAATGCCCACTGGTTCAGCGTGAAGCGATCCGGCAGCGTGTAGTCGGCCCGTTGTCCGTTGCGGATGCCACCGGGAGACGCGAAGTTCTCCGCGCGGGCATGGCCCAGATAGGTCTCCGGCGAGCGCAGGTTGCCCATGTCGGCCTGCTCGGCAACGCCCTGCAGGCTGGTGGCGGCCGCGGGGTCGGCAGGCGGGGGCAGGTCGGTCTGGCCCGCCTCCTGCAGCAGCCGACGGATCACCTGCTCGGAGTGCGCATAGTTGCCCTCGCCGAACTGGTGCGCGCGGATGCGCCCCTTCGCATCGACGAAGTAGTGGGCCGGCCAATAGCGGTTTTCGAATGCGCGCCAGATGGCATAGTTGTTGTCCAGCGCGACCGGGTAGTCGACCTTCAGTTGTTCAACGGCGCGCATCACATTGCGCGGATTTCGCTCGAAGGCGAACTCGGGCGTATGTACGCCGATCACCACCAGGCCATGGTCGCGGTAGCGCTCCTGCCATTCGTGCACGAAGGGCATCGCGCGCAGGCAGTTGATGCAGGAATAGGTCCAGAAATCGATCAACACGACCTTGCCGCGCAGCTGCTCGCGGGTCAGCGGTGGGCTGTTGAGCCAGCCGGTGCTGCCGTCGAGGGCCGGCAGTTCGCCTTCGACCGGCAACGGCGTATCGGCCGCCCCGGCTGCGCCCGTGCTGGACAGCGTGGAGGCGGCGGGCTGCACGCCAGGAACCGCGTTGAGCAGCCCCTGCTCCAGTCGCGCCGTGCTTACCGCAGAAAGGCGCGTCAACACACCGGTGTCCCAGCCCATGGCGATGGCGACCACCGCCAGCAGCGCGGCAACGCCCAGCAGGCGGCGCAGCGTATTGCCCAGGCCCAGCCGTGCCTTCAAGGCATTGAAGACGCGACCGCCGATCCACACCGCCAGCGCGAGGGCCGTCACTGCGCCCAGAGCGTAAGCCAGCAGCAGGCTGCTGGTGCTGGCACTGGCGCCATTCAATGCCGCGCCGGTCAGCACCAGACCGAGGATCGGGCCAGCACATGGCGCCCACAGCAGGCCAGTGGCGATACCCACGAGCAGGGAGGTGCCCGCTCCGCCCCGTCCGGCTTCATCGGCCGCATCGGCCCGCGCACTGAGTCGTGCGCCGGCCCGCTGGAACGGTGCCAGCAAGCGGTCGGAAAAGCGTGGCCACAACAACGCCAGAGCGAAAACCGCCATTACGACCAGCGCGATCCAGCGACCGATCTGGTTGGCCTGCGCCACCCAGGCGCTGCCCACGGCCGCCAGGCTGGCCACCACGGTGAAGGTGATCGCCATGCCCAGCAGCAGCGGCAGGGTGCTGCGCAGGAAGGAGCGGCCTGCGCGTGCAAACACGAACGGCAGCACCGGCAGGATGCAGGGACTGAGCAGGGTCAACACACCCCCCAGGTAGGCCAGCAGCAACAGCATCATCGACGCTCCATCAAGGGGATCAGCAGGAAGAGGGACATCACACGGGCACGCGCCAGCGTTCGCCGCTGTCGTTGGCATCGGCGGCGGCAGAGGGTTCAAACGTCATCGCTGCACCGTTCATGCAATAGCGCAGACCCGTCGGGCGGGGGCCGTCGTTGAACACATGGCCCAGATGGCCACCACAGCGGCGGCAGTGGATTTCCACCCTTACCATGCCGAACAGCGTATCGCGCTGCTCGCCTACCGCGTCCTTCAGCGGCTGCCAGAAGCTCGGCCAGCCGGTGCCACTCTCGAACTTGGTGGCCGACGAAAACAGCGGCAGCGCGCAGCCCGCGCAGTGGAACGTGCCCCGGCGCTTTTCCCGGTCCAGCGGACTGCTGCCTGCGCGCTCGGTGGCCTGCTGGCGCAGCACGGCGTACTGCGCAGGGGTCAGGCGCTGCTTCCATTCGGCATCGCTGCGCATGATGTCGAAGCGGCGGGCCGGCGCGGCCTCGGCGGCTGCAGGGGCAGCGCGGCTGCAGGCCCCCACGCCCAGCACGCTGGCGGCGGCTGCCATGCCGCCCAGGCCAAGCAGGTGACGACGGGTAAGCGACATGGGCGATCTCCAGCGAAGGACGATGTGGCCATGCTGCGCCCACGCGCATCAACGAATCCTCACGGAGAGTTCAATTTTCCGTGATACATCCACCGGCCGGCCGAAGGACAATGACGGCACGTCTTCCTGCCGCCACCCTGCCTCCATGACTGCTGCCCAGCGCGTCCTGATCGTCGAAGACGATGTCCACATCGCCGACCTGCTGCGCCTGCATCTGGCCGATGAAGGCTACACGGTGGTGCATGCGGCCGACGGTGACGTCGGCATGCGGCTGCTGGAGCAGGAGGGGCCCTGGGATGCGCTGGTGCTGGATGTGATGTTGCCCGGCGTGGATGGGCTGCAGATCTGCCGCCGCGCGAGGGCGATGGCGCGCTATGTGCCGATCATCATCATCAGCGCCCGTGGCAGCGAGACCCAACGGATCGTCGGGCTGGAACTCGGCGCGGATGACTACCTTGCCAAGCCGTTTTCGATGCCGGAACTGGTGGCGCGAGTACGCGCGCTGCTGCGCCGTGCCGACGCGATGGCACAGAACGCGCGGCTGGATGCGGGGGCGATCGAACTGGGCCCGCTGCGCCTTGACCCGCTGGCGCGGGTGGCTGCCCATTCCGGCAAGGAGCTGGAGCTGACGCCGCGCGAGTTCGACCTGCTGCTGTTCTTTGCCCGCCATCCTGGGCAGGTATTCACCCGCGCCGAGCTGCTGGACCAGGTCTGGGGTTACGGCCATGATGGCTACGAGCACACCGTCAACACGCACATCAATCGCCTGCGCAACAAGATCGAAGCGGACTCGGCCAATCCGAAGCAGATCCTCACGGTATGGGGCCGCGGCTACAAGCTGGTGGGCACCACCGGAGGTGACGCGTGACGCTTCGGCTGCGGCTGTGGCAGAAACTGGCGGCGGTGTTCGCCGCGCTGCTGGTGCTGTGCAGCCTGGCGCTGCTGGGCATGCAGATGCGCATGGCGCTGCGGCATGAGCAGGAAGTGGTGCAGCGCCTGTCGCTGGGGCTGGCCGCGCACATCGCCCAGCGCAGCGAGCTGATGGACCAGGCGGGCATGCGCGAACTGGAAGTGCGCGCGCTGTTCGGCCAGCTGATGGCGGTCAATCCCAGCGTCGAGGTGTATCTGCTGGACGAGCAGGGCCGCGTGCTGGGCCATGACGCACCGAGTGGCCATCTGCATCGCGACAAGGTGGACCTGGCGCCGCTGAAAGCGCTGCTGGCCGGCGGGGCACTGCCGATCCTCGGCGACGACCCGCGCAGTGCCAGCGGACGCAAGGTCTTCAGCGTGGCGCCGCTGGTGGTGCAGGGCAAACCAGCAGGCTATGTCTACGTGGTGCTGGTGGGTGAACAGCGGCAGATGCTGGCGGATGACCTGGCCAGCAGCAGCCAGTGGCGCACCACGCTGTGGTCGGTGGTGCTGGTTGCGGTGCTGGGCATGCTGGCCGGACTGGTGGCGTTCTATTGGGTGACGCGGCCGCTGCGTGAGTTGACCCGGCGCATTCAATCGTTCGACATCGATGCCCCCACGGAGCTGCCTGCGCTGCCCGCGCTGCGCGGTGACGAGCGCGACGAACTGCTGATTCTGGAGCACGCACACGCACAGATGGCCCACCGACTTGGTGAGCAGTGGCAGCAACTGCGTCAGCAGGACCTGCAGCGACGCGAGATGGTTGCCAACATTTCCCATGACCTGCGCACGCCGTTGGCGTCGCTGCATGGCTATCTGGAAACGCTGGCGATGAAGGAAGCTACATTGAGCGTTGAAGAACGCCGTCGTTATCTGGCGATCGCGCTTTCGCAGAGTGCCAAGGTCGGCGGACTGGCGCGCGCGCTGTTCGAGCTGGCACGGCTGGAGCACGGCCAGGTGCAACTGCAGTGGGAAGTGTTCGCGCTGCCGGAACTGCTGCAGGATGTGCTGCAGAAGTTCGAATTGTCCGCCGAAGCCAAGCAACAGCGGCTGGATGCATCGTTCCCGCAGGGGCTGCCGCTGGTGCGTGCCGACGTGGGGCTGGTGGAACGGGTACTGACCAACCTGATCGACAATGCGCTGCGGCATACGCCGGAGGGCGGTCATGTGCAGGTTCGGCTCTTCGCAGCGCCGGACCACGTGCGCGTGCAGGTAAGCGACAACGGCCCCGGCGTGGATCCGGCCCTGCGCGCGACGCTGTTCCATGCGCCAGCCGCGCTCGGTCCGCGTCGCGGCGAGAATGGCGGGCTTGGGCTGCTGATCGTGCAGCGCGTGGTGCAACTGCATGGCCACGACATCCGGCTGCTGGACACCGAGCAGGGCGCGACCTTCGAGTTTGCGTTGCCGCGGGCGAAGCCTGCAGGCTGAGCGTCGGATGATCTGCGTGCAGGATCGCCCGGTTTGATGTCGGCCGGCCGGGTCCGTGCGCTGCCGACTGAAGTCGGCACTACCAGGCGAGGCGCAGAGCGGGAGATAGCAGGCGCGCCGGTCCACAGGCGCAGAGCGGGCAGCAGGCCGCATGCACGCGTCGGGGAGTAGGTAGCGGGTGCAACGCCGAGCCAAAAAAAAGGACCCGACAGAGGGAGGGATCTGTCGGGTCCTGCGACTGCACGGGGGGAGGGACCCATGCAGTGTTCTGGTGGTCTGCGGAACCGGGAAGATTCGCGACCTGTTGCAATGCAGCATACGCCTTTCGTGCTGCATTGCAACAGGATCGTCTGCCGTGTCCTGAACGAGGCTGAATGTCGTTCAGTATCAACCACTTGCTCAGCGGGTCGCGGGCCCACGATAGCGGCATCCGGACGTGCAGGTCTCATGCACGGTGATCTCGCTGAGGGCAGGCAGCACCGGCTTGAGCTCCTGCCAGATCCAGACCGCCAGATTTTCGCTGGTCGGGTTTTCCAGCCCCGGGATGTCATTGAGGTAGTGGTGGTCCAGGCGGTCGTAGATCGGCTGGAATGCGGCTTTGACGTCGCCGAAATCCATGATCCAGCCGGTCTGTGCACCGGGTTCGCCCTCGACTTTCAGTTCCACCCGGAACGAATGGCCGTGCAGGCGCGAACACTTGTGGCCCGGCGGCACGTTGGGCAGCCGATGCGCTGCTTCGATCATGAAGATTTTGAAGATTTCCATGATGCGGATTGTACCGGTCCGCAGTGCCAGGCCCGTTACAACGGCAGTTGAATCCTTTTCATCGCGATGAAGAGATGTTAGCTTCTCTTATATCCGTATGAAGAGATGTTATTGGCTGCGCAGCAGCCGTTCATGTGCTACTGCGGAACTGCCACCACCACCCCACGAAGACCACATGCCCCAGCACACCTTGCTCGTGGCGGCCTTGGCCGCTGCCTTGGCCGCGCCTTTGCCTGCCGCAGCCGACACCTCTGCCGACACCTCCGCCAGTGGCGATGCCAGCACACTGGCCGCCGTGCGGGTCACCGGGTCCAACATCAAACGCACTGACACGGAGACCGCCAACCCGGTCCAGGTGATCGGCCGCGAACAGCTGGAGGCCACCGGCAAGGCGTCGGTCGCCGATGTACTGCGCTCGATCTCGGCCAACACCGGCAATGCAGCGAACGAGACCTCCAACAGTGGCTGGGCCTCTGGCTCGGCAGGTATCGGCCTGCGTGGCCTGTCGCAGAAAAACACGCTGGTGCTGCTCAATGGCCGGCGTTTGGCCAACTATGGTTTCCCGGCCAATGGCCTGTCCGACACCTTCGTCAACCTCAATGCGCTGCCGCTGGTCGCCGTGGAACGGATCGAAGTGCTCAAGGACGGCGCGTCGGCGGTGTATGGCTCGGATGCCGTGGCCGGCGTGGTCAACATCATCACCCGACAGAACTACCAGGGCGCGGAGATCGGCGGCAGCGTCGGCACGGCGGACCAGGGCGGGCTGGACGAAACCAAGCTGAAGTTCGTCGGCGGGCTGGGTGACCTGGAGCGCGATGGCTACAACATCCTCTTCAGCCTGGAAGCTTACAACCGCGATCGCCTGGACCAGGACGAGCGCGACCTGACCCAGAGCGGCATCTACAGCGACAAGTCCGGTGGCCGCTGGAACGGCTGGTCGGCGAAAGGCGCGCGGTACCTGATCAATGGGGCGTCGGTGCCCATGCTCGATGCCAATGGCCAGTGCCCGGACGGCACCACCCTGGTCGCCAGCGCGCCGATCGATGGACTGGCCGGCAACACCTGCGGCTTCAACCAGGCACCGTTCACCACGTTGATTCCGTCGACCAAACGCTGGCAGGCCTATGCGAACGGCACGTTCCGCGTCAGTGACAACGTCGAAGCCTTCGGCGAAGTCCTGTACAGCGAGGTAAAAGGCGTTTCCTGGTTTGGCAGCAGTCCCTTCTTCACCCTGGAAAGTGGTCGCTTCGCGCTGAACGCGGATACCGGACTGGCCGAGCCGGTGTCTTCGAGCCTGCCCGCCAACAACCCCTACAACCCGTACGGACGGGCCGTGCCGATCGAATACACGTTCTTCAACCTCGGCGGCACGGTGAAGACCAACCGCTCGCAGTCCTACCGCGGACTGGTCGGCCTGCGCGGCAGCAGCGAGCGCTGGGATTGGGAGGTGGCCGCGTTCGGTGCCCGCAGCAGCGAGCGCGAAACCGTGTCCGGTGGCTTCGCGAACCGCTGGGCGTTGGCCGACGCGTTGGCCACCGGCAGCTACAACCTGTTGGATCCGTCGGCCACGCCTCAGTCGGTGCTTGATGGCATCAACATCGCCACCTTGCGCCCGGCCGAATCCAAGCTGCAGGGCATCGATGCGAAAGTGTCCGGCACGCTGGGCCGTACCTGGGCCGGCGACATCGGCTTCGCCTCGGGGCTGGAGTGGCGCCGCGAGAAGCTGGATTCCAACAATCCCTGGCAGATCGATGCCGGCCTGCAGGTACGCCCGGCCATCGCCGAAGTGCATGGCGAGCGGACCGTGACCGCAGCGTATGCCGAGGCGATCGTGCCGCTGGCCTCCAGGCTGGAGCTGTCGGTCGCCGCGCGTGCGGATCATTACGACGACTTCGGCGATGCGTTCTCGCCCAAGCTGGGCCTGCGCTGGCAGCCGCTGGACTTCCTGCTGGTGCGCGCGGCCGCGTCGAAGGGCTTTCGTGCGCCTTCGCTTTCGGAGAACTCGGACAGCACCAGCATTTCCTACGGCAGCGTGGTCGACCCGCGTGACCCGGACCTGCCCGGATCGCGGCAGAACCCCACGTTCTTCACCGTCGGCAACACCGACCTGAAGCCGGAACGCACGCGCAGCTATAACTTCGGCGTGGTGCTGTCGCCGTGGGCGAACACCAACCTGAGTGTCGACTACTACAAGATCGAGCTGGAGAACCTGGTCGGCACCAACAACACCCAGACCCTGGTCACCAACGATGTGCCCGGCGCGGTGCAGCGCGATGAGCGCGGCAAGATCCAGGCCGTGTATAACCGCTACCAGAACCTGAGTGACCTGAAGACGTCCGGCATCGATGTCGAGCTGCGCCAGCGCGTGCCCACCGATCGCTTCGGCACCTTAAACCTGAGCTCGGCGTACACCCATGTGCGCGACTACCGCCGGCCCACGGTGATCGGCGGTCCGCTCGTGGACTACGCCGGCAGCAACCTCGGTGCGACCTTGCCGAAGAACAAAGCGACGACGTCGTTGGACTGGGCGTACGGTGATGTACGCACGGCGCTCACCTGGTACTACACCAGTGGTTATGACCAGAAGGCCAGCACGACGGCGCAGGCCGTGCAGGACCGGGTCGACTCGTACAGCCAGTTCGATCTGTACGTCGGGTACACCGGATTCGAGCAGCTGACCCTGTACGCGAAGATCCAGAACCTGGGCGATGAGGCACCGCCGTACGACGCGTCGTTCCCGGGCATCCGCGCGCCCTACGATTTCAGCCAGTACGACCTGCGCGGACGCTACTTCACGGTCGGGTTCGACTACCGGTTCTGATCAGCCTGCTTCGTTGCACCGCAATGTCCGCCTGGTCGCCGCGTGCGGCCAGGTGGCTGCCCTCGGCGCTCCAGCGCCAACCTTCATGGGGAATCGTTGTGTCCTTCCATCGCAGTGTGTTGTTGTCCTTGTTCGTTGCCGCCATCGCGGTCGCCGCTCCGGTTCTCCCGGCGCAGGCGCAGAGTGCTTACTTCTTCCCGCAGGGCCAATCCACCGATTTCGATCCGGCCGTGCCGACGCCGCAGCAGTTCCTCGGCTACGAGGTCGGCAGCCGCTACACGCGGCATGATCAACTGGTGGCTTACTTCAACGAACTGGCCAAGCATTCCGACAAGATCACGGTGCAGGAAATCGGCCGCAGCTACGAAGGGCGTCCGCTGCTGATCGCCACGGTGACCTCGGCACAGAACCACGCACGGCTGGACACGCTGCGCCAGCAGCACGCCACCCTGGCCGATCCCGCGCAACCGCGCACCGCTGCCGGCGACAGCCCCGTGGTGGTGTGGCTGGGCTACAGCGTGCACGGCAACGAGACCTCCAGCGGCGAGGCGGCGATGCTGACGGCGTACTACCTGGTGGCCAACCGCAGCGCCGAGACGCAGCAGTGGTTGCAGAACGCCGTGGTGCTGTTCGATCCGGCGCAGAACCCGGACGGCCGTGACCGAGCTGCGAACTGGCACAACGCCTACGCATCCAGTCCGGCATCGGCCGACCCGGCCGACAAGGAGCACGTTGAGCCGTTCCCGCAGGGTCGCACCAACCACTACTTCACCGACCTCAACCGCGACTGGCTGGCCCTGACGCAACAGGAAAGTCGACCGAAGATCGAGGTCTTCCACCAGTGGTACCCGAACGTGCAGATCGACTTCCACGAAATGGGCAAGGACAGCACCTACTACTTCGAGCCGTCACCGAAGAGCATGCACAGTCCGTTGCTGCCGGCCGCGTCGTACGAGTTCAACAAGACCCTGGCGAAGTACCACGCCGCCTCGCTGGATGCGTTGGGCTCGCTGTATTACACCGGCGAGAACTACGACAACTTCTCACCGGTGTATGGCTCCACCTACCCGGATTTCCACGGTGCCGTGGGTGTCACCGTCGAACAGGCCAGCTCGCGCGGACGCGTGCAGGAGTCGGTCAATGGTCCGTTGACCTTCCCGTTCACCATCCGCAACCAGGTCGCCACCGGGCTGGGCACCTTGCGCGGTGCGGTGGCTGAGCGGGAAGGCCTGTTCACCCTGCAGAAGACGTTCTTCCAGTCCGCGCTCAAGCAGGCGGGGCAGCAGCCCTTGAAGAGCTTCGTGTTCGGCGATGCGCACGATCCTGCGCTCACCCGGAAGCTGCTTGAGTTGTTGCTGCTGCACCGGATCGAGGTGCATGCGCTGGCATCGACCGTCACCGTAGAGGGGCGCCGCTTTGAACCGGGCAGTGCCTACGTGGTGCCCGCTGCGCAGCCGCAGTTCCGGCTGGTGCATTCGATCTTCGCCGACACCCCGCCGATCAAGGGCGATGTGTTCTACGGCAGCACGTCTTACGCTATCGCACCGGCCTACGGGGTCGCTTTCGCCGCCAGCAAGGGGCGCATCGCGGAGGGCACGCAGGTAACCGCGTTGCCGCCGGTGCAGGCGGGGGTACGGGGTGGCCAGGCCGGCTACGCGTATGTGATCGATTGGCGCGACTACAACGCGGGCCGTGCGCTGTACGCACTGCAGTCCAAGGGTCTGTCCACGCGCGCGGCATTCCAGTCTTTCACCGCCAGCACGGTGGGCGGCGATGTGTCGTTCGCGCCCGGCAGCATCGTGGTGCCGGTGGCAGGACAGCCACTGCAGGGCGCGGCGCTGCGGGATGCCGTGCAGGCGGCCGCAACGGATGCAGGCGTGCAGGCCCATGCACTGGCCAGCGGCCAGAGCCGGGGCGGTG
Source organism: Stenotrophomonas sp. 169 (assembly GCF_014621775.1). Lineage (NCBI taxonomy): Bacteria > Pseudomonadati > Pseudomonadota > Gammaproteobacteria > Lysobacterales > Lysobacteraceae > Stenotrophomonas > Stenotrophomonas sp. 169. Next base: position 561,752 of record NZ_CP061204.1, read on the forward strand.
TCGATCTGGGCAGCGATGGGGTGAAGGCATTGCGCAAGCCCGCCGTCGCGCTGGTGATGGGTGAGGGCGTGAACGCCACCGAGATCGGCTCGGCCTGGTTCCTGCTGGACCAGCAGCTGCAGCTGCCCGCCAGCAAGATCGACCCGACCCAGCTGGGCAAGGTGGCGTTGGACCGCTACACCACGATCGTGTTGTCCGGTGGCAAGTACGAGGCAGTGGACGACGTCGCCGTGGGCGCGCTGAAGCGCTGGATCCAGGCAGGCGGATCGCTGGTGACGTATGGCACCGCCTCGCGCTGGGCAATCGACAAGAAGTTGGCCGACGGTGAGAAGCTAGGCCAGGACGAAGAGACCACTGCGGGCGAACGCAAGGCGTTCGGCGATCAGCGCGATATCGCGGCGATCGAGCGGGTGAGCGGCAACATCCTCAGTGCGGACATCGACACGAGTCATCCGCTGGGCTTCGGCGTACCGGGTCGCGCGCTTGCGGTGAACAAGGAAAACGCGGTGGTGCTGCAGCCGAGCGCCAATCCGTTCTCCACGGTGGTGCGGGTGGACGAGCAGCCGCGCGTCAACGGCTATCTGTCCGAGCGCAACCGGGCGCGGGTAAAGGGCTCGGCGTGGTTGCTGGTGTCGCCGCAGGGGCAAGGCAACGTGGTGTTGTTCGCCGATGACCCGGCGCACCGGAAGTATTGGCACGGGACGGACCGGTTGCTGGTCAATGCGGTGTTCTTCGGCAATCTGTTGAACCCGGCGAAGCCGAGGGGGTAGGTGGGTTGCCGGGCTTGCAGCCCGGCACCTGCAGAAGCAACTGCAGCGGCAACAGCAACAGCAACGGCAACGGCAACGGCAACGGCAACAGCTGCGGGGCTGCTTGGAGGTGGGGCGGGGTGGGTTGGCAGGGGACGGCAAGGGCCGCATCCATGCGGGCCTCGTTTCGTGCCATCCATGGCACGGGTCCACGTCATCGCATTCGCGCTGCCGCTCCCACGCTTTGCTTCGCAAACCGCGGGCCCCGTCTCACCAGCACCCACACCCCGCCGCTTCGCGGCCGCCCCTGACTCAGGGGCTCCCTCCACCCGACGGATTATCGCCATCTGTAGCGCCGAGCCGTGCTCGGCGGAATGTCCCCGCCAACGGCCCGCTGCGCTCGCCGACCATGGGTCGGCGCTACCGCTTTTTTCTTTTTTCTTACGCGGCTGGCGGCGCACGGAACCTGTCAGAGGGCTGGGCGGTGGGGCTGCGCGGGGGCGTTGAGCGCCATGGATGGCGCGAAACGAGGCACGCATGGACGCAGTTTTTGCCGGCCCCCGCACAGCCCCACCGCCCAGCCCCAAGCACGCAGCCTGCACTTGCAGCCCACCGCGAGGGGCTCCGCCGTTCGCTGTATAACAATCGTATTGCGAATCATTCGCAATAGGCATAGAGTGTGCGCCGCCGGACTGGGGCCGGTGCCTTCCACGAGATATGCCGATGAAAACCTGCTTGCTGGCTGGCCTGATGCTGGCCGCCGTCGTGTTGCCTGCCCATGCGCATACGCCATATCTGGCACCGGCGACGTTCCAGATCCAGCCGACCAGCCTGGTCACGCTCGATGCCAGCTTCGCTGAAACCTTCTTCGTTCCCGAGGTGGTGTTCGACAACAGCACCTTCGTGGTGACCGATCCCGATGGTGTGACCCATGTACCCGATACCGTGCATCTGTTGAAGACCCGGGCCGTGGTCGAGCAGCGGCTGCCGGGCAAGAAGGGCACCTACCGCTTCAGCACCGGTAATCGCCTTGGCGCGGTGTTCCGTACGTTCGAGGTCAACGGCAAGACCGCAAGCAGCCGTGACCCGTCCACGCCGCTGCCAGCCGGGGCGAAGATCGTGTCGCACTACCAGAGTCTGTCGCGGTCGGAGGTCTATCTGACGGCCGGGGAGCCGACCACCGACGCCCTGAAGCCTTACGGCAAGGGCCTTGAGCTGGTCCCCGTCACCCATCCGAGTGATCTGTACGTCGGCGAGTCCTTCACTTTCGAAGTGCGCTACGACGGCAAGCCGCTGCCGGCGCAGAAGGTGGAGATCAACCGCGCGCTCGGCGATGGCCACAGCCAGCCGGCCGCACTGGAACTCACCACCGATGCCGCGGGCAAAGCCACCTTGCCGTTGCAGCAGGCAGGCAGCTACCTGGCGTTGATCCGCTATCGCGGCGCTGCCCCGGCAGGTGCTGCTGCACCGCAGTACGGCAACAACTACACGCTCAGCTTCCGCGTGCTGGAACCGTAAGCCACTCCCTTGAAGGATTTCCTCGTATGACCAAGATCATGATCGCGCTGGCGCTGCTTGCGGCTACATCGGCCCCCACGGCATCCGCGCAACAGGCCACGGCACCTGCCCTGTCTTCTGCCGCAGCAGATTTCCTGGAGCAGTTCGATCCGCAGGACACCGGCGCGGTCAGCTGGGCACAGTTCGAGACCTTCCGTCGCGCACGCTACGCCGCGACCGACCGCAATGGCGATGGCAGCGTGGACAAGCAGGAGTACATCGACGAGTACCTGCAGCGTTTCGATGAACGCCTGGCCAAGGCCCGCGAAGGGCACCTGCGGCAGACCGACACACGCTTCAAGGCGCTGGACCAGGACAAGGACGGGCGCATCAGCCGCGACGAATTCGACGCAGCGGGCGAGCGCACCTGGGACGGCTACGAGAAGAGCCAGGACGCGACGCAGGAAAGCGCGGCGGCGACCAACCGCGATCCGCTGAAGATGCCGACCTCGCATACCGCCAACGGCATGCTGGACCTGTACGACCGCAACGGTGACGGAGTGGTCGATCGCGCCGAGTTCGATGCTGCACGCGCCGCCACGTTCGCCGCGACCGACACCAATGCCGATGGTCAGTTGGACCTGGCCGAGTACACCGCCGAATTTGCCGGTCGCCTGGATGCGCAGCGCACGAAGGTGCGAGAGGCGGGCGGGCGTCAAGCGGCGGTGCGCTTCGGGGCACTGGACACCGACAAGGACGGTCGGATGACCTTCGCCGAGTACCAGGTGTCGGGCAAGCGCCTGTTTGATCGCGCTGATACCAACGGTGACCGCATCGTCGATGCGCGTGATCCGGAACCGACCGCTACGCCGTGACACATCGGGTGCCTGCATGCCGTCGGCGCCCCATCAACCGATCTCCCACGACCTCCCAGCCCGCACCGCCGCCACGCGCGTCGGCAGCCAGGAATGGCGTTAGCCCAGCCTTTCTCCCTGCGGAGCTTTCCCGATGAACCTGTCCCTCTCCCTGCTTTCACTGGCGGTGCTCGCCAGCCTGTCCGCGATACCCGCCGCGCATGCGGACGCACCGGCCGATGCCGGCACCCTCGATACCGTGCGGGTGGAAGCCGAGCGCGCCAAGAAGAGCACGTCGCGCAACCAGAACGTCACCGTGCTTACCGCTGCCGACCTGGACGCGGACATGGCCAACACCATGGAAGAGGCCATCCGCTACATCCCCGGTGTCAGCGTGGTGGACATGGGCCGCTTCGGTGACAACGGCTTCAACATCCGCGGCCTGGAAAGCGACCGCGTGGCGATCACTGTCGATGGACTCAGCCTCGGCGAGTCCGTGGAAACGGCGCGTTCGTATGAGTTCTTCCGCAGTGGCCGCGGCGACGTGGACATCGACACGCTGAAGAGCCTGCAGGTGATCAAGGGGGCGGATTCCATCACCGCTGGCAGTGGTGCGCTCGGTGGTGCGGTGGTGTTCACCACCAAGGACCCGGCCGACTACCTGAAGGCCGTCGGCAACGACACGCACGTGGGGGTCAAGTTCGGCTACAGCGGCGCCAACGACGAGACCATGGGTACGCTCACTTTCGCCAACCGCACCGGCATCGCCGAATCGATGCTGGTCTATACGCGCCGCGAAGGCCATGAATCAGAGAGCTGGTACGACACGACCGTGGACCGCATCGGCATCGGCCGGCGCACCCCCGATCCGGTGGACAGCACGCGTGACAATCTGTTGGGCAAGCTGGACCTGCAGCTGGATGAACGCAACACACTCGGTTTCATGATCGAGCGTGGCCGTGCGCGCAACGAAGTGGGCAACCTGTCGCGCGTGTACGCGCCCGGCTATCTGGAGCGGCGCGGTGATGACCGCAATGATCGGGATCGCTATGGCGTGCGCTGGCAGTACCGCCCGCAGAATGCGCTGTTCGACAGCGTGGAAGCGCAGCTGGATCGCCAGGTCACCGAGAGCCGGGGCCTGACCACCATCCTCGCCGGTAGCGGCTGCCCGGGGCGCACCGTGCCGTGCCTGCGCAGCGAGAACCGTGCGACCGAACAGACGCTGGATCGCGCGGCACTGGATTTCAGCAAGGTGCTGGAAACGTCCGGCGCACGCCATGACATCGCGTACGGACTGGCCTGGCAGCGCCGCGACGTGGACTTCACCGCCGTGGATACGCGATGGACGGCGGCGGGCACCGTCGCCAGCGTCGACCAGGATCCGCGCCAGGTCCCCAGGACCGACGCGCGCAACTGGAACCTGTATCTGCGCGACAGCGTGTCGTTGCTGGACGACCGACTGATCCTGAGCGGCGGTGCACGCTATGACCGTTATGACTATTCGCCCACGGTGGATGCCACCTTCGTCGACCCGACGGGCAGCGTGCGTGACCTGCAGTTTTCCGCGCCGAGCTGGCAGGCGGGTGCCGAGTTCCGCTTCCTGCCCGACCACGCGCTATGGGCGCAGTTGGGACGCGGGTTCCGTGCACCCAGCGTGGCCGATCTGTACTCGCCGACTGGATCCACTGTCGCCTTTGATGCGCTGACCGGCGCGCAGGTGCAGTTCGATACCTCATCATCGAATCCAGACCTGGATGCCGAAAAGAGCTTGAATGTAGAGCTGGGTTACCGCTGGACGACGGACCGTGGATTGCTGGGCGTCTCGCTGTTCCGCGACCGCTACAGCAACTTCATCGAGACGGTGACCACGGCGCAGGCTTACGCCAACGGCTACCGCACCACCGCGACGTCGCCCGTGTTGTACCGCTACAACGCAACGATGCCGATGAACGCCGGCAAGGTGATCGTCAAGGGTGCCGAGCTGGAAGGTCGCTGGCAGTTCAACGATGCGTGGTCGTCGCGCATCGCGGCCGCCTACAGCGAAGGCGAGAAGGCCAACGGTGATCCGCTCGAGAGCATCGTGCCGGCCAGCGTGGTGGTCGGGCTGCGCTATGCGCCATCGCCCGTGTGGAATGTCACGGCCAACTTGACCCACGCTTGGGGAAAGAACGCCGACGATGCTTACACCACGTTGGCCAACGGCACCCGCGAGACCCCGGATTGGGTCGGCAAGGTCGATGGCTACACGGTGCTGGACCTGGTGGGCAGCTGGAACATCAGCGACCAGTTGCGGTTGAGTGCCGGTGTGTACAACCTGACCAACCGCGAGTACTACCTGTGGCAGCGGGTGCGCGGCGTGTTCGAGGGCTCGACCACGTTGTATGGCTACGTCAACGAGGAGGGCATCGGTCGTTACAGCGAACCGGGCCGCAATGCACGGGTGACCGTGGCGTACACCTTCTGAGGGGCAGATCCGCCAGCGCCGAGCCATGATCGGCGAGCGCGAAGTGCGGCCGCCTCGTGCCATCAACAACGAAAAAGGGACGGAGCTCGCGCTCCGTCCCTTTGTTCTTGCTGCGTTCAAGCTACCGGCCAGAGCCCGGCGCTATCTCGCATCAGACCGCGCGGCTGGTGCCCGCGCTGCGGCCACGACCGGCACCGGCGCCGGCGGCACCACCGCCACCACGACGCTGGCCCTGGCCCTGCGCGGCACGCGCCTGGCCCGCACCGTTGCCGCCGCCTTCGCGACGACCGCCACCCGGCTTCTTCGGACCGGCATGCGCGTGACGCGGCGCATCGCCGTGCGGACGACGGGCATGCGAGGTCTTGCGCACGGCACGGTCACCCATATCGCTGTCAGCCTTGCCCGGTGCACTGTTGCCCCAGCGGATCGGCACCTGCAGCTCGAAGCCCGGTACGTCGCGGATATCCATGTCGCGGCCCAGCAGGCGCACGATCTGGCGCAGCAGCTTCACCTCATCCTGGGCGACCAGCGAAATCGCTTCACCGGTGGCGCCATTACGGCCGGTACGGCCGATGCGGTGCACGTAGTCTTCGGCCACCATCGGCAGATCGAAGTTGATCACCTTCGGCAGCTCGTTGATGTCGATACCGCGTGCCGCGATGTCGGTCGCGACCAGCACGGTGACACGGCCGGCCTTGAAGTCCGCCAGTGCGCGCAGGCGCTGGCCCTGGCTCTTGTTGCCGTGGATCGCGGCGGTCTTGATGCCGGACTTGTCCAGGAACGCGGCCAGCTTGTCGCTGCCGTGCTTGGTGCGGGCGAAGACCAGGGTCTGCTCGCGGCTGTCCTGCGCCAGCAGGTGCAGCAGCAGGTCGCGCTTGCGACTGCCGTCGACCGGGTGGACGCGGTGGGTGATCAGCTCGGCGACGGTGTTCTTCGGCGTGACCTGGATCTGCTCCGGGTTGCGCATGAACTCCATGGCCAGCTGCTTGATGCTCTCTTCGAAGGTCGCCGAGAACAGCAGGGTCTGGCGGTTCTGCTTGGGCAGCTTGGCCAGGATGCGCTTGATCGACGGCAGGAAGCCCATGTCGAGCATGCGGTCGGCTTCGTCCAGCACCAGCACTTCAATGCCGGACAGGTCGATGCTGCGACGCTCGATATGGTCGATCAGGCGGCCCGGGCAGGCCACCAGCAGGTCCACGCCACGGCGCAGGATGTCCAGCTGGTTGCCCATGCCGACGCCGCCGTAGATGCAGGCGCTCGGAATGCGCAGGTACTTGCTGTAGCCGCGCAGGCTGTCGTGCACCTGGGTGGCGAGTTCGCGGGTCGGGGTCAGGATCAGCGCGCGCGGCTTGCGCGGGCCGCCGTTGGACACTTCCTGCGAACTGGTGGCCAGGTGCTGCAGCAGCGGCAGGCCGAAGGCGGCGGTCTTGCCGGTGCCGGTCTGTGCGCCGGCCAGCAGGTCACGGCCGGCCAGGGCGAGCGGGATCGCCTGCTCCTGGATCGGGGTCGGGGTTTCATAGCCCTGCTCGGAAAGCGCACGCAGCAGGAAGGGCGCAAGGCCCAGGGATTCAAAGGACATTCGAGAAAGCTCCAAAAACAGAGAACGCCTGACCGAATGGCCAAGCGGGGGCAGATCGATGAGATCGGCTGACTCGGAGCGTTCCCGTGAACCGCGCTGCGAGAATTGGGGGCAACCGGCGCGAAGCACAGGCTGGAATGCGTGACGTACGGCGTCGGAGTTGGGGCGGGCGAGGGGTCTATGACCTGACTCGCCGGCGGTCCCGGAGGGAAACGGACGGCCGTTGCAGACCGGCGAAGTCTACCCGAAGTTTGAGACTTGGCGCAAAGGGGCGTGTTCAGGTTGGGCTGCACGCCACGCCGGATGCGGGTGGGGCCGGGCGGGGAGGCTGTGCGGGGGCCGGCAGAAGCCGCATCCTGCGGGCCTCGTTTCGCGCCATCCATGGCGCTCAACGCCCCCGCCCAGCCTCCCCGCCCGGCCCTCCGACAGTTTCCGTGCTTCCCGGACAAGGCCGCTAGCGCCGAGCCGTGCTCGGCGGCAGGGACGCCTCCGGTCATCCGCGGGACCGGCCTACACTCGGGGATGCGGCGGCGCAGCTTTCCGTGGTTGCGGGGCTTTGATTACACTTGAAACTTGTTGTCCACCTCTGCCGGATATCCCCATGAAGCTTGGTTCGTTGAAGGAAGGGGGCCGCGACGGCACCTTGATCGTGGTCTCGCGTGATCTTGCGCACGGGGTGCGTGCCACCGGTATCGCGGCGACGCTGCAGGTGGCGTTGGAAGACTGGGCGCGCGTGGCGCCGCGGCTGGATGCGCTCTATCAATCGCTCAATGCCGGCGATGCCGATGGTGTCTTCGACATGGACATGCAGGCGCTGGCAGCCCCGCTGCCGCGCGCTTACGAATTCCTGGACGGCAGCGCGTACCTGCCGCACGTGGCGCGGGTGCGCCGCGCGCGCGGTGCCGAGGTGCCGGAGAGCTTCTATACCGATCCGCTCATGTACCAGGCCACCAGCGCCGGTTTCCATGGTCCGCGCGATCCGGTGAAGGTGGTCAGCGAGGACTACGGCATCGACCTGGAGGCGGAGATCGTGGTGATCACCGACGATGTGCCGATGGCGGTCACCCCCGAGCAGGCAGCAGGCCATATCCAGTTGATCGGGTTGGTCAATGACGTGTCGCTGCGCAACCTGATCCCGGGCGAGCTGGCGAAGGGGTTCGGTTTCCTGCAGTCCAAGCCGCGTTCCGCGCTGTCGCCGGTGTTCGTCACCCCGGACGAACTGGGCGCTGCCTGGCAGGACAGCACGCTGCACCTGCCGCTGCTGACGCATATCAATGGCGCCTGGTTCGGCGCGCCGGAAGCCGGCGTCGACATGCAGTTCAATTTCGCCCAGCTGGTGGCCCATGCGGCCAAGACCCGCCCTCTGGGGGCGGCGACCATCGTCGGCTCGGGCACCATCGCCAACGAAGACACCAGCAAGGGCGCGTCCTGCTTCGCCGAGCAGCGCACCGTGGAAACCCTGCGCGACGGCAAGCCCAGCACGCCGTTCATGTCCTTCGGTGACGTGGTGCGTATTGAAATGCTGGATGCGGCCGGCAACAGCATCTTCGGCGCCATCGAGCAGCGCATTGAACAGGCCTCCGCGCCGTGAATGACGAGGCGGCGCAGGAGCCGGGCGGGCAGGGACGTATCGTCCTGCACACCTATTGGCGCTCCAGTGCAGCCTACCGCGTGCGTATCGGGTTGCACCTGAAAGGTCTGTCGTGGGAGCCGCAGCCGGTCCATCTGGTGCGCGATGGCGGCGAACAGCACCATGACGGCTACCGTGCGCTCAATCCACAGCAACTGGTGCCGACGCTGCTGCACCGCGGGCAGGTGCTGACGCAGTCCATGGCCATCCTGGAATACCTGGATGAGCTGTTCCCGGCCATGCCGCTGCTGCCGGCAGACCCGGTCGGGCGTGCGCGGGTGCGCGGCTTGGCCCAACTGGTGTCCTGCGATATCCACCCGCTGAACAACCTGCGGGTGATGCAGTATCTGGAGCGTCAGCTGCAGGTGCCGGTCGATGCGCGCACGCAGTGGACCCTGCACTGGATGGCCGAAGGCTTGGCTGCGATGGAGTCCCTGCTGGCGGCCAGCACCGCGACCGGCACGTTCTGCCACGGCGACCAGCCCGGCCTGGCCGACGCCTGCCTGATCCCTCAGCTCTACAACGCCCATCGCTTCGGCCTGGAGCTGACCCCTTATCCGACCTTGCGGCGGATCGAGGCGGCGTGCCTGGGCCTGGAGGCGTTCGACGCTGCGCGTCCAGAGAATCAGACCGACGCCGTGTGAACAAAAAAGGGGACGGAGGGGATTAAGTCGTTTTCGGCCTTGGGGCCGAAAACGACTTAATCCCCTCCGTCCCCTTTTTCAGAAGCCGTGGGTGATGCTGGGTTGGCCTTCGGAGAAGTCGGCGTAGGGGTCGTGTTCGCCGTCGCTGCCTTCGGACAGGCGGAACTTCAAGGCCAGGCCGTCGCGGGAGTCGGCGGCGCGCAGTGCTTCCTCGATCTCGATGGTGCCGTCCTTCGCCATGCGGAACAGGCACTGGTCGAAGCTTTCCATGCCTTCTTCCAGCGAGGCTTCCATCGCAGCCTTGATCTCGTGCACCTGGCCGCGGCGCAGCAGGTCTCGGATCATCGGCGTGTTGATCAGGACCTCGGTGGCGGGCAGGCGGCGTCCGTCCTTGCCCTTCACCAGGCGTTGGCTGATGACGCCGCGCAGGTTCAGCGACAGGTTCATCAGCACGTTGCGGTGGGCGCTTTCCGGGAAGAAGTTCAGGATGCGCTCAATCGTCTGGTCGGCATTGTTGGAGTGCAGGGTGGCCAGGCACAGGTGGCCGGTCTCGGCGAAGGCAATGGCCGCCTCCATCGTTTCCGAATCCAGGATTTCGCCGATCAGGATCACGTCGGGTGCTTCACGCATTGCGTTCTTCAAGGCGCTGTTGAAGGCATGCGTGTCCAGCCCAACCTCGCGCTGGTTGACGATCGACATCTTGTGCTTGTGCAGGTACTCGATCGGGTCCTCGATGGTGAGGATGTGCCCGGTGGTCGTGCTGTTGCGGTGGTCGATCATCGAGGCCAGCGAGGTGGACTTGCCCGACCCGGTGGACCCCACCACCAGGACCAGGCCGCGCGGGGTCATGATGACGTCCTTCAGCACCTGCGGCAGGTTCAGCTCTTCGATGCTGGGTATCCGGCTACGGATGGCGCGGATGACCATGCCGACTTCGCCACGCTGCTTGAACACGTTCACGCGGAAGCGCCCGGTGTCCGCCAGGGCAATCGCCATGTTGAGTTCCAGCTCGCGTTCGAACTGAGGCACCTGGCCTTCGTCCATCAGCGAGTAGGCGATTTTCTTGACCATGCCGGGCGGCAGGCCGGTGTTGCCGAGCGGGTACAGCTTGCCCTCGATCTTGATGTAGACCGGCGCACCGGTAGTCAAGAACATGTCCGAAGCATTCTTTTCGGTCATCAGCTTCAGGAAGTAGCCGATATCCATACGCGTTTTTCCCCAAAAACGAGTCGCCGACGGCCTAAGTTGCAAGCATGCCGTCGGCTTGACGACAATGGCCGTGCACAATCATCGGCACGGCCTCCCCAAATGAATCGACGTAGCTTCGCACAAATGCGCCACGCCCTGTATGTGACGGCGTTGGCATTCGCACTCTCTGCCCCGGCCATTGCACTGGCGCAGGACGGCGCGCTGGAACTGGCGCAGGCACGGCAAGCGGTGGAGAAGGCCACCCAGGCTGACGCCGACCAATACGCCCCCGATCTGATCAACCTGGCAAGACAGGGCCTGGAGCAGGCCCAACGTGCGGCAGGCGACCGTCGGGAGCGCAAGAACGCGCCCGCCATGGCCCTGCGTGTGGCCGCGGATGCCGACTTGGCCCGTGTCCGCAGCGAGGAAGCCACCGCCACCGCGCAGCTGCAGCTGCGCCGCAATGAAGTCACCCAGCTGCAACGCCAGCTGGAAAACGGGGATGACCGCTGATGCGCGCACGTTCGATGTACTTGGCTGCGGGGCTGTTGACCCTGCCCCTGTTGGCCGTTGCTGCCGACGATCCGGCGGTACTGCAGCTCAACCAGCGCCTGATGGCGATCTCGGCCAATCCGGATACGGCCAACCTGGGCGCGTTCGAGCGCATGCAGGCGCAACAGGCGATCAGTACCCTCGATAGCGCCAAGCGCCGCGACCAGGAGCTTGCCAGGTACTTGGCCGAGCGGCGGGTAGAGATCGCCGAGACTTCGGTGCGTGCGGCCTTGGCCCAGCGCGAAGTGGATCGGCTGGAACGCACCCGCAGCGACATGCTGATCGAAGCGAGCCGCCGGGAAGCGGCACGTGCGCGGCAGGAAGCCGAGCGTCTGCGTGTGCAGGCGCAGATCCAAGCGGAGGAGGCCGAACGGCTGCGACTCGCTGCGGAGAGTGAGGTGCTGGCCCGGCAGGATGCGGAGAACGCGCTGACCAGCGTGGCCGGCAAGCAGCAGCAGCGCCTCAGCGCGGCGCAGCAGAACGCGGCCAAGCTGGCACGCGAGGAAGCGGAGCTGGTGTCCGGCCAGAAGCTGCCGGGCAGCAAGTTCGACAGCCGGGGTGAGATCTTCACGTTGACCGGCGATGCGTTTGCCAGCGGCCAAGCCAGTCTGTCCAACGGGGCGAAGAACCAGGCCAAGGCACTCGCCGAGTACCTGAACATCGGCAAGAAGGGCCGCGTGCGCATCGAGGCCTACGACAGTGCCAACGGCGTTGGCCAGCGACGTGCCGACGCGGTGCGCGACGCACTGGTTGCTGCAGGCGTCGCCGGCAATCGCATCCAGTCCGTCGGCAAGAAGGCTGCCTCCACGCGAGCGCGTTCCGTCGAGGTGATTGTTTCACCTTAAAGTATTGTTTTCGTTAATAAATGCGAGCGGGTTCACTACATCCTGAACCGCTCGTCGCCCCGACCCGGCTATTTGTCGCGAGGGGCTTGAAGGCCCCCTTCGGCAAGCGTAGGGTCAATTGTCCGGGACGCATTCGGCGGACCGGACAGAAAGGAGGGCCGGGCCGATGCAATCGTGGCACGAACCAGCGCAGGCAGACATCCACGGGCCAGTGTGGAACGCCTTGCAGGACGTGGCCTTGCACGCGCCCGCCTTCCTTCCCTCAATCGACGCCCTGTGCCGAAAGGCCGGGGCGTTCGTGTTCCAGCTGAAGGAGGTACATCATGTTTGAAGATCAGTCCCAGAGCGAGATCGAAGCCCGCCGCGCGCGCGATCCGGAGTTCCGGACCCTGCATGACGAACACCGGAAGTTGAATCGCCAATGCATGGATGCCGAGCTCGGCGTTATGGCAGTCAGTGATATCACCCTGGGCCGGATGAAGCGGGAAAAGCTGCTGGCCAAGCAACGTCTGCAGCGCATGCTGGAGACCCCCGTGCAATCACAGACCTCCCCCGCGCATTGAGTTGACCCACAGCAAGCAGGCAGGCCAAAAGGGCCCGTCCTGTAAGAACATCGCCGTTCCCTGTCGCGGGCGGCCTGGGCCTCCTCGTCGGCTCATGTCGTCCGCGTCACTTGGGGCTTGGTGCATTCCCCCTGACATTCGCGGTCAACCAGCGGATAATCCAGTATCCGGCCCTGCGGGGCGCGAACTGAAGTCCCCCGAATGCCCATCCATGCTTCCGTCCTCGATCTCATCGGCCATACCCCCATCGTCAAGGCCCAGCGCCTGGATACCGGTGTCTGCGAGCTGTTCCTGAAGCTCGAGAGCGCCAACCCGGGCGGCTCGATCAAGGACCGCATCGGCCTGTCGATGATCGAGGCGGCTGAACAGCGCGGTGACCTGAAGCCGGGCGCGACGCTGGTGGAGGGCACGGCGGGCAATACCGGCCTGGGCCTGGCGCTGGTGGCGCAGCAGAAGGGCTACAAGCTGGTGCTGGTGGTGCCGGACAAGATGAGCCGGGAAAAGATCTTCAACCTGAAGGCCATGGGCGCTGAAGTGCGCCTGACCCGTTCGGACGTGGCCAAGGGCCATCCGGAGTACTACCAGGACCTGGCCAAGACCATCGCTGACCAGATTCCGGGCGCTTACTTCATCAATCAGTTCGGCAACCCCGACAACCCGGCGGCCCATGAGTTCGGTACCGGCCCGGAAATCCTCGAGCAGATGGACGGCGACCTGGACGCGATCGTGTTCGGCTGTGGCAGCTCGGGCACCATGACCGGTCTGTCGCGCGCGTTTTCCACGCTGTCGCCGAAGACCGAGCTGGTGCTCGCCGACCCGGTCGGCTCGATCCTGGCGGAATACATCAATGATGGCGTGCTCAACGACAAGTCCGGCAGCTGGCTGGTCGAAGGCATCGGTGAGGACTTCCTGCCGTCGATCGCTGATTTCAGCCGCGTCACCAAGGCCTATGCCATCACCGATGCGGAAAGCTTCCACACCGCACGGGAGCTGCTGGGCAAGGAGGGCATCCTGGGCGGCTCGTCCACCGGCACTCTGCTGGCGGCAGCGCTGAAGTACTGCCAGGAGCAGACCACGCCGAAGCGGGTTCTCGTGCTGGTCTGCGACACCGGCAACAAATATCTGTCGAAGATGTACAACGACTATTGGATGCTGGACAACGGCTTCCTGGAGCGCCCTCAGCATGGCGATCTGCGCGACCTGATCCTGCGCCCGTATGGCCAGCGCGATACCGTAGTGATCGGTCCGAACGATCTGTTGACCACCGCCTATCAGCGCATGAAGCTGTATGACGTCTCGCAGCTGCCGGTCGTCGACGGTGACACGCTGGTGGGCATCGTCGATGAAAGTGATGTCCTGCTGCATGTGTACGGTGACGAAGCGCGCTTCCGCGATACCGTCTCCACCGCGATGGTCAGCAAGCTCGACCGGCTGGATGTGAAGTCGCCGATCGAGGCCCTGCTGCCGGTATTCGACCGCGGCCAAGTTGCGATCATCATGGACGGTGACAGCTTCCTTGGCCTGATCACCCGCATCGACCTGTTGAATTACCTGCGCCGTCGCGTTCAGTAACGCGACGTTTGCTGGAATTGGCCTCTGAATCCGCGTTTATCCGTGTCAATGGGCGTTAAGCCCACGCTGATAGACTCCCGACCCCTTGATGGCGACCGTGTTGGGCGCCCTGCAGGAATCAACTTAATGTCCGATTCGTCCAAGCCCGCCCACGCGCGTGCGTTGTCACTGGCCACGCTGGCCATCCATGGCGGCCAGTCGCCGGACCCCAGCACGGGCGCGGTGATGCCGCCGATCTATGCGACGTCCACCTATGCGCAGAGCAGCCCCGGCGAGCACCAGGGTTTCGAGTACTCGCGCACCCACAACCCGACGCGCTTTGCGTACGAGCGGTGCGTGGCCTCGCTGGAAGGCGGCTCGCGTGGTTTCGCGTTTGCGTCGGGCATGGCGGCCACGTCCACGGTGATGGAACTGCTGGATGCCAACAGCCATGTCGTGGCGATGGATGACATCTATGGAGGCACGTTCCGGCTGTTCGAGCGCGTGCGTCGTCGCACCGCCGGGCTGGATTTCAGCTTCGTCGACCTGACCGACGTGGCGGCCTTCGAGGCAGCGATCACGCCGGCCACGAAGATGGTGTGGATCGAAACCCCCACCAACCCGATGCTGAAGATCGTCGACATCGCGGCGGTTGCCGCCGTGGCGAAAAAGCACGGGCTGATCGTGGTGGTCGACAATACCTTCGCCTCGCCGATGCTGCAGCGCCCGCTGGAACTCGGCGCGGACCTGGTGCTGCACTCGGCCACCAAGTACCTCAATGGCCATTCGGACATGGTGGGCGGCATGGTGGTGGTCGGTGACAACACCGAGCTGGCCGAGCAGATGGCCTTCCTGCAGAACTCCATTGGCGCGGTGCAGGGGCCGTTTGACAGCTTCCTGGCCCTGCGTGGCCTGAAGACACTGCCGCTGCGTATGAAGGCGCATTGCGCCAACGCGATGGCCCTCGCGCAGTGGCTGGAAACCCAGCCAACGGTGGAGAAAGTGATCTATCCGGGGCTGAAGAGTCATCCGCAGCACGAACTGGCTACTGCACAGATGAACGGTTACGGCGGCATCGTGTCGATCGTACTGAAGGGCGGGTTCGACGCGGCGAAGCGGTTCTGCGAGCGCACCGAGCTGTTTACGCTGGCCGAGTCGCTGGGGGGTGTTGAGAGTCTTGTGAACCATCCTGCGGTGATGACGCATGCTTCCATTCCGGTTGAACGGCGGGAGAAGCTGGGAATCAGTGCGGGGCTGGTGCGGTTGAGCGTGGGTGTGGAAGATCTGGGTGATCTGATGGTGGATCTGGAGCGGGCGCTGTCGAGAGCGGCAGAAGAAGGCGTTTAATATGTCGCCGAAAACCATCAATACTCCCTTTCGCCATCGCCTTGTCAGCTGGGTGATCAGCCAGCAGTGGCTGCGGGCCATATACCGATTCGTACCGGCATCCTTCAGGGGGCGCGTTGCCAGCCGCTTGATGGCGACTCCGGAGTTGGTCGATTTCCGGTTCGACCGAGAGGCAGAATGGGACGAAAAGCGTGCTGCGGTCGTGGACGCGCCCGTACGCATGTTCGCTGTTGATGTGCCGTCGTGGCCGGGCCAGGGAGTGAACGTGTTCGCCTACTTGCGCGGCCAGTTCGGTCTCGCCGAGTGCGCGCGGATGTATGCGCGCGCACTTTTAGGAGCGGGCTATCCGACTGCCCTCGTCGACGTCGACATCAACCTTCCACACGGCTGGAATGATCGTAGCCTTGACGCCTACATCGGCGAAGAGTCGCCGCACGATATCCACTTGATTTTCGTCAACCCGGACTTTCTACCCGCGGCCATCGAGCAGATCGGCAAGGCAAAGCTGGAGGGGGGCTATGTCATCGCGTGCTGGTTCTGGGAACTTGAGAATATCCCCGCCAGCTGGTTGCCGGCATTGGAACTTGTTGATGAGATTCTGGTGGCCTCCCGTTATGTTGGCGATGCCTTTTCGAAGGTTACCGACAAGCCGATTCTCTGCGTACCACTTCCCTTGAGCGAAGTGGGCGACAGCGGCTTGCAGCGGGAGGATTTTGGGATTCCTGAAGATGCCTTCGTCTTCCTGACCTCCTTTGATTTCAATTCCTTCGTCCATCGCAAAAATCCTTTCGCTACGATAAGGGCTTTTCAGCAGGCGTTTCCCAAGGATCGCGATGACGTGCAGCTGCTTGTCAAGACGAGCAACGGATTCCGGCGGCCAGATCGCCTTCAGCTGCTCGTTGATGCGGTTGACGATGATTCGCGAATCATCATACGTGACCATGTGCTGGATCGCGCCGATGTTCAGGCATTGCAGCGTTGCTGCGATGTCTATGTGTCGCTGCACCATGCTGAAGGCTTTGGCTTGGGGTTGGCCGAATGCATGGCGCAAGGCAAGCCTGTGATCGGTACAGCGTGGTCCGGCAACATGGAGTTCATGGATACAGAGAACAGCGCGCTGGTTGGTTATTCGCTGGTGCCGGTGGAAGAGGGCGAGTACGCCCACCATGAGGGTCAACGATGGGCCGCCGCCGATGAAGCGGACGCGGCTATCTGGATGCGGCGCCTTGCCGACGATCCGGGGCTGGCGATCACGTTGGGCGAACGGGCGCGGCAGTCGGTGACCCAAACACTTTCTCCCGAGCGTGCAGCCGAGATCCTTATCAAACGTCTTGATCAGATTCACCAGGAGCGTGCATTGGCCACTGGTCCCAATGCTTCATCGCTCCCCCTTGAGGAAAAATAAAACCGATGCACAGCTATTCGTCGACGTTTAAAGATCTGAGCGATGGGTTCAGGGGGGCGAAAGTCTCTCTATACATCGCAATGGGTGACATCCGCGCACGTTACAGGCGCAGCGTCCTCGGTCCCTTCTGGCAGTCGCTCGCCACGGCAATCGGCGTGGTTGGCCTAGGCCTGTTGTGGAGTCAGCTCCTCAACATGGACCGACAGAAGTTCATCCCGACGCTGACTGCTGGTCTCATCATCTGGCAGATGCTTTCGGGCGTGCTGATCGAAAGCTGCGGGCTGTTTGTCCGGCAGGCTCCGATCATCCGTAACGTCGTCATGCCATTATCCGTGCATCCGATGAGCGTCGTAACCCGTTACGTGGTCAACTTTGCCCACAGTCTGGTGGTGTTCGTAATCGTGGCGGTGTTCATGAAGATCGACATCAACTGGAACACGTTGCTGTTCATTCCGAACCTCCTTCTTGTGCTCGTCAACCTGCTTTGGGTGTCCTTCGTTTTTGGAGTGATCGGCGCGAGATATCGAGATCTGGAGTACGGAGTGGCGTCCATCATGCCCATGCTCTTTCTCGTGAGCCCGGTGATGTACCGACTGGAGTTTCTGCCATTCTCGTCGGTCATTCTGGAGTACAACCCGTTCACCTATCTCATTGAGGTTCTGCGCTCACCCATGCTGGGGCACGTCCCGACCCTGCATACCTATGTAGTGCTGGTAGTCATGGCAGTCGTTGGATGGCTGTTGGCGTTCTGGTTACTTCATAAAGCCAAGCTCCGGCTGCCTTTCTGGATCTGATAATGACTGCAAAGCTCACATTCGAGAACGTAACGCTTCGTTACCCCATCTACAATTCCCACAGCCTTTCGCTGCGACGCAATCTGGTTGGCATCGCGACGGGTGGGCGACTGTTGGCAGGTAGTGGCCAAGTCACTCAGGTCACCGCATTGGACAGCGTGTCTTTCAGCCTTAAACAAGGTGATGCGATCGGGATAGTGGGCCACAACGGGGCAGGCAAGAGTACGCTGCTGCGCACGATGGCAGGTATCTACACGCCGCTTCAGGGAAGGATCGAGCGCGTGGGCCGGGTCGCTACCATGCTGGAGGTCGGGGCCGGGATGGATCCCGAGCTCTCCGGTTACGACAACATTCGTCGCATGGGTATGATGCTTGGGCTGTCGCTTGCGGAAATCAATTCACGTATCCCGGAGATCGAGGAATTCACCGACCTGGGTGATTTCCTTCAACTGGCTGTTCGGACCTACTCCGCAGGCATGGCGATGCGTCTGATGTTCGCGGTGGCGACATGTACGACGCCGGATATCCTGCTGGTCGACGAGGTATTCGACGTCGGAGACGAGGCATTCAAGGAGCGCGCGTCTGAGCGCATGCACAAGTTCATCAAGTCGTCGCAGATTTTCTGCTTGGCCTCACATTCAATGGATACGATTGCCGAGTATTGCAATCGTGTTTTCGTGCTGAATCATGGCAAGCTGCGCGAAATCTCGATTTCAGAGCTAACCTCGGAAGGATATGCGATTGAAACTCAGGCTGGGTAACGCAGTTCGTCACGCGGCGGACAAGGCGGCGCAATCACGTTCCACGGATGGCTTGCTTGCCCCCGGGGAAGAGATCGAGATCAACAATACGTCCTTCGATAACATGGGGGCGCTCACGTTGCGTGGGTTTGCTGCACCGGAGGCGGACGGAATCTGGTCAAGCGGTGATGTGTCTCTCATCGAGGTACGCATGCGGGCCGTCAACGCCGATCGGCGCTATCGGCTGATAGTGAGTGCGATACCTTTCCAGGGTCCGGGACATCGGGCACTTGTCGAGATCAGCATCAACGGTGGGCCTGCGCACCAAGTGCTGAGCAAAGGCAGTGGATGGCTTCAGATCGAGGCGGACTGCCAATTGGGGATGGTCGGGCGGACGCCTGGTTTTTCGATCTCACTGCAGGTCGCCAACCCAATGTCGCCGAATGCTTTGAACATGGGCGAAGACTACCGTCTGCTCGGTTTCAAGATCCGGTCTTTGAAGTTCGTTGACATCGGTGCGGCGTCGATACCCTCGCAGGTGGTAGTTGACCAAGAGCAGGGCGCGCCTGCGGTGGCCGCTATCATGACCCCGCCGCCCGCATCCTCTTCAGACCAGGCTCCTGCTCACCCGGAAGACGTCTCGCTGTCGCCGGGTGAGGTAATCCACGCGTTGGCGAACCGTGGTCCGCTCTGGAGAAAGATTCTTCTCGACAAGAATCCCCTCGTGCGTGTCGCCCGCTGGATGCGCCGTGTTACGCGGTCACTTCAAACAGTCGAGCATCAACTGGATCTGATTCGGTTGGATTCGGCTCGACAGATGCGTGAACTGTCAGCGCGGGTGAGCGAGAATGAAGTGAAGGCGCGGGCCCCGGTTGTAGGGCAGGATCCGTCGCGGATGGGTATTGAGGCGATCATGACCCAACTGCAGGCGAACAACGAACGCCTGCTGTTGATAGAGCAGGCGTCGCAAGTCAGCCACGACCTGCACGCCCAGAACCGCAGGGCGCACGCAGATGATCTGGGAGCGATTGTCGGCCATACGTCTGAGCTCGCACGTAACTATGACCAGTTCGTGGAAACTCTACGCAGTAAGCAGCAGGCCCAGCAGGCATTGATTGACGCCTTCGAAGCAGTAGAGGCCCGAATGCGCACATTTGATGAACGCATTGGGCAACTGCGCGCGGACCATGAGCATCGGTTCGCCCTCGATGTCGATGAGATCGGTGCCAGACACGCTGGTTTTCTGGAGCTGATGACTGAAGTGGACCGTCGCTGGAGTGATGCCCATGCTGCACTCCAGCGCGGACTCGATGACGTTGTCAGGGGGGCAGAAGTGCGTCATCAGCCCATGGTGGATGATTCCCGACTTGTCGAAATCGAAAGCGCGCTGCGATCTCTGGGTGAGGGCCAGCAGTCAGTTGCCGAGGGCGTGCAATCTCAGATCGCGGCACTCTCTGCGGGAATGGAGCGATGGAAAAATGATCTCGCGTTGATATCCAACGAGGTTGCCGATAAGTCTTCCCCGCACGCCGTGGACAAGATTGATACGGTGCCTGCAGAAGCCACGCAGGACATCATCCGCTTGCTGGTGGCAGCCCATGAGAAGCTTGATGCCAGTGGTGCGGCGGCGCTCAATGCGGTCGAGATCCTTACCAGCGCACATGAGAAGCTGGACGCTCAAGGCGCTCGACTCGAATCCCTTCCCGGCACACTCGCGGGACTGGCCGATGCCCACAGCCCCATCGGTAGGAGAGTGCTGCGTAGTCAGCACGGCTGGCTGATAGCAACCGGCTTCGGATATTTTTCCTGTGACGAGCATGATGACCTGCTTGCCATGTGCCTGGCCGAATACGGGGACGTCGAACGCGGCTTGCGTCTATTCCTGGATGAGGCGCTCAACGAGGGAGATACCTTTGTCGACGTCGGTGCCAACATCGGACTGCATACTGTCGTTGGCGCCAAGCGTGTCGGTGAGGCCGGCAGGGTTCTCGCAATCGAGGCGATGCCACGGACCATCGACCATCTGCGCGCTTCCCTGCGCCTGAGCGGTGTCGAGGATCGGGTGGAGGTGTGGCCCGTTGCAGCTGGAGCAAGTGATGAGGACGACCACATCTTCCACGTCGCTGCCGTTGCCGGGCACAGCTCGCTTTATCCGCTTCACGAAGAGGTCGTGGAGCAGGTCAAGGTGAATATCCGCTCGCTGGATAATCTTCTCCCATCCGTGCAGGTCAAACTGGTGAAGATCGACGTGGAAGGAGCGGAGCTCGACGTCATTCAGGGGATGCATCGCGTGATTGCCGAGAATCCAAATGTCGGCATAGTTGCAGAGTACGCAAGCTCGCATCTTGAGCGGGTGGGGACCGACTCGGCCGATTGGGAGCGCATGCGCGAGCAGCACGGCTTCGCGCTCTACCTCGTCGATGACATGACCGGGCGACGTCGTCTGCTGAAGGGCTTTGACGAACTGCGCGAGCGTGTGAGTTCCAACGTCCTGTTGTGTCGCCCGGACAGTCCTCTGGTCGCGGCGCCGACTACGGGAGAGCACGAATGAGCCGCGTCGCCGTAGTCGGTGCGGGTGGACACGCAAAAGTCATCATCGATCTGCTTCGCGCTGGCGGCCACGAGGTGATTGCTTGTCTGGATGAAGGGCGTGAAGGGCAACAGGTGAACGGTGTGCCAGTCCTGGGTCGGGAAGACAAGGTGCTGCCGGAATTGATACGGAACGGAGTTGATGCTCTGTTCATCGCACTGGGCGATAACCGGTTGCGGCGCAAGGTCGCCGCAAATCTCGCTGGATTCGGCTTGCCAATGATCAATGCCATTGGCCGTTCAGCCGTGCTATCGCCCAGCGCCGTACTTGGGCAAGGCTGTGCAGTCATGGAAGGCGCAGTCATCAACGCTGACGCAGTCATTGGCGATTTCGCTATAATCAATACAAATGCGTCTGTCGACCACGATTGCGTCATCGGCGCGTATTCACATATCGCTCCCGGTAGCGCGCTGGCGGGAACCGTCGAAGTCGGCTCTGCAGCCTTTCTGGGCGTAGGGGCTCGCGTGACACCTGGCGTTACCATTGCGGCCGATGCCGTTGTTGGCGCTGGTGCGGTAGTGGTCAGAAATATTGACTCGCCCGGGACGTGGGTGGGTGTTCCGGCCCGACAAACTTCTAGAAAGGATTGATCTAATGTTGGCGTCAAAACGAATCCCTGTTGCAGTTCCGAGCCTGAACGGAAACGAAAAAAAGTACGTCAATGAATGTCTCGATTCGACTTGGATCTCGTCTGCAGGTGAGTTCATCGGCAAGTTCGAGAAGAGCTTTGCGGACTTCTGCGGAGTACGCCACGCGGTTGCGATCAACAACGGGACCACGGCGATCCATCTTGCGCTGGTTGCGCTGGGGGTCGGTGAGGGCGACGAAGTCCTGATCCCGACTCTGACCTACATCGCAACGGCAAATGCGGTTGCCTACTGCAATGCCAAGCCGGTACTCGTGGATTCCGAGCCGGGTACCATGAATATCGATCCCTCGAAGGTCGAGGCGTCCATCACGCCGCGAACCAAGGCGATCATTGTTGTACACCTTTACGGTCACCCCACTGACATGGGGCCGATCATGGATATCGCGCGGCGCCATGGCTTGAAGGTCATCGAAGATGCAGCTGAGGCGCACGGTGCCGAATACCTTGGGCAACGCGTCGGCGGTATCGGTGACTGTGCCACCTTCAGCTTCTTCGGAAACAAGATCGTCACCACCGGTGAAGGTGGCATGGTCACGACCAATGACCCTGAGCTCGATGCGAAGCTGCGTCTGTATCGCGGACAAGGTATGGATCCGAAGCGTCGGTACTGGTTCCCGGTAGTGGGTTTCAACTATCGAATGACCAACATCGCCGCAGCGATTGGGCTGGCTCAGATGGAACGGATCGACGAAGCACTCGAGACCCGCCAGCGCGTGGCGAAGTGGTATGACGAGGCACTTGCCGTCCATGCGGATCTGATCGAGCGTCCCGTCATCGCCCCCTATGCCAAGCATGTCTATTGGATGTACACCGTTCTGCTCAATGGTGTGACTGGAGAGCAACGGGATGAAGTAATGCGCCTGATGGATGCCGATGGAGTGGAGACTCGTCCGGTCTTCTATCCTATGCACGTGCTCCCGCCCTACCTGCAGGACGGAGCTGACTTCGGCGTTGCAAATGACCAGGCCGCACGCGGTGTGAATCTTCCCACGCATGCCCAACTGGAAGCGGGCGACATCGACAGGATCGTCGCCTCCCTGGTTGCCGCATTGCGCAGTGTAGGGCGCTGACCTTGCGTATCGCGATCTGTTCTTCCTTCGTGCCCTTCGTAAACGGAGGCGCGCGCTTCATTGTCGAATGGTTGACGACACGCCTGCGGGAGCATGGGCATACGGTCGAGCTGATCTATCTGCCTATGAATGAGACGCGCCCGGAGAGTCTGCTCAGGCAGATGGGCGCGTACCGCATGATGGATCTCAGCCATTCGGTGGATCGCATCATCACCACCCGGCCGCCCTCTCACCTGATCCAGCATCCGAAAAAAGTGGTCTGGTTCATCCATCACTTTCGTTTGTTCTACGATCTTTGGGACACGCCTCATCGCGGCTTCCCGGATGACCCTCGTCACCGTGCGTTGCGCGAGGCCATCGTCAGAGCCGACACAACAGGCCTGTCCGAAGCGCACCGTTTGTTCACCAATTCGCAGGTGGTCGCGGATCGAGTGAAGCGGTTCAATGGCCTGGCGCCGGAAGTACTTTATCCCCCGCTGTTGAAGGTTGACCA
The DNA here is from genome assembly GCF_014621775.1 of Stenotrophomonas sp. 169. Lineage (NCBI taxonomy): Bacteria > Pseudomonadati > Pseudomonadota > Gammaproteobacteria > Lysobacterales > Lysobacteraceae > Stenotrophomonas > Stenotrophomonas sp. 169. The sequence goes on from NZ_CP061204.1 coordinate 584,956, forward strand.
TTTCCACGACGCAGGGCAGGGAGATGAGATCGTCTACATCTGCAGGACTGAAGGACACAAACGGCAGCACTTGCTGCTGGAGGCGTTCTCGCACGTGAAGACGCCCGTCAAGCTCAGGATCTGCGGTACCGGCTTCAACCCGGTTTACGGCGAGCAGATGCGTGAGTACATCGACAGACACGGCCTTCATGACAAAGTGACCTACATCGACAGGTGGATATCCGAAGAGGAAAAGGCGTCCTGGTTGTCCACTGCGCTCGCAGCGGCCTATCTGCCAGAGGACGAGGATTCCTACGGCTATCCCTCATTGGAGGCGGCACATTCACGCAAGCCGATTTTGACCACTACCGACTCCGGCGGCGTTCTCGAGTTCGTCGAACATGGCCGCAACGGCGCGATTGCTGATCCCGACCCGCGCGCGATCGCCGAGGCGGTAGATCAACTGTGGACGGACAAGGCGCGGACCGCAGCCATGGGCGTGCAGGCCCATGAGCGCGTAAAGGAACTCAAGATCGACTGGAGCCATGTCGTGGAGCGTTTGTTGTCATGAAGATTCTTGTTGTGAACAACATGGTCCCCGGTATGCGTGGTGGCGCGGAAGAGCTGGCCGATCAGCTGGTCGTCCATCTGCGCCGCGCGGGTCATGAGTCGGAGCTCCTGCGTATCCCTTTCACATGGGACCCAGCCGAACGCTTGATCGAAGAAATGTTGATGTGCCGCAGCATGCAGGTGCACAACGTGGATCGCGTGATCGCAATGAAGTTTCCTGCGTACATGCTGCCGTTCGACGACAAAGTGCTTTGGCTCGCACACCAGTATCGTCAAGCCTATGACCTGTGGGATGCGGGTCAAAGCAATATTCCCGACACCGTCGAAGGACGACAGATCCGTTCTGCCATCATTGAGGCGGACAATGCAGCATTCGAGACCGTCAAGGACATCTATGTGGTTGGTCGTACCGTGCAGGAGCGACTCCTCCACTACAACCGCCTACAGTCCAAGATACTTCGGGCGCCGCTGAACGATGAGGAGCTGTATACCGGAGCTCCCCATGGTGATTACATCTTCGCGGGCGGTCGCATCAATTCAAGCAAACGACAGCATCGCCTGGTGGAGGCTATGGCACTGCTGGATGGCAATGAGCGGCTGTTGATCGCTGGTCCTGCGGACTCGCCTGCTGATGAAGAGCGGCTTCGCGCTTTAGTGGAGCGGCACGGACTTTCGGACCGCGTGATGCTTGATGTCGGATTCCTGCCGCGGAAGAAGATTGCGGATTACGCCAACAATGCGCTTGCATGTGCGTATCTGCCTTTTGCTGAGGATTCCTACGGTTACGTCACGATGGAGGCCTGTCAGGCGCGCAAGGCCGTCATCACCGTTACTGATTCGGGCGACCTCACCGAGCTGATTCATGATGGCGTGCAGGGACGCGTGGTGGAGGACGAGACCAGCGAGATTGCATCAGCGATCTCGGGTATGTTCGCCAATCGTGCTCGGACAATTGAGATGGGGCAGGCCGCCCATGACCACTGGACAGGGATGAACATCAATTGGACGGCAACAGTGGAAGCACTCACCCGATGAAGCTGATCTGGGCAACACCGTATTCCGAAAATTCGGCCATCGCCCGCTACAGCCAGGCTGTCGTGACGGAACTGCGCCGCCGTGGGCACCACGTGGCTGTTTACCGCCTCGAGGTAGGCGCGGACGCCGAGCTTACGCCAAGGGAAGATCCCTGCGTGCTCGTGCACGGATCCGAAGCCGAACAGGTGTGGCTGCGCGATGCCGATCTGGTGTTCGCCATGGTGGGTGATCACTACGCATACCATGGCGGACTGTTCGAGCTCGCGCAGAAGCGACCGTATGTCGCCGTCCTCCACGATTGGTGCGTGCTGAATTTTTTCTGGGGCTGGCTGCTGGCGAACCACCGTTCACACGACGCGGCGAGGGTCATCTCAGGGATTTATGGCCCGCAAGCCGGCGAACTGTGCGCAACGGCTTCATGGGACAACCTGCTCGAGCGTGCAACGCAACATTTCCCACTGACGGAGTGGATAGCCAGCGACACGCTTGGCTGCATCATCCACTCTGAGTTCTACGGCGACCGCGTCCGCAGCGCGACGGCAGGGCTTGTACAGAAGCTCTCGCTTGCGTATCCGGTGGATGCGTTCGACCAGGATCTGCGCCGTCCTGTGACGGATACCCGCCAGCTTGCTGTCCGAACGTTCGGCATGGTCAATGCCAACAAACGCATTGATCGGGTCATCCGCGCGCTGGCCAGCGACCCTTCGCTGGCTTCGCGTGCGGACTACAGGATTCTAGGACCAGTAGATGATGGCGAGCGTACCCGTCTTGAGGATGTGTGCGCGGAAGTTGGCTTCACGGGGCTGACCTTCGAGGGACGCGTCAGCAACGAGCGTCTGCATGAAGGAATGGCGGAGGCCGACGTGATCTGCTGCCTGCGGGATCCTGCGCTCGAAGGCGCATCTGCGTCTGCTATCGAGGGCATGCAATCGGGCGCCCCCGTGATCGTCAGCGATGCGGGTTTCTACGCCGAACTCCCGGACCAGTACGTGCTCAAGGTGCGCACCGACGTTGCCGAGCAGGATCTCCTGCGTCACCTCCGTTATGTGGACGTCCATCGGGCGGAGGCGCGCGCCATGGGCGCAGCAGCAGCGGCGTGGGCGGTTCATGAATTCTCGGCCGTGAACTACGTGGATGGCCTGGAGAGGGTGATCCCGGAGTTCATTACGTCGGAGCCTTATCTGAAGCTGGCTCAGGAAACCGGGCGCGAGCTCGGTAAAATGGGCTTGTCCGGAGCCAGCAGCGCTGCCTCCAAAGTCACTCATACCCTGGAACGAATGTTCAACCTGTGACCCCATAGGATGACCGCGCTCCCCCTGTTTTTTTTCGAGGAACGAAAACCATGAAAACCGCAGTAATCACCGGTATCTCCGGCCAGGATGGCGCCTACTTGGCGCAGTTGCTGCTTGAGAAAGGTTACAAGGTCTATGGAACCTATCGCCGCACCAGTTCGGTGAATTTCTGGCGCATCGAGGAACTGGGCATCCAGAACCATCCCAATCTGCACTTGGTCGAGCACGACCTGCAGGATCTGGGGTCGTCCATCCGCCTGCTCCAGGAAAGCGGCGCCAGCGAAGTCTACAATCTGGCGGCGCAGAGCTTCGTTGGCGTGTCCTTCGACCAGCCCACGCTGACCGCGCAGATTACTGCGTTGGGCGCGCTCAATCTGCTGGAAGCGATCCGCGCGGTCAACACCAAGATCCGTTTTTACCAGGCATCGACTTCGGAAATGTTCGGTCTTGTCCAGCAGGTGCCGCAGACGGAGCAGACGCAGTTCTATCCTCGCAGCCCCTATGGTGTGGCGAAGCTGTACGCCCACTGGATGACGATCAACTACCGCGAATCGTATGACATGTTCGCGTCGAGCGGGATCCTCTTCAATCACGAATCGCCGCTGCGCGGTCGCGAGTTCGTGACCCGCAAGATCACCGACTCGGTGGCCAAGATCAAGCTCGGCAAGCTTGATGTCCTGGAGCTCGGCAACCTTGATGCAAAGCGGGACTGGGGCTTTGCAAAAGAATATGTGGAAGGAATGTGGCGGATGCTGCAGGCCGACAAGCCGGATACCTACGTGCTCGCCACCAACCGCACCGAAACGGTGCGCGACTTTGTGACAATGGCCTTCAAGGCGGTGGACGTGGAGCTCGTTTGGGCAGGTGAGGGTGTTGACGAGACCGGGACCTGCAGCAAGAGCGGCAAGACGCTCGTCAAGATCAATCCCAAGTTCCATCGCCCTGCCGAGGTCGACCTGTTGATCGGCAATCCGGAGAAGGCGAAGCGGGAGCTGGGCTGGGAGCCCAAGACCACGCTCGAAGAGCTTTGCGAGATGATGGTGAAGGCTGACCTGGTGCGCAACGAGAACAACGCGTCCTTCTGATCCACGACGAGGCAGGCAGCGTGACTTTACCGGCCACGCTGCCAGCCCAGTTGCATGCATGCCGGTCTGAGCGCACTGAAAGGGTGGCATTTTGATGAGACCAACCGCGTTGGTTACCGGAATCGAAGGGTTCACTGGCCCCTACATGGCAGCAGAACTTGCTCGACTCGGTTACGACGTCCACGGGCTGTCGCGCTCCGGGGCAAGCTGTAGCAACAGAAGCAGTGTGGATCTCCTTGACCGGGACGGATTGGGCGAGGTGATTCAACGTGTTTGCCCCGATGTCGTCGTCCACTTGGCCGGCATCTCCCACGTTGCTCACCGGGATGTGTCGGCGATCTATCAGGCCAACATCGTCGGCACGCGCAATCTTCTCGATGCATTGACCGACCTACCGAAATCCCCTTCCAAGGTCCTGGTTGCCAGCAGTGCCCATGTCTATGGGTCTTCCTCCGAAGTGCCTTTTGACGAAAGGTCACCGATGCATCCGTTCAACGACTACGCGGTCAGCAAGGTCGCCGCGGAGCACGTTGCCAATCTGTACACGGATCGCCTCCCCGTGGTGATAACGCGGCCGTTCAACTACACCGGCGTGGGGCAATCAAGTGCGTTCTTCGTGCCCAAGATCGTCGACCACGCGAAGCGTGGCGAGCGTCGCCTGAGATTGGGAAACCTCGATGTGGAGCGTGATTTCACCGACGTACGCGACCTCGCCCACGCCTACGGAAGCCTTCTGCGAAGCGACGTTGCCTCTGGGGTTTACAACGTATGTAGCGGGCGCAGCAGCAATCTGCGGAGCGTGATAGATACAATCGGCGAACTGGCAGGCGTCGAGTTCGAGATCGAGAGCGATGCGGAATTCATCCGCAGCAACGAGGTCAGCCGACTTGCGGGTAACAATGCACGCCTCCTCGCTGCCACGAGCGGAATGACATTTCGTCCCCTGCGTGAGACGCTCGAGTGGATGTTGGGCGCCTGACGGTAGCTTACCGATGGGCCGGCGCGCAGCAAAAAAAACCCCGGCAGGTCATGCCGGGGTTTTTAATTTGAATCAGGCGCAGTAGCGATTATTTCGCCGCAATTGCCTTGCCGTCTGCATCGCAGAGGGCCTTGCCGTCGGTGCAGCGAGCGAACGGCCCAATCACTGCAGTGGGTTGATCAAGGTCAAAACCAAACCAAACCACATTCTCCTGGAGAGGCTCCAGCTCCAACTTGCTGCCGACCGCCATTTCAGCGGGCACGATTGCGGTGACTTCCGCCGTAGCGCCTGGTGCGATGTCAGCGGCGAAAGATGCGCGCGAGTCTATTCCGCGAGTGTCCGGCAACCCGTTCCCCGACGCCTTCTTCTGAATGATTCCGAGTAGGACGGGGTTCTTGCCGGTAACTGGCAGAACTACCTTCCCGGTGTTCTGAACGCTGACCTTGACCGAGAGCTGATCTGTCGCCTCGTCATAGGTCGGCGCACCGAGTACCTTGACAACGACGCCAACCTGATCTGCCGTCAGATTGGGGTTCGTTTTCTCCGAAGGCGCATCTGCGGCCGGTGCGGCGCTCGCGTCGGTGGCTGCCGATTCGATAGGGGTCTCAGGATTGTCCGACGAGCAGGCAACCAAGCCGCCCGTGAGCAGCACCAGCGCGAAGCCGATTGAGATGGATTTGTAATTCTGCATGTCTATCCGTAAAAGTGGGTGGTGGTGATACAACGGGTTTACTGTTTCCGCTCCGGGTCGAGCGTGAGCCAGTCTAGTGCGAAGCCGAGTCCGTAATATTCCATATCGAGAGGAATGTCAAAGACAAGTTCATTCTTCCCAGCGACAAGCACCCCCGCTGCAACATATGCGTAGAACTCGTGGTCATTCAGCCAAACCAGTTTGCTGGTTTCGCCATTGATCTTCACATTGATTGCACTGCGATCGATGCCGGGTGCGATGGCGATGATACGCCCCTTCAAAACATACGGAGCAAGGACTGGATGGGTTTCGAAAAGGAGAGACGCCTGGGGTAGATTTGCCCAAGATGCTGAAGCATGCTTGATTCGCCCGACCATGGACCATTGAGCATCTTGCCAGCCAATCCCGTGGGCAGGAACCTCAAGGCTCCACCACCGACCGAAGTCCCACCGTACGGAGGCCTCGGCTGACTTTCGTCGGAATTGGTTAAATTTCAGCGGCCAGTTGTCGTCCGCGAGCACTGCCTCGTATCGACGCGACAGAGCATCGGTGCCGGCCGCAATGCGCTTGATCTGCTGGGCAGAAGCCTTACTACTCCCGTTCTCATCAATCCGCAGAACAGAAGTGCTTTGCTTTTCCGCCGTAGCCCGTATCTTTGCCTCGCGGCGTGGATAATCGGCACCGGTGACGGGAGGGCCGTCGGTAAACACCCAAGCGTCTGCCGTCTCAATACAGCGGCCCGGCCGGCCCAGCCGGTCCAACTGCTGCCAGTAGCCGCCCGGCATGGAGCAGATCCGTACGATGTTGATCGGCTCGTCATACAGATAAGTGAGAGCGTGCATCATGTTGTCACGAAGCATCCAGACGCTGCCAAATCTCTGCGAACCATCAAGTAGGACAATACTTCTACCTGATTCCACATCGGGTAGCGCCTTGACAACCGACTGCAGGCCGTGGCGCTGATCATCAGAGATGATTTGATAATGCTGGAACTGATACATCTGCGCAGCGAAGCCAAGTGAGATCAGCATCGTGAGGACGATTGCGCGGAGAGTTTGCTTCGGGGTCGCTCCAAGCAGTGCCAAGACCATGCCGACGCTGGTAAGCGCAGCGCCAAAGGTGGAGAACAGGAAGGTGCGCTGGGAGATCGCAATATGTGCTGCGGATGAAAGGAATGGCAGGTATCCGAACGCAGTCATCACCACGCCGAGAAGAACGATCCGGATGCCATGAGGCGGTCGTTTCTCGCCGGCGAGTGACCCGTGGACGAAATGACGGTCCTGCCGACCACTCAGTCCGAGCAACGTACCTATGCCCAGAGTCGCGCAAATCAGGTAGAGATAGTTTTGGTACTCATCGATAAGAATGGCTGCGGCGTCAATCCATCCGCCCATCAAGGAGCGCCCCAGGCCTGTCGTGATGAGCATCATTGCTCGCTCTCTTGCCAGGCTCAAATCGGTCGCTTGGTCTCCAACGACACTACTCTGGTAGGTAGGGCCGTGAGAAAGAACGCTGTAAATATAGGCAAGGCAGCCAAGGGTTGCGATGGACCAGGTCAGGACAACCGGCCATTGCCTGATCGTGGTCGTGATCGCAGAGCGGAGGCCATCACGGGCCCACAGCAACAGAAGCGGGAAGGGCACAAAAATCAGTGACACTTCGTAGATGAGAACTGCGACTGCCAGACTTGCCGAGGAGGCGATAGCCAGGAGCAGGCCCCCGCGGTAATTCGACTCGCGAAGTGTCAAGGACCTGAGGATGCCGGCGACGCCGACCAATCCGAGTGCAACAGCGCAGTTGATATGGAACGAGCGGAACGAGAGCTGCATGGTGTCGGCAGGAAATACGACCATCAGCAGCCCAAGTGCGACTGCGTATAACCGCGAACGAAACAGCCAGTAACCGATGTAAGCTGCTGCAAAACCCTTGGCAATCAGCGACAGCATCTGAAGCAGATGCATGCCTACGAAAGAATCAGGCGTGAGCAGATAAGCGACTGCGTTGGGAGCCGCAGTTAGTGGTCGCAGCCGGTGGGTTGCCAGTGGACTGTCCTCTCCGGCGAAGAAGAAAACCCCGTGCCTGGTAAACAAACTGAGGATGTCCCACTCCTCGATATGACCCACCATGCCGAAGCCAAAAGGGAGCCACAGGAGGCAAACAACAATCGTCGACGCGAAGGCGAACAACCCTGCTGTTCTCATGGTGTCGCGTCGGTCGTCGGGAGATATCATCAGGTAGATCCTTATTGTCCTGACGCCATGTTCAGGAGTTGGTTGACGTCAAAGCGAGGGCGGAGTCGTCTGGCTGTCAGGGCGTCGAGGAAACACCCAGCGATTCATCAAGACGAAAACGACGACGGGGACGACCACGGCGGAGAACACGATTCCCCAGCGGTAGTCCTTGTGAAACACATCTGTGATGAGTTTCATGCCCAATGTTGAAAGCAGCAGGTTGAAGGCGTGTAGTGCGACAAAGCGACGACCTTCCCGGCTTATATGTCCTCGAGATACGAAGGTGAAATTCCGGTGAGCCAGGAAGTTCGGGGGCACGAGCACGAGGTAACAGAGCACCGTGGCCCACGTAGGCTCCATGTGCAGTTCGCTAACAGCCAACCATGTCAGGAGGCTGAAGGCCAGCGTGCTCAGGCCGCCTACAACGCAGAAGCGGAGAAATTTGAGTGTCAGACTCCGGTCAAGCACTTTGCGCTTCCGTGGTCGAGGATTCGCCATTCAGGACCGTGCCCCTTACGTATTGTGGTTTGTTGCTGACGTTCAACAGCACCCTGCCGATGTACTCGCCCACCACACCCAATGCGAGCAGTTGTATCCCGCCCATGATCAGCACTGCGACGATCAGTGACGTCCAGCCGACTGCGGTCTGCGGCCATACGATCTTCTGTACCACCAGAGCTGCTGCAGCAACGAAACCGAAGCCGGATGCTGCAATCCCCATCAGCGACGCCATGCGGAGTGGCTTTATGGAAAAGCTTGTCGCCATCTGCATCCACAGCGAGATCGACTTGGACAAGCTGTAGCCTGACTTCCCGTCGTCCCGATCATGATGCTCGCCCTGGAGGGTCTGGATGTTGGAAGTGCTCTGGACGATCAGGCCGTCCAGATAAACGAAAGGCCCTTCATAGCGGAGCATCTCGTCACGGATCTCACGAATAAACCCCCGAAATGGGGACAAGTAGAGACCCTTTGGCTTGCGCAACAGCCACGATGCCACTTGGTCGTTGAAACGACTTCCCAAGCGCTTCCACAGCACATGGCGGCGACGCTTGAACTGCACGTAGCAGACATCTGCGCCGTCATCGAGAATCTTGACGATGCGCGCGATGTCATCCGGCGAGTGCTGTAGGTCGTCATCCATCGTCACGATGTAGCGTCCAGTCGCGATTCCTAGACCCGCCATGATTGCATTGTGTTGGCCGGCATTCTTCCGTAAGCGAACGCCCTTCAACCATGGACGGGTTGAGCACAATGAAGCAATGACCTTCCAAGAGTCATCTGGGCTGCAATCGTAGACCAGCACCACTTCGTAGGGGCGACCCAGTGCCTCCAGCGCTTGCTCCAGGCGTTCGGCGAGGCGTGGAAGGATAGGGGCGCTTCCGTAAACCGGAATCACCACCGATAGGTCAATCATTTCCAGCTCCGTAGTACTTTTGCAGCAAGCGACGAGTGTAGCCGGGCGAGACGTCGATGCCCGATAAGCGCGCGTAGGCGCTGAAGGTCCCTGAATCCGGACTTGCGCCGCCGCCGCGGTCTACCAGCGAGTAAGCCGCGCGCTGCCCGAGCGTCTCTTCAATCAGTGGCAGAAGTTGCTGAAGCGTCAGACTCTCGGGTGGGGCAAGGTCCAGCGTACGGTCGTGCTCGAGTCCGTTTTCGAGCAAGTGCATGGTTATGGAGGCAATGTGGTCGACGTCTATAAGGCACCTGACAGCATGTGACCAGATCTGAAGTTGTTGCCCCGTACGGATATGGGTAACCATGTGGTTGATCAACGTATGCGGATTATCGGTGACCCCCACGACCTGGGGCAGGCGCAGGATCAAATGGTTCCCGCGCGCTTGAATAAGCGCCTCCATCTTCAGTTTGTGCACAGCGTAGGGTGTCGCGGTCCGATCATTATCGGAAACGCTGCAGGTACTGAAATACACGAAGCGCCCTGTACATGCTTGCAAGGCTTCGGTCAGCAGCGCGGCTTCGCGCTTGAACTGCTCTGGATCAGTCTCCTGCGAATTCGACACACCGGACGCAAACACCGTCGCGCCGAGCCGACGTATCTGCTCAGCGTCGAAGGAGCGCGCCAGCAGGCCACGACCGATGATCGACACACGACCGCACTGATCGTCAGGGGGCGTGCATGTTTGCACAGGCGCCGTCATTCAGCTGCGCCCGTATTTGTCTTCGAACCGCACGATATCGTCCTCGCCCAGGTAGCTTCCGGACTGCACTTCGATCAGCTCCAGCGGCAGCTTGCCCGGATTCTTCAAGCGATGGGTCACGCCCAGCGGAATGTAGGTGCTCTGATTTTCACTCAGCAGAATGACCTCGTCGCCGCGCGTGACTTCAGCCGTGCCGCTGACCACGATCCAGTGCTCGGCACGGTGGTGATGCATCTGCAGGCTCAGCGTGGCGCCCGGCTTGACCGTAATGCGCTTGACCTGGAAACGCGCGCCGTTATCGATCGAATCATAGGCCCCCCAAGGACGATAGACCTTACGATGGGCTGCTGCTTCACTGCGCCCATCGCGCTTGATCTGGCCGACGATCTCCTTGACGTCCTGTACGCGATCCTTGTGCCCGACGAAGACCGCATCGTCGGTTTCGACGACCACGACGTCCTGCAGGCCGACCATCGTGATCAGACGCGTGCCATAGGCGTAACTGTTCTTGCAGTCCAAGGCGATGACATCGCCATGATGTGCGTTGCCGTCGGCATCCTTGTCGGATACATCCCACAGAGCCGACCACGACCCCACGTCGTTCCAGCCGGCATCCAGCGGCACCACAGCGGCATCACCTGTCTTTTCCATCACGGCGTAGTCGATGGAGTCGTTCGGGCTTGCTGCGAAGGCATCTGCATCGAGCCGGATGAAGTCCGCGTCACGGCCGGCCTTGTCCAGGGCTGTGCGGCATGCTGAGAGGATGGTGGGCTGCAGCGCCTCGAGTTCCTGCAGATAACGCGACGCCTTGAACAGGAACATGCCGCTGTTCCAGTAATACTCGCCGGAAGCAACATAATGCTGCGCCGTCTGAAGATCAGGCTTTTCGACGAAACGCTCTACGCCGCGCACACCGTCGCCGGCCACGGCCTTGATGTAGCCATAGCCCGTCTCAGGGGCAGTCGGCACGATGCCGAAGGTGACCAGCTTCCCGGCATCCGCAGCAACGGCAGCCTGCTTCACAGCAGCGTGGAAGGCCGGCTCATTGCGCACGACGTGATCGGACGGAAGCACCAGCAGCAGCGCATCGTCGCCGCTGGCCAAGGCCTGCAGCGCAGCGATCGCGATGGCGGGTGCGGTGTTGCGTCCGATCGGCTCGAGGATCAGCGCCTGCGGCGTGACATTGCACTCACGGAGCTGCTCGGCGGCCATGAAGCGGTGTTCATGGTTGGCAACGACGATCGGCGCCTTGCCAGCGATGGAGGCCACGCGCTTCCATGTGGCCTGCAGCATCGTGTCGTCGCCCACCAGGGGAAGGAACTGCTTGGGGTAGGCTTCGCGCGAGAGGGGCCAGAGGCGCGTGCCGGAGCCACCGGAAAGGATGACGGGGACAATGGGCAACATAAGGCTTCTTCCTGAATCAGTGATTGGCTGGGCTGCCGCCGATAAGGGCGGTCAGTTCATCGGTTCGTTCCTGCAACAGCGCAGCGTCGCCGCGCGTTTCGACATTCAGCCGCAGCAGCGGTTCGGTATTGGAGCTGCGCAGATTGAAACGCCAGTTGCTGAATTCGGCACTGACGCCGTCGGTACGGTCCATAGCGGGTCTTTGGTCTTCATAGTGGGCCATGACGCGCGCCACAGTCGCCTTCGCATCGTCCACGCGGAAGTTGATCTCACCGCTGCATGGGAAGGCCTGCATGCGGTCTGCCACGAGTTCGCCAAGGCTTTTGCCGGTGCTTGAAACCAGGTTCGCAATGAGCAGCCAGGGGATCATCCCGGAATCGCAATAGGCGAACTCACGGAAATAATGATGGGCACTCATTTCGCCCCCGTACACCGCGTCCTCCGCTCGCATGCGCTCCTTGATGAAGGCGTGGCCGGTCTTGCTCATGATGGGAACGCCGCCTGCTTGCTCGGCCATTTCCACGGTGTTCCAGGTCAAGCGCGGATCGTGAATGATCCTGCCGCCTGCGTCTCGGGCGAGTGCGGACGACGCCAGGAGACCAACCAGATAGTAACCTTCGATGAATCTGCCCTTCTCGTCGAAGAAGAAGCAGCGATCGAAGTCGCCGTCCCATGCGATGCCGAAATCGGCCCCGTGCGCGATCACCGCCTCCTGCGTCGCAGTGCGATTGTCCGGCAGCAGCGGGTTCGGAATGCCATTCGGGAAGCGCCCGTCAGGCTCATGCTGGATGCTGACGAACTCAAACGGAAGATGAGGGGCCAGCGCATCGACGATGAGCCCGGCGCCGCCGTTTCCTGCGTTCGTGACGATCTTCAAGGGCTTCAACCCGGCACGGTCCACGTAGCCGAGGAGATGGCTGATATAGGTTGCCTTGTCGGTGTCGCGGGAAACCTTACCTGCACCGTTGCCCAGCGGCTCGTCGGAGCCGGCGAAGTCCCGGATGTCAAACAGTCCGGTGTCGCCACTGATCGGCTTTGAATCCTCGCGGACGAGCTTCATTCCGTTGTAATCCATCGGATTATGGCTGGCGGTCACCATGATGCCGCCTGCTGCCTTCCGGTGGAATGTCTGGAAATATACCTCTTCGGTACCGCACAGGCCGATATCGATGACGTCGCGGCCCGCCGCGAGGAGGCCTTCGATGGCGGCCTGCATCAGCTCGGGGCTGCTGAGGCGGATATCGTGCCCGACCACTACCGGACCGTCATCCAGCAACGCTGCAGTGCCTGCGCCGATCCGACGCGCGAGGTGCGCATCCAGTTCGTCCGGCACCCGCCCACGGATGTCGTAGGCCTTGAAGCACGGGAGGGTCATCGTTGCAATCCTTACGGGTATGACCGGCAATTATAGCGACAGGTTCCGCAAAGACGCGTAATCCTGCCCGCATCCCTGCAGGCGAATGTGAAAACAGGTCGTGCCGGCAAACTGGGTTGCCGGCACCGACCTTCCGGCGTCAACCCAGCGCTGCTTCCAGCTCCGGCAACAGGGTAAACAGATCCCCGACCAGCCCGATATCGGCAATCTCGAAGATCGGTGAATCCGGATCCTTGTTGATGGCCACGATCGTCCCAGCGTCCTTGATCCCGGTCAGATGCTGGATCGCACCACTGATGCCAATTGCCACGTACAGCTCCGGCGCAATGATCTTGCCCGTCTGGCCAACCTGGAGTTCATTGGGCACATAGCCCGCATCCACGGCGGCGCGCGAGGCACCCACTGCAGCACCCAGCTTGTCAGCCAGCTGGTAGATCACCTTGAAGTTCTCTTCCGAACCGACGCCGCGGCCACCAGACACCACACGCTTGGCGCTCTGCAGGTCAGGGCGGTCGCTGCTGGCGGCGGCCAGGCCCACGAAACGGGTATGGGTCGGCAGGGTCGCCTCGAGAGCCAGCGCTTCCACGCTGGCGCTGCCGCCCTGGGCAGCTTCCGGCCACGATGCACTGCGCACGGTGGCGACCACGATCTGGTCAGCCGGGGCTTCAACGGTGATGATCGCGTTGCCGGCGTAGATCGGGCGCTTGAAAGTATGGCTGCCTTCCACCGACATCAGATCGGAGACCTGGGCAACGCCCAGCAGGGCGGCCACGCAGGGCATGAGGTCCTTGCCGAAGGTGGTGGACGGGCCGAAGACATGGCTGTAACCGTCTGCCGCCTTGGCGATCTGCGGTGCCAGCACCTGCGCGACCGGGTTGGCATTGGCAGGGTTGGCCACGGTCAGGACCTTGGACACGCCGCTGATCCTGGCCGCGTCCGCGGCAACGGCCGCTGGATCGGCAGCCAGCACCAGCACGTGAACCTCGGCACCACTCACGGCCGATGCCGCGCTGACGGTCTTTGCGGTGGCGGCGTTGAGTCGGCCGTCGTGATGCTCGGCGATGACGAGAATCCTGCTCATTACAGCAACCCCTTCTGCTTGAGTGCAGCCACCAGTTCGGCGGCATCCTTGACCATCACGCCCTTGCTGCGCTTACCCGGCGCGGCGTACGTGGTCGTCTTCAGCGTATCGACGGCTTCTACACCAAGCTCGGAGAGCTGAAGTGTTTCCAGCGGCTTGGCCTTCGCCTTCATGATGTCAGGCAGCTTGATGAAGCGCGGTTCATTCAGGCGCAGATCGGTGGTGACCACGGCAGGCAGGTCCACCTCCAAGGTCTCAAGGCCAGCATCGACTTCGCGGGTCACCGTGGCCTTGCCATCGGCGATCTCGAGCTTGCTGGCGAAGGTCGCCTGCGGACGGCCCCAGATCGTGGCCAGCATCTGACCGGTCTGGTTGGCATCGTCATCGATGGCCTGCTTGCCGAGGATGACCAGCTCCGGCTGCTCCTTCTCGATCAGCTTGAGCAGGGCGCGTGCGGCCGTCAGTGGCTGGATCGCTTGGTCGGTGACGATGTGGATGGCGCGATTGGCACCCATGGCCAGTCCATTGCGCAGATGCGGCTGGGCATCGGCCGGGGCAATGGTGGCAACGATGACTTCGCTGGCGATGCCCTTGTCGCGCAGGCGCAGGGCTTCTTCCAATGCGATTTCATCGAAGGGATTCGGGGACAGCTTGACGCCGTCGGTCACCACGCCGGAACCATCCGGCTTGACCTGAATGCGGACGTTGTAGTCCACCACGCGCTTGTATGCGACGAGGATTTTCATCTGGTACGGGGTCCTTGTAGGGCCGGTCATGGGCCGGCTTACGGCTGAGGGGCGTCCGGTCCTCTGGCGGCACCGGCTTGGGGAAAGAGCCCTGATTCTAACTGGCGATGGGCGACCATGCGAATGCGTATGGTGAACCCTCTCGTTGCTGCGCTGCAGCAGTGGAGGCGTTTCCGCGGAGGGGAGCAGAAGCTTTCGATGCGTGAAGATTCCGGATGTGCACGTACATCCGTCGACGTTAGGTCGCAACTCACATTCATGAACCGGCGGCGCCCGGGGCACTCTGCCGGAGTCACGTTTTCGAACGGAGTGAGTGAACGCCACCATCCAAGCGTACGGATCACCGCGAAGGACCCATGTATCCTGTTCTCGGTTTGGCATCATGAACGAAGCCAGGAACGTGCTGGCATTCTTGAATTGGACAGGAGAACAGGTAGTGCCCACATGGCTTGTCACCGGCGGTGCCGGATTCATTGGCGGTAATTTCGTCCTCGAAGCCGCCGCACGCGGCGTCAAGGTGGTCAATCTCGATGCCCTTACCTACGCGGGCAACCTGAAGACTCTGTCCACCCTCGATGGCGATCCCAACCACGTTTTCGTGGAAGGCGATATCGGCGACGGCGCCCTGGTCACCCGCCTGCTTGCAGAACACAAGCCCGATGCCGTACTGAACTTCGCGGCGGAAAGCCACGTGGATCGCTCGATTGATGGCCCGGGTGCTTTCATTCAGACGAACGTGGTCGGCACGCTGGGTCTGTTGGAAGCGGTGCGCGATTACTGGAAGGCGCTGCCGGCCGACAAGGGCGAGGCGTTCCGTTTCCTGCACGTGTCTACCGATGAGGTATACGGCACCCTCGGCGAGACCGGCAAGTTCAGCGAAACGACCCCCTACGCTCCCAACTCGCCGTATTCGGCCTCCAAGGCCGCGTCGGACCACTTGGTACGGGCATTCCACCACACCTACGGGCTGCCGGTGCTGACCACCAATTGTTCGAACAATTACGGCCCGTACCACTTCCCGGAGAAGTTGATCCCGCTGGTGATCGCCAAGGCGCTGGCCGGTGAGCCGCTGCCGGTGTATGGCGATGGCAAGCAGGTGCGTGATTGGTTGTTCGTGTCCGACCATTGCGAGGCGATTCGCACCGTGCTGGCGAAGGGGCGCGTCGGTGAGACCTACAACGTAGGCGGCAACTCCGAGAAACAGAATATTGAAGTGGTGCAGGCCATCTGCGCGCTGCTGGATGAACGCCGTCCGCGCGATGACGGCCAGCCTCGCAGCAGCCAGATCACCTACGTCACCGACCGCCCGGGCCACGACCGTCGCTATGCGATCGATGCCTCCAAGCTGAAGAACGAGCTCGGTTGGGAGCCGGCGTACACATTCGAGCAGGGCATCGGCTTCACCGTCGACTGGTATCTGGATAACCAGGAATGGGTGAACGGTGTACTGGATGGCAGTTATCGGCTGCAGCGCATCGGCACCACCGCCTGACACCTCCAGGACTTCCATCATGACTCAGCGTAAAGGCATCATTCTCGCCGGTGGCTCCGGCACCCGGCTGTATCCGATCACCAAGGGCGTCAGCAAGCAGCTGCTGCCGGTGTACGACAAGCCGATGATCTATTACCCGCTCAGCGTGCTCATGCTGGCGGGCATCCGCGAAGTATTGATCATCAACACCCCGCACGAGCAGGCGCTGTTCCAGAACATGCTTGGCGATGGTTCGCAGTGGGGCATGGATATCCAGTACGCCGTGCAGCCCAGCCCGGATGGCCTGGCGCA
This sequence comes from Stenotrophomonas sp. 169, assembly GCF_014621775.1. Classification (NCBI taxonomy): domain Bacteria; kingdom Pseudomonadati; phylum Pseudomonadota; class Gammaproteobacteria; order Lysobacterales; family Lysobacteraceae; genus Stenotrophomonas; species Stenotrophomonas sp. 169. The sequence continues at coordinate 601,363 of NZ_CP061204.1, forward strand.
GGCCTACTTGATCGGCCGGGAATTCCTGGCCGGCAAGCCGAGCTGCCTTGTATTGGGTGACAACGTATTCCATGGTCATGGATTGACCGACGTACTGAAGCGGGCCGATGCACGCGACACGGGTGCGACGGTGTTCGGTTACTGGGTCAACGATCCGGAGCGATACGGTGTTGCGGAGTTCGACAAGAGCGGCAAGGTGATCGGGCTGGTGGAAAAACCGGCCAAGCCGCGCTCGAATTACGCAGTGACCGGCTTGTATTTTTACGACGGCAAGGCAAGCGATTATGCTGCCGAATTGACGCCTTCGCCTCGTGGCGAGTTGGAAATCACGGATCTCAATCAGCGCTATCTGGATGAGGGAACGCTGCAGCTGGAGCCGCTGGGTCGTGGCTTCGCTTGGCTTGACACCGGAACGCACCAGTCGTTGCTTGAGGCTTCCAACTTCATCGAAACCATCCAGACCCGTCAGGGCCTGCAGGTGTGCTGTCCGGAAGAGATTGCGTTCGGCAATGGCTGGATCGATGCCGAGAAGCTCGAAGCGCTTGCCGCTCCGCTGATCAAGAATGGCTATGGCCAGTATCTGCACGCATTGGCGGTGCGGGGCAGCGTGCCGTGAAGGTGATCGAAACACGCCTGCCGGGATGCGTTGTGCTGGAGCCGCGCGTGTTCGGCGATACGCGTGGATTCTTCTTCGAAGGGTGGAACAAGCAACGTTTCGAGGCCGTAGGGCTGGAGATGAACTTCGTCCAGAGCAATGTCTCCTCGTCATCGCGCGGCGTCCTGCGTGGGTTGCATTACCAATGGCCTCGCCCGCAGGGGAAGCTGGTCAGTGTGCTGGAGGGTGAGGTGTACGATGTGGCCGTGGATATCCGGCGCGGGTCGCCTACCTTTGGCCAGTGGGAGGCGGTGGTCCTGAGCGCCGAGAACCGGCGCCAGTTCTGGATACCCGAGGGCTTTGCGCACGGCTTCGCCGTATTGTCCGAGAGCGCGTTGTTCCACTATCTCTGCACTGACGTGTACGTTGCTGAGCACGATGCCGCAATTCGTTGGAACGATGCAGACGTGGCGGTGGACTGGCCGATCTCCACCCCGACGCTGTCGGCCAAGGATGAAGCCGCGCCGTTCCTCGCGGACATCGCCGAAGAGCGCCTGCCGGTTTTCCAGGCATGACGATCCTGATGTTCGGAGGCAACGGCCAGGTAGGCCAGGAGTTGCTGCGTTCGCTGGCACCGTTGGGCAACGTGGTGGCCACGACGCGTAGTGGCGTGTTGCCGGATGGCAGTGCGTGCGAGGTCGCAGATTTCAACCAGCCTGCTTCGCTGGTCGCGTTGCTTGATCGCCTGCAGCCATCCACCGTGGTCAATGCCGCTGCCTACACGGCCGTGGACGACGCGGAGCAAGATGTCGAGGCAGCGTTACGCATCAACGCGGAAGCCCCAGGGGTCATCGCGCGCTGGTGCGCGATGGCGGGGATACCTTTCGTGCATTACTCCACGGATTACGTCTTCGATGGCGAAGGTTCCGTGCCTTATGCGGAAGAGCACCCAACGGCCCCACTGGGTGTCTACGGCACCAGCAAGCGCGATGGTGAAGAGGCCGTGCGTGCTGCCGGTGGCCGACACCTGATTTTCCGGACTGCGTGGGTGTACGCCTCGCACGGCGCGAATTTCCTGCGCACGATGCTGCGTGTGGGAGCGGAGCGCGATGCGCTGCGTGTCGTGGCAGACCAGGTGGGTACGCCAACATCTGCCGCGTTGATTGCTGATGTCACTGCGCATGCGCTGCAGCATCCCGGCGCGCTGTCGGGGACATGGCACCTCACTGCATCCGGGCAGACCAGTTGGCACGGTTTTGCTGAAGCGATCTTCGCCGAAGCGCTCGCTGTTGGTCTATTGGCCAAAGCCCCTGCGGTCGAAGCGATTCCGAGCGCTGACTATCCGACACCGGCAAAGCGACCTGCCTGGTCCGTTCTGGATACCCGCAAGCTGCAGCATGATTTTGGCGTCGTCCTGCCGCCTTGGCAGGACGATCTCAGGCGCGTCATCACCGCGATGGCACACTGATGGCGGAGCGGGTCATGTGCCCGCCCCGTCTTCGTTCCCGGCTGCTTACTGCTGCAGCAGCGTAGCGATCTCATCGGTGCGGGCCTTGAGCAGCGCCGCATCGCCACGCGTCTCCACGTTCAGACGCAGCAGCGGCTCGGTATTGGAGCTGCGCAGGTTGAAGCGCCATTCGCCGAAATCGGCGCTGATGCCGTCGGTGTGGTCCAGCGCGGGCGCGTGCGAAGCGAAGTGCTCCATCACGCGGCCCACCGCCACCTTGGCGTCAGCGACCTTGAAGTTGATCTCGCCGCTGCAGGGGTAGGCGGCCATGCGGTCCTCGACCCACTCGGCCAGCGACTTGCCGCTTTCCGACACGAGTGCGGCAATCAGCAGCCACGGGATCATGCCGGAATCGGCATAGGCGAACTCGCGGAAATAATGGTGCGCACTCATTTCGCCGCCGTACACCGCATCTTCAGCGCGCATCTTTTCTTTGATGAAGGCATGGCCGCTTTTGCACAAAACCGGAATGCCGCCGGCCTGTTCGACCATCTCTACGGTATTCCAGGTCAGGCGCGGATCGTGCACGACCTTGCCGCCCGGATGGCGCTTCAATGCCGCCTGGGCCAGCAGGCCGACCAGGTAATAGCCTTCGATGAAACGGCCGGTATGGTCGAAGAAGAAGCAGCGGTCGAAATCGCCATCCCACGCGATGCCGAAGTCCGCGCCATGTTCACGCACCGCTTCTGCGGTGGCGGCGCGGTTCTCCGTCAGCAGTGGATTGGGAATGCCGTTGGGGAAGTTGCCATCCGGCTCATGGTTGATGCGGATGAACTCCAGCGGCAGGTGCGGGGCCAGCAGGTCGACGATGGCGCCTGCGCCGCCGTTGCCGGCGTTGACCACCAGCTTCAGTGGTTTCATCGCGGCGACATCCACATACGACAGCAGATGCTGGATGTAAGCGCTCTTGTCGTGCTGCTCGCTCTGCCCGCCGACCGGCGGCTGTGCGCCTGCGGTGTCGGCCGCCACGGCGTCGGAGATGGCAAACAGGCCGGTATCCGAGCTGATCGGACGGGCGTGTTCGCGCACCAGCTTCATGCCGTTGTAGTCCATCGGATTATGGCTGGCGGTGACCATGACGCCACCGGCGGCCTGCAGGTGATCGGTCTGGAAGTACACCTCTTCGGTGCCGCACAGCCCGATATCGATGACCTCGCGACCGGCACCGCGCAGGCCCACCACCAGCGCATCCTGCAGGGCCCCACTGGTCAGGCGCACGTCGTGGCCGACAACCACGGCGCCTGCTTCCAGCTGGTCCGCAAGCGCCACGCCTATGCGGCGGGCGAGGTCTTCGTTGAGTTCGTCCGGCACGCGGCCGCGGATGTCATAGGCTTTGAAAGCGGGAAGGGGCATGGAGTCAGTTCCTTTGGGGGCCAGCTCTGTAGTCTATACGCCGATGTGTAGGCGGACCGTTGTCATGGGCACCCGGCATCGGCTTGGAGGCGGGTCATTCATGAGCCGCCTTCCGCACCCCCTTGCCCTTTTTCGCCGGTGCCCCCGGTAAGGGCTCCAGCAACGCATTCAGGTCACTCTCGCTGAAGCCGGGCCCCGACGCGCTGCCGTTTTCGAGGATCGAATCCGCCAGCGACGCTTTACGCTGCTGCAGTTCGGTGATCCGTTCTTCGATGCTGCCAGCGGCGATCAGCCGGTAGATGAAGACCGGCTTGTCCTGGCCGATCCGATGGGCGCGGTCGCTGGCCTGGTTCTCAGCGGCCGGGTTCCACCAGGGATCGAAGTGGATGACCGTATCGGCCGCGGTCAGGTTCAGGCCGACACCGCCCGCCTTGAGGCTGATCAGGAAGATTGGCACCTCTCCCTGCATGAACCGGCGCACCGGGGTGGCGCGGTCACGGGTGTCGCCGGTCAAGGTCACAAACGCCAAGCCGCTTTTATCCAAGGCCTGCGCGATCAGCTCCAGCATGCGCGTGAACTGCGAGAACACCAGAATGCGTCGGCCTTCCTCCACCATCTCCGGCAGCAGCGTCATCAGCAGGTCGAGTTTGGCTGACCCCTGCGTCCGTGGCGCGGCGTCACCGGGCAACAGGCGTGGATCGCAGCAGACCTGACGCAGCTTCAGCAGTGCGTCGAGCACGACGATGTGGCTCTTCGCCAATCCCTTGCCGGAAACGGCCTCGCGCACCTTCTCCTGCATGGCGGAGCGCACGGTCTCGTACAGGTCACGCTGGCTGCCTTCCAGTGCCACGTGTCGGGTGATTACCGTTTTGGGTGGCAGTTCGGTCGCGACCTGGTCCTTGCGCCGGCGCAGGATGAACGGACGCACCCGCTGCGCCAGCAGCTGGGCGCGCTGGGCGTCAGCGCTGCGCTCGATCGGATGGCGCCAGTGCTGGTTGAACAGTTTCTCGCTACCGAGCAGGCCAGGCAGGACGAAGTCGATGTGGGTCCAGAGTTCGCCCAGGTGGTTTTCCAGGGGCGTACCGGTCAGACACAGCCGGTGCCGGCTCTGCAGCGTGCGCAGGGTGATCGCCGCGCGTGCCTTGGCATTCTTCACCTGCTGGGCTTCGTCGAGTATCAGCAGGTGGTAAGGATGCGCCTGCAGCGCGGCCTCATCCCGCCAGACAAGCGGGTAGGTGGTCAGCACCAGGTCGTGGGCGGGAATCTGTTCGAACAGCGCCTCACGCGCGGGGCCATGCAGGACCAGCACGCGCAGACCGGGTGCAAAGCGTGCGGCCTCTTCCTGCCAGTTGAACAGCAGCGAGGTCGGCATGACCACCAGAGCAGGCCGGTCCAGCCGCCCGCTCTCCTTCTCCAGCAGCACGTGCGCGAGGGTCTGCAGTGTCTTGCCCAAGCCCATGTCATCGGCCAGGATGCCGCCCAGTTCCTGCTGGCGCAGGTACTGCAGCCAGGCCAGGCCGTCCAGCTGATAGGGGCGCAACACGGCTGCCAGTCCGACCGGTGCCGCAACGGCTTTCGGCGTGGGTTCCCGCAGCAGCCGTTGCACCATCGCGCGGGTATCGACGGCACCGCGCAGCTGCAGGCTTCCGGACTGTTGCAGGGCCTGCAGGCGCCCCCTGTCGCGCGCGGAAATCCGCAGCGGTCCCGCCCCTTTGCCGAGCAGGTCGCCGAGCAGGGCAACGACGGGCTTCAACCGCTTGGCCTGGAAGGACAGCGCACCGGCGTCGGTGGACGCAATCAGGATGCGTTCGTCATCGTCGATCGCATCCAGTGGCCCACGCGTCCAGCGCGGATCGCTCTGCAGCAGCTGCGCCAGCATCGGGGCGAGTGCCACCGTCTGGCCATCCACCTCGATGTCCAGTGCGACCGTCATCCAACCCGCTGCCGTTCCGTCGAGCTCTACATCCCAGAGCACGCTGTCCACCACGGTGATCCGATGGCGGAAATCCTCCGGTACGGTGATCACCCACCCCAGCGCCTGCAGCTTGGGCAGCTCGTGCAGCATGAAGCTGCCCCAGTCGTAGGAGCGCAGGTAAAAATGGGGCCCGGCCCCGCTGAGCAGGGCCGGTGAATGGGGATGGCGATGCAGCCCGCTGCGGCGAAGGTCGCTCTCGCGCCTGGCTTCCTCGGCCGTGTCGCGTGGCAGCAGCTCAACGGTTCCGTCCTCACCGCGCACGAAGCGCGAGGGATCCTCCAGGTGCTTGAAGTGGTCGCCATAGGCGAAGGAGACGGTGGCGAACTCGAGGCGTTGCGCCTGCCCTCTGCGCGCACCCCACGCATGTTGCTGTTCTTCGGTATGCAGCATCAGGTGCGGAATCATGCCGTCGACCTGGGCGATGGGTAGCGCATCAGCCGTGGCCGGCGGGAGGGGCAGGGCAGCGTCCAGCTGCTGGAGCATCTGCGCAGTCAGCGAATGTTCGTCGGGCAGCAGGGGCAGCAGATCCCGTGCGCGCGGCGCGTTGGTCATGCCATTCCGACAGGCGGGTGAGCAGCTCGGCGCGCACCGGTTGCGCATCCTGTGGCAACCCCACCTCGCTTTCTTCCTCGGGCCCGTGCAGGGCCCGCATCATGACCGCGGCCACATGCTTGCAGTTATCGCCCACCGGACAGCTGCAGCGACCGTGCAGACGACTGAGTGGGTTACGCAGGCTGGTCCGCAGGTCGATGGCAACGCGATAGGGCCGAACGTCCGTCCCCTCTACTTCGGCGCGCAGCATCTCCCCATCCGTGCGCAGGTCATGCACCCGATCCAGGTAGGCCACCGCCTTGGTGATGGTGCGGTCGTCGAGCCAGCGGTACAGATCAACTTCATTGAACGGGGCGGGCATCAGCAGTGGTCCAGCAGGTCGGCACCTGGCAGCACATCAGAGTGCAGGCCGTGCCCGGGATCATCAGTTTACGAACTGTGCCCATCGCGGCAAATGCTGCGTCGCACCCCAGCCGTGCAGCGGGGTGCCGGTAGAATGCCGTCATCCTTACCGTGCGGAACAGTAATGCCATGGATATTCCCGGTACCGGCAGCAAGCATGACAAACGACATGCCAGCGCGGCGCTCGCGCTGCAGGGCGTGGTCGCAGACGGCCAGACCCTTGCCGTGGGCGGCTTCGGCCTGTGTGGCATCCCCGAGGCCCTGATCGCCGCATTGCGGGACAGTGGCGTCACCGGCCTGACCGTGATCTCCAACAACGCTGGCGTGGACGGATTCGGCCTTGGGCAACTGCTGGCCACCCGGCAGATCCGCAAGATGATTTCGTCCTACGTGGGCGAGAACAAAGAGTTCGAGCGGCAGTTCCTGGCCGGTGAGCTGGAGCTGGAGTTCAACCCGCAGGGCACGCTGGCCGAACGCCTGCGCGCCGGTGGCGCGGGCATCCCGGCGTTCTTCACCGCCACCGGCTACGGCACGGTAGTGGCCGAGGGCAAAGAAACCCGCGAGTTTGATGGCCGCCACTACGTGATGGAAACCGCACTGCGTGCGGACGTGGCGTTGATCAAGGCGTGGAAGGCGGACGAAGCCGGTAACCTGGTGTTCCGCCGCACGGCGCGCAATTTCAATCCGGCGTGCGCGATGGCCGGCAAGGTCTGCATCGCCGAGGTGGAAGAGGTGGTGCCGGTGGGCAGCATCGACCCGGACCAGGTGCACCTACCCGGCATCTACGTGCATCGCATCGTGCACAACGCGCATCCTGAAAAGCGCATCGAACAGCGCACCGTCCGTACGGAGAACACCTGACATGGCCTGGACCCGTGACGAAATGGCGGCCCGCGCCGCGCGCGAACTGACCGACGGTGCGTACGTGAACCTGGGAATCGGCCTGCCGACCCTGGTCGCCAATCATATTCCGGACGGCGTCGATGTCTGGCTGCAGTCCGAGAATGGCCTGCTCGGGATCGGCCCGTTCCCAACAGAAGCCGAGATCGATCCGGACCTGATCAATGCCGGCAAGCAGACAGTGACCGCGCGCGCCGGTGCCAGCTATTTCGGCAGTGACGACAGTTTCGCGATGATCCGCGGCGGGCATGTGAACCTGGCCATCCTGGGCGCCATGCAGGTGACCGATAGTGGCGACCTGGCCAACTGGATGGTGCCCGGCAAGATGGTCAAGGGCATGGGCGGTGCGATGGACCTGGTGGCTGGTGTGCAGCGCGTGGTGGTGCTGATGGAGCACACCGCGAAGAACGGCGAACACAAGATCCTGAAGGACTGCTCGCTGCCGTTGACCGGGGTGGGCGTGGTCGACCGCATCATCACCGACCTGGCAGTCTTCGATGTCACCGACGCCGGACTGGTGTTGGTGGAAACCGCGCCGGGTGTGGAAGAGGCCGAGTTGCTTGAAAAGACCGGCGCGCCGTTCAAGCGCGCCTGACGACCTTGCTGTTCCCACAGGACCTGCCCGATGCCGATGTCCGCCACCTTCCGGGGTGGCTGCCGTCGGCACAGGCGCATGCACTGCTGGTCGCACTGCTGCACGACATACCGTGGGAAGTCCATCGCATCCGCATGTTTGGTCGCTGGGTCGATTCGCCCCGGTTGAGCTGCTGGATGGGCGATCCGGAGGCCCGCTATCGCTATTCGGGCGCTGACTTTCAGCCCCATCCGTGGAGTGCACTGCTGCTGCCGGTGCGCGATCGGCTGCAGGATGCGCTGGGTGCGCGTTTCAACAGCGTGCTGCTGAACCGGTACCGCAACGGCGCAGACAGCATGGGCTGGCACAGCGATGATGAGCCGGAGTTGGGGCATGCACCGGTGATCGCCTCATTGAGCCTGGGGGCATCACGACGCTTCCTGCTGCGGCGACGCGAAGAGCATGCGCGAAAGGCCGAGTACCTGTTGGGCAACGGTGACCTGTTGATCATGTCGGGCGCTACGCAGCGGCACTATCAGCACGCGTTGCCAAAAGCCGCGGGTGAGCAGGCTGAGCGTATGAACCTAACGTTCCGCTGCATTTTGCCGACGAGCTAGATGCGTGCGGATGCGGATCGTTTCTACGCTTCAGCGGATCAGGTCGACTGCAGCTGACAGAACACCTCGACCGAAGCGCTGATAGTTGCCTGCAAACAATTCTTCAAGCACCACAGGGATACGGCGGAAACGGGACAGGGGAAGGTTGGCCCGGTTCGTTATGTGTTGCTGCTTCTGCTTGATCAGTGCCCGGATGGATGCAGGCAAGTGAAGCTGTTGCGCGCGAGTCAGCAGGTCGGCTGAAAGATCCTGTTGCAGATGCTGCTGGCGTCTCTCGGCAGGGCGCAGTGGATCGTTGCCACCCAAGCCAAGCTGATTACTGTCGTGGAGACGATAATCGACCAACGGAGAGTCCAGGGTGTCTACGTCGCCACGCATGGCGGCCAATGTCACGATCCATGCATCGTGCACCCATCCTGACTCAGGAAGCGGCAGCGCGTCGGCCAGCACGATGTGACGAAATGCCATGGTGGCGCCGGTGACCATGTCACGCTTGAAAAGCAGGGTCAGCCCGGCGCCCTGATGCATCTGGCGCACCTCGCGTGTACCCACTTTCAGCGACCGGAACAGGCTCCGTGGCAGCACCTTGCCGTCCCCATCAATCAGCCGCGCATTCGTGTGCAATGCAAGCAGTCCAGGCCGCATCTCGAACTCCGCACAGATGCGCGCCAGCTTGTCCGCATGCCAGACATCATCCTGATCGCACAGGAAGATGACCTCGCCCGTGCACGCGCGCAGCGCGCCATCGAAGTTGCATCGGTAGCCGACATTACGGGCATTGACCTGCAGGTCCACCGAGATCCCCAGCGCTTCTGCCACGGGCACAAATGCGCGCAGGATCTCAACCGTTCGATCGCCCGACACGTCATCGCGGATGACGATCTGGTCCGGCAGTCGCGTCTGTGACAACAGGCTGTCCAGCTGCTCCTGCAGGAAGCGCTCGCCGTTGTAGGTACAGACCGCAATAGACGTCGAAAGAGGCATCAAAAGGACCAGACAGGGCAGGCCCGGATTATGCCATCGCCGGTCCGTGGCTGCCGGCCAGCGGCCGGCACGACCGGATCCTCAACGCAGCAGACTGGCGTCCGTATCCTGCTGCCCCGTCGTCAACGCCCAGCCCACCACCTCCGCCGTCAGCGCGTTCATACCGCGCTCGAATGCGGCCGCGACGGCCGGCACGTCGGTGCTGCCCACCGGCTGTTCCTGGCGGAACGTACGGTCGGCCACCACGCGCTGGTCCACGACGTGAATCAGCTTGGTGTTGATCTCGATCAGCACCGTCGGTGTCGGCTGGCCCCGGTAGTCCGATTCAAACCGGCGGATATCGGTGGCGAGGCGGTAATCGGCACGAATGCCGGCGGCGGATCGGGCCACGCCGGCAATGCGGCCGGAATCCTCAAAGCCGCGCAGCAGCGCGTCTTCCATCATGTCGGTGGCCGGCTGTGCCCACGTGGCACCGCTGTAGATTTCCAGCTCGGCCGGCGTAGGCCGCACGTTGATGCGCGGGCTGTCGACCATGCGCGTCGCGCTTGGCTTGGACAGCACCAGCTGCCAGGCCACGGTCGGCCAGGAAGGATCGACCTTGACCTGCAGGGCAGGCGCATAGATGGTCACGGCGTTGCGATCGCCGCCCGCCAGGATCGAACAACCGGCCAGGCTGGCCAGCAGGGCTGCCGGCAGCAGCAGGCGCATCAGGGACAGGGATGGCATGCGGTTCATTCGGGTTCGAACTCCTTCGGTGCGTCGCGGCCAAGCAGGTAGCGCGCGGGGTTGTTCTCAAGACGGTCGCTGACCCGGCGCAGATCGCGGATCAGCCCGCGCAGTTCGGTCAGGGTCGGGCCCAGCTGGCCCAGGCCATCGCTGGCAAAGCTGTTGATCGCTGCGCGGTTCTCGCCAAGGATCGAATCGGCATTGCCAGCCGCCGAATCCATCTTGGTCATCGTGGCGTCCAGCTTGTCGATGATGCCCGGCAGCTGCTGCACCAGATTCTGATCCAGACGCTTCATGGTGCCGTTGGTGGTCTTCAGGGTTTCATCCAGGCTGCGTGCGGCATTGCGCGCGCTGAGCAGCAGGGCCTGGGTACCCTGGTCGCGGTCGGCGAGGCCGCCGCTGATGGTTTCGATGTTGGCCAGCGTGGCGTTGATCGCGGCCACGTTGCGGTCGCTCAGCACCTGGTCCATGCGCTCGACGATGCGGTTGGCCACGTCGGTGATGTTCTGCAGCGCCGACGGCGTGGTCGGGATGATCGGGTACGGATCCTTGTTCACCGAGGTCAACGCTGGCGACTGCGGGGTGCCGCCACTGAGCTGGATGATCGACGGGCCGGTCAGGCTGGTGATGGCCAGCTTGGCGCGGGTGTCGGTCTTTACCGGGGTGGTGGAGTTCAGGCGGATCTTGGCGACCACCTGGCGCGGGTCATCCGGCACCAGGCTGAGCTCGGTGATCGAGCCCACCGCGATGCCGTTGTACTGCACCGGGCTGCCGACGGTCAGGCCGGTCACCGCTTCACGGAAGACCACGCGGTACTCCTGCCAGGTCCGGTCGGACGAGTATTTGGCTGCCCACAGGCCAAAGGCCAGCAGGGCCAGGCCGGTGATCAGGGTGAACGCGCCGATCAGCACGTAGTTGGCTTTTGTTTCCATGACTCAGGCACTCTCGGTCTGTTCGCCGCGCGCGGCACGCGCACGAGGTCCGTGGAAATATTCCTGGATCCACGGATGGTCCAGTTTCTCGATCTCGGCCAGCGGTGCGTTGGCCACGACCTTGCGGTCCGCCAGCACCGCCACCCGGTCACAGATGGCATACAACGTGTCCAGATCGTGTGTGATCAGGAATACAGTCAGGCCCAGCGCTTCCTGCAGGGTCTTGATCAGGCGGTCGAACGCGGCCGCGCCGATCGGGTCGAGTCCGGCGGTGGGTTCGTCCAGGAACAGCAGCGGCGGGTCCAGTGCCAGCGCACGTGCCAGGCCGGCACGTTTGCGCATGCCACCGGACAACTGCGATGGCAGCTTGTTGATCGCATCCGCCGGCAGGCCGGCCAGTTTCACTTTCAGCAGGGCCAGCTCGTAATGCCAGCGCTCCGGCAACTCGCGATGGTGTTCTTTAAGCGGCACCTGCACGTTCTCGCCCACGGTCAGCGACGAGAACAACGCGCCATCCTGGAACAACACACCGGTGTTGCGCTGGATGTGCAGGCGGCTTTCGGCGTCACCGCCGCGTGCATCCCGCCCCAATACTTCGATCTGCCCTTCGTCCGGGGTACGCAGGCCCAGGATCGAGCGCATCAGCACCGATTTACCGGTGCCCGAGCCGCCGACCACGCCCAGGATCTCGCCGCGACGCACGTCGAGGTCCAGGTCTTCGTGCACAGTCTGCGTGCCGAAGCGATTCACCAGCCCGCGCACGCGGATCGCGAGGTTGCCCTCATCGCCGCTGCGTTCGTCGTCGGCGGGAGCGGGAGTAGCGTTCAATTCGTCCACGGTCACCAGCCCACCTGCATGAACCACAGCGCCGCGAAGGCGTCGAGGATGATCACCAGCGAAATGGCCTGGACCACGCTGGACGTCGTGCGCTCACCGACGGACTGCGCGGTGCCTTCGACTTTCAGGCCTTCCAGGCAGCCGATCAGGCCGATCACCAAGGCGAACACGGGGGCCTTGGACAGGCCGACCAGCATGTTGCGTACTTCCATCGTGTCGTACATGCGCGCGATGTACATCTGCGGCGGGATATCCAGGTCGAAGGCGCCGACGGTGATGCCGCCGGCCAGGCCAGCGATCATCGCGATGAAGGTCAGTAGCGGCAGCGTAATGAGCAGGGCCACGATGCGCGGCAGCACCAGCAGGTCCATCGGGTCCAGGCCGAGCGTGCGCATCGCATCGATTTCCTCGCGTGCCTTCATCGCGCCGATCTGCGCGGTGAACGCGCTGGCGGTGCGGCCGGCGAGGACGATGGCGGTCAGCAGTACCGCGAACTCACGCAGGAAGGCGATGCTGACCAGCTCCACCACGTAGATCTCCGCGCCGAAGTCGCGCAGGATCGTCGAGCCCAGGAAGGCGATCACCGCGCCGACCAGATAGGAGAGCAGGGCCACCAGCGGGACGGCGTCCAAGCCGACCTGTTCCATCTGGTGCACGGTGGCGGTCAGCCGGAATCGACGCGGTTCCTTGACCAGCCGGGCACCCTTGACCAGGCTTTCGCCGAGGAAGCTGGCCAGCGCGACGATGTTCTGTCCGGTAGCGTGCATGCTGCGGCCCAGACGTTCCAGCGCGGCCAGTACGCCGAGATCGCGTTTCTTCTTGGGCCGGTCGTCGGCCACCTCTTCGATGGTGCTGACCAGGGCTTGATGGTCCTCGCGGAACTGCACGGCATCGGGCTGCAGGTCAGCGCGGTGCGCGACCCGCAGCAGTTGCAGCACGCCGGCCGAGTCCAACTGATCGATGCCGGTGGCATCGATACGGGTCAGCGGTTGGGGCAGGTCGCGCAGGACCTCGGCCGACTGCAGCGCCGTATGCAGCGTCCAGCGTCCGGACAAGCGGATGCTGCCGGGCTGGTCGGCGTCGATTTCGATCTGGGGTGCGGTGTCGGTGGTCATGGTGGGCATCAAGGATGCAGCATAGCGTGTGCATGTCGCATGCAGCGTAGGTCCTGTCCGAATGTCCTTCTGCACGGGGCGGGGCTGGGTGATACTACCGCGCATGCCTGTCGACGCCTCTCCCATCACCTCGCCCCCGGCCACCTATGCGCAGCGGGTAGCCTTCGTCTGCGAAATCGCCGGACGCCTGCACAGCTATGGAACGACGGCGCAGCGCCTGGAGGCGGCCGTTGTGGCGTTGGCGCAGCAGCTGGGGCTGGATTGTGAGCCGTGGTCGAACCCGACCGGCATCATCCTCAGTTTCAGCGACCCGGCCAAGGCCATCGGCTCCAGTGACATCACCCGGGTGATCCGCCTGGCACCGGGCGAGAACGACCTGCACAAGCTCAGTGTGGCCGATCGGATCGCCGAGGATGTGGCCAACGGGCGCATGAGCCTGGCGCAAGGGCATACCGCGCTGCGCCAGCTCGATGCCGACCCCGGCATGCGCGGCAAGATCAAGGAAGTGCTGTCCTACAGCCTGGGCGCGGCCGGCGTGGCGGGCCTGTGGAAGCTGCCTTGGCTGGATATCGCGACCGCTGGCGTGATCGGCCTGCTGATCGGCCTGTTGGGGCGCTGGACCAGCCAGCGCGCAGCAACCAAGGAAGCCAGTGAAGCGTTGGCGGCGCTGCTGGCGGGCCTGGTGGCGACGCTTGTGGCGACTTACGTGGGTGCGTTGAACCTCAACACAGTGGTGATCGCGTCGTTGGTGATCCTGTTGCCGGGTATGTCGCTGACCAACGCAGTCAATGAACTGGCCAGCCAACATTGGGTGTCCGGCACGGCGCGGGTGGCCGGTGCGCTGACCACGATCATGAAGCTCACCGTCGGCGCGATGATCGCGGTGACGCTGGCTGACGTGATCGGCCTGGATCCGGTAGTGCGCGCGTCGCGTCCGCAGGGGGCGTGGGTGGAATGGAGTGCGCTGCTCATCGCTGCGATCGCCTTCGCCATGCTGTTCAAGGCCAGTCGTCGGGACTTCCCGTGGGTGCTGGCGGCCTGCGTGGCGGGTTATGCGATCTCCAAGTTCGCCGGCCATGCGTGGGGTGCGCCTGCGGGCATCTTCCTGTCGGCGATGCTGCTCACCGCGGCGGGCAATCTGTTTGGTCGCGTGGTGCAGCGGCCGGGAGCGATCATCCGCCTGCCGGGCATCATCATGATGGTGCCCGGCAGTACCAGTCTGCGCGGGGTGCTGACCTTGGTGCAGCAGCAGGATGTGGGGGCGGGGCAGGGGGTGTTCCTGACGGTGCTCAACGTGGTGATGGCGCTGGTGGCGGGGTTGTTGTTCGGCAATCTGCTGATACCGGCGCGCAAGACGTTGTAACGGGGGCGAACGGGCTGGGTCCCCTCGCGGCTGGCAGCTTGTTTGGTAGATGTCCGGGGCAGGGCCGGGCGGGGAGGCTATGCGGGGCACGCGCAAGTACGTCCATGTAGCTCTTCGCGGCTCCTGCCGCTCAAGGCCCCGCACAGCCTCCCCGCCCGGCCCTCGGACACGATCCGGTGACTGCCAGGCCGCGTATGAAAGAGAGATGGGGCATAAAAAAACGCCGGCTTCGCAGCCGGCGTTTTTCAGATCGATCGGCCTTTTCAGGCTTTCTTGATCAGGTATTCCTCGACCTTCTTGCCCTTGCTCGTCAGCTCGGCCAACCAGCGCGGCTGCTTGCCACGGCCGGTCCAGGTTTCCTTGGTGTTGGCCGGGTTGCGGTACTTCGGTGCCACCTTGCCCAGCTTGCGGCCGGCGGTTTTCGACGGGGCCTTGGTCGCGGCCTTGCGGGCACGCGGGGCGGGGGCGCCACCGAACAGTTCTTCGATGCTGTAGCCCTCAACCTTCGCCAGCTTTTCCAGCTGTGCGCGCACCTTGGTGATCGGGCGGCGCTTGGCGACGATGGTCTGCTGCTTCTTGGCGGTGCGGATCAGTGCGCCAAGTTCGCGTGCCGACAGACCGGTCAGATCAATACTCATGCAGTGCTCCAGATAATAGGGAAGGGTCTGCCAGTCCGTGGCTCGGGCCCAAGAGTAATGCGCATTTCCGGCAAGCACAAACAAAATCGTGAATCGGTGAGGGCGATGGGGAAAATGAAAAGGCCGGGATAATCCCGGCCTTTCATCATTAACCCAGCAGTTTGCGCATCAGGCTGTCGCGATCCAGGCTCTCCGCCTCGGTCGCCCGGCGCGCGCGGTATTCGTAAGTGCCGGCAGCCAGACCGCGTTCGGATACGACGATGCGATGCGGCACGCCGATCAGTTCCATGTCCGCGAACATCGCGCCGGGACGCAGGCCGCGGTCATCCAGCGCCGCGTCCAAGCCGGCCCCGCGCAGGCTTTCCAGCAGTTCGCCTGCCGCCGCCGCGACGGTCTCGTCGCCCTTCGGATTGATCACGCAGACCACTACCTGCCACGGCGCCATCGCGTCGGACCAGATGATGCCGGCGTCGTCGTGATTCTGCTCGATCGCCGCAGCGACGATCCGCGAGATACCAATGCCGTAGCAGCCCATCGTCATCGCCGCGGCCTTGCCATTCTCATCCAGCACCGTGGCATTCAATGCCTGGGCGTACTGGCGACCCAGCTGGAATACATGGCCCACTTCGATGCCGCGGGCGATTTTCAGCTCGCCGCCGTCGCGTGCGCGGTCACCGGCGCGCACATTGCGGATATCGGCGATCTCCGGCTCCGGCAGGTCACGTCCCCAGTTGACGCCGGCAAGGTGGAAGCCGGCCTCGTTGGCCCCGACGACGAAATCGGCCAGTGCAGCGACTTCCGGATCGGCGATGACGCGGATGCCTTTGCTCGGCGCCACCGGCCCCAGGAAACCGGGAATGCTGCCGAGGTAATCGGCGATCTCCGTTTCGCTGGCGAACCGCTGGTCAGCCAGGCCGGCGACCTTGGACAGTTTGATTTCATTGACCTCGTGGTCGCCACGGACCAAGGCCAGCACGAAGCCTTCGGCGGTCATCAACGCCACCGACTTCACCGTGCGCTGCAAAGGGAGACCCAGCAGCGCAGCCACGTCCTCGCAGGTTTTCTGCGTGGGCGTTTCCACTTTGCGCAGAGACTCGCTGGCCGCTGCGCGTGCAGCAGGTTCGGCCGCGATGGCGGCTTCCATGTTGGCGGCGTAGTCCGAGCCGGTAGAGAACACCAGCGCGTCCTCACCGGAATCGGCGATGACGTGGAACTCCTGCGACGCGTCGCCCCCGATGGCGCCGGAGTCGGCCTGCACCATGCGGAAATCCAGGCCGAGGCGGGTGAAGATGCGGGTGTAGGCCGCCTTCATGTTCTCGTATTCGCGCACCAGGTCGGCGTCATGCAGATGGAAGGAATAGGCATCCTTCATCAGAAACTCGCGCGCGCGCATCACGCCGAAACGCGGGCGGATCTCATCGCGGAACTTGGTCTGCACCTGGTAGAAATTGACCGGCAACTGCTTGTAGCTGGCCAGCTCCTGCCGCGCGAAATCGGTGATCGCTTCCTCGGCGGTGGGGCTGTAGCAGAACTCCTGCTCCTTGCGGTCCTTGATCTTCAGCAGCTGCGGGCCGAACTTTTCCCAGCGGCCGGTGGCCTCCCACAGCTCGCGCGGCTGGATGGTGGGGATCTGCAGTTCGACCGCACCGGCACGATCCATTTCCTCGCGCACGATGCGCTCGACCTTGCGCAGCACGCGCAGGCCCAGCGGCGACCAGGTGTACAGGCCGGAGGCGAGCTTGCGGATCATCCCCGCGCGCAGCATCAGCCGGTGGCTGGTCAGCTCGGCGTCGCTGGGGGTTTCCTTGGTGGTGTGCAGGTGGAACTGGGACAGGCGCATCGTCGGCATCATCTAACGGCGGAAGCCGTTATTCTGCCAGCCCGGCGCCTGCCGTGGGGATCGGCCCGTGCTCAGGCCTGCGGACAGTAGGCCTTTGCGGCGGCTTCGGCGAGGGCGCGTTGGTTCTGGCGCTGGGTATCGTCCAGCGGGCTGTCCGCCTTGCCATCGCCGTCGGTGTCCTGCATGACCGCGCCGCTGCCATCGAGCAGGGCCAGGTTCGCGCGCGCCGTGGCGCACTGCGGGGCAACCGGGGTTTCCGCCGGTGCAGCGCTGGCGGGCACACGGCTTCCGGGATCGCCGGTGATCTGACGGGTTTCAAACTTCTTGCCCGGCGGCGGATTCTCCGAATACTGGGTTACCCCGTTGGCATCCTTCCATTTATAGACCTGGCCAGCCAGGGCGGGGGACGTGGCCAGCAGCAGGAAACTCAAGCAGATCAGGGTACGCATGACGACTCCGGGCCGGGCTGGCGGGAAAGCGTGATTGCAGCACTGCCGCCGTCGGCTGGCAAGTCGATTAAACTCGGGGCATGGATCCCATTACCCCCCCGCCCCGCTCGCGCAGCATCTACCTGCTGCCCAATCTGTTCACCACGGCGGGCCTGTTTGCTGGCTTCTACGCCATCATCGCCGCCGCCAACGGTGATTTCGTCTACGCCAGCATCGCGGTGTTCGTCGCGGCGATCATGGATGGGCTGGATGGCCGGGTCGCCCGGCTCACCGGTACCAGCAGCGAGTTCGGCGTCCAATACGATTCGCTGGCCGACCTTGTCAGTTTCGGCATGGCACCGGCGCTGGTGATGTACCACTGGTCGCTGTCGTCGTTGAAGTTCGATGGGGAACTGCTGGGGCGGGTCGGCTGGGCGGTCGCGTTCCTGTACGCCGCGTGCGCCGCGCTGCGTCTGGCACGCTTCAATACCCAGGTGGCCGTGGTCGACAAGCGCTGGTTCGTCGGCCTCGCCAGCCCGGCTGCGGCGGGCCTGATGATGTCGTTTGTCTGGGCATTTGCCGATGGGCAGCTCGGCTGGAGTGGTGATCAACTGCGTTACGTCGCCTTGGGCGTGACGCTGGTCGCGGCCCTGCTGATGGTCAGCCGCATCCGCTTCTGGAGCTTCAAGGGCGGTGGGGCGAAGGGCCCCCGCGCTGACCGTGTGCCGTTCCTGGTGCTTGCGCTGTTGCCGATCGGCATCGCAATCGCGGTGATCGACCTGCCCCGCGTGTTGTTCGCGGTCGGCATCATTTATGCGTTGTCAGGTCCGGTGATGTGGGCCCTGCAGCGCCTGCGCAAGCGTTCGGACGCAGCGTGAGCGGGGGCGCGTCGGCCGTGTGGACGCCTGCCCAGCAAGCCTGGCTGCAGGCGATGGGCTACACCGTGCTGCACGACAGTGCACTGGCCGTGGCATTGGAGGCTGTTGCCGCTACCCATGCCGATGCCAGCGACGGTCCACGGCCGCCGCAGCTGTCCGACGATGCCGTCCGCATCAGCGTGGCGCCCATGGCCGTGCCGCCCCGGCGTGCACCGCCCGCGCCGGTGGACGAATCTGCCGATGGCAAGCCACGCCCACCGCCGCGGCCCCGCCCGGCTGCTCCGGTTGCCCAGGTAGCGCAAGAACCCATAGCGCCCGGGAGCGTGACCGGCACGCCCCGCCAGCCGGCCGTACGCCTGCCTGACCGCCTGCAGATGGCGCTGCTGCGTGCCTCTGGCTGCAATCCCAACGACCCGGCGACGCAGGCCTTGATGGAAAGCTGGCCGCTGGACACCCTGCGCGGCAATGCGGCGGCCAAGCGCGCGCTGTGGCCGCAGTTGCGCGCGCTGCGCCGGAAGCCGGGCGCATGAGTGCGTTGATCAGCCCGGGACGGGCCAGCCTGCGTGCGCTGCGCGAAAGTGATCTCAATGCCGTCATGGTGATCGAGGTGCGGGGTTATCCCTATCCGTGGACGCGCGGCATCTTCCTGGACTGCCTGCGCGCGGGCTATCCGGGGCTGGCGTTGGAGGAAGATGGGTTGCTGATGGGCTATGCGCTGTTGAGCATCGCCGCCGACGAGGCGCACCTGTTGAACATCTGTGTGGATCCATTGAGCCAGACCGGTGGACGGGGGCGACTGCTGCTGCGGGCCATCGTCGGCCTGGCCCGCGACCGCGGCGTGCGCCGCGTGTTTCTGGAAGTGCGCCCGTCCAACGCACCGGCGCTGGCGCTGTACCACAGCGAAGGCTTCAACGAGATCGGTCGTCGCCCTCGTTATTACCCCGCCGCAGAGGGGCGCGAAGACGCGCTGGTGATGGCCATCGAGATAGTGGCCGATGGCATCGACACGATGCCACCGCTGTAACAGGCAGGGTCGGAGGATAGCGCCGACCGGTAGAGCCGACTTCAGTCGGCTGACGTTGACTACCAGCCGACTGAAGTCGGCTCTACCACGGTCAATCGCCGCGCCGAACCCGCCGTCGTCCATCCGACACGGTACCCGCGCCGCACCCAGCCGTTACCCCCCACCCACGGCACGCGCGCGGTCGCCAGTAGCGCCGAGCCATGCTCGGCGAGCGCAGCGGTCCACCGAAGCCCGTGACGGCCAGCGGCGGTCACCCGCCGGATGATGTTCGTCACCCGCTGATCCCGGATTCCTTCAGGACGGGACCCGCAGCAGGATCACGCCGGCGACGATCACCCCACCTGCTATCCATCGTCCGCGCGGTACGCGTTCGCCCAGAAGAAACGCAGAGATCAGCAGCGCGAACAGGATCGAAGTTTCGCGCAACGCCGAGACCATCGCGACCGGCGCCTGGGTCATGGCCCATAGTGCGATGGCATATGACGTCGTCGTGCCGATGCCACCGATCAAGCCCAGCCGCCAATGCGCGCATACATGTGCACGCAACGCGTCACGCCGCTGCATGAGCGCGCGCATGGTCAGTGGCAGGCCTGACAACAGGAACAGCCACAGGGTATAGCTGAGCGCATTGCCGGACAGACGTGCACCGTGGGCGTCGACCAGCGTGTAGGTCGCGATCATGCAGGCAGTCAGCAGCGGCAGTCCCCAATGCGCCCTGTGGGTTCCCAGCGCCATGCCGAGGATGCCGATGCTGACCAGCACGATGCCACTCCACGCCGATAGCGGCAGTTGCTCGCCGTGAACAAGAGCCGCCATGGCCACGAGGATCGGCGCACAGCCGCGCATGAGCGGATAGGCCACACTCATGTCGACCTGCTGGTAGCAGCGGGCAACCAAGGCGTAGTAGGCGACCTGCAGGGCAACCGAAGCTGCGAGCCACGGCCAGCTGCGTGCATCTGGTAGTGGCAGGAAGGGCAACACGACCGCCGACAGCAGCGCGGCGCTGGCGGTGATCACTACGGTGCCGAGCTGTTTGTCGGGCCCGCGTTTGACGATGGCGTTCCAGCTGGCGTGGAGGGCGGCGGCGACCAGTACCAGCAGGAAAGTGGAGAGTGGCATCGTCGGGATGATGCCATGCCATGTCATATCGGTAGCGCCGAGCCATGCTCGGCGAGCGCAGCGGTCCGCCCGAAGAGCGTGACGGCCAGCGGCCGTCACCACCGCCAGCGCCTTACAGCTTGGCGCGCTGCTCCTGCAATCCGGCCAGCTGGGTGGTCCATTCGACCAGGCGCACACGCTCCTGCTCGACCACGGCAGCGGGCACCTTGTCGGTGAACTTCGACAGCTTCACTTCGCTCTTTTCCTTCTCGGCCTGCACGCGCACAAGCTCCTTGTCCAGGCGCGCGCGCTCCGCATCCAGGTCCACCAGACCTTCCAACGGCACCAGCAGCTTCAGCTCGCCGACGATGGCCGCCGCTGCAGGCGGGGCCGATTCATCGGCAGCCAGCCACTGGATGGTCTCCAGTTTCAGCAGGAAGGACAGCGACGCGGCGAAACGTTCGATGCGCACGCGGTCCTGTTCCAGCCCGGCCTGCAGCCGCAGCGGTACCAGCTTCGACGGTGCGACATTGAGCTCGCTGCGCACGCGGCGCACGGCGCTGATCACGGCCTTCAGCCATTCCACGTCGGCCTCGGCCTGGGCGAAATCACCCGCGAACTCATCCGCCGTGGGGTAGGGGCGCAGGGACAACGAATCCCCGGCGATGCCCAGGCGCGGCGCGACCTGCTGCCACAGCTGTTCGGTGATGAACGGCGTCAACGGGTGCAGCAGGCGCAGCAGCGCTTCCAGTACGTACAGCACGGTGTGGCGGGTGCTGTCTGCATCCGCTATGTCGGCACCATTCAATGCCGGCTTGCTCAGCTCCAGGAACCAATCGCAGAATTCATTCCACGCGAACTCGTACAGGCACTGCGCCAGCAGATCGAAACGATAGGCCGCGAAGTGCCCATGCGCTTCTGCGGTGGTGGCGGCCAACCGCGCGAGGATCCAGCGCTCGGCGTCGGTGCGCGGCTTGGGCGCACCGGAGAACGAGGCGCCTTCGGTGTTCATCAGGGCGAAGCGGCTGGCGTTCCACAGCTTGTTGCAGAAGTTCTTGTAGCCCTCGGCACGGTTCATGTCGAACTTGATGTCGCGGCCGTGGGTCGCCAACGCGGCGATGGTGAAGCGCAGTGCATCGGCGCCGTGAGCGGCGATGCCCTCCGGGAATTCCTTGCGCGTGGCCTTGCCGATCTTCTCGATCATCTTCGGCTGCATCAGGCCACCGGTGCGCTTGGCCACCAGGTCGTCGATGGAAATGCCGTCGATGATGTCCAGCGGGTCCAGCACGTTGCCCTTGGACTTGGACATCTTCTGGCCCTGGCCGTCGCGGATCAGGCCGGTGAAGTAGACGTCCTTGAACGGCACTTTGCCGGTCAGGTTGTCGGTGGCCATGATCATGCGGGCCACCCAGAAGAAGATGATGTCGAAGCCGGTGACCAGCACCGACGACGGCAGGTAGCGGTCAAAGCCGCGCTCGGCCATCGCCTGTTCGTTCGGCCAGCCCAGCGTGGAGAATGGCCAAAGCTGCGAGGAGAACCAGGTCTCCAGTACATCGCTTTCCTGGTGCAGCGCCACGTCGGCGCCCAGCCCGTTCGCCGCACGCACTTCGGCTTCATCGCGGCCCACGTAGCAGGCGCCGGCGTCGTCGAACCACGCCGGGATGCGGTGGCCCCACCAGAGCTGGCGGCTGATGCACCAGTCCTGGATGTTGGTCATCCAGTGGCGGTAGGTGTTGATCCAGTTCGGCGGCACGAAGCCGATGGCACCGCTCTCCACAAGCTCCAGACCACGCCGCGCCAGTTCGTCCATCTTCACGAACCACTGGTCGGTCAGGTACGGCTCGATCACCTGGTTGGTGCGGTCGCCACGCGGTACCTGCAGTTTGTGCGCCTTGGTCTCGACCAGGATCGCCAGGTCTTCCAGTTCGCCCAGCACGGCCTTGCGCGCGTCGTAGCGATCCAGACCGCGGAAGCGTTCCGGTGCGTTCTCGTTGATCGCGGCCACCGGGGTGAACAGATTGATCATCGGCAGGTTATGGCGCAGGCCGACCTGGTAATCGTTGAAATCGTGCGCCGGCGTGACCTTGACCACGCCGGTACCGAACGCGCGGTCCACGTAGTCATCGCCGATCACCGGCACGCTGCGGCCGGTCAGCGGCAGGGTGACGCTGCGACCGATCAGGTGCAGGTAGCGCGCATCTTCGGGGTGCACCATCACCGCGGTGTCGCCCAGCAGCGTTTCCGGGCGCGTGGTGGCGACCACCAGGTAATCACGGGTCTCGCGCAGGGTTTCGACGCCATCGGCATCGTGTTCGACGTGCTCGTAGGTCAGCCCGTCGTCGAGCTTGTAGGCGATCGACCAGAGGAAGCCGTCTTCCTCGGCGCTCTCCACTTCGAGATCGGAGATGGCGGTCTTCAGCACCGGATCCCAGTTGACCAGACGCTGTCCGCGGTAGATCAGTCCCTGTTCGTGCCAGCGCACGAAGGCTTCGATCACCGCCTGCGACGGCTGCGGGTCCATGGTGAAGGTGCTGCGCGACCAGTCGGCGGACGTGCCCAGGCGGCGCATCTGCCGTTCGATGGTGTCACCGGACTGCTGCTTCCATTCCCACACCTTGCCGATGAAGCCTTCGCGACCCAGCGAGTCACGTGTTTCCCCCTTGCCTTCCTGCGCCAGGTTGCGGCTGACCACCATTTCGGTGGCGATGCCCGCATGGTCGGTACCCACCTGCCACAGCGTGTCGTAGCCGCGCATGCGGTGGTAGCGCACCAGGGCATCCATCAGGGTCTGCTGGAAGGCGTGGCCCATGTGCAGCGTGCCGGTGACGTTCGGCGGCGGCAACAGGATGGTGTACGGCTCGCCCTTGCCCGACGGCTTGAAGTGGCCAGCCTTTTCCCAGGCATCGTAGGTGTCCTTCTCAAAGGACGTCGGGTCGTAGCTGGAGTCGAGTCGGGTCATGCGGGGCAACCAGAAGATGTTCGGGGGAGGATCAGGGCGAGCGGCCGGCGCATCAAGGGCAGCGCCGGGCCGGTGCCCGGTTTACATATCGTGCTTGGACAGCTCGTAACCGGCGTCCTTGTACTGCCGCCAGCGCTCGCGCAGGGGCTCACGCGCGTCCGGATCGGCCGGAACCACTTCCAGCACCCGGTCGCATTCGCCCATCCACGGCGTATCGCGCAGGTTGATCACCAGCGGGCGCACCGGCTCTTCGCCACCGGGCACGGCGATCAGCACCAGCGCTTCTTCTTCGTCCATGTCTTCGCCGGCGATCTGGTGCGGGATGTAGGCCTCCGCATCGAAGGACCACAGCAGCTCGTCCAGTTCTTCGGCCTGGGCCTGGTCACGCGCCAGTACCAGGGTGAACAGCCCGGCGTCGTTGGCCTTGCGCGCCAGCTCGCAGACCAGGCGCAGGGGCTCGGTCAGGAAGCGGGGCTTGGCGATCAGGTAGAAATCAGCGCGGGGCATGGCGGCATCCGGGTGGCAGGCGAAGGCCCGGCACGGGCCGGGCGATGTCATGGCCGGCACAGGGCCGGCCACAGAGACAACAGTGGATCAGGCGCGGGCCGCCTGGTCCAGCAGCCACTGGCTCAGCAGGCCGACCGGGCGGCCGGTAGCCATGCCGCGCTTGCCTTCATCGCTGGCGACGCCGGCGATGTCCAGGTGGGCCCAGCGCTGGCCTTCGGTAAAGCGTGCCAGGAAGCAACCAGCGGTGATCGCACCGGCCCAGCGACCGCCAATGTTGTAGACGTCGGCAAAGCTGGAATCCAGCATCGGCTGGTATTCATCCCACAACGGCAGGCGCCAGGCGCGGTCGAATACATGCTCACCGGCGGCCAGCAGCTCGTTGGCCAGGTCGTCGTGCTTGGTCATCAGGCCAGCGGTCTGATGGCCCAGGGCGACCAGGCAGGCACCGGTCAGGGTGGCCACATCGACCAGGGCCTGCGGCTCGAAGCGCTGCGCGTAGGTCAGCGCGTCGCACAGGATCAGGCGACCTTCGGCGTCAGTGTTGCCGACTTCGATGGTCTTGCCCGACATCGAGGTGATGACGTCGGACGGGCGGTAGGCGTTGCCGTCGATGGCGTTTTCGACCGCCGGCACCACCACCACCAGGTTCAGCGGCAGCTGCGCCTTCACCGTGGCCACGAAGGTGCCGATGACGTTGGCGCCACCGCACATGTCGAACTTCATTTCTTCGATGCCGCCCTGGGTCTTCAGGTTGACGCCACCGGTATCGAAGGTGATGCCCTTGCCGACCAACACGTAGGGCTTGGCATCGCCGCCGTTGTTCCACTTCAGCACTACCAGCCTGGGCCGGTTGGCCGAGCCGCGTGCCACGGCCAGCAGCGAGCCCATGCCGAGCGCTTCCATCTGCGTCTCGTCCAGGATCTCGGCCTCGGCACCGTCGTGCTCACCCGCGAACTTCACGGCCACGTCAGCCAGATGGGCCGGGTTGCAGAAGTTCGGCGGCAGGTTGCCCAGCTCACGGGCGAACTCCACGCCGCTGGCGATGGCACGGCCCTGCAGCAGGGCGGTTTCGTCGCTGCCGGCGATGGCCAACTGCTGCAGGCCGGCCTCTTCGGCCTTCTTCTTGCCGAAGGTGGCGGTATAGCGGTAGCTGGCGTGATCAGCCGCGATGATGGCCTGGCGGATCGCCCACGCGGCGTCGCGGTCTTTCACCGGCAGATCGACCAGGGTGAACAGCGCACTGCGGCTGGCGCCGGTCTTCAGCGCGCGCACCGCGTCGCCGATGGCCTTCAGGTACTGCGGCACGCCGAAGCGGGCCGCCTCGCCGAGGCCGACCACCAGCACGCGCGGCGCAGTGACGCCCGGCAGGTCGTGCAGCAGGGTGGTGGCGCCGGTCTTGCCGGACAGGTCACCGCGCTGGGCAAGGGCTGCCAGGCGACCGCCACTGGCAGCGTCCAGCGCCTGTGCGGCGGGCGACAGGGTATGGTCGGCATAGGCGCCGATGACCACGCAGTCCACCGCAGCGGAGGTGGGCGAGGAGTGGTTCAGGGTGAATTCGAGGGCCATTGATCAGATTCCGTAGGCAAATCCGTACAATCGCGGACCGTTTACGTCCAGCCGTTAGACTGGGCGGACCCGCGAACGAACCTGAGAGTTTAAACCACGGCCCATGTTGAAGCTCGACCGATACCTATTGGGCGATTTCGTCCAGAGTTTCCTGGCCACCCTGATCGTCCTGCTGGTTGTCAGCGTGGGCGGTGTACTGGTGGATATCCTCGGCAACATCGCCGATGGCCGCCTGCCGGCCCGCCTGCTGTTTTCCCAGCTGGGCCTGCAGTTCATCGTCTACATGCCGCTGATCCTGCCGCTTGCGCTGATGCTGGGCCTGCTGCTGGCGGTGGCCCGGCTGTACCGCGATTCGGAGATGGCTGTCATCACCGCCATCGGCGTCGGCCCGCCGCGGCTGCTGAAGCCCCTGCTGATGCTGGTGCTGCCGGTGGTGGGCATCATCGGCGCCTGTTCGTTGTGGCTGGGCCCCTGGGCCGACCGTACCGGCGAGCAGATGATCGATGACGCCAACCGCAGCGTGCTGATGGCCGGGCTGGAGGCGGGCCGCTTCACCAACCTGTCCAACGGCGGGGTGGTGTACCTGTCCTCGATCTCGCCCGACGGCACCACGCTGGGGCGGGTGTTCATCAACCGCGCCCGTGAGGGCCGGGTTGAAGTCGTGTCGGCCGCGAGTGGTCGGCTGTACTTCGAAGGCAAGGAGCGGCGCTACCTGCAGCTGAACGACGGTCATCAGATCGAGGGGCCCGCCGACGGAGGCAAGGGATACCGGCTGGCTACGTTCGCCCGCAACGACGTGGCCATGCCCGATGGCGCGCAGACCCGCCAGTCGAATGATCCCGAACTGTTGCCGACCAGCCAGCTGATCGGCGATGAGCGGCCGGCCGCCAAGGCCCAGCTGCACTCGCGCATTGCCCCGCCGCTGATCGCGCTGGCGTTCGCGCTGATGACCGTGCCGCTGGCCCGCAGCTCACCGCGGCAGCAGCGCTACGGCCGGATGATGCTGGCGTTCCTGGCCTACATGGTGGGCATGAACCTGATGTTCATCGGCACCGGCTGGATAGCCGATGGCAAGATTCCCAATGGGCTTGGCCTGTGGTGGCTGACCCTGCCGCTGCTGGCGCTGGCGATCTGGATGTACCTGCGTGACGGACGCCTGTCACGCCCGAAGAGAGTGTCCGCATGATCCCGCGCCCGATGCGTTTCGATTATTACCTGGGGCGTGCGGTGTTCGGCACCGTGCTGCTTACCTGGGCGGTGCTGATAGGGCTGGACGTGGTGATGGCGTTCTCCGGCGAGTTCAAGGACGTCGGCAAGAACGGCTACACCCTGGGCCATGCCGCCGCGTGGGTGCTGTATACCGTGCCGCGGCGCGCCTATACGTTCTTCCCGACCGCTGCGGTGATCGGCTCGCTGATGGGGCTGGGCCAGCTGGCCGCCACGTCCGAGTTGACCGCTCTACGGGCGCTCGGCCTGTCGCGTCGTCGTCTCAGCCTGTCGGTCGCGGTGGCCTTGTCGCTGCTCACCGGTGCGATGGTGCTCAGTGGCGAGACGCTGGCACCGTGGGCGCAGGAGCGTGCGGACAACATCCGCCTGAGTACCAAGCGTGGCGGTGACATGTCGGTTGCCCGCTACGCCGGCGTCTGGGCGCGGGAGGGCGACACGTTCCTCAACGCGCAGGGCGGCGAGGAGCAACTGGTCGAGGGCGGTGGCACGCGGTTGGTGCTGCACGACGTCCGTATGTACCGCATCGGTCCGCAAGGCGAGATCGTGTCGCTGACCCATGCGGCCACGGCCGAGCATGATGCCTCCGGTTGGGTACTGACCCAGGTACGCCGCGATGTCTTCGGTGATCGATCATTGCAGCGCGAAGAAGTGCCGCGGGAGAAGTGGGATTCGCAGTTGGATGCCGCCGCACTGGCGACCGGCATTTCGCGTCCGCGCAACCTGCGCGCGGCCGACCTGCGTACCAGCATCGAGTACCGGGAACGCAACGGGCTGGATGCGCGGGATTACGAGGATGTGTACTGGAGCCGCTGGTTCTATCCGGTGAACGTGCTGGCGCTGTGTCTGGCCGCTGTACCGTTTGCGTTCGGTTCGCTGCGCAGCGGTGGCATGGGCAAGCGGTTGTTCCTGGGGATCCTGTTCGCTTTGGGTTTCTGGCTGCTGCAGCTGTTCTTCGGCCGCATGGCCGGCGCGCTGAAGTTTGATTACCGGGTGGCCTACGCGTTGCCACCGATCCTGATGCTGGGTATTTCCGCGATGCTGTTCCGGCGCAAGTCGGGTTGAGGTTGGGTTTTACCGGGCTGCGCCCGGTACCTGCCGAAGCAACTGCAACTGCAACGGCAACAGCAACAGCTGCGCGGCTGCTTGTTGGCGGGGCGGGGTAGGTTGGCGGGGGACGGCAAGGGCTGCATCCATGCGGGCCTCGTTTCGCGCCATCCATGGCGCTCAACGCCCCCGCCAACCCACCCCGCCCCACCTTCGACAGGTCCATGGTGGTCATGGAGTCGTCGCGCATGCGGACATCGGTAGCGCCGACCCACGGTCGGCGAGCGCAGCGGGCCGTTGGCGGGAACATTCCGCCGAGCACGGCTCGGCGCTACAGATGGCGATAACCCGTCGGGTGGAGGGAGCCCCTGAGTCAGGGGCGGCCGCGAAGCGGCGGGGTGTGGGTGCTGGTGAGACGGGGCCCACGGTTTGCGAAGCAAAGTGTGGGAGCGACAGCGCGAATGCGATGGCGTGGACCCGTGCCATGGATGGCGCGAAACGAGGCACGCAGGAGCAGCTTTTGCCGTCCCCCGACCAGCCTCACCGCCCGGCCCCAAGCACGTAGCCTTGAAGCAGCCCACCGCGAGGGGGTCTCACCCGTTCGACCCACTACCGCCCTGCGCCAGCGCCATGAAATTCGCCTCCATCGGCAGACGCGGGGCGGGGCACAGTCCCGCCGGGCCGCCCGCATCGCGGGCCATCCAGTCGTTCACGACGCCACCCAGCAGGTCGATGCGCATCGGCAGGGTGATGTGGTCTTCGCCGCGCATCTCGATGTAATGCGCCCGTGGACTGGCCTGCGCCAAGCGACGGCCCTGGCTGACCGGGATGTGCTGGTCGTCGTCACCGTGCAGCAGCAATACACAGGCTTGGCTGCGGGCTACCGCGCGGCTGACATCCACGCGGTCCAGGTTCACGCCCAATCGGCGGTTGGCGGCAGCGATCACCTCGTCCATGTTCTGGTCGGCATAACGCCAGCGTGCGTAGGCGGCCACCGCCTGTGCCTGCCACCCCGTCGGCTGGCTCGCCAGCAGGTGCGGGATCATGCTGCGGATGGCATCCCCGGCGTTGGCGAAGGACTCCATGGCCACCACGCCCTGCACCTCGGAGCCGAGCTTTTCTGCGGTAAACAGCGCGGTCGCCGCGCCGTAGGACACGCCGAACAGGTACAGCGGGCCCTGCACCTCGCCGCTGGCGCGCAGGGCGTGGATCACATCGACCACTTCGTCTGATTCGACGGTCCCGTAGCCCGCCGGTCCATTGCCCGAGTGACCGTGGTTACGCAGGTCGATGGTCACCACCCGATAGCCGGACTGCGCCAGCTGCAACGACCACGGCAGCATGGCATCGCCGCTCATCATCCAGCCATGCAGCAGCACGACGGTGCCGCGCGGCGGCTGTGCTTGGAAGCGGCCCGTGGGCGCAAGGCGCAGGTCCATGTCCATTGGCTGGCCCCCTTCGTGGCGGGGGCGTGCATACCGGTAGTGCAGGCCGTAATCGCCCGCATCGAAGGCGCGCCAGAAGATCGGCACACCGGCGCGGCTGGTGACCTTGCCGCTGCGGTTGGGCAGGGTGGCGATGGTGGCGGCGATGTGGGCCTGGTCAAGCAGCGGCGAGGCGCCGCCCGGCGATACCAGGCGCTCGCTGAGCGAGGTGGAAGAGGAGGGGGAGCAGGCGGCCAGCCACAGGCACGCGCAGGCCAGCAGCAGCCGCATCATGGTCGGGTTCGTCAGGAAGTTGGCCGCGCAGGCTACCGGCGCAGGGCGCGCTCGATCTACCGTGGTTCGATGACGTGTTGATGACAGTGCGGCATCGGTTCAGACACGCGCCGTCGGAGAGGCGTCAGCGGCGATCGGGGCGGGGCAAGCGGGCAAGACGGGTGCCGCTGGCGCGGTCGTGCCACGCCAGACGGTCACGGTCGACCAGCGCCCACCAGAAGCCCAGGCCGGCGGCCAGCAGAGACAGCGTGCCCACGCTGTAGCGCAGCCAAGCGGCACGCCGGGTGGGGCGACTGCCGTCGGCCATCACCACCGTGAGCCGCCACGGACGCATCCCCAGCGTCTGCCCGCCCCTGCGCCAGCTGCCGCTGGCATACAGACCGGTCAGGACCCAGCAGCACGCCCACAACGCCCACTGCCAACTGCTGAACGGTGCGATGTTATCGCGCGCGGTGTGGCCCATCACGGTGTAGGCGATCACGAACACCGAACCCGCCAGCATCCACAGCGCCAATGCGGGAAACAGGTCGTACAGCAACGACAGCAGGCGCCAACCCAGCAGCGAGGCGGGTCGGGGCGATACGGCGGCGGGTGCATCATGCAGTCCAGGCATGCGCCGAAGCATACGCAATGCTGGTGGCGCATGCTGCGTGCCGCGTATGCTCGCCGCATGTCCGTTGCCACCACGCCCGCAGAACGCCGCCAACTGGTACAGGCACTGCCCGAACTCGATGCCGCCGATGCCGCGGCGATCACCCGCTTCCTGGATGCCGCATGGGCCGAACACGGCTTGGCCCGCGCCAGCGTCGACAGCTACCGGCGTGACCTTGAGGGGCTGGCGCGATGGCGGGTCGGTCGTGCAGGCAGCCTGGCGACCGCCGATCGCGCTGGGCTGTTCGACTATCTAGCTTGGCGTACGCGTCATGGCTGGTCACCGCGCAGCAACGCCCGCCTGCTTTCCGCACTGCGTGCCTTCTTCGCCGATGCGGTGCGCCGGGGGCTGCGCAGTGACGATCCCACCGCGCTGCTGGATCCGCCGAAGCTGCCGCGCCTGTTGCCCAAGGCGCTGGCGGAAAGCCAGATCGAGGCGCTGCTGGCTGCGCCGGACGTGGAGGACACGCGCGGTCTGCGTGACCGCGCCATGCTGGAACTGATGTATGCCGCCGGCCTGCGCGTGAGCGAACTGGTGGGCCTGCCGGCGGTGGCGGTGAACCTGCGACAAGGCGTGCTGCGTGTCACCGGCAAGGGCAGCAAAGAGCGTCTGGTGCCACTGGGCGAAGAGTCACAGCATTGGCTGGAACGTTATCTCAAAGAGGCGCGACCCCAGTTGGCCAACACGCGTGCGGTGCCGGCCGATGACAGCGGCCAGGTCCCGCTGTTCATCGAGCCCAGCCTGCGGCCGCTGAGCCGCCAGGCCTTCTGGCATCTGGTGAAGCGGTACGCGGCGGTGGCCGGTATCGATACGGCACGCATCAGCCCGCATGGCCTGCGCCACAGCTTCGCCACCCATCTGCTCAACCATGGCGCTGATCTGCGCGCTTTGCAGATGCTGCTTGGCCACAGTTCGCTGTCGACCACGCAGATCTACACGCTGGTGGCACGCGAGCACCTGCAGAAGCTGCACGCGAAACACCATCCACGCGGTTAAAGGGAGGCGGGGCGGTCATCGTCATCGCCATCGGACCACTGGTCTGAATCGCCGGTAGCCGGGTTCAACGGCTCTGTGCCCCGACGGAGATGATCGGGGGCCGGCGATCCATATCCGGAATCTTCGGAGCGTAGCAGCTGGGCCTGCGACCCGGCAGCCGCCAGAGCCGCAGGGGCGACGCCGCGCTCGACGAGCACGCTGTCTATCGCTTCGCTTTCCAGGCTGTCCGCGAAGGTGTCCAGCACAGAGGGCGTTGCCTGCCAACCGGAATGGGGTGATTTGTGGGGGTGGGCGCGGATGAACTCGACCAGCTCGAAGGTGCGCAGGCAGCGGGTCTGCGCAGGGGAGGGGTCCGCCGTGCCCGGATCGATCGCCTCGTCCCGCGCGCTGAGGAATGCGGCCCGGAACTCGCCGAAGTTCGGCCATGCTCGCTGCCAGAACGCGGTGGCGATCCACGTCCATGAGGCTGGGACGATGTGGTCACTGCCTTCCCGCTCCCCCATCGACCCATTGATGCTCGGTGTCGGTGTCGGTGTCGGGGCTCTCGCATCACCCGCGGGCGGGGGTCCGAAGCGGCTCAGGATGATGGACAACGCAGCGGTCTGTGCATCGGCCGACGCGGGCTGGCGTCCGGCAATGTACGCGAGGATGTCCTTCGTCGCCTCTCGCGCTTTCTGCTCGCGTATGTCTTGTTCGGCATTCACCTCGCTGGCCTCGTTCCGCGCCTGTGCGTTCACTTGCCTGCGTAGCGCCGTCTCATCGAGATGGCCTGCCCAGAAGGCATTCGCCAACTGTTGGCGCGCCTCTCTGCGCAGATTGGTTGGATCCAGCATGGCGGTCAGCTGTTGTTTGACTGCGGGGTCGACGAATGCATCGGCCTGCAGCGTGCACTGGGTGCGGATCAGTACGCCGCGGAAGGCCGTGACGGTCTCCACCGGTTGGGATGCGATCGACGTGCTGCGATGGTCAACGGGATGGGTTGCCTCATCGAGCATCACTTTGTAGGGAGCCAGCTGCCGGGCTTTGTTCTCGAACTGGTCAAGCGTCATGCGACCCGATCTGACGCGGTCGGCCAAGCGCGTCTCGCGATTATTGATACTGCGCAATGCTGCAGTGAGGCGGGCATCTGAATATTCCTTGCGGACAAGTCGTACTTTCGCACTGAGCTGGTTGAGGACACTTGCCCGGAACATCAGGCCGAGCTGGGAAACGATGTGCATGTCGGGCTCCCCCACGTTGCGCGTTCAACTGGACGTTGCGGTTACGGATGCATGATTGCTTCCATCAATCGCTCAAGGCCAGCAGACTGTCGTTTCCTGCCGCGGCGTTACGGTGATGCGCCTGCTCAGGGCGCCTGTGCGAGAATCGGGATCCTACTTATCCTGCGGGCCTTTCGATGTTCCGAGTCCTTACTGCCGTCCTGCTCGGCACGCTCAGCCTGTCTGCCTGTGCGCAGCCTGCCGCACCTGCCGCCAGCAAGCCCGTTGCGACATCAGCCGCCGCGCCGGCGCGGGGGGGCGCGGAGCAGAACGTGCGCGCTGCCTTGGTCCAGCTGGACCCCAACTTCAAGCCCGATTATGTCGGCGCTGCGCCGTTCCCCGGCTTCCGCGAAGTCGTCGTGTCCGGCCAGGTGATGTATGTGTCCGATGACGGCAAGTATCTGATGCAGTCGCAGCCGTACGACATCCAGGCCAAGGCGTTGGTCAACAGTGAAGGCTTGCTGGCCTATCGCCGTGGCTTGCTGGAGAAGGCCAACCACGGTGACCGGATCGTGTTTGCTGCGCCCAATGCCAAGCACACCATCACCGTGTTTACGGATATCGAGTGCGGTTACTGCCGCAAGCTGCACCAGGATATCGCCGAGCTCAACCGCAACGGCATCACCGTGGAATACCTTGCCTTCCCGCGGATGGGGCTGGGCAGCAAGGATTACACCGACATGATCTCGGTCTGGTGCGCGAGCGATCGCCGCAAGGCGTTGACCGACGCCAAACAGGGCAAGCCGGTGACGGCGAAGAACTGCACCAATCCGGTGGCGATGCAGTACGCGCTGGGTCAGCAACTGGGCGTCAACGGCACGCCGGCGATCTTTGCCGCCGACGGTTCGCAGTTGGGTGGCTACCTGCCCCCGGCACAGCTGAAGGCTGCGCTGGATCGCCGCGCGCGCTGACTTCGCGCGTACGCGGGCGCGCCGCCGGGAATCGATCATCAGTCCAGCCGACTGAAGTCGGCTCTACCGTCGGCTCTACCGGGGATGTGGGTGCAGTGGTAGCGCCGAGCCGTGCTCGGCGGAATGTCTGCGGCGCGCGGTACATAAGGCAGCCGACTGAAGTCGGCTCTACCCCCGAAGCAACCCGAAGCGACGCGACCGACGGGAACGCTCCCCGGCATTGGCCGGGGAGCGCTGATGCTCGTTACTTCAGGCCATCACTGATGCTGCGCGACAAGGTGCCCTGCGCATCGTCGCCGCTGAACTCCCAGAAGAATGCGCCGCCCAGTCCCTGGGCTTTGACATAGGTCATCTTGCGGGTCACGTTGGCCGGGGTGTCATAGCTCCACAACGTGCTGCCGTTGTATGCCCAGGTGGCGCCTGCTGCGGTGTCGGTGTAGGTCGGCCAGCCGAGGTTCTTGAGCACCTTCCAGTCTTCGATGCCGGCCTCGTAGGTGCCCGCCGCTGCCCCGGATGCGGTCTGGTACATGCCGTTGTTGCCGCCACCTACGCCGTTCCAGCCACGACCGTAGAAGCCGATGCCCAGATTGAGCTTGGAGGCGGGCACACCGCGGGCCAGGAACGCTTCGATGGCGTCATTGCTGTTGTACTGCAGCTGGTCGCCGGTGGACGGATCAGCAGCGGCATTGAACAGCGCGGAGTGATGGTTGGTCCGTGGGTCCCACGCGCCGTGGAAGTCGTAGGTCATCACGTTGATGTAGTCCAGGTACGGGTGGTACGCCGCCGGATTGGTGACGCGGATCTTGTCGATACCGGCGCCGACCGCCACCGTCAACAGCAGGCCAGGTCGCACCGCATCCAGCTGGCGGCGGAATTCGGCCAGCAGTGCGGTGAAGTTGGCGTTGTCCTCCGGCGTGCCGCAGGCGATGCCACAGGCCACCGGGTATTCCCAGTCGATGTCGATGCCATCGAACACCCCCAGCGCGGCGCCGGCACCGCCCGCCCCGTCGGTAACGGGAAGGTTGCCGCGGATGTAGGCATCGATGCACGAGGCCACGAAGGCTTGGCGGTTTTCCGGGCGCGCGGCGCTGGAGAAGCCGCGTGACCAGGTCCAGCCGCCGAGCGAGATCAGCGCTTTCAGGCCCGGATGCTTGGCTTTGAGCTGCTTGAGCTGGTTCCAGTTGCCGCGCAGCGGCTGGTCCCACGTGTCGGCGCTGCCACTGACACTCTCACCAGCCGCGAAGGCCTTGCTGTAATCGGCAAAGGCGTCACCCCCGGCGCCCGTGTTGGCATCGGACGGCTGGGTGACACCCACTTCGCAGCGGTTGTTGCGCACATTGCCGAACGCATAGTTGATGTGGGTCAGGCCCGCGGCCGATCCACTGGCGTCGATGTTCTTGACCCGGTAATTGCGGCCATAGATACCCCACTGGGTGAAGTAGCCGATGACCCGCTTGCCTGCACCGCCGCCGCTGCCGGCAAGGGTGGTGGCACTGACGGTACTGCCCTGGGCCGACGCATTGCCGGCGTTGTCACGCGCCCGCACGCGGTAGCTGTAGGCGGTGGAAGGCAGCAGTCCGCCGTCGACATAGGACGGGCTGGAGGGCGAGCCCACCAGGGCGCCATTGCGATACACGTCGTAGCCCGCCACGCCACTGCCGCCGCTGTTGTCGCTGGCGGCGGTCCAGCTCAGGGCCACGCTGTTGGCGGTGCGGGTGCCTACCGACAGCCCGCCGGGCACGCTGGGTGCGGTGGTGTCACCACTGGCGGCGTTGACGGTGATGGTGATCGTGGCGGTGCTGGCCGTGGCGTTGCCGCTGTCGGTGGCCACCGCGCGCAGGGTGTGGCTGCCGGCGCTGGCGTTGGTCCAACTGGCGCTGTAGGGCGCGCTGGTGTCGATGCCCAGCGAGGTACCGCCGCGGAAGAACTCGACCTTGCTGATGCTGCCGTCGGCATCGCTGGCATTGGCGGTGACCGACACCGTGCTGCCAGCGCTGAAGAGGGCGCCGTTGGACGGCGAGGTCAGGCTGACCACGGGGGGCTGGTTGCTGCCACTGCCGGTACAGGCGCCCAGGTTGGTGTAATACGGCGCCCCGGCCGGATGATCGGGCGGTGCGTTCCAGATGTCCTGTCTGGCCTGATACAGCACGCCGTTCTTCTGCAGGGTGTCACCGGTGCGGTAGATCTTCGCCTGGTCCCATTGGCCGACGCCGGTGCAGTTGGCGGCCTGTGCCAAGGCGGGCAGGCTGCCGCCGATGGCCAACGCCAGCAGCCAGGCAGGACGGTGGTGGAACGGGCGGGCGGGACGAGCGGCACTGCGTGCAATCGGGTCATGCATGATGGGTCTCCGATCGAATCAGGGTGTCGCGCGGGCCCCGATGGCGCCGCGCGTGACGCAGGTCCGGGCGCCACCGGACAGGCAGCGGAGGGGCGGACACACCGCGACGCAGTCAGTTGGCGTGCGGTGGAGACAACGTTGTCATCGATCGCGGCGATAAACTGTGAGCCAGTGCGCTATTTGCGTCAGCTATGTGACTAGTGCTGAACCGGTCACATAGCAGCGCCTGGTCGTGTCTCAGGCGCGGGGAATGGCGCTCCCTGCCTCGGGTGCGCGCTCGGATTTCACCGCCCGGGGAATGACGCTGTCGGTCCAGTACGCTTCGATCTCAGCGCGGATTGCCGCCAGATGCCCCTTACGCAGTTCCTGGGCGCGGACCGTTTCCACGATCGCAGTGTGGAACTCTTTCTCGACCGCAGAGCGTATCCGCGCTTGTGCGGCAGGCAGGCTTTCGCCTTTCTTTGGCGTTTCCAGTGCCTCGTCAATCTGTGCGATGTAGGTCGTAATGGTCGTTTCATGTAGTGCGTTGATGTTCTCTTGCCGCGCCTTCAGAGCGTTTGTGTTCGTCGCCTGATAGCCAGCGAACGCGGTGTCGAGCTCCTGCCGCACTTTTTCCGCCCGCGCAGACCCAGGCCACAGACCGTCCGGCCCAAGGCGCAGGTTGGATAGGATCTGGGCGCTGTGATGGTGATGCCGCTCCTCAAGGACAGCAGGCCGGTAGACGTCTTCGCTGACCAGCCGGTCCATGGCGTCGCGATAGGCATCCAGCGCGGAGGAAGTGCACGCCGCGGTGAATTCCGGGGAGGGATCAACCGGCAGCACGTTCGCAGACAGGGTGGACTCGGTCGACGCCGAGGATGCTTCACGGGGCGGTGGCGGGATGTCTGAGACCTGGGGATCGCGCGGTGGCCCTGTGTCTGGCAACCTGCCTTCCTGTGCACCTGCAACCTGCAGCAGCTCGGGCGTGTTCCATATGTGGTCGGCCAGGGCCAGGCGCATCCCATGGTTGGATCCGGCTACGTCGCTGGCCTTCAGCGCTCGTGATATGCAGCTGAAGAAGCAGTCGCCATCATCCGCCACCTGCTCGATGGCCTGTTCCTGGTCACGCCGGATCAGGCTGAAGTGACGTTCGTGCCGCAGCAGGATGATTTCGTCTTCGGCCGGCGCGGGCAACTCGGCGCCGCCGTTGCGGTGGCACAGCTCAGGCTCGCCCGGGCGGTACAGGTGGATGGCATCGTGGTCTGAATCCACGATGCGCAGCGCGCGCCCAGCGGGCCAGCTCCGCACATTGACGATCAACGGCAGCAGATCCCCAATGCCCTCGTTCCACACGCCCGATTGCTCAAGCAGGTGCAGCGTCAGGCCCGCTGCCAGGCAGGACTGGTCGCTCTCGCTGAGCACCTGCCCCTGCAACGTGCCGGTCCATGCTTCATCCCGCAATGCCCTCAATACATCGCTGGATGTGTCGGTCAGGCTGAGCTCGAACTGGTCCAGCAGATGCTGGAAGCGCGCTTGTCCGGACACCGGCACCGTCGACGGCAGCATCTGCGGTAGCGTCGGGAGGAGACCATGCGCGTGACGGTGCGGCACCGTGTTGCCGACGCCCTTGAGCGACAGGCTCTGCGGTCGGCCCGGCGGATCCACCCAGTTAACCCGCTTGCTGGCGGCTCGTGTGGCGTGCCCGATTTGGGAAAGAGAGGCGGCAGTGGCATGCATGAGAGTTCCAGCAGGGAAGGAGGGCGAGGGTGGGATGCGGGCGTGGGCGCTCAGCTGCGGCCGCGCAGACCGTCAAGGGCGCGCTTGATCGCGTACAGATGCAGTTCTGCCCTCTGCGGCCGGGTGGGATGGAAGCGGGCCGGGCAGGCGTCGATCGCCCGATCAGAGCGTGCGGCTGACCGCTCTGGAAGCGTAGGGAACGTCATGGAAACCGCTCTGCCACTGCTGGCGGATCAACGCGATGCGGGTCAGCGCGGCCTCCCCTTCGGGTAGCGTGGACAGTGAAGGTGATGGCAGCGGTGCCGTGGCCGGGGCGGGATCCTGCTTGGGCGGGTCGGGTGCGGCAACGGCCGCGGTAGCCGCAACCGCAACCGAAACCACGCTGCGACTGAAGTTGGCGGCCGGTGGCGGTGTGGCGGTCGTGCGCACGGTGCGCGAGAAGTTGCAGAACGATGCCCGTGCGGCGGCAGCGCTGAACTGCCCGTTGCGCAGCGCCAGTCCGGTGAAGGCACAGCGCGTTGCGCTCACGCTGGCGGGCGGGCGCATCCATGCACCTGCCAGCGCACGGGTCGCGGCATGGGATGCCACGGCAAAAGCGGGCTTCGGCAAGCGGTCTGCCGCGCGGGACAGGCGGTTCATCACGGCCTGCGTAAGCGGTTGGTAGCCCGATCTGCCGGTGGCGGCATTTCGTACCTGGGAGGGCGTCAGGTGGGTCGACCGCTGCACGGCTTGCGCAGCGAGTGAGACGGAGCGTGCGGTGAAGGACGGGGAGGGATGGATCAGCATCGAGGTGTCTCACGGGAAGGATGAGGGGGTGCAGCGTGCCTGCTGCGTCTGACGTCGGCCGCCATGAATGGCGCAGCCGTCCTATCCGCGCAGGCGATCCAGTGCGCGCTTGATACCGAACGGATGGAACTCACTGCGTTGCGGCAACGTCGGATACTTATGCGGGGGATGGGGAATCATCTCGGACGGCTTGGGGATGCGGCCGCGCAGAAGATCCTCCAGGCGTGCCGGATCGGGCGACCTGCTGCGGTGGAGCGCCATCGTCTGCAGCAATACCGCGGACGGTTGCGGCATCGACACCGTTGGCCGTTGCTGGCTGGACGGCGAGGCCGCCGTCAGTTGCTCCGCCTCGCGCCCGTGCCAGAGCTTGCGCACGGCGCGCACTCTGTCCGCCGCCTGCAGCGTCTCCAGCGCCTCGGTGCTGCCTTGACGCGCTGCACCGTTGTCCTTCGCGGCCAGCCCCCGCTGCGTGGGATGCTGGCCTGTGTCGCGCAGCAACCAGTCGGCACGTACCGCCTGGATGCGATCCCATACCTGCTGGCACGCAGCCGCGTTGTGCGGGGCCGTTTTCGAGGGAGCTGGCGCCTGCGCAGCGGCCATCTGCGCCAGGCCCATCCGCAGCGGGGGGAGCACGGTCAGCGCGCCCGTCAGGGTGCCGTGGGGAAAAACCAGCGCTTCGGCGGGGAAGGGACGAGCGCCGTTGACGACAAGGGCGGGCAGCAGCGGTGACGTGAGCTGGGGGACGAGGCGTTTCTGCTGGGCGGCAACGACGACGGAGACGAGGTTGGCCAGTGAGAGGGCAGGCGCACTGACGTGGTTGGGTGGCATGGAGACGGCCTGGGACAGGAGACAGGCCGCAGGGTCGCCGGGTCTGCGACGGGCGACCGCCAGTTTTCGCGCATACCTTGCGAGTCCGGGCCGGCGGCCTGCTTCCGGTACACTATCGGGCCCGTTTCCAACCACGGTTCCCCGGACATGATGGTCCTCGAGGGCGCGCCCGCCCTGTCGGCGTTCCGCCGCGAACGTCTCGAATCCCGCCTGCAGTCCATTGCCGCCGATCTGCGCATCAGCGGTGCCTGGCATGTGTATTTCGTGCAGCCCGAAGGCCAGCAGCACGCCGATGCCGCCATCCTGCGGCGGATCCTGGAGGCTGGCGAACACGCTGAGCCGTTGGCCGCCGGTGCGACGCAGCGCTTCGTGGTGCCGCGCCTGGGCACGCTGTCGCCGTGGTCGAGCAAGGCGACCGAACTGGTGCGCGGTGCGGGCCAGCCGGTCAGCCGGGTCGAACGTGGCCTGCGCCTGGACCTGCTGGGCTGGCCTGCCGACCCGCAGGTCCAGCAGGCGCTGGTGAAGGCGCTGCACGATCCGATGACCCAGTCGGTGCTTGAGACCGTGGAGCAGGGGCAGGCACTGTTCAACGCGCTGCCGCGTGGCGAGCTGGAGCGGATCGCGCTGGAGGATCTG
Organism: Stenotrophomonas sp. 169; assembly: GCF_014621775.1. NCBI lineage: Bacteria > Pseudomonadati > Pseudomonadota > Gammaproteobacteria > Lysobacterales > Lysobacteraceae > Stenotrophomonas > Stenotrophomonas sp. 169. The sequence continues at coordinate 640,844 of NZ_CP061204.1, forward strand.
GACGGTGCCAACCAGCGCCTCGGCCTGGCGATGGCGCAGGACGAAATCGACTACCTGCGGGAGCGCTTCGCCCAGCTGGGACGCAAGCCCTCGGACGTGGAACTGATGATGTTCGCGCAGGCGAACTCCGAGCATTGTCGGCACAAGATCTTCAATGCCAGCTGGACCATCGATGGGCAGGACCAGGACCGGTCGTTGTTCAAGATGATCAAGAACACCCACCAGCAGACCCCGCAGCACACGCTCAGCGCCTACAGCGACAATGCGGCGGTGATCGAAGGGCACCCGGCGGCACGCTATCGCCCGGACCCGTCCACGGGCGAGTACCGCAGCGAAGCGGTGCTGCCGAGTGCGTTCCAGATCAAGGTGGAAACCCACAACCATCCCACCGCCATCGCGCCGTTCCCCGGTGCGGCAACCGGTGCCGGCGGCGAGATCCGCGACGAGGGGGCAACCGGACGCGGTGGCAAGCCCAAGGCAGGCCTGACCGGTTTCTCGGTCTCGCACCTGCGCATCCCGACGCTGCCGCAGCCCTGGGAAGCGCCGCGCGCGCTGAATCCGCGCATGTCGCCGGCACTGGACATCATGCTGGACGGCCCACTGGGCGGTGCGGCCTTCAACAACGAGTTCGGCCGTCCGAACCTGCTGGGCTACTTCCGCAGCTTCGAGCTTCCCGAAGGTGGCGCGCTGACCCGCGCGTATGACAAGCCGATCATGCTGGCCGGTGGTCTCGGTGCCATCGACCGCGTACAGGTGGACAAGCTGCCGCTGCAGGCCGGTGACGTGGTGATCGTGCTCGGCGGCCCGGCGATGCTGATCGGCCTGGGCGGTGGTGCCGCTTCGTCGGTGGCATCGGGCGAAAGCGCGGAAGACCTGGATTTCGCCAGCGTGCAGCGCGAGAACCCGGAGATGGAGCGCCGTTGCCAGGAAGTGATCGACCGCTGCGTCGGCATGGGGCTGGACAACCCGATCAAGTTCTTCCACGACGTCGGTGCGGGCGGCCTGTCCAACGCGATTCCGGAACTGCTGCACGATTCCGGCGTGGGCGGGGTGATCGATCTCGGCAAGGTGCCGACCGACGACCCGTCGCTGTCGCCGATGCAGTTGTGGTGCAACGAGTCCCAGGAGCGTTACGTGCTGGGTGTCGCACCGGAGCGTCTGGATGCGTTCGCCGCGCTGTGCGCGCGTGAGCGCTGCCCGTTCGCCGCGGTGGGCATTGCGACGACGGAAGAGCACCTGGTGGTGGCGTACGGCGCCGTGCCGGGCCACATCCCCGCCGATGCCCCGATCGACCTGCCGATGGACGTGCTGTTCGGCAAGCCGCCGAAGATGCACCGTGACGCGAGCCACCCGCCTGCCCCGCGCTGGCCTGCGCTGAAGACCGGCGGGCTGGACCTGCACGAAGCCGGCCTTCGCGTACTGGCCCACCCGACCGTCGCCTCGAAGAACTTCCTGATCACCATCGGTGACCGCAGCGTCGGTGGCCTCACCGCGCGCGAGCAGATGATCGGCCCGTGGCAGGTGCCGGTTGCGGACGTGGCCATCACCCTGGGCGATTTCGACGGCGTGGTCGGCGAGGCGATGTCGCTGGGCGAGCGCACGCCGCTGGCCCTGCTTGATGCGGCCGCTTCGGCGCGCATGGCGGTCGGCGAGGCGATCACCAACCTGTGCGCCGCGCCGGTGGATGCGCTGGACGAAGTGAAGCTGTCGGCGAACTGGATGGCGGCTGCCGGCCACGCCGGTGAAGACGCCCTGCTGTACGACGCGGTCAAGGCCGTGGGCATGGAACTGTGCCCGCAGCTGGATATCAGCATCCCGGTGGGCAAGGATTCGCTGTCGATGCAGGCGCAGTGGCACGATGGCGGCCAGGCACACAAGAGCGTATCGCCGGTTTCGCTGGTGATCACCGCGTTTGCCCCGGTGGCAGACGTGCGCCAGCAGCTCACTCCGCTGCTGCAGCGCGACGTGGACAGCGAGCTGTGGTTGATCGGCCTGGGGGCCGGTAAGCAGCGCATGGGCGGTTCGATCCTGGCCCAGGTGCATGCCGACCACAGTGGCCTGCCTGCCTTCGGTGGCACCGCGCCGGATCTGGATGATCCGCAGCGCCTGCGCGCGTTCTTCGAACTGATCCGCGATGCACGCCAGGCCGGCGTGCTGCTGGCGTACCACGATCGCAGCGATGGCGGCGCATTTGCCGCACTGTGCGAGATGGCGTTCGCTTCGCGCCTGGGGCTGGACATCCTGCTCGATGCCTGGGGCGATGATCCGTTCCGCAGCCTGTTCAACGAAGAATTGGGCGCGGTGGTGCAGGTGGCACGCGAGGACCGCGCCGCCTTCGCTGACCTGGTCGAGCGCCATGCGCTGACCGAATGCGCGCAGCGCATCGCCCGCCCGACCACGGCACCGGTGGTGCGGGTGACCCTGCACGGTGAAAGCCTGGTCGAGTGGCGCTGGGAAGCGCTGTTCGATGCCTGGTGGTCGGTGACCCATGCCATGCAGAAGCTGCGTGACAACCCGGAAAATGCCGATCAGGAACACCAGGTGGCGCGGGCCTTCAGCGCCCCGGGCCTGAAGCCGAAACTGTCGTTCGACCTCAACGAGGATATCGGTGCCCCGTACGTGCAGACCGGTGCCCGGCCGACCGTGGCGATCCTGCGCGAGCAGGGCGTCAACGGCCAGATTGAAATGGCGAACGCGTTCGAACGGGCCGGTTTCCGCGCGTTCGATGTGCACATGAGCGACCTGATTGAGGGTCGGGTCGCGCTGCAGGACTTCCGTGGCCTGGTGGCATGCGGTGGTTTCAGTTACGGCGACGTGCTGGGTGCGGGCCGTGGCTGGGCGACCTCGATCCTGGAGCGTGATGCGCTGCGCGATGCGTTCGCCGCCTTCTTCGCGCGCGAGGACAGCTTCTCGCTGGGTGTGTGCAATGGCTGCCAGATGATCAGCCAGCTGAAGGCGATCATCCCCGGTGCCGAGCACTGGCCGCAGTTCCGCCGCAATGCCAGCGAGCAGTTCGAGGCACGGACGTCGCTGCTGGAGGTCGTGGAGTCGCCGTCCATCCTGCTGCGCGACATGGCCGGTTCACGCCTGCCGGTGGCGGTGGCGCATGGCGAAGGACGCGCAGTGTTCGACAATGCCGTGGATCAGGCGGCGGCGCGGGTGGCGCTGCGGTTCATCGACGGCGATGGCAAGGTGGCCAGCCAGTATCCGCTCAATCCCAACGGCTCGCCGGACGGCATGACCGGGCTGACGACCACCGACGGCCGGGTCACTATCATGATGCCGCACCCGGAGCGCACCGCGCGCGCACTCAACCTGAGCTGGGCCCCGCCCGAGTGGCAGGGGGACTCGCCGTGGATGCGGATGTTCCGCAACGCACGCGCATGGTGCGGATGAACGCAATTCAGTGATGCGTAGCGCCAATCCGCCGCCGTATTGAGAGCCCGCCGGGAAACCGGCGGGTTTTTTCTTGCCCACGTGAATCGCAGACGATACGCGCACATTTGCGGGTGAATACGCGTCGACCACGTGCGTTACATGGTCGTTACATCCTGACGCAATCGGCTCATGAATGGCCGTATTCGGGACCGGCATCACGTCATTTCCTTTTTGTGCGTCAAGCTATTGACGTCAGGAAACGTTCACGTTAAACCTCTATCTCGTTCTGGAAACATTCAGTCAACCCCCTCCGCCTGACCGCAGGCAGCGCACCACGTTTCACTGACAGCGGCCCGGCAACTGCAGTAAATCACGCGAATCAAGCGCCCCCAGGGGACGTTGGGTCATTGCACCCGGCGCTGGCGTTGCTTTGCCCGAAAACCAGTCCAACCAGGAGTCGTACTCAGATGAATCGGATTTATCGCAAGGTCTGGAACAAAGCACTCGGACAGCTGGTCGTGGCCTCTGAACTGGCCTCGTCCGATCAGCCCGGCAACGTCATCGACAAACGCCGCCGAGGCACCGGACCGGTCCTGGTTGGGGCATCACTGGCCATGGCGTTGGGATGGGGGGCGCTCACACCGCAAGCCCACGCCCAGTCGTTGGCCGTCGGCGGTACCGAAGAATGCCGGCTGGAGGACGGAACGCTGGCGCAATGCGTGGTGACCGGCAGCGCTGTTGTTTCCGGTCCGAATGCGGTGGCAGTGGGTGACAACAGCGCAGCCAAGGGCCTCTACGCGGTGGCCATCGGCGCCGACACCGTCGCCAGCAAATCACTTTCCTCCGCCTTCGGTGGCGGCGCGCAGGCCACATCCACCAGCAGCACCGCGCTCGGGGCGGGTAGCGTCGCATCGGCCAGTAACAGCGTGGCGCTGGGCGCGGATTCGATCGCGACCCGGGCAGACAGCGTGTCGGTCGGCAGTGTCGGCAGCGAGCGCCAGATCACCAACGTCAAGGCCGGCGAGACAGATACCGATGCGGTGAATGTCGCCCAGCTCGACGCGGTCGCTGACATCGCCGAAAACACCGCGAACTATTTCCAGGCCAGCGGTACCGGTACTGCTACCGCCTCGGGTGCCTCGGCTACGGCCGCGGGCGCCGGCAGCGTGGCCTCCGGCAACAACGCCGTGGCACTGGGTGATGCGGCTTTGGCCACCGCCGAAGGCACAGTCGCCGTCGGCGGTACCTTGGACGGTCAGTACGCGACCGAAGCAGCAGGCCGTTATTCCACTGCCGTCGGCAGTGGCTCGTTTTCGGTGGGTAGCGGAAGCACGGCGCTGGGCGCCGGTGCAGTGGCCGAAAGCGCGGGCAGCGTGGCGCTGGGCGCAGGTTCGTATGCCGACCGCGTGGACAGCGTGTCCGTTGGCTCGGCCGGGCTGGAACGCCAGGTCACCAACGTGGCGGCCGGTACCGAAGGCACCGATGCGGTAAACCTGGACCAACTGGACGAAGTGGCTGCGGTCGCCGACACCACGGCCAACTATTTCCAGGCCACCGGCAGCGCGGACAGCGACGCCGGTGCGTTTGCCGCAGGCGCCAATGCGACCGCCATCGGTGAGGCATCCAACGCGTTGGCCGATGGCAGCACGGCGCTCGGCAGTGGCGCTACAGCGGTAGCCAGCAATGCAACCGCTGTCGGCTTCAATGCACTGGCCAGTGGCCAGAACAGCGCGGCCTTCGGCAACAACGCGCAGGCCAGTGGCCCGGGCAGCGTGGCAGTAGGCGGTGTGGCCGTGGACGAAGACGGCAACCCGCTGATCACCAATGGCGGGGTGCCGGTGGATACCGGCGCAACCAGTGCCGGCGTAGGTGGCACGGCCGTCGGTGCCAGCGCCGAGGCCAGTGGATTCGCTGCCTCGTCATATGGCCTCGGCGCGTATGCCGGCGGCGCGCAGTCGTCCGCCTTCGGTGCGGTATCCAATGCCATCGGGGATTACTCCACGGCCATCGGTACCCAGTCGGTCGCCACCGGCACCAGCAGCACCGCCATCGGCGGACCGGCCGACCTGATTCCGGGCCTGGGAATCTTCGTGCAGACCCAGGCCAGCGGCGAATCGGCCACGGCCGTCGGTGCCGGCGCCATCGCCAGTGGTGATCTCAGCCTGGCCAGCGGCACGCTGACCGAAGCGTCCGGTGAACAGGCTACTGCAGTGGGTTACTTCGCCTATGCACCCGGGGACCGCGCCAGCGCGCTTGGCGCGCATAGCTGGGCCAGTGGTGAAGACAGCACCGCCGTCGGTTACTACAGCACCGCACGGGGCGCCAACAGCGTGGCCCTCGGCGCCAATTCCGAAGCCGTGCGGGCCAACTCGGTCGCCGTCGGCAGCGTCGGCAACGAGCGCCAGATCACCGATGTCGCGGCAGGTACCGAGGGCACCGATGCGGTGAACCTGGGCCAGCTGGACGCGGTTGCCAGCGTGGCTGACACCACGGCGAAGTACTTCCAGGCCACCGGCAGCGCGGACAGCGACGCCGGTGCACTTGCCGCCGGCGCCAATGCAACGGCCATCGGTGAGGCGTCCAACGCGCTGGCCGATGGCAGCACGGCCCTTGGCAGCGGCGCTACGGCGGTCGCCAGCAACGCCACTGCCGTTGGCTTCAATGCACTGGCCAGCGGCCAGAACAGCGCCGCTTTCGGCAACAACGCCCAGGCCAGTGGCCCGGGCAGCGTGGCAGTGGGCGGTGCGGCGGTGGACGAAGACGGCAACCCCTTGATCACCAACGGTGGGGTCCCGGTAGACACCGGCGCCACCAGCGCCAGCGTGGGCGGCACGGCCGTCGGTGCCAGCGCCGATGCAAGCGGTTTTGCGGCGTCCTCGTTCGGGCTGGGCGCGTATGCCAGCGGCGCGCAGGCGTCCGCCTTCGGCGCGGTGGCCAACGCCACCGGTGACTATTCGACGGCGGTGGGTACCAACAGTGCCTCCACCGGTGACAACTCGGTGGCGCTGGGCGCGGACTCGGTGGCCAGCGGTGGCTACAGCACGGCGACCGGCCAGGCGAGCATCGCCAGCGGCACCAACAGCGTCGCAGTAGGTGGCGCACTGTTCGGCATCCTGGCCACTGAAGCATCAGGCAACTATTCCACTGCCGTCGGCGGTGGTGCGTGGTCGCCCGGGGTGAACAGCACCGCGCTGGGCAATGCAGCAACCTCGCAGGGCGCCAACAGCGTGGCGCTGGGTGCGGATTCGATCGCCGACCGCGACGACAGCGTGTCGGTGGGCAGTGCCGATGCGCAGCGCCAGATCACCAACGTGGCGGCCGGCACCGAAGGCACCGATGCGGTGAACCTGGACCAGCTGAACACCGTCGCGGCGGGTGCGGAAAACACCAGCAAGTATTTCCAGGCGCAGCCGGAAACCGGCACCGACACCGGTGCGTGGGCCGAAGGCGAAGGCGCTGTTGCGGTTGGATCCGCCAGCAATGCGATCGGTGACGGCGCGGTAGCGCAGGGCGCAGGTGCGTCCGCAGTCGGCAACGACAGCGTTGCGCTGGGGCGCAATACCAGTGCCGGCGGTGAAGGGGCCGTGGCCATCGGTGGCCTCGGCCAGGCGTATGACCAGTACAACTCGCCGCTCACCAACCCGGACGGCACCGCCGTGCTGACCGGCACCAGTGCCAGCGCCGGATCGACGGCGGTAGGCAATGCAGCACAGGCCACCGGGCTGGTCAGCAATGCGTTCGGCTCGGGCGCGCAGGCGACCGGTGACAACAGCTTTGCGGGCGGCAACAAGGCGCGCGCGGTCGGCAGCTACAGCGTGGCACTGGGTGACAGCGCCTGGGCCAGCAGCGATGAAACCACGGCCGTAGGCGGCTACAGCTTCGCCACCGCGAACGGCGCCACCGCGTTCGGTTCCAGCGCATGGGCGACGGCCACCAATGCGTCGGCCTTCGGTCTGGCGTCGTGGGCCAGCGGCAGTGGCTCCACATCCATCGGCTACAACAGCTGGGCCGATGGCCTCAGCTCCACCGCAGTGGGTCGCGGGGCCTTCGGTTATGGCGATTACAGCATCGCGATGGGTTTCCAGGCCTTGGGCAACACCGTCAACAGCATTTCCATCGGCACCAATTCCGAGGCCTTGGGCGAAAGCGCCATCGCCCTGGGGGCGGGCAGCAGTGCGGCCGGTGACAACAGTGTCGCGCTGGGTGCCGGTTCGGTGGCAGCGCGTGATCGTAGCGTCGCCATCGGCAGCGCCGGCAACGAACGCCAGCTCACGAACGTAGCGGCAGGTACCGAAGGCACCGACGCGGTGAACCTGGACCAGTTGGACGCAGTCGCGGCCGCAGGCGAGGCCACCAGCAAGTACTTCCAGGCCACCGGCAGCGCAGACAGCGACGCCGGCGCACTGGCGTCCGGTGCCAACGCAACGGCCATCGGCGAGGCGTCCAACGCATTGGCAGACGGTGCGTCGGCACTCGGCAGCGGCGCAACCGCTGCAGGCCAGAACGCGACAGCGGTCGGCTTCAACGCGCTGGCAGCCGGGCAGAACAGTGCCGCCTTCGGCAACAACGCACAGGCCACCGGTCCGGGCAGCGTCGCGGTCGGCGGCGTGGCGGTCGATGAAGACGGCAATCCGTTGATCACCAACGGCGGAGTGCCGGTGGATACCGGCGCCACCAGCGCCGGGCTCGGTGGAACCGCCGTCGGTGCCAGCGCCGTCGCCAGCGGCTTCGGTGCGGCGTCCTACGGCCTGGGAGCGTATGCCTCCGGCGCACAGTCCGCGGCCTTCGGTGCGGTATCCAACGCCATCGGCGATTACTCCACCGCTATCGGCACGCAGACGGTCGCCACCGGCACCAGCAGCACCGCGATCGGTGGCCCGGTCGATCTGCTGCCCGGCCTGGGCTTGTTCATCTCCACCGAAGCCAGCGGCGAAGCCGCCACGGCGGTAGGCGCAGGTGCGCAGGCCAGTGGTGACAATTCCACTGCGGCGGGCACCCTGGCCTTTGCCACCGGTGACCAGAGCACGGCGATCGGCTACTTCTCCAGCGCATCGGCGATCAACTCGGTCGCGTTGGGTGCCGACTCGGTGGCCAGCCGTGACAACACCGTATCGGTGGGCAGTGCCGGCAACGAGCGACAGGTGACCAACGTGGCCGCCGGTACACAGGGCACCGATGCGGTGAACCTGGACCAGCTCAATGCGGTGGCCTCGGTGGGTGAAACCACCAGCAAGTACTTCCAGGCCAGCGGCAGCGACGACAGCGATGCCGGCGCACTGGTCAGCGGCGACAACGCACTTGCCGCTGGTGAGGCCAGCAACGCGATTGGCGATGGCGCCATCGCGTTGGGCAGCGGTGCAACCTCCAACGGGTCCAACGCGGCAGCCGTCGGCTTCAATGCTTTGGCAGAAGGTGAGAACGCGCTCGCCAGCGGCTTCAATGCACAGGCCCTCGCGGCCAACGCCAGCGCCAGCGGTGCCAACGCGGTCGCATCGGCCGAGTACGCCACTGCAAGCGGCGCAGAAAGCCTGGCCTCGGGTGAACAGAGCGCCGCCTACGGTGCCGCCAGCGTTGCCAGCGGCGACGGCAGCACCGCCGCTGGCGTGCTCTCTGAAGCCAGCGGCGAAGAAGCGGTTGCGGTGGGTTACTTCACCACGGCTGATGGTAGCGGTGCGACGGCGGTGGGCTCCGAAGCGGTGGCCATCGGCACCACGGCCGCCAGCTTCGGCTTCGCAGCAGAAGCCACGGCGGGTTACACCACGGCGGTGGGCGGCTACGCGCAGGCCACGGCGTTCAACGCCACGGCACTGGGCAGCTTCGCCAACGCTTCCGGTTCCAATTCGGTCGCCCTGGGTGGCGATTCGGTGGCCAGCGGTGCGTACAGCACGGCCGCCGGCCAGGCCAGCATCGCCAGCGGTACCAACAGCGTGGCCGTCGGTGGCGCATTGGGTGGACTGTTCGCTACCGAGGCATCCGGCAACTACTCCACCGCCGTCGGCGGTGGTGCCTGGTCGCCGGGGGTCAACAGCACGGCGCTGGGCAATGCAGCGGAATCGCGAGGCCTGAACAGCGTGGCGCTGGGTGCGGACTCCATCGCCGACCGCGACAACAGCGTGTCGGTCGGCTCCAGCGGCGCGACGCGGCAGATCACCAACGTGGCGGCAGGCAGTGAAGCCACCGACGCGGTGAATCTGGCGCAGCTGCAGGCCGTCGCCGACGCCAGCGGGACCGGCAGCAAATACTTCGCCGTCAGCGGCAGTGAAGACAGCGACGCCGGTGCCCTGGTGACAGGTGACAACGCGCTGGCGGCAGGTGAAGCCGCCAATGCATTGGGTGACGGTACCGTTGCCCTGGGCAGCGGCGCCACGGCGGCCGGCAACAATGCCACGGCGGTCGGCTTCAACGCACTGGCAAACGGCGAAAACGCAACGGCCAGCGGCTTCAATGCACAGGCGGTGGGCGCCAATGCCAGCGCCAGTGGCGGCAACGCGCTGGCGTCGGCGGAGTACGCGACGGCCAACGGCGCCGAGAGCGTGGCGTCCGGGGAAAACAGTGCCGCCTTCGGTGCGGCCAGCGTGGCCAGCGCCGACGGCAGCACGGCAACCGGCGCGTCCTCGGCCGCCTCCGGTGTGCAGTCGGTGGCCGTGGGTTACGTCAGTACGGCGGCAGGCGCTGCGGCGACCGCCGTGGGTTCGGCGAGCACGGCCAGTGGCAACGTTGCGACCGCACTGGGCTTCCGTGCCGATGCCAGCGGCGACTTCAGCACGGCCATCGGTGGTCTTTCGGAGGCGACGGCGTTCAACGCCACCGCGATCGGTAGCTCGGCAGTCGCTTCCGGGTCGGCTTCGCTGGCACTTGGCGGTGATGCAATCGCCAGCGGCGCGCGCAGTGTCGCCCTGGGTGCGGGGTCCAAGGCACTGGAAGCCAACGTGGTTTCGGTCGGTGGCGGCAGCGGAGCCAGTGCACCGGCCACCCGCCGCATCGTCAACGTGACCGAAGGTCGACTGACCGCCGACAGCAGCGATGCCGTCACCGGTTCGCAGCTCAACCGCACGAACCAGCGCGTCGGCGCGGTGGAGACCCAGGTCAACGATATCGATAGCCGCATCGGCAGTATCCAGACCACCCAGGCCAATTCGCTGGCCTACGACGATTCGCAGCGCGGCAAGATCACCTTCAACGGTGAGCGGGGCACGGTGGTGGACAACGTCGCCGCGGGCAACATCAGCGGTGACAGCCGCCAGGCCGTCAACGGGGGCCAGTTGTTCCAGTCGCTCAGCAACGCGGCCAGCATGCTTGGCGGCGGCGCCAGCGTGGGCCTGCAGGGTGTGTTCGTCGCGCCGAACTACGTCATCCAGGGCAACACCTACAACAACGTGGGTGACGCGTTGACTGCGCTGGATTCGCGCGTTTCTTCGATGGGCCAGGGCCTGGCATCGGGGGCTCCGCGCAGTGCATCGCCTGCACCGGCAGCCGGTGGAACCGGACCGGCAACGGCAGCGGGTGGCTCGCGTCTGGTAGCTGCACCGACCGCCGACGTCAGTGCGCAGGCCGTTGTCGGCCAGGGTGCCGTCGCCAGCGGCGCCGGGGCGACCGCGCTCGGCCTGGGTGCGACGGCATCGGCCGACAACTCGGTCGCGCTGGGCCAGGGCTCGGTCGCGGATCGTGCGAACTCGGTGTCCGTCGGCAGCGTCGGCGGTGAGCGCCAGGTCACCAACGTGGCGGCCGGCACGCAGGCGACCGACGCGGTCAACAAAGGCCAGCTGGACAGCGGTGTGGCGTCGGCCAACAGCTACACCGACACCCGCTTCAAAACGGTCGCCGACAGCGTCGATGTGTTCAAGGGCGAAGTGGACGGCAAGCTGCGCAACATGGACCGCCGCATCGACCAGCAGGGCGCGATGAGCGCCGCGATGTTGAACATGGCAACCAGTGCCGCCGGCGTGCGCACCCAGAACCGGGTCGGCGTCGGCGTCGGCTTCCAGGGCGGCGAATCGGCCCTGTCGCTGGGTTACCAGCGTGCGGTCAGTGATCGCGCCACGGTGACGTTCGGCGGCGCGTTCAGCAGTGATGACAGTTCCGTAGGCGTCGGTGCCGGCTTCGGCTGGTAAGGGCGCGGCAACAAAAACGGCGGCGGCCGCCGGTCGCCGCCCGCCAGTGAAGCCTGAGGGGGCGGGTCACGGCAACCCGGGCGTGGCCCGCCCGGGGTAGTCGCAAGGAAGTAAGGCCGCAGGTTTGGTACCACCAACGACCCAGAAGAGGATTTCGACGTGATCAAGAAGCACAACCTCCGCACCAACGTTCTCGCCGCTGCTGTGCTGTCCCTGACGGCGGGTGCGGGCATGGCACAGGCCGCCGACCTCAAGGTCAGCGCGCCCCTGCATTCCCCCGCCGCGCAGCAGCAGGCCGTGAACGGCATCATCGTGAAGTACAAGGCCGGCAGCGTCGCTGCGGGCAGCAGCGCAGCCAAGGTCGGCGTCGTCAACGGTGCGCTGTCGCGTGCCACGCTGTCCGGCAACAAGGCGACCGCTACCGCGCGCGCTGCTGCGTTCAGCCCGCAGGTCGTGCGCAGGCTCGGCGTCGGCGCGGACCTGATCCGCCTGAAGACCCGCCTTGGCACTGCTGACCTGGACAAGGTGCTGGCTGAACTGCGCGCCGACCCGGCCGTGCAGTACGCCGTGCCGGATGCACGCATGTACGCCATCGATGCCGGTACGCCGGCACGCGCCCGCGCCGTGGTGCAGGCAGATGCAACGCCGTCCCTGGTGCCGAACGATCCGCTGTACGCGCAGTACCAGTGGCACCTGAGCAGCGCCACCGGCGGTGTCAACGCACCGGCGGCGTGGGATATCGCCGCAGGCGAAGGCGTGGTGGTAGCGGTGCTCGACACCGGCATCCTGCCGCAGCATCCCGACTTCGTCAGCGGTGCGCTGCTGCCGGGCTACGACTTCATCAGCGATGCGGAGACCTCGCGGCGTCCGACCGATGAGCGCGTACCGGGTGCACTGGACATGGGTGACTGGGTCGAGAACGACAACGAGTGCTATGCCGGCTCGCTGGCCGAAGACAGCTCGTGGCACGGTACGCACGTAGCGGGCACCATCGCCGAAGCCACCAACAACGGCGTCGGCATGGCCGGCGTGGCCCACAAGGCCAGCGTGCTGCCCGTCCGTGTGCTCGGCAAGTGTGGTGGCTACCTGTCCGACATCGCCGATGCGATCACCTGGGCGTCCGGCGGCACGGTCACCGGCGTGCCGGCCAACACCACCCCGGCTGACATCATCAACATGAGCCTGGGCGGCAGTGCGGCCTGCGACGCGGTGTACCAGGACGCGATCAATGGGGCGGTGTCGCGCGGCACCATCGTGGTGGTCGCGGCGGGCAACTCGGCGTCCAACGCGGCCAACTTCCGCCCGGCCAGCTGCAACAACGTGATCGCCGTCGGCGCCAACCGGATCACCGGTGGCATTGCGTCGTACTCCAACTTCGGCACGCTCGTGGATGTGTCCGGACCGGGCGGCGGCGGCGGTGTCGATGGCAATCCGGGTGGCTATGTGTGGCAGGCCGGTTACAACGGTGCCACCACGCCCACCTCCGGCACGTTCACCTACATGGGCATGGCCGGCACCTCGATGGCCTCGCCGCATGTCGCCGGTGTGGCGGCGCTGGTGCAGGGCGCACTGGCCGATGCCGACCGTGACCCGTTGACCCCGGCAGAGATGGAAACGCTGCTCAAGCAGACCGCGCGTGCGTTCCCGGTGACCATCCCGGCCGGCACGCCGATCGGCACCGGCATCGTCGATGCCAAGGCCGCGCTGGATGAGGCGCTGAAGGAGCCATGCACCGAGAACTGCGCACCGCCTGCCACCCCGCTGACCAACAAGGTCGCCGTGGCCGGCATCAGCGGTGCCAGCGGCAGCGAGAAGCTGTACAGCTTCGTGGCGACAGCCGGCAAGCCGGTCAGCTTCGTCACCTACGGCGGCACTGGCAACATCTCGCTGCACGTGGGCGCGGACAACGGTACCTCCACCGTGGCATGGACCGCCAAGTCCTCGCGCACCGGCAATGCGGAAACCGTACGCATCACGGCGCCGGTCGCCGGCACGTACTACGTGAAGGTGGTGGGTGACGCAGCGTTCTCCGGCGTGACCCTGCTTGCCACGCAGTAAGTTGCGTCTCTGACGCACCTGGCCCGCCAGTGAACCTGGCGGGCCTTTTTATTGATGCAGTCGTGCTTTTTTCCGATCTGAACGGTAGCAGCCGACGGCATGCTGCTACAGTCTGGACGATTGCACGTGAGGCTTTCTGTGAACGCGGTTGTCGACCCTGCCAACGTGAATACTGCTGAAGCGCCGTTGATCGATGCGCTGATCGCGCGCGGTCGGTTGAAGGAAGCCGATCTCGCCCGCGCGCGCACCCTGCATGCCGAATCGGGCGGCAGCCTGCTGTCGCTGCTGGTCCGCCTGGGCCTGGTGTCCGAACGGGACCAGGCACAGACCACCGCCGACGTGCTCGGGATTGAACTGCTGGATGCACGGCAGATGCCGGATGCACCGCCGCCCTCGCTGGCCGATGCCCTGCCGGTGACGCTGCGCTTCCTGAAGCAGTTCCACGTCTGCCCGATTTCGCTGGACGAAAGCGGCCTGCTGCTGTGGCAGGCCGATGCCCACGATCCCTATCCGTGCCAGGCGATCTCGCTGGCGATGGGCGTGCCGGTGCATCCGCGTATCGGCCAACGTGCCGAGATCGACGACCAGATCGAGCGCTGGTATGGGCAGGGTCGCAGCGCCATGGGGGCGATCGTGGAAACCGCCGATGGCGAGGGCGCCGCGGTCGACGACATCGAGCACCTGCGTGACCTTGCCTCTGAAGCACCGGTGATCCGACTGGTGAACCTGGTGATCCAGCGTGCGGTTGAACTGCGTGCCTCGGACATCCACGTCGAGCCGTTCGAGACGCGGCTGAAGGTGCGCTATCGCGTGGATGGCGTGCTGATCGAAGGCGAGAGCCCTCCGTCCAACCTGACCGCTGCGGTGATCAGCCGCATCAAGATCATGGCGCGGCTCAACATCGCCGAACGTCGCCTGCCGCAGGATGGCCGCATCATGCTGCGTGTGCAGGGCAAGGAACTGGACCTGCGCGTCAGCACCGTGCCGACCGCGCATGGCGAAAGCGTGGTCATGCGTCTGCTGGATCGTGAAACCGTCGTGTTCGATTTCCAACGACTGGGCTTCACCGAGGAGTTCCTGCCGGCGTTCCGCAAGGTGCTGGAGCAACCGCACGGCATCCTGCTGGTGACCGGCCCCACCGGATCGGGCAAGACCACCACGCTGTACACCGCGCTGAGCCAGCTCAACACCGCCGACGTGAAAATCATCACCGTCGAAGACCCGGTGGAGTATCAGATCGAAGGCATCAACCAGATCCAGGCCAAGCCGCAGATCGGCCTGGACTTCGCCAATGCGCTGCGCAGCATCGTGCGCCAGGATCCGGACATCATCATGATCGGCGAGATGCGCGACCTGGAAACCGCGCGCATCGCGATCCAGTCCGCGCTGACCGGCCACCTGGTGCTGTCCACGCTGCATACCAACAATGCCGCAGGCGGCATCACCCGCCTGCTCGACATGGGCGTGGAGGATTATCTGCTGACCTCCACCATCAACGGGATCCTGGCCCAGCGCCTGGTGCGCCGCCTGGAGCCGACCCATGCCGAGCGGTATGAGGCATCGCCTGAAGAGATCGAGCGCTTCGACCTGCGCCGTCTGCAGCCGCACGGCACGATCCACCTGTTCCGCCCGCGACCCTCGGCGATCGCGCCCACCGGTTACCTCGGGCGCACCACCATCGTCGAGTTCCTGGTGATGAACGACGAGCTGCGCCGCGCGGTGATGCGTCGCGAAGGCATGGGTGAGATCGAGCGCATTGCACGCAATGGCGGCATGCGCACGATGTACGAAGACGGCCTGCTGAAGGCGCTGGCCGGGCAGACGACGCTGGAAGAAGTCCTGCGTACCACCGAGGAAAGCTGAGCATGCCGCTGTACCGCTACAAGGCGCTGGATGCACAGGGCGACATGGTGGATGGCCAGATGGAGGCGGTCAGCCAGGCCGAGCTGGTCGTGCGCCTGCAGGAGCAGGGCCACTTGCCGATGGAAACCCGGTTGGCCAGCGAAGGCGGCATGGACGGTGGCCAGTTGCGTTCCCTGTTCAAGAGCCGGCCGATGCAGGGCGCTGCGCTGCTGCAGTTCACCCAGCAATTGTCGACGCTGCTGGGCGCGGGCCAACCGCTCGATCGCGCGCTGACCATCCTGCTCAGCCTGCCCGAAGACGAGCGCTCGCGTCGGGTCATCAGCGAAATCCGCGACACCGTGCGGGGCGGGGCGTCGCTGTCCAGCGCGCTGGAACGCCAGCACGGGTTGTTCTCGCGGCTGTACATCAACATGGTGCGCGCCGGTGAGGCCGGTGGCAGCCTGCACGACACGCTGCAGCGGCTGGCCGACTACCTGGAACGCAGCCGCGCGCTGCAGGGCAGGGTCGTCAATGCGCTGATCTATCCCGCCATCCTGCTGGTGGTGGTGGGCGGTGCGCTGCTGTTCCTGCTGGGCTACGTGGTGCCGCAGTTCGCGCAGATGTATGAAAGCCTCGACGTGGAGCTGCCGTGGTTCACCCAATTGGTGCTGCAGGTGGGTCTGGTGGTGCGTGATGGCTGGATCTGGATCATCGTCATTCCCGCCGCGATCGCCTGGCTGCTGGAGCGCAAGGCACGGCAGCCGGCGTTCCGCCTGGCACTGGATGGCTGGCTGCTGCGACGCAAGGGTATCGGCGCACTGCTGGGCAAGCTGGAAACCGCGCGGCTGGCGCGCACGCTGGGCACCTTGCTGCGCAACGGGGTGCCGCTGCTGGCCGCACTGGGCATTGCGCGCAACGTGCTGGGCAACCGCGCGTTGGCTGCCGACATCGACATCGCCAGCGACGAAGTGAAAAGTGGCAACGGCCTGTCTGCGGCACTGGCACGCGGCAAGCGCTTTCCCCGGTTGGCCCTGCAGATGATCCAGGTCGGTGAGGAATCCGGCGCGCTGGATGCGATGCTGCTGAAGACGGCCGACACCTTCGAACAGGAAACCGCACGCAGCATCGACCGCCTGCTGTCGGCGATGGTGCCGGCGATCACCCTCGTACTGGCCTCGGTGGTGGGGCTTGTCATCATGGCCGTGCTGGTACCGATGTATGACCTCACCAACGCGATTGGCTGAATCCGTCCCACTGCAATGACGTGCACTCCCGCAACAAGGAACCTGCTGATGAAACGACGTGCCACTCCCCGCTTTTCCTCGCCGCGCAACCAGTCGGGCATGAGCCTGCTGGAGATCATCATCGTCATCGTGCTGATCGGCGCGGTGCTCACCCTGGTCGCCAGCCGTGTGCTCGGCGGTGCCGATCGTGGCAAGGCCAACATCGCCAAGGCGCAGGTGCAGACCGTCGCCAGCAAGATCGACAACTACCGCCTGGATACCAACCGCCTGCCGGCCAAACTGGACGAGCTGGTCACCCAGCCGGCCGGTGTGAATGGCTGGATGGGACCCTATGCGAAGGCATCGGATCTGGACGATCCGTGGGGCCGCCCGCTGGATTACCGCGCACCCGGTGAAAGCCAGGATTACGACCTGATCAGCCTGGGCAAGGATGGCAAGCCCGGCGGCAGCAGCTTCGATGCGGACATCCGCTACGAGCAGTGACATTGAAAACAGGGGCCGTCCGCTCCGGCGTGGCCATGCCGCGCCGTTCTTGCCGCAGTAGCACCGGTGCGCAGGCACAGGGCATGTCGCTGCTGGAGATGCTGCTGGTGATCGCCCTGATCGCGATGGTCGGGCTGGTCACTGCGGGCATGTTCTCGCGTGGCATGGCCGGCATGCAGCTGCGCAGTGCCGGCAAAGAAATCGCCAACCAACTGCGCGCCACGCGTGCCGAAGCGATTGCCCGTGGCAGCGTGCAGCGCTTCCTGATCGAGCCCCGTCAACGGCGCTGGGAAGCGGCGGCCGGTCGTCGTGGCACATGGCCAGAGCAGGTGCAGGTCGACTTCGAGGGCGCAGCACAGCTGCAACCTGCCGCAGGGCAGGGGGTCATCGAGTTCCATCCAGATGGGGGCGCCAGCGGCGGCCGTATCGTATTGCGTCGCGGGGACGCACGTTGGCGGATCAACGTGGGCTGGCTGACCGGTGAAGTCACCTCCGGCCCGGAGCGGGCTCAATGAGGTCACGCAGCGCCCTTGCCGGTAAACGCGCGGTACGCGGCTTCACCTTGCTGGAAGTGCTGGTGGCCTTCGCGTTGCTGGCCATGGCGCTGACCCTGCTGCTGGGCACGTTGTCCGGTGCCGCACGACAGGTCGGCCAGGCCGACGTGCGCTCGCGCGCGGTGCTGCACGCACAGTCGCTGCTGGCTGTCGCAGGCGTTGAAGCGCCGTTGCGGGAAGGCCAGCAGCAGGGCCAATGGGAACAGGGCCGTTACCGGTGGACCCTGCAGGTGCGCCCGTTCGTGGAACCGCGCGCATCCGGCAGCGCCGTCGCGACCGGACCTGCGGCGCCACGGCTGCTCGAACTGGACCTGCATGTGCGCTGGGACCAGCCGCGAGCAGGACAGTTGGCCTGGCGCAGCCTGCGCCTGGTGCCGCCCGCGCTGGAGGCGACGCCGTGAGCATCCGTGTGCGCGGATTCACCCTGATCGAAGTGCTGCTGGCCACCGCGCTGCTCGCTGCCGGGCTGGCGCTCGCCTTTGTGACCGTGCGTTCGGCGATGACCATCAGCCAGCGGGGTGAAGCCATCGCGGCCGACAACGAGCGCATGCGCGCGGTGCAGGGGCTGCTTCGGCGCCAGCTCACCCAAGCGCTGCGCAGCCCGATCGAGCCGCTCGACCCGGCACGCGAGCCGCAGTTCTTCATCGGCCAAGCCCAGCGGTTGCGCTTTGTCGCCGACGTGCCTGCGTATCTGGGACGGGGAGGATCCTACGTGCATGATCTGCAGGCAGTGCGCAGCGGCCAGGGCGTGCGCCTGCAGCTCGGCCTGGTGATGGTGCAGGGCGGCGTGCAGATCCCCGAGCGTCCGCCGCGTGCGCCGGAGGTGCTGGTGGATGAGCTGAAGCGGGTCACCCTTCGTTACCGCGGCATCGATGCGGCCAGTGGACAGATGGGTGACTGGATGACGGAATGGCCGGATACCCGTCGCCCGCCGCTGCTGGTGTCGATCCAGGTGCAGCCTCTGCGAGGACCGGCGTGGCCGGATCTGCAGGTGGTGCTGGAGAATGCGGCGCAGGCGGGTGCGCGATGAGGGCCCCACGCGGTGCTGCGCTGGTGCTGGTGCTGTGGCTGATCGCCCTGCTGACTGCGCTGGTCGGCGCGTTTGCCATGTCGGCCAGGATTGAACACCTGCAGCAGCGCGTGCAGGATGACAGCGGGCGCGCACAGGAAATCGGCCGTGCCGGTGTAGCCTACGCCATGTCGCGGCTGCGTGCGGACCCGCAGCGGCCTGCGTGGCAGCCGGATGGTCGCCTCTATCGCTGGCGCTTCGACGGTGCGCAGGTCGATATCCGCATTGAAGACGAGAGCGGCAAGATCAATCTCAACCTGGCCGACATCCCCTTGTTGCAGGGCTTCCTGCAAGCCCTGCAGGTCGAACCCGCCGCTGCCACGCGCCTGGCCGGCGCGATCGTGGATTGGCGCGACGCCGACGACCTGAGTCCTGTCGGGGGCGGCGCAGAGGGTCCCGACTATGTCGCCGCAGGCCTGCCTTACGGTCCGCGCAACGCACGTTTCGAGACGTTGGGTGAGCTGCAGCGGGTGCTGGGCATGACCCCGTCGCTGTACGCACGCATGCGCCCGATGCTGACCCTGCACAGCCGTCTGGCACGGCCGGATGCGCGCTTCGCGCAGGGCCCGGTGCTGACGGCGCTGGGCATGGATGCCGCGCTGGTGCAGGCACAGCGCGAGCAGGAGTGGGCAGGCAGCAACGACACGATGTCGGCGCCCGCTGTTGCCAGCGGCAGTGGCACCTATAGTATCGAGTGCAGCGTGGTGGATGAGCGCGGCCGTGCCGCCGTCAGCCGCGCGGTAGTGCGCAACACCCCGAGCACGGCGATGGGCCGGGCTTATACAGTGCTTGGATGGGAACAGGGAATGGCCTCGCAATGACCGCATGGCAGCATGGATTCAGGCAGGTGGGGGCGCAACTGATGCCGCGTGCCAGCGCGTTCCTGCGCTGGTGGCGGGATGCGCTGCTGGCCTGGCTGCCGGCACGCTGGCAATGGGCGCTGGGCTGGGCGCCGGCCCGCCTGCTGCTGCGCCAGTGCGGCGACACCCTGCGCATGGAGCGCGACATCGGAGGCGAAACCACGCTGGTCGGCACGCTGCCCTGGCCGTGCCAACCCACCGCCCTGGCTGCGGCGCTGGAGCCGCGGCTGCAACGCTTGCCCCGTTACTGGGTGCTCGATGCGGGTGAGGTCCTGCGGCGGACCCTGCGGGTTCCCGCCGCGGCGACCGGTCGGCTGCGCGATGTGATGGGGTACGAGATCGACCGGCAGACGCCGTTCGCTGTCGATCAGGTCACCTACGACGTGAGGGTGCTGGGCCCGCCGAGCGGGGACCACCTCCAGGCCGAGCTGGTGTTGCTGCCGCGGCAGCGCCTGGAGCAGTGGCAGCAGGCCGTCGGAAACTGGGCCGACGCGGTCAGTGGCATCGACGTGGTCGACGCCGCGGGCGCTCCGTTGCACGTGAACCTGCTGCCGCCCGGGCAGCGCCAGCGCATCCGCAACCCGCAGCTGCGGCTTGAGTTGCTGCTGGCCGGGGCCGCTGCGGTGATGCTGACGCTGGCGGGCAGCCAGCTGCTGCACAACCGCGAACGAGCCGTGGACGAGCTGCGCACCGACGTGGAGCGTAGCGCGCGCAATGCGCGTGGCGTGGCCAACGAGCGAGCCCGCCTGCAGACCCTGGTCGACGGCGCCGCGTTCCTGGACAGTGAGCACGTCAAGCGACCGACCATGCTGGCGCTGTGGAATGAATTGAGCAGCTTGCTGCCCGATGGCACCTACCTGGAAAAGATCGGCGTGGAAAACCAACAGGTGCAGCTGATCGGGCTGAGCCGCGAAGCCAACCAGCTGGTGCCCCTGCTGCAGGCATCCCCGTTGTGGCAGCGGGTGAACCTGACCGGCGTGCTGCAGGCCGATGGCACGGCAGGCGGGCGTGATCGTTTCACCCTCACTGCGGAACTGCGGCCGCTGGCGACGCCGCTGCCGGCAGCAAAAAAGGAGCCGGCCCATGCCGTCCGCACCGACACGCCGTGACCGCTGGCTGGCGCTTGGACTGCTGCTGGCGGTGCTGGCGCTGGTCTACCTGTTGCTCGTGCATCCCCTGTTTACGGTGCCTTGGCGTGCGATGGACCAGGAGATCGTGGCATTGCAGGAACGCCAACAGCGCGTGCAGGTCCAGCTGGACCAGCGTCCCCAGGTGGCCGAGCGGCTGCAGCAGGTGCAGGAGGCCCTGCGCCAGCGCCCCGGCTTCCTGACCGAGGCGACGGCTGAAGGGGCCGCGGCCGCGCTTTCGGCGCGCGTGCAGGAGGTCGTCGCATCCGCCAGCCCGGGAAACCGCGCCTGCGTGGTCAGCAACCGCACCCCGATGCCGGACAGCCGCGGCGACGCCACGTACACGCGCGTGGCCATGCAGGTCCGGCTGCGCTGCGGCGTGGACGAAATGGCCACCGTGCTGCAGTCGTTGGAAACCGGCACGCCGCGCCTGTTCGTGGAAAACCTCAACATGCTGGCCCAGCGTTTCCAGCAGTCGCCCGTGGAGTCGGGAACCGGACTGGATGTGTCGTTCGAACTGGTCGGCTACCTGCAGCCGGGGGGCCTGGACACCCTGCAGGCCACGCCGCCAACGGGTGTTGCGATGCCTGCCGACAGTGGCCTGTCAGCCAACGCGGCGCCCGCGTCCGATGTCGAGGCTGCGCCTGCAGATGCACATAGCCCCGATGCCGCCAGCCCGCCCGTTGACGACGTCGTGGATGTCGTGGAGGCGCCGGATGCGGATTGATCGTTTCAACCTGCGCACGTCGATCCTGCTCGGCATCGCAGTGCTGGCCGGCACCGCGTGGCTGGCCACACGCCTGGGCGTCGGCGGCGGCATCGACGCTGCAGACGCCACCAGCGTACCGGTACCGGTGTTGCCGAACCTGCCTGCGCAACGGGCCGAGCCTCTGGTTACATCTGCCAGCTTCACCGCCGTCGTCGAGCGGCCGGTCTTCGCTGAAGATCGCCGCCCGCACCCGTTCCGCCTCGGCGGCCCGGAAGCGGCTGCCAGCGGCGGTGCGCTGCGTTTGACCGGCGTGCTGCTCAGCGGAAATTTCGGCATGGCGACGCTGTCGGGAGAGCAGGGCCGCTCGCTGCGCCTGCGCCTGAACAGCGACGCGGTGGAAGGCTGGCAACTGCTCGCACTGGAGCCGCGGCGGGCCACCGTCCTCGGTCCCGACGGCGCGCAGGTACTGGAACTTGCGGTGTTCGACGGTCAGGGAGGCGAGCCCCCCACGGTGCTGCGCGACACCGCCGCGGCAGGCACGACGGGCACGGCGCGACAGGCCGTACCCCCAGCACCGCCGCCGCAGCCGTCACGCAGTTCGCCCGCCGCACCTGCGGCATCGCCCGCTGCATCGCCCGCGACGGCTCCGGCACCCGCAGACGCTGCCAATCAAGGGCCAAGTGAAGAACAGATGCGGGCGATCCGCGAGCGCATCCGCGCCCGACGTGAGCAACTGCAGCAACAGCAACAACAACGCCAGTCAACGTCGCCTACCGGCGGCGCTGCCAACCGATAGAGTGCAAGCATGAACCTGCGTTTCCTTTCCTGCTCTTTCGCCCTGGCCTTGCTGGTCGGCTGCACGACAGCGCCGATCCCGGACGTGCAGCGCAATGCCCGGTTCGACACCGGCGTGGCCGTACCTGCCACTGACGCCGATGGCGATGACGTGCAGGGTGCGCCGAAGGCCGTCATCCGGCGGGGCACCGGCACGATGATCAACCGCAGTGCCGCGTCGTCAGCGTCGCCGGCGTTGGGACAGGCCAGCAGCGGCGATGCCACCTTCAACTTCGAGGGCGAATCGCTTCACGCCGTGGTCAAGGCGATCCTCGGCGACCTGCTGGGGCAGAACTACGTCATCGCGCCCGGCGTGCAGGGCACGGTCACCCTGGCAACGCCCAGGCCGGTGTCCGGCGCGCAGGCACTGAACCTGCTGGAGATGGTGCTGGGGTGGAACAACGCGCGCATGGTGTACAGCGGCGGACGCTACAACATCGTTGCCGCCGACCAGGCGCTCGCCGGAACCGTGGCGCCGAGCACCGCGCCCGCCGCCAGCGCCCGTGGGTTCGAGGTGCGGGTGGTGCCCCTGCAGTTCATCTCGGCTGCGGAAATGAAGAAGGTGCTTGAGCCTTACGCGCGGCCGAATGCCATCGTGAATGTCGACAGTGGACGCAACGTCATCACGCTGGGCGGAACGCGCGCCGAGCTGGAGAACTACCTGCACACGGTGCAGATATTCGACGTCGACTGGTTGGCTGGCATGTCGGTGGGCGTGTTCCCGATCACGTCCGGCAAGGCCGAGCAGGTTGCTGCGGATCTGGAAAAGATATTCGGCGAGGACAGCAAGACGCCCAGCGCCGGCATGCTGCGTTTCCTGCCGCTGGAGAATGCCAACGCGGTGTTGGTGATCACCCCGCAGGTGCGCTACCTCGACCAGATCCAGGAGTGGCTGGACCGCATCGATACCGCGGGCGGCGCGCCCCGGCTGTTTTCCCATGAGTTGCGCTACATCAAGGCACGTGACCTGGCCGAGCGCCTGGCGGAAACCTTCGGCAGCAGCGGCAGCCGTGGCGGCGACAGCGGTGCATCGCTGGCACCGGGCGCCAGCAGTTCGCGCATCGACGGCGGCGGTGGCCGTGGCCAGGATGGCGGGACGGACACCCCCTCGCTCGGCAGCGACAGCAGCGGTACGGGCGCCAGCGGAGGCACCGGCAACAGCGGCATGAGCCTGCCGCAGCGACAGGCCGGCAACGCCAGCGTGACGCTGGAAATCGGCGCCGACCGTGTCGGCGTGTCGGCGGTGGAAGAAACCAATACCTTGCTGGTGCGCGCCACGCCGCAGGCATGGCGCTCCATCCGCGAAGTGATCGAAAAGCTGGACGTGATGCCCATGCAGGTCCACATCGAAGCGCAGGTGGCCGAGGTCAGCCTGACCGGCGATCTCAGCTACGGGGTCAACTGGTACTTCGAAAATGCCGTGCAGGGCGCCAGCTTCACCGGTGCCGTGGGCGGGGCGACGCTGCCCAATGCCGCAGGGCGCGACATATGGGGAAGCTATGCCGGTGCGATCACCGGCAGCAGCGGACTGGGCTGGACGTTCCTTGGCCGCAATGCCGCCGCAGTGGTCAGCGCGCTGGACAAGGTGACCGACCTGCGCCTGCTGCAGACGCCCTCCATCTTCGTGCGTAACAACGCCGAGGCCACGCTCAATGTCGGTGACCGTATCCCGATCGTGACTACCACGGTCAATACCGGGATCGGGGCCAGTACCGTCGGCCAGGTGCAGTACATCGACACCGGCGTGATCTTGAAGGTGCGCCCGCGGATCACCCGCGACGGCACCGTGTTCATGGACATCGTGCAGGAAGTCAGCAGCGCCGAACTGATTCCCAGCACCTGCAACCCGCAGGAAAGCAACTGCAATCCGCGCATTTCTACCCGCAAGATGGCCACCGAGGCGGCCATCCAGAGCGGTGACACCATCATGCTGGCCGGTCTGATCACAGATAGCGGGAACGACGGCCACAACGGCATTCCCGGCCTCAGCCGGATCCCGGTCGTGGGCGCCCTGTTCGGGCAGAAAACCCGCAGCAGCCGTCGCTCGGAAGTGATCGTGCTGCTCACCCCGACGATCGTCCGCAATGGTCAGGAAGCGCGCATTCTCACTGATGAGTACAGCCGTCGCTTCCGTGCGATGGAGCCGATCAGCGCGCCGCGCGGCAAGTAGCACTCTGCGTCATCGACAGTCGCCATGCGACCGTGTTGCTTGCTACGCTGGCAGCACACGGCCAGGGCAACCGCCCGCCGTGCATCCACCAGCGGAGGCGGGATGGGGGCGATCGTGTTGTTGCCGTTGGGCGTGGACGACGCGGCGCTGGACCATTGCCTGGCCGCGCTGGACGCGGGCACCGCTGCGGGCACTGCGATCTGGCTGGCCGACGACGCGCAGGCCGGACCGCGTGCGCAGGCAGTCATCGCGCATTGGTTGGCGCATACCCCATTGCAGGCCGAGTACACCCGGCGCGCACGGCCGCTGGGCGAAGTCGCCCACCTGGATGAAATGCTGCGCGCGTGCGCCGGTATGGATGTTGCGGTACTGGCACCGGACAGTGTCCCGGTGTCAGGGTGGCTGGACCAGTTGCAGGCCTGCTTCGCCCGTGATGCTTCGATCGCGACTGCAACGCCCTGGTGCAACGCGGGCGGCACGGTGGCCTGGCCACGGCTGGGCGAGATCAATCCGCTGCCGGCCTTCCCGCCGGCGTTGTCGGTGGCCTCCGCGGCGATGCCGCCGCAGCATCCGGAGCTGCCCTCGGCGGTGACCCACGCGGTGCTGGTGCGCGGCAGCGCACGCCAGCGTGCCGGCGGACTGGATACCGACAGCTACGGTGGCTGGAGTGCGGCGCTGATCGATCTGGGCCTGCGCATGGCCGGCCTGGGCTGGCGCAATGTGCTGTGCGAGACCGCGTTCGTCGCACGCGGCAGCGAGGGCAGCAACCACCCCGGTGATCTGGACGCGTTATCGAGCAGCTGGCCGGCGTGGACGCCACGGCTGGCGGACTTCCTGATGCACGATCCGCTGCGTGACGCACGTGATGACCTGCAGGCCCGCTACCAGCGCGCGATAATGCCCGAGGCGCAGGGCGATCTGTTCGGTGCCGCATCGTCCCCGCCGGAGTCAGCCGCTTGAACCAGGCCATTGTTGCCGTCGTCGTCACTTACCAGAGCAGCAGCACCATCGATGCCTGCGTGCAGCGCCTGCGCGACGCGCACGGCATCGCCGAGATCCGTGTGATCGACAACGCGTCGCAGGACGATACCGTCGAGATCCTGCAGCGCCACGCCAGCGTCGACGCCCGTGTGCGCTTCATCGCCAACCCGGACAACCCCGGCTTTGCCGCAGCCAACAACCAAGGGGTGGCCGATTCGTGTAGCCCGTGGCTGGCCTTCATCAACCCGGACGTGCTGGTCGAGCCGGATACGCTGGCCCGGCTGTGTGAGCGCGGCAGCGCGCTGGGTGACTGCCTGCTTGGCGTGGAGCAGGTGGACGAGCAGGGTCAACCGGATGAAGCCGTGCGTCGTCGCGACCCTGATTTCCTGATGATGCTGCGGTCCCCCGGGCGTGGCTCGAAGCTGGCCATCGCGCGCGACGCGTCGCTGGCGATGCAAGCGGTGCCGGCCCTGTCCGGTGCTGTGATGCTGATGCCACGCGCCTTGTTCGACCGGATCGGTGGCTGGGATGCCGGCTACCGCCTGCATGCCGAAGACCTGGACCTGTGCCGTCGCGTGCGCGATGCGGGCGGGGTCGTGGCCATCGCCAACGACCTGCAGGTCGTGCATGTGCGGGGCGTCTCCAGCCGCTCGCGTCCGTTCTTCGTGGAGTGGCACAAACATCGCGGGTTGTGGCGCTACTTCAAGCGCTTTGAAGCGCACCAGCGCAGCGTGCCGGTGCGGGTGGCCGTGTGGGGGGCGATATGGGCGCACGCGGTGCTGCAGGTGCCGAGGTTGCTGCGAGCGGCGTAGCCCCTCGTGGCTGGCTTTCACACTTGAGCTGCGCTTGGGCCGGGCGGTAGGGCTGGGCGGGGGACGGCAAGAGCCGCTCCTGCGGGCCTCGTTTCGTGCCATCCATGGCACTCAACGCCCCCGCCCAGCCCCACCGGCCGGCCCTCTGACAGGTTCCGTGGCCGCCAGCCGCGTATGAAAAAAGAGAAAAGCGGTAGCGCCGACCCATGGTCGGCGGAAAGCATCATCCCCCCTCGCGCCAACATCCGCCGATCACAGGTCGGCAAAGGTTCCATGGCCCCCATGGACCTGTCGAAGGTGGGGCGGGGTGGGTTGGCGGGGGCGTTGAGCGCCATGGATGGCGCGAAACGAGGCCCGCATGGACGCAGTTTTTGCCGTCCCCCGCCAACCCATCCCGCCCCACCAACGCATCAGCCCTGCAGCGCTTGCCCTTGCCGTTGCCGTTGCGCTTGACGTTGCCTCCGCAGGCGCCGGGCCGCGGGCCCGGCAACAAGCCCGCACGCGGCGCATAATGGCGGCATGATCATCCACTCCCTGCTCGACACCGACCTGTACAAATTCACCATGATGCAGGCGGTGCTGCACCAGCATCCCGGCGCCATCGTGCAGTACCGGTTCAAGTGCCGTACGCCGGGCATCGACCTGGCGCAGTTCCTCGATCAGATCAGCGAGGAGATCGACCACCTCTGCACGTTGCGCTTCACCAGCGCCGAGCTGGACTACATGCGCGGCCTGCGCTTCGTGAAGCCTGATTTCGCCGATTTCCTTGGCCTGTTCCACCTGGATCGCAAGTACATCACCCTGCGTGCCTCGGACAGCGTGCCGGGCGAGATCGAGCTGGACATCACCGGCCCCTGGCTGCACACCATCATGTTCGAGGTGCCGCTGCTGGCGATCATCAACGAGGTGTGGTTCCGCAACACCACGACCGCGGATTTCGTCGAAGGCGAGCGCCGCCTGCAGGCCAAGGCCGCGTTGCTGCGCGATACGCCGGGGTTCGAACAGTGCCGCATCGCCGATTACGGCAGCCGCCGCCGCTACTCACGTGACTGGCATGCACGGTTGTTGCCGTTGCTGCGCGATGCGCTGGGCCCGCAGCTCGTTGGCACCAGCAATGTGCACTTCGCCCGCGTGTATGGCATGACACCGCACGGCACGATGGCGCATGAGTACCTGCAGGCGTTCCAGGCCATCGGTCCGCGCCTGCGCGATTCGCAGGTGGCTGCGCTGGAATCGTGGGCACGCGAGTATCGCGGCGACCTGGGCATCGCGCTGTCCGACGTGGTCGGACTGGATGCCTTCCTGCGCGATTTCGACATGTATTTCTGCAAGCTGTTCGACGGGGTGCGCCACGATTCCGGCGACCCGTTCGACTGGGGCGACCGCATGCTGGCCCATTTCCAGCACCGTCGCGTGGATCCACGCAGCAAGGTCCTGGTGTTCAGCGATGGCCTGGATATCGAGAAGGTCATGCGTCTGTTCGACTACTTCCGTGGTCGTTGCCAGGTCGCCTTCGGTGTGGGAACGCACCTGACCAACGATCTCGGTCCCACACCACTGAACATCGTCATCAAGATGGTCCGCTGCAACGGGCAGCCGGTGGCGAAGTTGAGTGATTCGCCGGGCAAGAGCATGTGCGATGACCCGGGCTACCTGGCCTACCTGCGCCAGGTATTCGAACTGCCGCCGGGCGTCTGACCCGCGCCCCGGATCCCAGGGCTCCGGAAGCGCCGAGCCACGCTCGGCGAGCGAAGCGGCACTTGTCAGCAGCGCGCAGAACCAGAGCGGCCGCTGCGCTCGCCGAGCACGGCTCGGCGCTACCTGCTCCTGGCCGGGACGTGTTTCATTCCAGCGCGTAGCGCAGCACGAACAATCCGGCGACCAACCACACGGCGGCGTGCACTTCGCGCCAGCGTCCTGTGCCGGCCTTCAGCGCGGCGTAGGCAATGAAGCCAAAGGCCAGGCCATTGGCGATGGAGTAAGTGAACGGCATCGCCAGCGCACACAGCGCGGCCGGGACCGATTCGGTCAGGTCACTCCAGTCCACCTCCACCAGTTCGCGCAGCATCAAGCCGGCCACGAACAGCAGGGCCGGCGCGGTGGCATACCCGGGCACCATCGCCGCCAGCGGCGAGAACAGCAGTGCCGCCAGGAACAGCGCCGCCACCACCAGCGCGGTCAGCCCGGTGCGGCCGCCGGCCTGCACGCCGGATGCGCTCTCGGCAAAGGCGGTGGTGCTGCTGGTGCCCAGCAGTGACCCCGCCACGATCGCCGTGCTGTCGGCGAACAAGGCCCGCCCGAACCGCTTCTGCGCGCCCGGCAGTTTCAGCAGGCCCGCGCGCCCGACGACGCCGTACAGCGTGCCGGTGGCATCGAAGACTTCCACCAGCACGAACACCAGCACCACCTGCAGTAGCACCGCCAGCGGCGCGCCGCCGTCGTGGTGCAGCAGGCCGGGCAGGTCCAGTTGCAGGAAGGTCGGGGCCAGGCTCGGCGGCAGCGACATCAGGCCGTGGTACTGCACGTTGCCCAGCAGCCAACCCGCTGCCGTGACCGCAAGGATGCCGATCAGGATCGCGCCACGCACCCGGCGCGCTTCCAGGATGGCGATCAACAGGAACCCGGCCAGCGCCAGCAGCGGCGGTGCCGTGTTGAGCGGGCCCAGTGCGACCAGCGTGTCTTCGTTGCCGATGATCACGCCGGATTTCTGCAGTGCGATGATGGCCAGGAACAACCCGATGCCGGCCACGATGGCCGAACGCAGGGACGACGGAATGCCGGATACCAGCCACGCGCGCACGCCGGTAAGTGACAGCACCAGGAACACGAGCCCGGAAATGAACACCGCCGCGAGTGCCTGCTGCCAGGGCAGGCCAGAGGCACCGACCACGGTGAAGGCGAAGAAAGCGTTCAGGCCCATGCCCGGCGCCATGCCGACGGGGAAGTTCGCGGCCAGTGCCATCACCAGCGAGCCGAGTGCTGCGGCCAGGCAGGTCGCGACGAACACCGCGCCCGCATCCATGCCCGTGGTGGAGAGGATGTCCGGATTGACGAAGACGATGTAGGACATCGTCAGGAAGGTCGTCAGGCCAGCCAGCAGTTCGGTGCGCACGGTGGTGCCGTGCTGCTGCAGTTGGAACAGGCGCTCAAGCAGGCGCATGGTGGATCTCGCAGGATCGGGACGGAAACGACACGTCGACAGTACAAAAAAGAGGACGGCCGCACTGGGCGGCCGTCCTCGGGGCTTCTTACTTCAGCGCCTTGAAACGCAGGCGCTTGGGTGCGGCATCGTCGCCCATGCGGCGGCGCTTGTCGGCTTCGTACTCGCGGTAGTTGCCCTGGAAGAACTCCACGTGCGAATCACCTTCGAACGCCAGGATGTGGGTCGCGATGCGATCCAGGAACCAGCGGTCATGCGAAATGACGAAGGTGTTGCCCGGGAACTCCAGCAGCGCATCTTCCAGCGAACGCAGGGTTTCGATATCCAGATCGTTGGACGGTTCATCGAGCAGCAGCACATTGCCACCCTGCAGCAGGGTCTTGGCCATGTGCAGGCGGCCACGCTCACCACCGGACAGCGAACCGACCAGCTTCTGCTGATCCTGGCCCTTGAAGTTGAAGCGGCCGATGTAGGCGCGCGACTGGATCTCCACGCCATTGATGTTCAGGATGTCCAACCCGCCGGCGATTTCCTGGAAGACGTTGTGGTTGCCTTCCAGCGCATCGCGGCTCTGGTCCACGTAGGACAGCTGCACCGTCGGGCCGACTACGATCTCGCCAGTGTCGGGCTTTTCCTGGCCGGTGATCATCTTGAACAGGGTCGACTTGCCGGCGCCGTTGGGGCCGATGATGCCGACGATGGCGCCACCGGGCACCAGGAAGTTCAGGTTGTCGAACAGCAGGCGGTCGCCGAACTTCTTGGAGACGTTCTTGAACTCCATCACCGCATTGCCCAGGCGCTCACCCGGCGGGATGAACAGCTCGTTGGTCTCGTTGCGCTTCTGGTAATCAACCGACTGCAGCTCTTCCAGGCGGGCCAGACGGGCCTTGCCCTTGGTGCGGCCACCCTTGGCGTTCTGGCGCGACCACTCCAGCTCCTTCTGGATGGCTTTCTGGCGGGACTTTTCCTGGTTGTCTTCCTGCTTCAGGCGCTCATCCTTCTGGGTCAGCCAGTCGGTGTAGTTGCCCTTCCACGGAATACCGCGGCCACGATCCAGTTCCAGGATCCACTCGGCGGCGTTGTCGAGGAAGTAGCGGTCATGGGTGACCGCCACGACGGTGCCGGTGTAGCGCGCCAGGAACTGCTCCAGCCATTCCACCGACTCGGCGTCGAGATGGTTGGTCGGCTCATCGAGCAGCAGCATGTCCGGCTTCTGCAGCAGCAGGCGGCACAACGCAACGCGGCGCTTCTCACCACCGGAGAGCTTGCCCACGATGGCTTCCCACGGTGGCAGGCGCAGGGCATCGGCCGCCACGTCCAGCTGGTTTTCCAGGGTATGCGCGTCACCAGCGGCCAGGATCGCCTCCAGGCGCTCCTGTTCCTTGGCCAGTTTGTCGAAATCAGCGCCTTCCTCGGCATAAGCCAGGTAGACCGCATCGAGCTGGGCCTGGGCCTGCAGTACTTCGCCGACGCCTTCTTCAACCGCTTCACGCACGGTCTTGGTCGGATCCAGCTCGGGTTCCTGCGCCAGG
The DNA here is from genome assembly GCF_014621775.1 of Stenotrophomonas sp. 169. Classification (NCBI taxonomy): domain Bacteria; kingdom Pseudomonadati; phylum Pseudomonadota; class Gammaproteobacteria; order Lysobacterales; family Lysobacteraceae; genus Stenotrophomonas; species Stenotrophomonas sp. 169. Next base: position 671,768 of record NZ_CP061204.1, read on the forward strand.
TAGCCGACCTTGATGCCGGCCTGCGGACGCGCTTCGCCCTCGAAATCGGTGTCCACGCCGGCCATGATCTTCAGCACGGTGGACTTGCCGGACCCGTTCAGGCCCAGCAGGCCGATCTTCGCGCCCGGGAAGAACGACAGCGAGATGTCCTTGATGATCTGCCGCTTGGGCGGGACCACCTTGGACACGCGGTTCATGGTGTAGATGTATTGCGAGGACATGGAGTCTCCCAAAGGGTCGATCCACCGGGCCGAGAGGCAGGGCCGGCGGAAAACGGAATATTTGACTGGTCATTATCGCTGATCGCCGGTTTCACTGCCATGGCGGCCGTGCGGGGACCCAAGGTGGGACAGGTGCGGGTCACAGACGGGTTGCGGCACGTTTTCCCCACAGGTGCGCGGGGCGCGGGCGGATGGTCCGGGATGGGCGGGCGGACCACGATGGTCACGCACCACTCAATCGGAGACGCGTTGATGAACCGCTCATTGTTGCCTGCCCTGCTGTGCCTTCTGCTTGCTCCTGCCGTGCCCTCATCGGCCATGGCCGCCGATGTTGCGCCCTTGCTGCCGTCGCCGCTGTCGGTCAGCGATCTCACCGTACCCGCCGGAACGCAGCGTGTATTCAACGTCGCGGTGGCGTCCACCGATAAAGGGATCGGCTTTGGAATATCGTCCGCTGATGCGGGTATGAAGCTGTCCGGGAGCATCGAATTTGCATGGGTCGACGGCCTAGTGCTGCGCAGGTTCGAACTTGACGGTCTGGACACCGTTGGCGGCTACGTCGACCTGTCGGGCTCGGCCGGTGCGCGCGTGCTGCAGCTTCGGCTGCTGGGAGGAGCGCAGGACATGCGGATCAACCTGACCCTGCCCGGACCGGCAGCGGACCTGAAGCAGGGGCAGGCGACGGGTGTGTTTTCTCAGCTCGCCGGTGGCACGACGTACGAGGCGGCGCGCCGCGTGCGACTGGCCAAGCCATCGAATATGCAGGTGTTCACTTGGGGAGGCGATGCGGAAGTGGCGCTCAAAGTGTATGGGCCTGTAGGCACCGGGTTCCCGCCGTTGATCTGCGATGACCAGGGTGATGCGTGGCGGCAATGCAATCTGGACGGGCTTGCGCCCGGCCTGTACTCGATCACCGTCGCCGGGGAAGGCAATCCGGTGCAGTTGATGGGGCGCTGGAAAGCGTTGCCATAGTGACGTCTCTGGCCCATAGCTGAACAGGCATTGGTCGCGATAAAGGGGAACCGTTTCCAGCGGGAAACGGTTCATATGCGATGCGCATTATGGGAAACATCACCCAACAGCTAGGAGTCCACGCATGCGCATCAATCGACTTGTGGCCGGTGCCGTGGCCTCCCTGCTGGCCTTGGGGGCTGTCGCGCCCGCGTTCGCCGACAATGACCGCCACCGCAGCCATGATCGCGATCGCCGTGAATGGCGGGACGATCGTCGCGATGACCGCCGTGACCACCACAACGACCGCCGTGAAACGCGCCGGGACTGGCGCGATGATCGTCGCCATGATCGCCGTGAGTGGCGGGATGATCGACGTCACGCGGGTTACTACCGTCCGGCGCCCCCGCCGCGCGTGGTGTATCGCCCGGCATACCGCCCCGCTTACGGCCCTGCGTACCGCCCCGCTTATGGGCACGGTCCGGGTTACGGTTGGCAGGTCGGCCACCGGTATCGGGATTACTACCGTGGCCCGATCTACGTGGTGAATGACTACAACAGCTACCACGTACGTCGCCCGCCCCGTGGACACCACTGGGTGCGCGATGACCGCGGCAACCTGCTGCTGGTCGCCATCGCAACGGGGATCCTGGCGGACTTCGTGATCAACAACCGCTGAGCTGATGGCCTGACGGGCTGAGGGCTGCAGCCTGCAGAACGGCGCCTCTAGGGGGCGCCGTTCTGCGTACAGCGCCATGCGACGAGTGGGCGGGCACGAGCAGGCTCGCGCTGCGGCTCCAACGCCTCGCCACGCTTGAGACGCGCATTCCGCGATGTCCCTGGATCAGGAACGGCGTCGTGCGCATCCGTGGTCCGTTTTGAGACCCGCAGCGCACGGACTACAATTGCGGTCTTGCCGTTCCTTTCCTGCCTGCCCCCGGAGAAACCGATGTTCCCGCGCGACGCCCGAATCGAAAGCTACGATCCCGAGTTGGCCAAGGCCATCGCCGACGAGGCCCAGCGCCAGGAAGATCACGTCGAGCTGATCGCCAGCGAGAACTACGCCAGCCCCCTGGTGATGGAAGCCCAGGGCAGCCAGCTGACCAACAAGTACGCCGAAGGGTATCCGGGCAAGCGCTACTACGGTGGCTGCGAGTATGTGGACATCGCCGAACAGCTGGCCATCGACCGCCTGAAGCAGCTGTACGGCGCCGATTACGCCAACGTGCAGCCGCACAGTGGCTCGCAGGCCAACCAGGCGGTCTACTTCGCGCTGCTGCAGCCGGGCGACACCATCCTGGGCATGAGCCTGGCCCACGGCGGTCACCTGACCCACGGTGCCAAGGTGAATGCCTCCGGCAAGCTGTTCAATGCGGTGCAGTACGGTGTGAACGATCAGGGCCTGATCGATTACGACGAAGTCGAGCGACTGGCCGTCGAACACAAGCCGAAGATGGTGGTCGCCGGGTTCTCTGCCTATTCGCAGATCGTGGACTGGGCGCGTTTCCGCGCCATCGCCGACAAGGTGGGCGCCTACCTCTTCGTGGACATGGCCCATGTGGCCGGTCTGGTCGCGGCGGGCGTCTATCCCAGCCCGCTGGCGCACGCGCATGTGGTCACCTCCACCACCCACAAGACGCTGCGTGGGCCGCGTGGCGGCATCATCATCGCCAAGGGTGCCAGCGAGGAACTGGTCAAGAAGCTGCAGTCGATCGTCTTCCCGGGCATTCAGGGTGGCCCACTGATGCACGTGATCGCGGCCAAGGCCGTCGCGTTCAAGGAAGCGCTTGAGCCCTCGTTCACCACCTATCAGCAGCAGGTAGTGAAGAACGCCCAGGCGATGGCCGATACGCTGATCGCCCGTGGCTACAAGATCGTGTCCGGCGGTACCCAGAACCACCTGATGCTGGTGGACATGATCGGCAAAGAGGTGTCCGGCAAGGACGCCGAGGCGGCGCTGGGCAAGGCGCATATCACGGTGAACAAGAACTCGGTGCCGAACGATCCGCGTTCACCGTTCGTGACCTCGGGCCTGCGCCTGGGTACGCCGGCGGTGACCACCCGGGGGTACGTCGAACAGGATTGCGTCGACCTGGCCAACTGGATCGCCGACGTGCTCGACGCACCGGCCGACGATGCGGTGATCGCGCGGGTGCGCGATGCGGTGAGTGCGCAGTGCCGCAGGTACCCGGTCTACGGCTGAGCCCGTGCATCGGTGACAGCATGCCCTGCCGCGCCAATCCCGGCGTTGCAGGGCTCGCGGTTTGCCGCGCATGGCCATCTCCAGTACCGTGGCGACGCTGCCATGACCACGGCATGACGTTTCCACTACGCAAGGCGCTCCATGCATTGTCCGTTCTGCCAACATGCCGATACCCGGGTGATTGATTCGCGCGTCTCTGAAGACGGTGCGACGATCCGCCGCCGGCGTGAGTGCGAGGCCTGCAACGAGCGCTTCAGCACCCTGGAAACCATCGAGCTCAAGCTGCCGACCATCATCAAGGGTGACGGCAGCCGCGAGGCATTCGAGGCGCGCAAGGTCCGCGCCGGCTTTGACCGCGCGCTGCAGAAGCGACCGGTGCCGGAAGAAAAGATCGAATCAGCGGTACGTGCGGTGGTGCACCAGCTGCGGATCTGCGGCGAGCGTGAAGTGCCCTCCATCCGCGTCGGCGAGTTCGTGATGAACGAGCTGCGCAAGCTGGACCATGTCGGCTATGTCCGTTTCGCGTCGGTGTATCGCAGCTTCGGCGATGTGGCTGATTTCCGCGAGGAAATCGAAAAGCTGGAGCGTGAACTGCCCGCCAGCACCGAGCAGTTGCAGTTGCTGGGCGATGTGATCGCCCTGACCAAGAAAAAGAAGAGCTGAGCGGGACCGGCGCTGCATGTCCGGTTTTTCCGCCCTCGATCATCTGCACATGGCGACCGCCTTGCGGTTGGCGGAGCGCGCGGCCTATACCGCACGACCCAACCCGATGGTGGGCTGCGTGATCGCCCATGGCGAGCGGGTGGTCGGGCAGGGCTGGCACCAGCGCGCTGGCGGACCGCATGCCGAGGTATTCGCCCTGCGCGAAGCGGGCGAACAGGCACGCGGCGCCACGGCCTACGTCACCTTGGAACCCTGCGCCCACTATGGCCGCACGCCACCTTGTGCGCTCGCGCTGATCGAGTCCGGCGTTACGCGTGTCGTGGCGGCCATGCGTGACCCCTTCCCGCAGGTCGATGGCGGTGGATTCGACCTGCTGCGTGCGGCGGGCATCGAGGTCAGCGAGGGGCTGATGGCCGCGCAGTCACGTGAATTGAACCGTGGCTTCCTGTCGCGTGTGGAACGCGGCCGGCCGTGGGTGCGGGTCAAACTTGCGGCCAGCCTGGATGGTCGCACGGCGATGGCGGACGGCACGTCCAAATGGATAACCGGCGCTGCCGCACGTGAAGACGTGCAGCATTGGCGTGCACGGGCTGGCGCGATCCTGACCGGCGCCTCCACTGTGCTCGCCGACGACCCGCAGCTGACGGTGCGTCTGGCCGACACCGAGGTGCTGCCGCCGTTGCGCGTGGTGTTGGATGCGCAACTCCGCTCGCTGGAATGCGCGCGCGTGCGCGAAGGCCCGGCGCCGACGCTGTACCTGCATGACCCCGCCATCAGCGCACCCGATGCGGCCGATGCGCAGTTTGCCAGCGTGCCGTGCGTCGGCGGCCGCCTGGACCTGGCGGCGGTGCTGGCGCTGCTCGGCGCGCGTGGCATCAACGAACTGCATACGGAAGCCGGCGCGACCCTGTCAGGTGCCTTGATGGCAGGCGGCTGGGTGGACGAATTGCTGCTGTACCAGGCGCCGACCCTGCTTGGCGAGCATGGCCTGCCGTTGTTTGCAGGCCTTGGCGTGCACGCCATGCAACAGCAGCACCGCCTGCAGCTGATCGATCAATGCCAGGTGGGCACCGATCTGCGGCTGCGGTTGCGCCCCGCGGGCTGAGGCACCACAGCACACGCAACGCAGGTCCTGCGCGCGCGACAGAAACAAGAACGGCTTCCCGAAGGAAGCCGTCAGAAACGCCTGTTGATCGCGCGGATCAGAAGCTGGCGCGGATACCGGCCGAGTACTGGGTCACGTCTTCGATGACCTGCACTTCACCCACCACGCCCCACATCGGGGTGAGGTTGATCTGGCCGCCGACGTTGCCGACCCAGGTGCCGTCCATGTCGCTGCCATCCATGTAGCCACCCTTCAGCCACGCTTCGGTGCGTGCCGACGGCTTGCCGCGCACACCGAACATGCCGCGGGCTGCATTGGTGTGGTCCTTGTCGCTGACGGTGGCGAAGCCGGTCTGCTTCAGCGTCACCTTGGCGTTCTGGCGGACCCACGCGATGTCCGCGGTGAAGTCGACGCGGTCGCTCATGCCCATGTTGTAGCCGATGCCCAGTTCCGGCTGGTCCAGCTCCAGCTTGATGCTGCCGCCGGTGAAGCCATAGGACTTGGATACCTGTGACCAGGCACCGAACAGATAGACCTGCGGTGCAATGGCAAAGGAGCCGCGGAGGTAGCCACCGTCCACCTTGGGATCGTCCAGCAGGTCGTCGTTGACCTTGAACTGGGTCCAGCCGGCTTCGGCGTAGGTGTAGCTCAGGCCATCGGCGGCGAGGGCCGACAACGGCGACAGGGCGAGCAGGGAGGCGGCCAGCAGCATCTTGCGCATGCGTGTGAATCCTTGAGTCAGCGTTCCATTGCAGGCAGCCGGTACAGCTACCCGGGGCGACGTCGTTGTCGCGCTCGGCGGCATTTTAATGAATCTTTTACAAAAAGCGAGCCTTCAGGCAGGCCTGTTAGAATGCGTGCGCCGGTTCGCCGGTATACAAACGTCTTCAGGGCGGGGTGCGATTCCCCACCGGCGGTAGGTGCCTTCGGGCATGAGCCCGCGAGCGCTCCGGTCCACCTTGGGCGGGAGGTCAGCAGATCCGGTTCGATGCCGGAGCCGACGGTGATAGTCCGGATGAAAGAAGACGGTGCCACGGGGCGTGATGCTCCGTGCGTACCTGTTTGCCTTGCGGCGTTTTTCGCTCACTACCCGCGGAGAACGTTCTTGTTTACTGGAATCATTGAAGGCGTCGGCCGTCTGGCCGCGCGCGAAACCCTCGGCGGCGATGTCCGCTTCACCTTCCACGTCGGCAGCCTGCCCTTCGACAGCGTGCAGCTGGGCGAGAGCATCGCCATCAACGGGGTCTGCCTGACGGTCATCGCATTCGACGCGCAGACCTTCCAGGCCGATGCGTCGACTGAAACCCTTGGGCTGACGACGCTGGGCAGCCTGGTGGAAGGGGCGGTCATCAATCTGGAGCGCGCGATGCGTCCGACCGATCGCCTCGGCGGGCATCTGGTCAGCGGCCACGTTGACGGGCTGGGGCAGGTGCTGTCCATCCATGACGATGCGCGCGCCCAGCGCTGGCGCTTTGCCGCACCGAAGGCGCTGCGGCGGTATATCGCCAAGAAGGGATCGATCTGCGTCGACGGCGTGAGTCTGACGGTGAACGAGGTGGATGACGAGGGCTTCGAGGTCGCGTTGATCCCGCACACCGTTTCGCACACCGCCTTCGCCGCCAGCACCGTCGGCAGCGCGGTCAACCTGGAAATCGACCTGGTCGCGCGCTATGTCGAGCGTCTGCTGGGTGAAGGAGCACGCGCATGAACTTCGCCCCCATTCCCGAGATCCTGGAAGACATCCGTCTGGGCCGCATGGTGGTCATCGTGGATGACGAAGACCGCGAAAACGAAGGCGACCTGATCATGGCCGCTGAGCTGGTCAAGCCAAGCGACATCAATTTCATGGTCACCCATGGACGTGGCCTGGTGTGCTTGCCGCTCACCCGTGAGCGTGCCGCTGATCTGGGCCTGGCGCCGATGGTGCAGGCGAACACCGCCCAGTTCCAGACCAATTTCACGGTCAGCATCGAGGCGGCGGAGGGGGTTACCACCGGTATCTCCGCCTATGACCGTGCGCATACCATCCGCACGGCGGTGAAGCCCGATGCCAAAGCATCGGACCTGCATCAGCCGGGCCATATCTTCCCGTTGATTGCCCAGCCCGGCGGCGTGCTCACCCGCGCCGGTCATACCGAAGCGGGCGTGGACCTGGCGATGCTGGCAGGGCTGGAGCCGGCCGGCGTGCTGGTGGAAATCCTCAACCCCGATGGCAGCATGGCGCGTCGCCCTGAACTGGAAGTCTTCGCCCGCGAACATGGCTTGAAGATGGGCTCCATCGCCGACCTGATCGCCTATCGCCTGGCGACGGAGAAGACGGTAGAGCGCGTTGACGAGCGTGAGATCGAGACCGAGTTCGGCGGCTTCACGCTGGTGACGTACCGCGACCGGATCGCCCACGACCTGCATTTCGCACTCGTACGGGGCACCCCCGACGCGCAGACGCCGACGCTGGTGCGGGTGCAGGTGGAAAACCCACTGGCCGACCTGCTGCACTGGCGACGCGATGATTTCGGTGTCGCCGCCACCGACGCGCTGCGCGCGATCGCGGCTGCCGACAGCGGGGTGATGGTGGTGCTGTCGGCCCCGCGTGACAGCGAGACGCTGCTGTATCGCCTGCGCCAGCAGCCGCAGCCGGTCACGCCGGGAAAGGACAAGGATGTAAGCCAGTGGCGGCGTAACGGCGCTGGCGCGCAGATCCTGTCCGACCTCGGGTTGGGCAAGCTGCGGGTGCTGGGCACGCCGCGCCGGCAGATCGGTCTGGCGGGTTATGGGCTGGAGGTAGTGGAAACCGTCGGCTGTTGAGGTAACCCGCGGCTGCCGCCACGCACGGCGGCAGCCCGTACACGGTAAACTTACCCCCCACTCAGGTCCCCCAACTCCCCATGAGCCATTTCGAAGGCGATCTTCGCTCTCCCGGATCGGCGCGCTTCGCCATCGTGGCCAGCCGCTGGAATGCCCGCATCACCGATGCGCTGGTCACCGGTGCCCGTCAGGCATTGGCCGGCAACGGCGTCGCAGAAAGCGAAGTGGATGTGATCCGCGTTCCGGGCGCCTGGGAAATCCCCTTGGTCGCCGCACGTCTGGCCGCTGCACATCAGCACGCGGCCATCCTGACCCTGGGCTGTGTGATCCGCGGTGACACGCGTCATTACGAACACGTGGCCGACCGTTGTGCTGAAGGCTTGATGCGCGTGCAGCTGGATTTCGGCGTGCCGGTGCTCAATGGCGTGCTGGCGGTGGAGCGTGCCGAGGATGCCGAAGCGCGTGCCGGGGGCAGCCACGGCAACAAGGGCGAGGAAGCCGCCTTGGCGGCATTGGAAATGATCAATCTTCTGGAGCAACTGCCATGAACAAGACCACCCAGGGCAGGCCGTCCGGCAGACCCGTTCGCCGTGATGGCGTGGATCCGGTACTGCGCTCGCGCGCGCGCCGCCGTGCGGTACAGGCCATCTATGCGTGGCAGATTTCAGGCGGCAACGGCCAGTCGTTGGTCGCCCAGTTCGCCCACGAACAGGCGCGCGAGGTGGCCGATCTGGCCTACTTCGAGGCGCTGGTGCATGGCGTGCTGGACAACCGTCGGGATCTGGATGAGGCGTTGTCCCTGTTCCTGGATAGAAGTGTCGAGGAAGTGGATGCGATCGAACGCGCGGTACTGCGCCTGTCGGCGTACGAGCTGCGTTTTCGCGCCGACATTCCGTATCGCGTGGTGATCAACGAAGCCATCGAGTCGGCCAAGCGCTTCGGTTCCGAACACGGCCACACCTTCGTCAACGGTGTGCTGGATCGCGCCGCGATCGAGTGGCGCAAGACCGAAAGCGGTCACTGACCGATGTGGTAGCGCCGAGTCACGCTCGGCGGCAATCCTTCAGCGCGGCTCGCCAGCTCAGCCGGTCATGGGCCCGCACCCTCGGAGCCCCATGTCACTCGCCGAATTCGCCCTGATCGAACGTATCCGCGCCCGCAGCAAGGGGCGCGATGACATCGTGCTCGGCATCGGCGACGATGCGGCGCTGCTGCAGCCGCTGGCGGGTCACTGGCTGGCGGTAACCGCCGATACGCTCAACAGTGGCGTGCACTTTCCCGCCGAAACGCGGCCGGCCGATATCGGTTGGAAGACGCTGGCGGTCAATCTTTCCGATCTGGCCGCCATGGGCGCCACACCGGCATGGGGCACGCTGGCGTTGTCGCTGCCAAGCGCGGAAGCGGAGTGGATCGACGCGTTCGCCGACGGCTTCTTCGCGCTGGCGGACGCGCACGATTGGCGCCTGATCGGTGGGGATACCACGCGCGGCCCGCTGTCGCTCTCGGTCACCGCGTTCGGTCAGGTGCCGCACAGCCAAGCACTGCGCCGCGATGGTGCGCAGGTTGGCGATGATATCTGGGTCAGCGGCACACTGGGCGACGCGGCGGGTGCGTTGCAGCTATGGAAACGCGGCGAGCTCGATGTCACCCGTATCGCAACCGATCCGACCATCGAGTTCCTGCGCCAGCGTCTGTTGCGGCCGACGCCGCGGATAGCGCTGGGACTGGCGCTGCGGGGGTTAGCGAGCGCTGCCGTGGATGTTTCCGACGGTCTGCTGGCCGACCTCGGGCATATTGCGGTCAGCAGCGACGTAGCGGTGAGGGTGGATGCTGCACAAATCCCGGTGTCTGTGCCCTTGCGTGGTGCCTTGGGAGATGACGGCGCGCTGCGCTGCGCCTTGCACGGTGGCGACGACTATGAGCTCTGCTTTACGGCACCGCGCTCGCTACGAACCACCCTCGGCAGCCTTTCCCGGGTGGTGTCACCCACCCTGACCCTTATTGGCGCGGTATCCACCGGGACAGGTGTGCACTGCGAGGGTTACTCGGGTCCGCGTGGGTATGAACATTTCTCATAGGCGGGCCGTCCGGCGACGCACGCGATCACTGATAGTCGGCTCTCAGTATCGCCTTTCCCTCCAAGGTGCCCGCTGACAGGTCATCTCCGGTCCGCAGATAGCGAGCGGCGAAGGGTATGGCGTTGTCACCCGCACGAACATTCGAATGTTTCCACGTTTCGCCGAAAATCACCGGCTTGCCGTCACGAAGCAACTGCACGGCGACGCCCTTGGAAGTAGATCCTGCGCCTGGCGTCAGCTCGCTACCGGTATTGGTGGGGGCACCTGCATCGTTCAGGGTCAGCTGGACAGGAATGCGGTCCGACGGGCAGTCCATCTTTACCTGGAATTGTCGTGTCCCGGCGTCGCTGTGAACGACGGGGAGTTCGCTGGCACGCACGTCTGGCAGCGCGACCGTGACATTGTCCAGGCGACAGGTCAATCGAGGTATGGATATCGCGAGTGATAGTGTGTGTTCGATGTTCCCGTCATTGATATGTCCCTGCAGATAGGTATACGCCTTGAGTATGTTGGACTCGACCCCGTTCATTGGGCCGCCGCGCGAGAACAGTCTGTAGTGCATCCTGATCCTTACATATTCGCCGCCACCGACACTGGTCTCGCTGGTTCTAGCGGTGTAACGGTTGGTGTCATTGGCCGTAAGCGGCGTGGGTGTGTTCTCGGATGGGGCGGCGCTCTTGTGGGCTCGGAATATGATCAGTGGACTTGCAGAATTCCAGCCGTAGGCCGGGTATCGCTGACCATCCACCTCGATATGACGCACGAAAGACAGCTGTCTCATCTTCGTAACCGTAATCAATCCCAGGTCGGTGCGCGGGCAGGGGCTCGCCTCTGGTCCCGGTCCCACGAGGCCCCGCCACTCGGTCAGTGCAACATCGCGGGCAAGTTCATTCTGGACTGTGATGGAACTGTCGAAGGTGTCGTCGCCGTGAACGCTGCAGGCGAGCGCGCTCGTGGAGGCCAACATGCTGACGGACGCCAGGGCCAGAAAAAATCGGGGTTTCGACGCTGTTTCGAGGCGGGACATAGGCGTAATCATTTAGTGGTCGGGGCGGCGGAGGGGGCATTCGTTACCGTGAATGTTCAGCAGACACGCGCTGCACCTGCACCGGAGATTGTTGATCCCGCAGTGCGCCGTAGTCGTCCAGCCAGGAGAAGCTCACCCGGTCAGAGGCCGCCGATCCGGGGGGGAGCGCCGTGCGGTGCTGGCCGTGCGGTGGAATCATGCTGGCCTCTAGCTCAGTGGTGTCGTTCACGGAGATCTTTGTCACTGTCACGTGGAAAGGCCCCGGGTTGGTAGCGGTAAGCCAGCGGGTGCCTCCCTCGTTCTGAATCTGCCAGCGCAGGGAAGCCGCAGCGGCGGCAGCGGTGCCTGGCAGGCCTGGGGGCCGGTAGAACAGCTTGATGCGCGAGCGGACAGCGAACCGCAAGAGGTTCTGCTCAGCGGTGTCTTCCTGTTCGGGAGGAATATCCAGGAGATTGAAGTAAAGCACCGATTCGCGATCTGTCGGCAGTGCTTCGGAGGGGCGCGGTGCGTAAGTGATGCGAAACATGTGCGACGCGCTGGGCTGTATCACACGAGGCCCTGCGGGCGTGATGCGGAAAGGCACTTTCAATCGTTCAGGAACGGCGCTGCTGTCGCCGGTGTCGATCCAGGCCTGGGTCATTGCGGGCGCGCTGCCATCGTTGCTGATCCTTACCGTCGTATCGCGATGAAGACTGCCGTCAACGACGATGCGGGTGCCCTCGATGGTGACCGCGGCCGATGCGGGAGGCGCAGCAGTTGCCAGCATCAACAGGGGGGCTGCCAACGCGGAGCGGGAGAGGTAGTGCATGGAGAGATTCTCCAGAAACAGGGAAGGGGATGGGTTTCAGCGATAGATCAGCGTGAGCTCAGCGCGAGCGCGCACTGAGCCTGCGGTGGCGCCGTCCCCTAGGGGAACGAGCGCGGCGAAGAAATCCAGCCGCCGCTGACCGCCGGCGGGCACGTTCACCAGAGTGATCGGCTGCTCGTCCATGCGCAGCTTTTCACCCTGGCCGGTGAGGATGGCGACCCCAATCCGGGTCGCCGATGAAGGGCCATCCAGCGCGATGGCCCCCGTTACCGGGTCGGCAGGGCCCGTCAGCTGCAGACCGATCTGCTGCGCGCCTGTCGAACCCGGGCAACTGACCGTTATGGCGAACGCCGTGTCGTCGCGCCGGGTGAGGGAGTTGATTCTGGAGAGTGAGGTGCGCCCGAGATCGATGTGGATGGGGCCGTTGGAGTCGTTGACGAGGCAGGTGCTTGCGGTCACTTCGCCGGTGATCTCAAGAGGTGTTGCCGCGCACGGAAAGGCGAGCCCCGTGCATAGCAGGGCTGGCAGCGTGAGAGACGCTCGGATTTTCATCGGCTTCAGGGTGTCCTGCGGGGAAGGGGCGATCACGAAATGCCAGTTTCATTTATGCCCGTCTGTGCCGAGTATCAGGAGATATGTGTATTTACATAGGAAGACTTTATTGAACGCCACACGATGTTCGTGACAGTGGATTGAAAGTGTCCCAGTCGTAGTGCGGCAGGCGACTGCCTATGTAGATGTAATCAGTGATAGGTAATGCCGCTGATTTTGTGCAGATTTCCCCATGTATGACGGATTCGCAGCCACGCAACATGTCGCCTCGTCGAAGCGTTCATTGTCGCCATGGTGCGTACACCTTCGCCTTCCTCCTGCGGACGTCATGCGCGATATGGTTTCAATTTCCCATTTGCTGCCAAAGGGCAGACCTCACTGGCGTCACATCGTGGCTGCTGTTTATCTATCATCAAATGCAGTCTGCATGGCGGCGGCAACGGCCGCATCTCCGCGCTTCAGTCCCGGATTTCTCGTCGGCGATGCAGCGGATGCTCTGGGCCATTTCGAAAGCAGTGCCGTCAAACCCGGAATCTATGTGCTGGATGTGGTGGTCAATGGCCAGTTACTGCGCCAGGAAAGCGTCACCTTTGTTGCGGATTCTCCAGACAGCGCGGCCATGCCCTGCGTGAGCGCAGCGCTGGTCCGCGGGATGGGGGTGAAAGCCAAGTTCCTGCAGGATCTGCCCGAAGATGTGCAGTGCGTGGATCTTCCCCGGTGGATCGATGGCGCCTCCGTACAGTACGACGAAGCCGAACTGCGGCTGGTCATCAGCATTCCGCAGGCGGCCATGGCATCGTCGCCTGGCGGCCATGTTCCCCTGGCATCGCGGGAGCAGGGCATCACGGCGGGCTTCATCGATTACCAGCTACAGCACAGGGGGGTGCAAAGAGAGTCCGTGCTGTCCATAGGCACGCGAATGGGCTTCAACATAGGGGCGTGGCGCTTGCGCCACGATGGCTGGTTCACCCATGCGGCCGGCGGTTCACGCTGGCGGGACGGCCGGACGTCGCTGCAGCGCGACCTGCCAAACAGCGGCACTCGCCTCCAGGTCGGGCAGGAGTTCACGCCCGGGTACCTCTTCGACAGCGTTGCGTACACGGGTATCCGGGTCGCCAGTGACAGAAGGATGCTGGCAGATTCGCTGGAGGGCTATGCGCCCGTGGTCAAAGGCGTAGCGCAAGGCTCTGCCACGGTCAGCATCCGTCAGAACGGCAGGTTGATCCGTGAGTTGGTGGTGCCCCCTGGCCCTTTCATCATTGAGGATCTGGTTGCGGGAGGCGGTGCCGGTGATCTTGATGTCAGTGTCACCGAGGCGGGCGGGCAGACCCACAGCTTCCGGGTGCCATTTTCGGCGATTCCACAGGCACTGCGTCCTGGCGTACAGGAATTCAGCGTCGTTGCGGGACGGCTCGATCCCTATTCCAGCATCGGCACTCTGCCTACGGAATTCATCGAGGCCACCTTCGGCCGTGGCCTGGATAACCGGTTGACGATGTTGTCTGGAGTCCAGCTCTCATCCCGGCAGAAGACGTTTCTGGTTGGCACCGCGTTCAACACCGCACTGGGCGCTATCGGCCTGGACGCCCGGGATACACTCGTGCGGCGTCGTGGTGGCGTAGAACGGGGGCAAAGCTACCGGATCAACTACCAGCGCCTGTTTCCCGGTCCCGGGACGGGCGTGGGCGTGACCGCGTGGCATTCCAGTGGGGTGGCCTCGCGTGGCTTGATCGATCTCTGGCCGGGCCCGCTGTCGCCGTCCACCGCGCGGCCTGCACCGGAACGGCATGAGGCGGCATTGCAGCGGCTTCAGGTGAACCTGTCGCAACGCCTTGCAGATCACAGCTCGCTGTTTGTCAGCTATGGACGGGAGGCCGCCCTTACCGATCTGCAGGCAGGTTTCAGCGGGCGCATCGGAAGCGTGAACTACTCGCTCACCGCGCTGCGCTACCACCATGGCGAAGGTGAGGTGGACACGCGCTGTTCGTTTTTCATCAGCATGCCGCTGGGGACCCCGGCCAGCAGACATCACGTGTCCGGACATTTCAGTCCCGGCCCAAATGCGCGTTCGCAGATACGCCTGTCAGGCGCATCCGGGGCGCGTAACGAGCTGAACTACGACGCCTCGGCGGGCAGTATCGGATCGTCCCGGTTACTGGATACCCATGCGAGCTATCAGGGCGGCCGAGGTGCCCTGTCGGCGGGGTATGGTCGGGAAGGCCGCCGCGAGACGTGGCAGGTATCGGCTGCGGGCAGCATCGTGTTGCATGCCGATGGCCTGACGTTTGGCCAGAGTCTGGGCGATACCGTCGTCCTGGTTCAGGCAGTGGGTGCCACAGGTGCACACGTTCGCAGCGGTCATGAGCTGCGGATTGGGCGCAACGGTTATGCGGTGATGCCCTCAGCCAGCCCCTATCGGTGGAACCAGATAGAGCTGGATCCTGCCGGTCTGCCGCTGGATGTGCAGCTGCTGCAGACTTCGCAGCGTGTCGCCCCGACGGCCGGCAGCATCGTGCGTGTGCCGTTCCATGTCCGCAGGCAGCGAACCCTCTTCATCGATGCAGTTGATGCGCAAGGTCAGCCACTGCCATTCGCCGCATCGGTGCAGGACGAGAGCGGCCGCTCGATTGGGGTCGTCGGCCAAGGCAGTGTCATCCGACTACAGGGCGCTGCTGAAAGCGGTGCCCTGATAGTCGATGCGCAAGGGGCGCGGCGCTGCCGCCTTGAGTACCAGCTTCCCCAGGCTGCAGATGTCTATGGCCTGTCCTGGAGCCAAGGCACCTGTGTTCCGGAGCTGCCTGATACGGCGACGCGGTGAACGCCTTCCATCATCACCGCCTGTTCCATCCCGATCGTTCAACCCAACCCGAAGAGATACCTATGATTTACTCACGTACTTCCATCAAGTGGACTGCTTGTCTGTCCGTGCTGGCCGCGATAATCGCCAATCCCGTGCCTGCACGGGCTGATACAGCCACACTTACCGTCACGGGCAAGATCCTTCCGGGCACGTGCAAGCTCACCATCGCACCAGTGACCCTGAAACCCCTCAAGGCCGGGGACGTTAAAGGCGGCGACCTGGGCATGGCCGACGGCGCGTTGAAATTCGACGATTGCGTCGGCGTCACCAAGGCGAAGCTGATCTTCACCGGTGCCGCAGAGGATGCGGACTACTGGAAGAATGAGGCCCCCACGGGCGCGACCGGTATCTCACTGGTTCTGAAGGATGGTCAAAAGTTCGACACCCTTCTGAAGCCCAACGATGCGCGTACCTTGGACGTCGCCACTGCCACGGCAAGTCACCCGTTCAGAGTGGGCTATCACCACGTTGACAAGGCACCCTTCACCGCGGGCGATGTCAACGCGAACATCACCGTAACTGCCACCTACGAGTGATTCCCTGCTTGCCGTCGAACCATTCATTGGGGAGACGGCAACACCTTGCCGGGATTCAGTATGCCGTCCGGATCCAATGCGGCCTTGATCGCGTGCATCGCGGTCAAGGTTTCCGCAGTGAAGGCCTGCGTCATGAAGTCACGCTTCGCCAAGCCAATCCCGTGTTCGCCGGAGAGCGTGCCCTCCAATGCCAGCGTCAAGGCGAAGATACGCGGCAGGGCAGCGTGCGCACGGGCGTTTTCGTCGGCGTCGTCCGGGTGATACAGGATGTTGACGTGCAGGTTGCCATTGCCCGCATGGCCGAACGTCACGATGGTCAGGTCGAACTCGCGTGCCAAGGCCTGCACGCCGGCGACCAGGGCCGGGATGCGTGACACGGGCACCACCACGTCCTCGTTGATCTTGCCCGGTGCGATGCTGCGCAACGCAGGTGACAGCGCCTTGCGTGCAGCCCACAGCTTTTCGCGCGCGGCTCCTTCCATTGCAACGTCCAGCGACAGCATGCCATCGCCTTCTGCTGCGCTGGCCAGCGCCTGCAGCAGATAGGGCAGGGTGTCGTGGTCGCCGTCCGCCTCGATCAGCAGCATGGCACCGGCCTCGGACACGTCCGCGCCATTGCCCCGCAGCAATTGCAGGCTGCGCGCATCCATGAACTCCAGGCGCGTGGGCGTGACCGGTTGTGTCATCACCCGCGACACCGCCTGCGCTGCCGCGTCGGCATCGCGGTACAGCACACGCAACCCGGCCTGCGCTACCGGCAGTGGCGTGAGTTTCAGTGTGGCTTCGACGATCAAGGCCAGCGTGCCCTCGCTGCCGATCAGCAGATGGGTCAGGTCGTAGCCCGTGGCGTCCTTGGTGTAGGCACCGCCGCAGCGGATGAGATCGCCGGTGCCGGTCACCGCGACCACACCCAGCACGTTGTCGCGGCTGCTGCCGTACTTCACCGCGCGCGGTCCGCCCGCATTGCAGGCCAGGTTGCCGCCGATGCTGCAGATGTCCGCGCTGGACGGGTCCGGTGCCCAGAACAGTCCATGGGGTGCCAGTGCGTGCTGAAGATCGCCGTTGAGTACGCCCGGCTGCACGATGGCGCAGCGGTCGCCAGGGCGCACCGCCAGGATCTGCGCCATGCGCGCGAACGACAGCACGATGCTGCCCTGCAGCGGGACGGCGGCACCGGTTGTGCCGGTGCCCGCACCGCGCGCCACCACCGCCACCCGATGCGCGCGGCAGGCCCTGACGATGGCCTGCACCTGCTCTGGGGTGGACGGCAGCGCGACCGCCAAGGGCAACTGGCGACGCCAGGAATTGTCCTGCGCGTTCGCATCCAGCGCGGCCGTGTCGGTACGCCAGCCGTCGGCGCCGAGCAGCAGGGACATTTGGGCAACCAGGGTGGCGGGCAGTTCGGTGTTCATCGCGATTCCAGCAGAGGCAAAGGAATGATGTGCTCAGCCGTCCAGCCGGAACGCATCGCGCAGCCAGTGCAGTCGCGGTGGTTCGCCGCTTGCCTGCACGACATCGAAGCGGCACGGTCGCTCGCAGAGCGTCGGGTGGGACTGCAGGTAGAGCTGTGCGGCGAGGATCAAGCGCTGCTGCTTGCGGCCATCGACCGACCCCCCTGCGCCGCCGAAATCCGAGCGCGCGCGGTAGCGGACTTCGACGAACACCACCGTGCCGTCGTGGTCCATCACCCGATCCAGCTCGCCGCCGCGGTAGCCCACATTGCGGTCCAACACCTGCAAGCCCGCGTCACACAGCAGGCGCTCGGCGGCCGCCTCGACCGCGGCCCCGCGACGGGCTCTGTCAGTTGGCATTGGCGATCGGCATGGGCCGCCCGCCATTGAACGTGGACCAGGCAGGAACGCGCAGGATGTTGCCACCGCCGTCCAGGTACAGCGTGCCTGTTGCGCCGGCCAGGCCGCCCTGGGCTGCCAGCGATTCCATGTAGGCGCTGATCTTCCAGGCGTCAAAGCCGAAGGCGAACAGACGCCCGGCGGCACCGCGCGCGCTGGGCAACAGCTGACCGGCACTGCTGGCGCTGGGCAGTCCTGCCACGCCTCGCACGTTCCACGCCTCGTTGGGATAGATGATGCCGTCCAGGGCAACATCCTCTTCCGGCTTGCCACTGCCGACGGTCAGCTGCGAAGTGCCCACGCGCGTGCCGCCGCCCACACCGGCCAGTGCCAGTTGCGGAGCCAGCTGCCGCGCCTGCGGTGCACGCACCGCCAGCAGCACGCCATCGGCCGGTTCTGCCGTACGCAGGCGCGCGCTGATGTCGCCCACCGTATCGGCCACTGCGACCGTCGCCAGTACCTGTCCGCCGCGCTGGGTGAAGCGCTCGGCGAAGGCGGCGGCGGTGCGGCGACCGGTGTCGTCACTGCTGTGCACGACGATCACTTTGGAGCGCTCGCGACCGCGCAGGTACTCGGCGGCCATGACGCCGTCGTCTTCCGGTGCCAGCGAGAAACCCGCGCTGCCGGCCGGCGGTGCACCCTTGCCGCGATTCAACGCGAGCACCGGCACCGGCAGCTGCGCGCGGCCGTACACGGCGTCCACTTCGTCGCGCCCCAGCGGGCCGACGATGAAATCAGCGCCGCTACTGACCGCCTTGTCGTAGGCAGACAGCGCTCCGGCGGGCGTGCCTGCGGTGTCGATGAAATCTATTTCCGGCTTGCGTCGGCTCTCACCGTAGTAACCCGTCAGCAGGCCATCACGCACGGGTTGTGCGGCAGTGGCCAAGCGCCCGGTCAACGGCAGCAGCACCGCCAGTTTCACCGGCGGCCGGTAGCCATCGCTCATCGCTGGCGGCCGCTTGCTGGTATCGAACTGCACCGCGGCCGCATCCCGATCGAACGGGCGTGGCAACGGCAGGCCACGTGCCAGCAGGGCGCGACCGGCGAAGTTGTACAGCGGCTCATTGGCCGGCAGCGCGCCGGCACGTGAGCGCAGCGTAGCGTCGTCCAGGCTGCCCAGCAGCGCGGTAATGGCGGCCTGGTTGTCACTGCGGGGCTGCCCGGTCAAGCCTGCGTTCGCACGTGCACGTTCCTGTGCGGCACCAAAGCTGTCGCCGCTGGCCTGCAGTGCGGCGGCGCGTGCCAACTGCCAGCGCGCTGCCAGGGCAGGCAGTACCTCCGTGCCGGGCTCGGACAGCGCAGCGAGGGCGGCGGCCGGTTGCTTGTCGGCCAAGGCCAGTTCCGCGGTCACCAGCAGGTAGCGCTGGCGGCTGGGCGCGGCCAGCTGGCGCGGCTGCACCTGTGCCAGCAGGCTGCGTGCGCGCGTCGCATCGCCTGCTTCGTGCCAGGCGAACGCGGCGTCCGCCAGTGCATTGCTGCGCGCGGTGCCGCGCAGCGTGCCGGCCAGGCTTTCCAGCTGCAGGGCGGCATCACGCGGGCGACCTTGCTCGATCAGCAGCAGTGCCTGGCTCTGGGCGGGCGACTCCGGCGCACTGGTCAGGCTGGTGGTGGCGCAACCGGCCAGCAGCAGCAAAGACAGTGACAGGGCGGAGATCCGGACGACAGGCTTGTTCATGATCGAGTCCATGCAGGGAGGTCGGCGGCCGTGGCCAAGTACACCGGTGGATTCTACCCTTGAGCTCGCAGCGCCGCTGAACTGGTCGTTGACCTCTCGCCGGCCACGCCCGCGCTACCCATGTCGCATCTGTGGGACAATGCGCGCGGCGGAGTCGGCCAGACAGTCGCGTCATCCCTTGCGGATGCCGAGGAAAGTCCGGGCTCCATAGGGCAAGGTGCCAGGTAACCCCTGGGCGGCGCGAGCCGACGGAAAGTGCAACAGAAAGATACCGCCTACGTCTTCTTCGGAAGGCCGGTAAGGGTGAAATGGTGCGGTAAGAGCGCACCGCGAGTCTGGCAACAGACCGGTACGGCAAACCCCACCTGGAGCAAGACCAAATAGGGACCTCATGGCGCGGCCCGCGTCGGGTCCGGGTAGGTTGCTTGAGCGCCGTGGTGACGCGGCGCCTAGAGGAATGACTGTCCACGACAAAACCCGGCTTATCGGCCGGCTCCGCCACTTCCTTCAAAAGTCCATGCGGCCTTCGCCGGTGGCGATGCCTTGTGGCCCGAAGCGGCGTTCGTGGATATGCCCGTGCCCTTCCGCGTCGATCAGGATGATGGTGCTGGCACGTGTCCCGTAATCGTCGCCGCGGATGAAGGCGGGGCTGAGCCAGCGCTCGCGCTCCAGGCCGATGCCGGTATCGGGCAGGTCGGTGTCGTCCGCGCGCTGCGGGTCGGCCAATGCCAGCCAGAGCGGCTGCAGATCCTCGCTGTGTGTGGCGGTCCATGCCGCGACCGCCTGCATCAGTCGCCGCGTCTTCGGCCAGCCCGCATCCAAGGCGCCGTTGGACATGCCATGCACGCCAGGGGCGAGCCGCTGCCGACCGGCCGGATGGTTGCCGACGTATTCCACGCTGTCCGCATCGGCCAACAGCAGGTTGAACGGCGGGTAGGCGCTGGCACTTCTTTCCAATTCATCAGCGCGTGCGTGGGCCGGCACCGTGCCACGCAGGTAGTCGGCCACCAGCGCGCCGCGGGATTCCCCTGCCTGCGCAGCGTGCGGATCCCGCACATTGGTCACCGCCGCCATCCGTCCATCGGCGGCGACACCGGCCCAGGCGCCGCCGGAGCGCAGGTCGCGCCCGCCGATCACACGGGGTGCGTCGTTCCAGCGGGACAGCGGAGCCGTTGGGCGGGCGTGGAACTCGTCGCGATTGCCAGCCATGACCAGCCGCCAGCGCGGGTGGTGGAGCCAAGCCAGAGCAAGTAGGCACATGCGTCGCATTGTGCTGTTTTGCGCAACACCTCGCTACGGGATCGGCACAGTCAATGAATGCGCATCACATGTTTCACGCCCTCTACACACCCCTGAACTTCGCCCCAATCTCAAAATTTGAGACGAAACAGCAACTTGTGGATAAGCCTTGAACAAGTCTCTAAAGATTGCTGCAAGCCATTGATGGCACAGGTGATTTCCCCCTGCAAAAGTTGTTGACAACCCTTTGACCGCTGATAAGGTGGGCATCAGAGGGAAAACCGGGTCTTTTGTGGTTTTTCGTGGTTCAATGTTTTATCCATCTGAAGGAAAGGTGCACGCGTCGTGTTTCAGGGCGAGACGGCCATCACGGTTGACGATAAAGGGCGCATGGCGGTTCCAACCGTTCATCGCGACCTCGTTGCGCGTGTGAGCAACAACCGGCTGGTCCTGACCTACAACCCCTTTGAATCCGGCTGCCTCTGGCTGTACGCGGAATCGGAGTGGGAGCGCGTGCGGGACGACGTGATGGCCAAGCCGAACACCCAGCGGGTCGTTCGGCTGCTGCAGCAGAAGCTGGTCGGTTCGGCCGCACACCTGGAACTGGACGGCAACGGCCGCATCAGCATCCCCGCCAGCCACCGCGGCGCGGTGGGCATCGAAAAAAAGGCGGTATTGCTCGGCATGGGTGACAAATTCGAACTTTGGAGCGAGCAGGCGCACCGCGCATTGATCCAGCAGACATTGTCTGACGAGGATCTGGGCGATGGGCTTCTCGATCTGAAATTGTGAGCCGGGGTGCCCGGGTGCGCGGAACAGCGCAGGCCGGTCACCTCCCGGTGTCGCAGTCGCCGGCGGGTCATCTGCCGGTCCTGTACACCCAGGTCCTTGAAGGCCTGAGGGTGATCGAAAACGGTGTGTACCTCGACGGCACGTTCGGCCGTGGCGGGCATGCGCGTGGCGTACTGGCCCAGCTTGGTGGCGCAGGCCGCCTGCTGTTGATGGACAAGGATCCGGAAGCCATCGCGGCCGCCGAGCGCGACTTCGCGCCCGACCCGCGCGTGTCGATCTTCCGTGGCAGCTTTGCCCAGTTGCTGCAGTGGGAGCAGACGGCCGACGGCCTGGATGGCGTGCTGTTCGACCTCGGTGTTTCCTCGCCGCAGCTGGACGTGGCCGAGCGTGGCTTCAGCTTCGGCAAGGACGGCCCGCTGGACATGCGCATGGACCCGGACAGCGGCGAGAGTGCGGCGCAGTGGCTGGCACGCGCCAACGACACCGAGATCGCCGACGTGCTGTGGACCTACGGTGAGGAGCGCATGAGCCGCCGCATCGCGCGGGCCATCGTGGCGCAGCGGCAGAAGCAGGCGTTCACCCGCACGGCGGAACTGGCTGACCTGATCGCGTCGGCAATGCCGCGTGGCAAGGACAAGATTCACCCGGCCACCCGCAGCTTCCAGGCGATCCGCATCCACATCAATCGTGAACTGGCCGACCTCGAAGCCGGCCTGGTCGCCGCCGTGGAACGGCTGAAGCCGGGTGGCCGATTGGCCGTCATCAGCTTCCACTCGCTGGAAGACCGCATCGTCAAGCAGTACTTCAACCGGCTGGCCAAGGCGCCTCCGAGTAATCGCCGTCTGCCGGAGCAGCAGGCCTTCGTGCCAACGCTGGACCTGATCGGCGGTGCGATCAAGGCCAATGACGACGAGCTGGCCGTCAATCCGCGCGCCCGCAGCGCGGTATTGCGCGTGGCCCAGAAGCGTGAGGTGGCCGGGTGAGCCGGCTCATCCTGATCGTGCTGCTGGCCTGCACGATCGCCTCGGCGATCGGGGTGGTCTTCGTGCGCCACCGCCACCGCCAGACCTTCATCGAACTGGCGCGCGCCGAGCGCGTGCGCGATGAGCTGAACATTGAATTCGGCCGGCTGCAGCTGGAGCAGGCCACGTTGGCAGAAGCCAATCGCGTGGACCAGGTGGCCCGCGAGAAACTGGGCATGAAGTTTCCCGAAGCCGCCGACGTGGTGGTGATCCGCCCATGAGCCGGACCGGCCGCAACCGCCCCCGCAACGCCTTCAACCTGCGCCAACGGCTGCGCTGGGTCGCGCTGGCGCTTGGCCTGTGTTCGGTATCGCTGGTGGGCCGTGCCGCGTATGTGCAGCTGATCAACAGCGACTTCTATCAACGCCAGGGCGAAGCACGCTACCTGCGCGAACTGCCGATCAAGACCTCGCGCGGCATGATCACCGACCGCAATGGCGAGCCGGTGGCGGTGTCCACCCCGGTGGCCTCGATCTGGGTGAACCCGCAGGAGCTGTTGCGCTCGCCGGACCGCATTCCTGAGCTGGCCAGCGCGCTGGGGCTGGCGGTGGACGACCTGAGCAGCCGGCTGAGCCAGAAATCGGACAAGGAATTCATGTACCTGCGTCGCCGGATCAACCCGGACGACGCAGAGAAAGTGGTCGCCCTGAAGATTCCAGGCGTGGCTGCACAGCGCGAGTTCCGCCGCTTCTACCCGCAGGGTGAGGCGATGGCCCACGTGCTGGGTTTCACCAACATCGATGATCGCGGCCAGGAAGGGCTGGAGCTTGCCTTCGACGAGTGGCTGCGCGGTGAGCCCGGTGCCAAGCGGATCATCCGCAACCGCAAGGGCGAGACGGTGGAAAGTGACCTGCTGCGTGCCGCCACGCCGGGCAAAGACCTGACCCTGAGCATCGATCGGCGCATCCAGTACCTGGCGTACAAAGAGCTGCGCAACGCGCTGGTCGCCAACAAGGCCGCCGGCGGTTCGATGGTGATCATGGACGTAGCCACCGGTGAAGTGCTGGCGATGGTCAACCTGCCGACCTACAACCCGAACTCGCTTCAGGGCGCGATCCCGGACACCCGCCGCAACCGTGCGGTGACCGACCTGGTCGAGCCCGGTTCGACGATGAAGCCGATCACCATCGCGTCTGCACTGCAGGCCGGCGTGGTGACCAAGGACACCATCATCGACACCAACCCCGGTTACATGTCGCTGGGGCGCTACACCATCCGCGACGTGCCGCGGAACAACGGCGTACTCAACGTGACCGGCGTGATCACCCGCAGCTCGAACGTGGGCGCAGCCAAGATCGCGGCCAAACTGCCCGATCAGGTGTTCTACGATTCGATCCACAGTTTCGGCTATGGCTCGCGTCCGGGCAGCGGTTTCCCCGGCGAATCCGCCGGCGTGCTGCCGCGCCCCGCGCGCTGGAGTGGTCCCTCCAAGACCACCATGTCGTATGGCTACGGACTGTCGGTCACACCCCTGCAGATCGCCACGGCATACTCGGCGCTGGGCAACGGCGGCAAATTGATTCCGCCGACCTTCGTCAAAGGCCAGCACAACGAAGCGCGTCAGATCCTGGACCCGCAGATCGCCAAGGAAGTGGTGGCGATGATGGAAACCGTGGTGACCCAGGGCGGCGCCAAGCAGGCGGCCGTGCTGGGGTATCACGTGGCCGGCAAGACCGGTACGGCGCGCAAGGCAGGCCCGGGCGGTTACGAGCGCGGGCATTACAACGCGCTGTTCGCCGGCGTGGTGCCGGCCAGCAACCCGCGCTTTGCCACGGTGATCGTGATCAATGATCCGCAGGCCGGCAAGTACTACGGCGGCCTGGTGGCGGCACCGGTCTTCCACAATGTGATGGACGGTGCGCTGCGCCTGATGGACGTGCCGCCGGACGATATCCAGTCGTGGCTGGCCGCGCAGCAGTCCGGCAAGACCGGGCATTCCGCCTCGGTGTTGCCGACGCCCCCGGCCGACGCCGTGCTGCCTCCCGATGCCGCCGCCGAATTCGATGCCGCCCTGCCGACCGCGCAGGCACCTGCGACGCCGGTGTCCGCACCGACCGGGGGCACACGATGAGCCGCACGATGGCGCTTTCCCGTCTGCTGCCTGACGTGGCCCTGGCCGGTCGGGATGTGGATATCCGCGGCCTGGTGATGGACAGCCGCGCCGTGCAACCGGGTGATGCCTTCGTGGCGATCGCCGGGTTCGGCGCACATGGCCTGGGCTTCGTCGAGCAGGCGCGTGCCAATGGTGCAGTCGCCATCCTGTTTGAAGCGCCGGCCCCTGCGGAGCTGCCTGCACCGTCGGATGCCATTGCCGTGCCGGGCCTGCGCGCGCGCATGGGCGCGATGGCCGACCAGTTCCACGGCGCGCCGTCGCGCGCGATGACCATGGTGGGTGTCACCGGTACCAACGGCAAGACGTCCACCGTGCAACTGCTGGCCCAGGCCTGGCAACTGCTGGGCACCCGCAGCGGCAGCATCGGTACCTTGGGCGCCGGCCTGTTCGGCGACGTGCAGCCGACGGGGTTCACCACGCCGCTGGTGCTGCAGATGCATGCGCTGCTGGCCGACCTGCGCGACGCCGGTGCGCAGGCCATCGCGATGGAAGTCAGCTCGCATGCGCTGGACCAGGGCCGTGTGGACGCCGTGCATTACGACGTGGCCGTGTTCACCAACCTCACCCGTGACCATCTCGACTACCACGGCGACATGGAGACCTACGGTGCAGCCAAAGAGCGGCTGTTCCATCGCGCCGGCCTGCGTGCGTCGGTCGTCAATCTCGATGACGCATTCGGTGCCACGTTGCATGTGCGCGTGCCGGCCAGCCAGAAGGCGGTGGGCGTCAGCTCGCGCGGTGCGCCGCAGGCCAGCGTGCGGGCGAGCGGGATCGTGCTGGACGGCCTGGGTGTGGCGTTCACGCTGACACTCGACGGGCAGTCGCGCGGTGTGCGCTCGCCGCTGCTTGGCCGCTTCAATGTAGACAATCTGCTGACGGTGGCCGGTGTGCTGCATGCGCTGGGGCAGCCGCTGGATGTCATCGTCGAGGTGCTGGCGCAGCTGCAACCGATCCGCGGGCGGATGAACCGCCTCGGCGGCGAAGCGGGGCAGCCGACGGTCGTGATCGATTACGCGCATACGCCGGATGCCCTGGAACAGGCACTGGACAGCCTGCGTGGGCATGTCGACGGCCGCTTGGTCTGCGTGTTCGGCTGTGGCGGCGAACGGGATACCGGCAAGCGGCCCCAGATGGCGGCCATTGCCGAACGGCTGGCTGACCAGGTGATCGTCACCGACGACAATCCGCGCAGCGAAGACGGTGACCGCATCGTGGCCGATATCCTTGCCGGCTTCGACAGTGCCGGCAAGGTGGTGGTCCAGCGTGACCGCGCGCGTGCCATCGCCTTGGCGATCGGCGGGGCGGGACCGGGTGACATCGTGCTGATCGCCGGCAAGGGCCACGAGCCCTACCAGGAAGTCGCCGGAGTACGCCATGCCTTCGATGACACCGACGTCGCCGCTGCCGCGCTGGTCGGCGCGGTGCAGGAGGTGTCGCCATGAGGCGCACCCTGCTGTCGTTGATCGCCCATTGGGCCGGTGGAGAGATCCACGGTGACGATGCGGCCATCGACGCGATCAGCAACGATACCCGTCAGATGGCGGCCGGCAGCCTGTACGTGGCGCTGCGTGGCGAGCGCTTCGATGGACATGATTTCGGTGCCGATGCGCTTGCGCGCGGCGCCAGTGCACTGCTGGTCGAACGCCTGCTGCCCTTGCCCCTGCCGCAGGTGCTGGTGGCCGACAGCGAGCTGGCTCTGGCGCGCATCGCCGCCGGCATGCAGCGCGACCGCGCCACCGGTGTGTTCGCCATCACCGGCAGCAACGGCAAGACCAGCGTCAAGGCGCTGCTGCTGGGCATCCTGCAGCAGCACGCGCAGATCGCCGGCAAGTTGGTCTATGCCAATCCGGGCAACCGCAACAATGAGATCGGCCTGCCATTGGCCGTGATCGACGCGCCGGAAGACGCGGATTTCGCCGTGTACGAGATGGGTGCCGGCAAGCCGGGTGACATCGCGTACCTGACCGACATCGTCCGTCCGCGCTGGTCGCTGGTGAACAACATCGCGGCCGCCCATCTGGAGCGGATGGGCAGCCTGCAGGGTGTGGCCAACACCAAGGGCGCGATCTACGCGGCCCTGCCGGCGGACGGCGTGGCGGTGATCAATGCCGATGACGCCTTTGCGCCTTGGTTCGAGCAGCATTTCATCGGCACCCCGTTGCGCTGCGCAGTGTTGCGTTTCGGCCTGGAGCACAGTGCCGACGTGTTCGCCTCGGCGATCCGCTTCGATGCGGCGGGCAGTCATTTCGAGCTGCACACGCCGGTAGGACAGGCTGCGGTGTCGCTGCCGTTGCCGGGTCGCCACAACATCGGCAACGCGCTTGCGGCCACCGCACTCGCACTGGCCGCCGGCATCCCGTTGGCGCATGTCGTGGCGGCGCTGGCCGTCACCGAACCGGTGCCGGGACGCCAGATCGCCCATCGGTTGCACAGCGGGGCCGTTCTGGTGGACGACAGCTACAACGCCAATCCGGGTTCGCTGGTGGCCGCCATCGAGGCGCTGGCCGGCAGCGGTGACGACGGCTGGCTGGTACTGGGTGACATGCGCGAACTCGGTCCCGATGCAGCCGCGCTGCACGCGCAGGCAGGTCTGCGTGCACGTCAGGCCGGGCTCAAGCGGCTGTACACGCTGGGGCCGCTCAGCGCCTCGGCTTCTGCTGCCTTCGGTGAAGGCGGTCGTTCTTTTGAAACCCATGACGCGCTTGCGCAGGCCCTGCAGCAGGAACTGCATGCGGGCGTGCGCTGCCTGGTCAAGGGCTCCCGTGGCAGCGCCATGGACAAGATTGTGAAAGCGCTGCTCGCGCAAGGAGAGGAATCGCCTCATGTTGTATGAACTGGCCCGCTGGCTGCAGCAGTTCGAGAGCTCGTTTGCGCTCTTCAACTACCAGACGTTCCGCGCCATCCTGGCGGCACTGACGGCGCTGTTCCTGTCGCTGTGGATGGGCCCGGCCGTGATCCGCAGGCTCGCCCAGTTCAAGGGCGGGCAGCCGATCCGCAAGGATGGCCCGCAGACCCATTTCGCCAAGGCCGGCACGCCGACCATGGGCGGTTCGTTGATCCTGCTGACGGTCACCCTCGCGGTGCTGGCCTGGGCCGACCTGAGCAACCGCTACGTTTGGCTGGTGCTGGCGGTGATGATCTGCTTCGGTGCGATCGGCTGGTACGACGACTGGATCAAGATCGTCCGCCGAGACCCGAATGGCCTGAAGTCGCGCTGGAAGTACCTGCTGCAGTCGATCTTCGGCCTGGCCGCTGGCCTGTTCCTTTACTTCACCGCCGACGTGCCCTCCGCGTTGACGTTCTACATTCCGATGTTCAAGTCGGTGGCGCTGCCGCTGGCAGGCATCAGCTTCGTGGCCATCGCGTATTTCTGGATCGTGGGCTTTTCGAATGCGGTCAACCTGACCGACGGCCTGGACGGCCTGGCGATCATGCCGACCGTGCTGGTCGCCTGCGCGCTTGGCGTGTTCGCCTACGCGTCCGGCAACGTGGTGTTCTCCAACTACCTGCAGATTCCGCAGATCCCCGGAGCGGGTGAGCTGGTCATCATCTGCGCCGCCATCGCCGGCGCTGGTCTGGGCTTCCTGTGGTTCAACACCTACCCGGCCATGGTCTTCATGGGCGACATCGGTGCGCTGGCGCTGGGCGCCGTGCTGGGGACCATCGCGGTGATCGTACGCCAGGAGCTGGTGCTGGTGATCATGGGCGGCGTCTTCGTGGTTGAGACCTTGTCGGTGATGATCCAGGTCGCCTCGTTCAAGCTGACCGGCAAGCGCGTGTTCCGCATGGCGCCGATCCATCACCACTTCGAGCTGAAAGGCTGGCCGGAGCCGCGCGTGATCGTGCGCTTCTGGATCATTTCGGTGGTGCTGGTACTGGTTGGCCTGGCCACGTTGAAGGTGCGCTGATGAATGATCTCTCGCGCCAGGCAACACGCCTTGAAGCCATCGGAGGCCACTTCGACAAGTGGCTGCTCGGCGCGATCATCGCGCTGACCGGGCTGGGCGTGGTGATGGTCGCGTCGAGCTCGATCGCGCTGATGAGCAGCCCGTTCTATTACCTCAATCGCCATCTGATCTTCCTGGCGGTGGGCATCGTGCTGGCCGGGCTGGCCATGCGTACCGAACTGAAGACCATCGAGCAGTACAACCAGCTGCTGCTGCTGGGCTGCTTCGCCCTGCTGGTGGTGGTATTCGTGCCGGGCCTCGGCAGCAGCGTCAACGGGGCGCGGCGCTGGATCAATCTCGGCGTGTCCAAATTCCAGACGGTCGAAGCGGTCAAGGTGCTCTACATCGTGTGGCTGTCCAGCTACCTGGTGCGCTTCCGGGACGAGGTCAACGCGACGTGGCCGGCCATGCTGAAGCCGCTGGGCGTGGCCGGGGCGCTGGTGGTGCTGATGCTGCTGCAGCCCGACTTCGGCTCGTCGACGCTGCTGCTGGCGATCACCGCCGGCATGCTGGTGTTGGGCGGGGTCAACATGCCGCGCATGTCGATGCCGGTGATCATCGGCATGGTCGGCATGAGCGCGCTGGCGATCATCGAACCGTACCGCATGCGCCGCATCACCTCCTTCCTGGACCCGTGGGCCGACCAGCAGGGCGACGGCTACCAGCTGTCCAACGCGCTGATGGCCGTCGGCCGCGGCGAGTGGACCGGCGTGGGCCTGGGCAACTCGGTGCAGAAGCTCTATTACCTGCCCGAGGCACATACCGACTTCATCTTCTCGGTCACGGCCGAAGAGCTGGGTTTCCTCGGCACCTGCCTGGTGATCGCGCTGTACGCGCTGCTGGTGGGTCGCACGCTGTGGCTGGGCATGCGCTGCGTGGAGATGAAGCGCCACTTCTCCGGCTACGTGGCCTTCGGCATCGGGCTGTGGATCAGCATGCAGAGCTTCGTCTCGATCGGGGTCAACCTGGGCATCCTGCCGACCAAGGGGCTGACTCTGCCGTTGATCTCGTCGGGCGGTTCCAGCGTGCTGATGACCTGCGTGGCGATGGGATTGCTGCTGCGCGTGTCGTACGAGCTGGATCGCGCCGAGCGCCGCCATGCCGTTCGCATGGGCGGGGGCGATGAGGTGGCCGACGAGATCGTGACCGCTCCGCCAGCCGGGCCGGCCGCGACGCCAAAGCCGTCCCGCGTCGCCAATGCGGGCGCACCGGCCACTGCCAGTACGAGCGCGACGCCAACCACCTCGGCGCCGGGCAGCACCACGCGTGGCACCAGCCGCCTGCAGACGCGCGTCGAGCCGACCTTCGGGAGGCTGTCATGAGCGCCATGCGTGACGCGGCCACGCGCCCCGTGATGATTCTTGCCGGTGGTACCGGCGGGCACATCTTCCCCGGTCTGGCAGTCGCCAGGGTGCTGCGCGCGCGCGGGATCCCGGTCACGTGGCTGGGCGCCGTCGGACAGATGGAAACCCGCCTGGTGCCACAGCATGACGTGCCGATCGATACGCTGGATATCGCCGGGCTGCGCGGCAAGGGCAAGCTGGCCCTGCTCGGCGCGCCGTGGCGTCTGCTGCGTGCGATCCGCCAGGCAGGCTTCATCCTGCGCGACCGTCATCCGCGTGCGGTGATCGCGTTCGGCGGTTACGCCTCCGGACCGGGCGGGCTGGCTGCGCGTCTGCATGGGCTGCCCCTGCTGGTGCATGAGCAGAACCGCGCACCCGGCATGACCAACCGCTTCCTCTCCCGCTTTGCGCAGCGCGTGCTGACCGGTTTTCCCGGCAGCTTCGCCGCACGCGAAGAAGCCGTCGGCAACCCGGTACGCGCCGAGATCGCTGCGATTGCACCGCCCGAGCAGCGCTTCGCCGGTCGCAGTGGTCCATTGCGTGTGCTGGTGGTGGGCGGAAGCCAGGGCGCGCGCGCCTTGAACATGGGCGTGCCGCAGGCGATCGCCGCATTGGGTGCTTCCCATCCGGTGCAGGTGCGCCACCAGAGCGGCGAGAAAATGCACGCCGAGGCTGTGGAGGCTTATGCCAAGGCCGGTGTCACCGCCGAGATCACGCCGTTCATCGCCGACATGGCCGATGCCTTCGCGTGGGCTGACATCGTGGTGTGCCGGTCCGGCGCGTCCACTCTCGCCGAACTGTGTGCCGTGGGTGTCGGCAGTGTGCTGGTGCCGTTCCCGGCCGCGGTCGATGATCACCAGACGCGTAATGCGGAATACCTGGTCGAGCGCGATGCCGCCGTGCTGCTGAAGCAGGGCGATGCGCTGGTCACCGGCATCACGTCGCTGTTGCGTGAACTATCCGAAAATCCCGCTCGCCGCATGCAGATGGCGAAAGCCGCACGTGCGCTGGCCAAGGTCGATGCCGCAGAGCGCATCGCCGATATCATCCTCGAGGAAGCTGTATGAACACTGTGCCGCGCCAGCGCGCCGACACGACGCGGAGCTGCGCATGATCCGCCGCCTGCACGACACCAACGACCTGGTGCGCGCCTTCCCGCGCGTGCATTTCGTTGGCATCGGTGGCACCGGCATGAGCGGTATCGCGGAAGTGATGTTGACGCTGGGCTATGAAGTGTCCGGCTCGGACAACGCGGACAACACCGCGACGCGTCGCCTCGGCAGCCTGGGCGCACGCATCATGCGGGGACATTCCGCCGCCAACGTGCTCGGCACCGATTGCGTGGTCGTCTCCAGCGCGATCCGTGAAGACAATCCGGAACTGATGGAAGCGCGCAGCCAGCGCATACCGATCATGCCGCGCGCCGCGATGCTCGCCGAGCTGATGCGTTTCCGCCGCGGCATCGCGGTGGCCGGCACGCACGGCAAGACGACCACCACCAGCCTGACGGCGGCGGTACTGAGCGAGGGCGGACTGGATCCGACCTTCGTGATCGGGGGCCAACTGCTGGCTGCCGGTGCCAACGCCAAGCTGGGCGGCGGTCAGTGGCTGGTCGCCGAGGCCGATGAAAGCGATGGCAGCTTCCTGCGCCTGAATCCGTTGATGTCGATCATCACCAATATTGATGCCGATCATCTGGAAAATTACGGCAACGACTTCGCCCGCGTGCAGGCGGCCTTCGCCGAATTCCTGCAGCGCCTGCCTTTCTATGGCTTGGCCGTGCTGTGCATCGACGATCCCGAAGTCGCTGCGCTGGCGGCGAAGACCCCGCGCCATGTGATGAGCTACGGCCTGAGCGACAACGCCGACGTGCGCGCCGAAAACGTGGTGCAGGAAGGAGCGCGTATGCGCTTCACCCTGCGCCTGCCGCAGGGCACCAGCCAGGAAGTGGTCTTGGCACTGCCGGGCAAGCACAACGTCCTCAACGCGCTGGCCGCTGCGGCCGTGGGTTGGCAGCTGGGTGTTGCGCCGGATGCGATCGCACGTGCCCTGGAAAGCTTCGCCGGCGTCGGCCGTCGCTTCAATGACCTCGGCGAGGTCACCACCGCCAGCGGTGCGCGGGTGCAGGTGATCGATGATTACGGCCACCATCCCAGCGAGCTGGAGGCGGTATTCGCTGCTGCACGCGGTGGGTGGTCCGACAAGCGCCTGGTCGTCGCGTTCCAGCCGCACCGCTACAGCCGGACCCGCGACCAGTTCGACAAGTTTGCCGCCGTGCTGTCCAGCGTGGACGCGCTGGTGCTGAGCGAGGTCTACCCGGCCGGCGAAGAGCCGATCGCCGGCGCGGATTCGGAAGCGCTGGCACGCGCCATCCGTGCGCGCGGGCGCAGTGAGCCGGTGGTGGTCGGCAAGGCGGCCGAACTCGCGCACGTGCTGCCTGACGTGCTGCAGGACGGCGATCTTCTGTTGATGATGGGGGCCGGCGACATCGGCGCCGTGGCCCAGCAGATCGCAACCGAAGGCTTCAGCGTGGAGGCCCAGGCATGACCGCTTTCAACTTCCCCGCACCCCGCACGACCGACCCGGCCGTGTTCGGTCGTGTCGGTGTGTTGCTGGGTGGCACGTCCAGCGAACGCGAGGTGTCGCTGGATTCCGGTCGCAACGTGCTCGAAGCGCTGCAGGCGCGCGGCATCAACGCATTCGCCATCGATGGCATCCCGGCACTGGCCAACGCGCTGGCCGCGGGCGAAGTGGACCGCGTGTTCAACATCCTCCACGGCCACAATGGCGGCGGTGAGGACGGCATCGTGCAGGGCCTGATGGAAGCGTTCGGCGTGCCGTACACCGGCTCGGACGTGTTGGGCTCGGCGCTGAGCATGGACAAGATCCGGACCAAGCAGGTGTGGCTGTCGGTCGGCCTGCCCACGCCGCAGTACCGCAAGGTCACCGCGGAAAACGTGCACGCGCAGGCCGCCGAGCTCGGCTTGCCGGTGGTGGTGAAGCCGGCCAATGAAGGGTCCAGCGTAGGCATCAGCCGGGTCTTCGACGATGCCGGCCTGGACGAGGCGGTGGCCCTTGCCACGCGCTACGACGGCCAGCTGCTGATGGAGCAGATGGTGGTCGGCGACGAGCTGACCGTCGGCATCCTCGGCGATGTTGCGCTGCCGTCGATCCGTATCGTGCCCAAGGGCCAGTGGTACGACTACGACGCCAAGTACAAGGCCGATGACACCGAATATCTGTGCCCAGGCCTGCGCGATGCCGACGAAGAGGAGATCCGTCGCCTCGCCCTGGCTGCGTTCCGCGCTGCAGGCTGCCGTGGATGGGGCCGGGTGGATGTGATGCGCGACCGCACCAGCGGCCGCCTGTACCTGCTGGAAGTGAACACCGCGCCGGGCATGACCAGCCATTCGCTGGTGCCCAAAGCCGCAGGCCAGGCCGGGATCGGCTTTGAAGACCTGGTCTGGCGTGTGCTCGAACAGACCCTCGCCACTACAGTGCAGGAGAACGGTCACGCATGAACGCGGTGCTGCGCATCTTCGTCTGGCTGTTGGCCCTGTCGGTGGTGGCCCTGCCCGTCGTGGCCGTGCTCAACGGCTGGGTCGGCGCCGAGCGCTGGCCGTTGGCGAAGCTGCGCGTGCACGGTGAGTTCAAGCGCGTGCCGGCGGAGCAGTTGCAGAAGGTGCTGTTGCCTTACGCGCACGCCGGCTTCTTCGCGGTGAAGCTGCAGGATGCACAGGACAGCATCGAGCGCCTGCCGTGGGTGGAAAGCGCACGCGTGCGCAAGCAGTGGCCGGATGTGCTGGAAGTCACCCTGGT
Organism: Stenotrophomonas sp. 169; assembly: GCF_014621775.1. Taxonomy (NCBI): domain Bacteria; kingdom Pseudomonadati; phylum Pseudomonadota; class Gammaproteobacteria; order Lysobacterales; family Lysobacteraceae; genus Stenotrophomonas; species Stenotrophomonas sp. 169. Next base: position 705,377 of record NZ_CP061204.1, read on the forward strand.
CGAGCACAAGCCGTTCGCGCGATGGGGCGGCGATCGCCTGCTTTCCGAGCAGGGCAAGCTGTTCCCCACGCCGAAAAAACTGGCCGACCTGCAGCTGCCGCAGCTGGACGGTCCGGACAGCCAGACCGAAGAAGTGGTGTCGCTGTACAACGATGCGCGGGCGTTGTTCGCGCCATCCGGGCTGGACGTCAGCCGCCTGACGATGGATGCACGCGGCAGCTGGTCGCTGCTGCTCAGCAACGGCACCGAAGTCGTGGTGGGCCGCGACGATGCGCGCTCACGCCTGCAGCGCTACGTACGCGTGCTGCCCCAGCTCGCCAGCCAGGCCGCGCCGATCGAGCGCGCCGACCTCCGATACACCAATGGCTTCACCCTCAGTTGGGGTGAAGCACCGGCGCCAGAGCCGAAAAAAACGCAGGACAGGACATGAATCGCAAGGGTGATAAATCGTTGATCGTCGGGCTCGACATCGGCACCTCCAAGGTGGTGGCGCTGGTGGGTGAGTACTCGCCGGGCAACCCCATCGAGGTGATCGGCATCGGTTCGCACGAATCGCGCGGGCTCAAGCGCGGCGTGGTGGTGGACATCGAGTCCACGGTGCAGTCGATTCAGCGTGCGGTGGAAGAGGCCGAGCTGATGGCTGGTTGCGAGATCCGCTCGGTGTACGCGTCGATCTCCGGCAACCACGTGCAGTGCAAGAACTCGCCCGGGATCGTCCCGATCCGCGACGGCGAAGTGACGTGGGGCGACCTGGACCGCGTGCTCGACGCAGCCAAGGCCGTGGCGATTCCGGCTGACCAGAAGATCCTGCATGCGATCCCGCGCGAGTATGTGCTGGACGATTCGCAGGAAGGCATCCGCAACCCCGTCGGCATGACCGGCGTACGCCTGGAAGTGCATGCCCACCTGGTGGTGTGCGCGCAGTCGGCTGCCGCCAACATCAGCAAGTGCGTGCAGCGCTGCGGCCTGCAGGTGGACGATCTGGTGCTGTCCTCGCTGGCCTCCAGCGTCGCCGTGCTGACCGCCGACGAGCGCGAGCTCGGCGTGGTGCTGGTCGACATGGGCGCCGGCACCACCGACATCGCCGTGTTCGTGCAGGGCGCGATCTGCCACACCGCGTCGTTGCCGATCGCCGGTGACCATGTCACCAATGACATTGCCCACATGCTGCGCACGCCGACCCCGGAAGCGGAGCAGATCAAAGTGCGTTACGCCTGCGCGCTGGCGCAGCTGGCGACGGCCGAAGAAAGCATCCAGGTGCCGAGCGTCGGCGATCGGCCGCCACGTCGCATGCCGCGCCACGCGCTGGCGCAGGCGGTGCAGGGACGTTACGAGGAAATCTTCGAGATGGTGCAGGCCGAACTGCGTCGCTCCGGTTTCGAAGAGCTGGTCCGCGCCGGCATGGTGCTGACCGGCGGTGCATCGAAGATGGAAGGTGTGGTCGAACTGGCCGAAGAGATGCTGCAGATGCCGGTACGTGTGGGCATCCCGCAGCATGTCACCGGCCTGGGCGAAGTGGTGGGCAACCCCGTGCATGCAACCGGCGTCGGCCTGTTGCTGATGGGAAGCCAGATCGAACACCCGCGTCGGCCGTCGCTGCCGGCAGGCCGTGCGGGCAGCATGTTCAAGAAACTGAAAACCTGGTTCCGCGGCGAATTCTGAAAGAGCGGTAGCGCCGAGCCATGCTCGGCGACATGAAAACGCAACACCGCAACACCGCAACACGCAACACACGGATACACAAACCACTACAGCCGCAACGGCGGCATGCAGCGGAAGGCAGGATGCCTCTCCCGCAACATGCCAAAGGAAGCGGATACAACCGAGGACACGGACATGGCGCATTTTGAATTGATCGAAAAGATGGCACCCAATGCGGTGATCAAGGTCGTTGGCGTGGGCGGTGGCGGCGGAAACGCTGTAGCGCACATGGTCAACTCAGCGGTGGATGGCGTGGAGTTCATCACCGCCAACACCGACTCGCAGGCCATCAAGAATTGCGGTGCGAAGCTGCAGCTGCAGCTGGGCACCAACGTCACCAAGGGCCTGGGCGCCGGTGCGAACCCGGAAGTGGGTCGCCAGGCTGCGCTGGAAGATCGCGAGCGCATCATCGACGCGCTGCAGGGCGCGGACATGGTCTTCATCACCGCCGGCATGGGCGGTGGCACCGGCACGGGCGCTGCACCGGTGGTGGCGCAGTTGGCCAAGGAGATGGGCATCCTGACCGTTGCCGTGGTCACCAAGCCGTTCCCGTTCGAAGGCCGTCGCCGCATGCAGGTTGCGCTGAAGGGCATCGAAGAACTGAGCCAGCACTGCGATTCGCTGATCACCATCCCCAACGAAAAGCTGATCACCGTCCTGGGCCGCAACGCCACCATGATCCAGGCGTTCCGTGCCGCCAACGACGTGCTGCAGGGCGCCGTGCAGGGCATCGCCGATCTGATCGTGCGTCCGGGCCTGATCAACGTCGACTTCGCCGACGTGCGCACCGTGATGTCCGAAATGGGCCTGGCGATGATGGGTACCGGTACCGCCCGCGGTGATGACCGTGCGCAGGCCGCTGCCGAGTCGGCCATCCAGAACCCGCTGCTGGACGATGTGAACCTGGCCGGTGCCAACGGCATCCTGGTCAACATCACCGCCGGTGCCGACTTCACCATGGCCGAATTCGACGAGATCGGCCGCACCATCGACGGCTTCGCTTCGGAAGACGCCACCGTGGTGGTCGGCACCGTGCTCGATCCGGACATGCAGGACGAAGTGCGCGTCACCGTGGTCGCGACCGGCCTCAACCGCGTGGCCGCCGGCAAGAGCCAGCGTCCGGGCGAGCGTGCGCCGATCAAGCTGGTCCGCAACGCCACCACCGGCCAGCCGGAGTTCTCCGACTTCGACAACGGCGGTGACGCGGTGTCCAAGGCGGTTGGCGGTGTCGGTCTGGGCCTGCGTCGCGCGAGCAGCGACAGCGTAGCGGCGTCCTCTTCGTCCAGCGCGTCGTCTTCGTCGTCCAGCAGCTCGAGCGCCAGCGCGGGCAGCACGCCGACCGCCGAACTGCCCAACGATTACCTGGACATCCCGGCGTTCCTGCGCCGCCAGGCCGACTGATCCATGCTGCCGGGGTTGTCCTCCCCGGCATCACGCACCATGTCCTGCATTGCAGGCGCCGGGCCAGGATGGGCCCGGCCGCCTTGTAATCGCACCCGCCGCACCTGCGTGGCGCCACCACCTGCCTGGCTTCAGCCGGAGTAGGGGCGACCGCGTGTTAATCTGTTGCACCCCCTGGGGCAGGCCATCGCGGCCCGCCGCACGCTTCTGGTCACCCCCCATGATTCCGCAACGCACCCTCAAGAACACGATCCGCGCCACCGGCGTTGGCCTGCACAGCGGCGACAAGGTCTACATGACCCTGCGCCCGGCACCGGTCAACCATGGCATCGTGTTCCGCCGCGTGGACCTGGACCCGGTCGTCGATGTTCCGGCCAAGGCCGAGCTGGTGACCGAAGTGACCCTGTGCACCGGGCTGACCTGCAACGACGCCAAGATCCAGACCGTCGAACACCTGATGTCAGCGTTGGCCGGCCTGGGTGTGGACAACATCATTGTCGAACTGTCCTCGGCCGAGCTGCCGATCATGGACGGTTCGTCCGGCCCGTTCGTGTTCCTGCTGCAGTCGGCGGGCATCATCGAACAGGACGCCGCCAAGCGCTTCATCCGCGTACTGAAGACCGTGGAAGTCACTGAAGGTGACAAGGTCGCGCGCTTTGATCCCTACGAGGGCTACAAGCTCGGTTTCACCATCCAGTTCGATCACCCGATGATCCCCGCCAAGCAGTCGCGGCAGGAAATCGAGTTCTCCACGATGGCCTATACCAAGGAAATCTCCCGCGCCCGGACCTTCGGTTTCATGCGTGACCTGGAGTACATGCGCGAGCGCAACCTGGGCCTGGGCGGTTCGATGGACAACGCCATCGTGCTGGACGAGTTCCGGGTGCTGAACGAAGACGGCCTGCGCTATGCCGACGAATTCGTGCGGCACAAGATCCTGGACGCCATCGGCGATCTGTACCTTGCCGGCGGCCAGGTGCTGGGGGCCTATGAAGGGTTCAAGTCCGGTCATGCGCTGAACAACAAGCTGGTGCGGGCCTTGATGGCCGATGCCAGCGCGTGGGAGTGGGTGAGCTACGAATCCCCCGCCGCTGCCGAGCCCGTTGCCTACGGTGCTCAGGCCTACGCCTGAAAAACACTGCGATATCAGCCAGTTGACGCCGCCCTCGGGCGGCGTTTCGCGTTCAGGGCCGCGGCCTTCACGGCCAGCATGCAGTGACCAGTACGGCGTCACAGTTTGTGAACCTGTTCCGTCAGAAGCCTGAACTTAACGTTTAAATAACAAAACTCTAACGACTCGACGACCCGACGCCGTTAGGATGCCCCACGGTCCTCGCAAAAGCTTCACGCCATTTCCACGGCATGTTGGCAGAGCGGGGAAGCGGAGCCGGATGCTTCGCGGTCATCAGGAGCTGGACGGTTTCGTGTCCTGGAGGCTGGCCAAGGCGTCGCGTAGTCCTTTGTGCGTGGCGGCTGAAACTGCGTGGGGTCCATTCCGGTTGTCGATCGCTGGGGAGCGTGGTGGAGCGGGGGACGCAGTCTTGATGGTCACTTTGGTGGCCTTCAGCCCGATGGACCGGGCCGCGTCGATCAACTGTGCTTCGGCAAGCCGCAATTTGGCATGCCAGACAGGGGATTCGACGAGAAAAACGAGGTGTTCGTCGTTCACGTTCGCCAGCCTGCAATGGTTGCGCAGGGTGAGCGGCAAGTGGGGGCGTAATTGTTGGTCCAACGCATCGAGCCATAAGGCACGACGCAGCGGGTTCCCGGTTTTGTCACCCATGACCGCATCCAGCGCCGGCTTCGGCGTAGACGCGGGACGACCACTGGATTTCGGCTCAGACATGAAAACTCACTGATGGCATTCAAAAAGATCGTAATCAAAACGCGTGATGGAAAGGCAAAAACGCCCCTTGCGCGTCTTCGCTTCTACTTCGAGGATCGTCCCCGCGCCCTGCTGGGCAGCGTGCTGGGCATGGGCTGCATTATCGGCTTCGCCGGTGGAATGGGGGCCAACCTGCTGGGCGATTCCCGCCTGCAGGCCAAGGTAGACCGCCAGGAGCGTGAACTCGCCCAGGTCCGCCTGCAGTCGCAGACCGAGGTGAACGCCCTTGCGGCGCGCCTTGGGGAGCTCCAGGCACAAGCCACCCGCCTCAATGCGCTGGGTGAGCGCCTGACCCAGATGGGCAAGCTGGAAGACGGCGAGTTCGACTTCCAGGAAACCCCCGGCCTGGGTGAAGGCGACGCCGGCGGTCCGACCGTGGATATCCCGGTCAAGGACATCAACGCCGACTTACAGGTGCTGGAGCAGCGATTCGCTGCTTCAGGCAGCCAGCTCTCGGTGATGGAATCGCTGATGTTCGACCATCAGCTGCAGCAGAACGCCGTGCCCTCGCGCATGCCGATCCGCAACAGCTATGTCACGTCCAGCTTCGGCACCCGTGCTGATCCGTTCGGTCGCGGTGCACGCAGTCACAAAGGCATTGATTTCCATGCCAAGGTCGGTGATCCGGTGATGTCCGTCGCCGAAGGCGTGGTCAGCTTCTCCGGTGTGAAGGGCGGCTACGGCAACGTCGTCGATGTGGATCACGGCAACGGTTACGTGACCCGCTACGCGCACAATTCGCGCCTGGTGGTGAAGGTGGGTGACCTGGTCCGTGCCGGTCAGGAAGTGGCCAAGGCCGGTTCCACCGGTCGTTCCACCGGTGCCCATGTGCACTTCGAAGTCTGGGAGAGCGGGCGTGTGGTCAATCCGCGCAAGTTCCTGGGTGACGGCGGCAACACCCCGGTCGGTCGCGTTTCGCGCGGCTGACGGGTTCCGGTACCGCCGAGCCATGCTCGGCGAGCGCAGCGGCAGCCCCACCCGGGGTGTGCCGAATGTGGCGGGCATGCCGCCGAGCATCGCTCGGCGCTATGGTCCGGCCAGCGAACCGCCAAAGCGCTTGAATCCTCCCACGTCCATCCCAAGTTACAATGGGTGATGCCATAGACGGGGCGCAGGGCGCCTCGTTTCGTTTGCGGCGGACGGATTCCCGATGGAGCCGTGCCGGCGTTCACCTGACAACCGGTTCCCTCAATGATCAACAGCCTGCTTACCCGCGTATTCGGCAGTCGTAATGAACGACAGCTGCGCCAGCTCAATCGCATCGTCGCCAAGGTCAATGCGCTGGAGCCGGAGATGGAAGCGCTCAGCGATGAGCAGCTCCAGGCCAAGACGCCGGAATTCAAGCAGCGCATCGCCGATGGCGAGGCGTTGGACAAGGTGCTGCCGGAAGCGTTCGCTGTCTGCCGCGAAGCCAGCCGCCGTGTTCTCGGCATGCGTCATTACGACGTGCAGCTTATCGGTGGCATGGTGCTGCACCTGGGCAAGATCGCCGAGATGCGCACCGGTGAAGGCAAGACCCTGGTCGCTACGCTGCCGGTCTATCTGAACTCGCTCGAAGGCAAGGGCGTGCACGTGGTCACCGTGAACGACTACCTGGCGCGCCGCGACTCCGCGCAGATGGGCAAGCTGTACAACTGGCTGGGCCTGAGCGTGGGCGTCGTGTATCCGGGCATGCCGCACGGTGACAAGCGCGAGGCCTATGGCAGCGACATCACGTACGGCACCAATAACGAATTCGGTTTCGATTACCTGCGCGACAACATGGCGCTGTCCAAGGCCGACCGCTACCAGCGCGGCCTGCACTACGCCATTGTCGATGAAGTCGACTCCATCCTGATCGACGAAGCGCGTACCCCGCTGATCATTTCCGGTCCGGCCGATGATTCCCCGGAGCTGTACATCCGCGTAAACCGCATCGTGCCGAACCTGGTGAAGCAGGAAAACGAAGAAGCCGAGGGCGACTTCTGGATCGACGAGAAGGGCAAGCAGGTGCACCTGTCCGAAGCGGGCATGGAGCACGCCGAGCGTCTGCTGGTCGAAGCCGGCATCCTCGACGCGGAGACCGAAGGCCTGTACGCGGCACAGAACCTGACCGTCGTGCATCACCTGAATGCCGCGCTGCGCGCGCACGCCATCTACCAGCGTGACGTGGACTACATCGTGCGCGATGGCGAAGTCGTCATCGTCGATGAGTTCACTGGCCGCACCTTGGCCGGTCGTCGCTGGTCGGACGGTCTGCACCAGGCGGTGGAAGCGAAGGAAGGCGTGCCGGTACAGCGCGAGAACCAGACGCTGGCCAGCATCACGTTCCAGAATCTCTTCCGCATGTACAAGAAGCTGTCCGGCATGACCGGTACGGCCGATACCGAAGCCTTCGAGTTCCAGAGCATCTACAACCTGGAAGTGGTCGTCATCCCGACCAACCGCCCGACCATCCGCAAGGACTCGCCGGACCAGGTGTTCCTCAACCGCCAAGGCAAGTTCAACGCGGTGCTGGCCGACATCCAGGAATGCAACAAGCGGGGCCAGCCGGTGCTGGTGGGTACGACCTCGATTGAAACCTCGGAGATGCTGTCCGAACACCTGGCCAAGGCCGGTGTGCAGCATGAAGTGCTGAACGCCAAGCAGCATGACCGCGAAGCGACCATCGTCGCCAACGCCGGTCGTCCGGGTGCGGTGACCATCGCTACCAACATGGCCGGTCGCGGTACCGATATCGTGCTGGGCGGCTCGCTGGAAACCGAACTGCATGAGATGGGCGAGGAGGCCAGCGATGCCCAGCGCGCCGCGGCCAAGGCCGAGTGGCAGGTCCGGCATGACGCCGTCAAGGCCGCCGGTGGCCTGCACATCGTCGGTACCGAGCGCCACGAATCGCGTCGTATCGACAACCAGTTGCGAGGTCGTTCCGGCCGTCAGGGTGATCCGGGTTCGTCCCGTTTCTACCTGTCGCTGGAAGACAACCTGATGCGCATCTTCGCCTCCGACTGGGTGCAGAAGGCCATGCGCATGATGGGCATGAAGGAAGACGACGTCATCGAAGACCGCCTGGTCAGCCGGCAGATCGAAAAGGCCCAGCGCAAGGTCGAAGCGCACAACTTCGATATCCGCAAGAACCTGCTGGATTTCGACGACGTCAACAACGACCAGCGCAAGGTGATCTACTCGCAGCGCGATGAACTGCTGGATGCCGATTCGGTCAAGGACAACGTCGATGGCATCCGCGACGACGTGGTGTTCGACATCGTCGCCCGCTTCGTGCCGCCGAACTCGATCGATGAACAGTGGGACCTGCCGGGCCTGGAAGCCACGCTGCAGTCCGAGTTCGGCCTCGACATGTCGGTCACCGACCTGGTCAAGAGCCACGAAGAGCTTGACGCCGAAGGCATCGCGCAGAAGGTGCAGGAGCGCGTCAACGCGCATTTCGATGCAAAGGAAAGTGGCGTCGGTGCAGACACCATGCGCGCGCTGGAGAAGCACGTGATGCTGACCGTGCTCGACCAGAGCTGGAAGGAGCATCTGGCTCGCATGGATTACCTGCGCCAGGGCATTTACCTGCGCGGCTATGCGCAGAAGCAGCCGAAGCAGGAGTACAAGAAGGAAGCGTTCGAGCTGTTCTCCAACATGTTGGAAGACGTGAAGCGCGAAGTGGTGACGATGTTGTCGCGCGTGCGCATCCGCAGCGACGAGGAAGTGGCGGCCCTGGAAGCCGCGGAGCGTCAGCAGGTACAGGCGCGCCTCAGCCAGTCGCAGTTCCAGCATCAGGATGCCGGCGGCTACAGCGCCGACGAAGAAGCCGCGCAGGTGGAAGCCGCGCAGGTCGCGCAGGGCCAGGGCGGCGAGCCGAAGATCGGCCGCAATGACCCCTGCCCTTGTGGCAGCGGCAAGAAGTACAAGCACTGCCACGGTCAGCTGAGCTGACTCTAGAAAAAACCCCGCGCAAGCGGGGTTTTTTTTATCTCGCGCAACCCGCCGGTAAACCCGCCGGTAAACCCGCCGGTAAACCCGACTTCAGTCGGCTGCTTTTTCCGCACACAGCCAGCCGACGGTAGAGCCGACTTCAGTCGGCTGCTTTTTCCGCACACAGCCAGCCGACGGTAGAGCCGACTTCAGTCGGCTGCCTTTTCCGCACACAGCCAGCCGACTGAAGTCGGCTCTACCAAGCCGCAGGACGATCGCACGAGTGGTCGCAGAACCAGCGCGAACGATGACGTTTCCTGCACTAAATCCAACGCATCGGTGTCATCTGCGTCTCCACAACGTGCACGCCGATCGCAAAACACGCGACTACAAATGCATCACGCTCGCTATGCATCGGGTGATGCGTGTCACCAATCAGCGTAGATCAGAAAACCCTTACGGACATATTGGTCAGATCCCCACACGGAAGTCGGATCAGGCCCTCGGTATTTTCTGACATCACACGTAGGGTCACAGGCCCCGCGCGTTCTTCAACTCGCAGGGTTCACTGCACATCCCCCGTGTGCGGGACGCGGTCCCCTCCGCGTCCAGACCGCTATCCCAAGGAGCTTCATGAACAGGATTTACCGCTTGGTCTTCAACCGGGCTACCGGCGTCATGCAGGTGGCCTCTGAACTGGCCTCCACACTTTCCGCACCGGCCCGCGCTGTCGTTGCGACGCGCCGTCGTTCGCCGCTGGGCGTGGCGGTGCTGGCGGCGCTTGGCCTCAGCGCCGCCTCCGTGCCGTCGGCCTTCGCCGTACCCTACGACTTTACGTCCGACGAAGTGGTGGGCGATTCCCGCGTCTACGCCGACGGTTTCTTCATCGGCAACACTGGCGCCGTGGCGATCGATCTGGTCGGCAGCGGCAACCTGACCGCCAACGGCCTGGTGTCGCTGGGCACGGTCGCCGGCGCCAACGGCACGCTGCGCGTGATCGGGCCCACGGCCTACCTGCAGATGACCGGCGCTGCATTGCGCGTGGGTGAAGCAGGAACCGGCAGCCTGCAGCTGCTGGATGGTGGCAAGGCCACCTCCAACAACACGGTGACGCTGGGCTACGGCGCGGGCAGCACGGGCAACGCCATCGTCCGCGGGGCCGACTCCAGCCTCACCGCGCGCCAGCTGTTGGTCGGTCGCCAGGGCACTGGCACGCTGGACATCGATGGCGGGCGTGTCGCCACCACGATGGCCTACAGCGTGGTCAACAACTTCGGCCTCAGCGTCGGCTCTGACACTGCAGGCAGCGGTGCGATCAACGTAAGCAACGGCGGCGAACTGCTTGTCACTGACAACAACCTGCTGGTGGGACAGGTCGGACAGGGCACCCTGACGATCAATGGCGGCCGGGTCACGGCGGATCGCGGCATCTATGTCGGCGCGGGCACACAGTCCGGTGCCACCCAGGGCGGCCGCGGTGAGATCACCGTCAGTGGCGGTGGCCAGCTGGTGTCACAGGATCTCGTGCTTGGCACGTCCAACAACGCCACCGGCACGCTGACCGTCAGCGGCGCCGGTTCGGTGGTTGATGCCACTACGGTGCGCGTCGGACAGAACGGCGACGGCACACTGCGCGTGGAGGACGGCGGGGTGGTCACCGCCGATGAGGTAAATGCCGAAAAGTACGACGCCCTGGGCAGTGGTGATTTCGGCCAGACCGGCAGCATCGTGGTCACCGGCGCAGGCTCGGCGATCCGCGCCGCACGCGTGGATGTCACCAACCACCTGCTGCTGGAAGCCGGTGGCGCCATCGAATCCGACCGTGCGGCGATCAAGGACAGCTTCGGCCCGGCTGCCGGCACGGCGCTCATCACCGGCGCGGATACGACGTGGACCAACACCGGGGTGATGGACATCAGCACCAACCTCGATGTGCTGGATGGGGCGGTCATCCGCAGTGATGCGGTGAACATCAGTGGCGGTCTCAACGACGCCAGCATGGCGCCCGTGGCGGTGGACGAACAGACCCGTGTCAGCGGTGCCGGCTCGGCCATCGAAGCGGCGAACGGGCTGACCGTGGGCGCGGTGCTGCTGAAAGGGCCGTACGGCATGCTGAGCGTGAGCAACGGCGGGCGGGTCGCCGGTGGCAGCGGCATCCTGCTGGGTCAGAGCGGTTATCTGGTGCTGGGCGGCGGCATGGCGACGTGGTCCGTTGCCGACGGCGGTCCGCAGTGGCTGGCCGCGGAAGAAGCCGGAACACTGGACGGCGCGGCGATCTCGATGAACGGCAGCGCGGGCGGGCTGGTGTTCAACCACACCGGCGACATCGCACTGGGCAACACCATCCAGACCGTCTCGTCGGGAACGTCCAACGCCCACCTGCACGGCGGCGCGCTCACCCAGGTGGCGGGCACCACCACGCTCAATGGCGACCTGAGTGCCTTCGGCGGCGATGTCACCGTCACCGGCGGCACGCTCGTCATCAACTCGGACATGTACGCCGGCGCGGGCTATGTGGGCCCCAGCCAGGCCCTGCAGCAGCAGATCAATGTGCAGGGCGGCACGCTGGTGCTGAACGGTGCATCCGGCTTCCAGCAGGACATCGACTTCGGTGCCGGCCTGGGCAGCGAAGTGCGCCGCAGTTCGCTGGCCGAAGTAAGCGGATCCGGCGTGCTGGCAGGCAATGCGACGCTGGGCAGCACCTACGTGTTCAATGGCGGCACGCTGTCGCCAGGCAACGCCGGTGTCGGCACGATGACCATCGATGGTGATCTGTTCTTCAACACCAGCGGAGCCTTCCCCGAACAGGTCGCCAACAAGGCGTTCTTTGACGTGGACGTGCTGGGCAACGGGCAGGCCGACCTGCTGACGGTGACCGGCAAGGCGAACATCGGCCGCGGCGCGAACATCCTCAACTCCGGCGACACCGGCGTGCGCGTCACCGCACTGGATCCTGCGACCAGCTACCAGGACGGACAGACCTACACCATCCTGACCGCAGCAGGCGGGGTCGTCGGCACCTTCGACGACGTGATCTCCCGCTCGGCCTTCCTGGATACATCGCTGAGCTATACCGCCAACGACGTGCGGCTGAACATCGCGGTGAAAGACACCGGCCCGGTGGATCCCCCTGTTGATCCGCCGGTGGACCCGCCCGTCGATCCGCCGGTGGACCCGATCACCCCGCCGGTGGATCCGGTTACCCCGCCGCCACCGCCGCGCGTGTTCGTCACCGTCGCCGCCACCGGCAACCAGCTCGCCACGGCCGCTGCGCTGGATACGCTGCAGCAGTCCGGTGACGCCCTGGCGCTGTACAACCGCCTGCTGATGCTGGATGCGGACAGCGCACGCCTGGCGTTCGATGACCTGTCCGGCGAAATTCACGCCAGCAGTCGTGCCTTGTTGCTGGAAGACCGTTTCCTGCGCGATGGCATCGGCCAGCGCCTGCGTAGCGGCATGCCGGCCAGTGAGGGTGGCCCATCCGCCTGGATCGGGGGCAGTGGCGCGTCCAGCCGCCGCGATGGCGATGGAACGGCAGCCCGCACCCGCGACCACCGTGAAGGCCTGATGGCCGGTGCGGACTGGAGCATCGGCGAGCGCTGGACGGTCGGTGTGGCCGGTGGCCCCGAGTCGCTGCGTCAGCAGGTCGATGCGCGCAACGCAACGACGGAAGTCGATGCCGTGCACGGCGGCCTGTATGGCGGATTCCGTGGGGATGCGCTGTACGTCAACGGGGGCGCCAGCTATGCGGACTACACGCTGGATACGCGTCGCACCGTGGGCGCGGGCACGGCATGGGGACAGTCGCTGTCCAGCCGCCGTGACGCGCACGCGATATCGGGCTTCGTGGAAGGCGGTTGGGATTTCCAGGTCGACGATGCGTTGACGCTGACCCCGTACGTGGCACTGGCTTACACGCGCCTGTCCACCGAGGGCGGCGTCGAATCCGGTGGCAATGCCGCCTTGGCGATCGCCTCCAGCAAAGACGAGGTGTGGACGACCACCGCCGGCGTGCGGGCCGCCTGGGACATCAGCGGCGGTCAGCAGGACGGCGCACGGCTGGAAGCTGGGCTGGCGTGGCAGAACGCCGCCGGCGAACTGCGCGCGGATTCCCGCCACCAGTTCGTGGCCGGCAGCAGCCCGTTCACCGTTGTTGGCCTGCCGCTGGCCCGCAACGTGGGCATCGCCGAGCTGGGCGTGTCGGTCAACACCTCCAGCCGCAGCCGCCTGTCGCTGGCCGCCCAGGGCCGTGCAGGTGAAGGTCAGCGGGAAGTGGGTGCGCAGCTGAACTGGAACGTCGCATTCTGAGTCACGGCTGAGCATGTGGACACGGCAACGGGCTCCTTCGGGGGCCCGTTGTCGTCTGGTCGCTTACGGCGTACAGGCATCTTGCGTCACCTCACTCGTTTTGGGCATGCTGCTTCCATGTCCTCCCCCAAACGATCGATACACGTGGTGGCCGGCGTCATCACCGACGCCCGCGGCCGCGTGCTGCTCAACCGGCGTACTGAACACAGCGATCTGGCCGGTCTGTGGGAGTTCCCCGGCGGCAAGCGCGAGCCAGGCGAAACCTCCGAACAGGCGCTTGCCCGCGAACTGCACGAAGAGCTGGGCATCGAAGCGGACATCGGTGAGTGGCTGATGGACGTACCCCAGTGCTACCCGGACAAAGACCTGGTGCTGGAAGTGCGCCATGTACGCAGCTGGAAGGGCACACCGCGCGGTCGTGAAGGCCAGGCCATCACCTGGGTCGCGCCGGACAAACTGGGCCGCTACTCCATGCCGCCGGCCGACCTGCCGGTAGTGGCTGCGCTGCGCGAGCCGGATCGCTATCTGATCACGCCTGCGCCCCTGGAGGATGACATCGACAACGAGCGCTGGCACGAACAACTGTGGCGCGCTGTCGACGCAGGTCATCAGCGCATCCAGTTGCGGTTTCCAGCCGATCATCCACAGCGTGCGCAGCTGTGCGAGTCCGCCGTGCGTCGTCACCGGGGCGTCAGCCAATGGCTGGTCAACCGGGACATTGAATTGGCCCGTCATCTTGGGACCGGGGTGCACCTTGGCGCAGAGCAGTTGACGGCATTACGCGAGCGCCCCCTGCCTGCCGAACAACCCGTCGCGGCATCCTGCCATGACCTGCAGCAGCTGCAGGCAGCGCAGTCCCTGGGGTGCGACTTCGTGGTGCTGGGGCCGGTGCAGCGTACCGCCAGCCACCCCGACGCGGCACCGATGGGCTGGGAGCGCTTCGCCGCGCTGCGCGCACAGGTCGCCCTGCCGATCTACGCGCTGGGTGGCCTGGGCGTGCAGGACATCACCACCGCGCGCCGACATGGCGCACAGGGCATCGCCGCGATCCGCGGCCTCTGGCCGACCGACTGAGCGTACCGTGGTAGCGCCGAAGGCAGCGGCAGGAGCCGCTGCCAACGTCGCTTGCGACGGCCCGTAGGGTGCCGGTCAGGACGACCGGCATAGCCACGCTCGGCGAGCGCAGCGGCGCATCCGGATCCTTCACAGCGTGATCCTCAGCCGCTGTTCTACCGACTGCCGATGCCGTGGTAGCGCCGAGCCACGCTCGGCGAGCGCAGCGGCGCATCCGGCCCCCGCCGAGCCCGGCGCCGCGTTACCTCACAGCGTGATCCAGAAACACCCGTACTGCCGCCGCAGGCCCAGTACGGTGCTCGAGGGCGTTGCCGTACCCGGCAATACCTGGTGCAAACGCAGGCCGATCGGGTTCGCGCGCGGCAGCGCTACATCGCCGGTCGACTCGGCCAGCGGCGTGCCCGGATCGGGTTCGTCCGTCGGATACACCGGCACGATATCGACCAGCGGGCGCCGCGCAATGGATTCCAGCTGGCCGAGGATGCGTTGTGCACCGACATCGGACACCGCGCTCCACAAGTACAGCGTCGAGAGTCGATTGACGTCGTTGGCAGCGACTGCACCGCGCAACGCACCAACCAGCTCGCTCAGCCGACGCGGACAGCTTGCGCCCAGCGTATTGCGCTCCTGCGTGTTCCCTGCTGCCGGCGCGGTGGCCTCGGGTAAGCGTGCACGGGCACCCACGGCCTCACACGGCCGGTCGGTGTAAACGCTCTGCCCGCCTGCGTCGGTGCAGCGGTTGAGGCGCTGCGGTTGCGCATGGGCCGACGGCACGGCGGAAAGCAACAGCAGCAGGGGCAGGCAGGCGGCGAAGATATTCATTGCCCGCAGAGTAGCGGGTCACAGCCTGCCGTGGTGGTGTGCCGCCTCAGCTGCGCAGCAGCTTCAACACCGACGTTGTGGGCTTGGCCAGGTTCAACGTGTAGAAATGCAGGCCCGGCGCGCCGCCGTCCAGCAGGCGCTGGCACAACTGGGCCACCACCTCCGACCCGAACGCCCGGATGGCCGTGCTGTCGTCACCGTAAGCCTGCATCTTGCGGCTGATCCAGCGCGGGATCTCCGCACCGCACTGCTCAGAGAAGCGGCGGAGCTGGCTGAAGTTGGAGATCGGCATGATGCCGGGCACGATCGGTACCGTGACGCCAAGACGGTGTACGGCATCGACGAAGTGGAAGTAGGCGTCGGCGTTGTAGAAGTACTGGGTGATGGCCGCATCGGCGCCCGCATCCACCTTCGCCTTGAAGTGCTTCAGGTCGGTCAGCGCGTCGGCTGCCTGTGGATGCGTTTCCGGATAGGCGCCCACTTCGATGCGGAAAGCGTCGCCGTGCTCGGCGCGGATGAAATCGATCAGCTCGGCCGCATAGCGCAGGTCGCCGGGATGGCCCATGCCGGAGGGGAGGTCGCCGCGCAGGGCGACGATGCGGGTGCAGCCGATGGCGCGGTACAGCTTGAGCAGCTCGCGTATTTCCTGGCGGCTGCCGCCCACGCAGGACAGATGCGGTGCAGACTCGAAACGGTGGTGCTGCTTGAGGTGGCGTACGGTCTCGGAGGTATAGCTCAAGGTGGACCCGCCTGCACCGAACGTACACGACACGTACTCGGGCGCGAAGCTGCGCAGTTTGGCCGCCGTACGGTCCAGCTGGCCGCGCTGTTCGTCGGTCTTGGGAGGATAGAACTCGAAGCTGAGAGAAGTCATGGCGATAGCGGCAGCGGGTTTGCGCTCATTATATCTCTCCATCGCGATGGATATGCAAGTCGTCAAGGTCGGGGCAGCGCGTGGCAGCCGTCTCGTGGCATTGCACGTTTCCTGATGGACTGGCTCGGGGCGTACTGGGCAGGATGTGCAGGTCGGTGACGTGGAAGCACCGGCCGGGATTGGAGTCCTGTTACCTTTCGAAATTGGCTCTGTTTTGCCCCCTGGGCACGGCGGAGAATGCATCACCGCGCCAGCTCTCTGGCGGGCGATGCGTGGGGATACTATCCGCCGGTTTTTTTCGTTAGGTCCGGTACTCCAACCCGCATCGTCCGCCGCCTCGCGCCCTGGCGCAGGCGGCCTCCACGTTAGCGAGGCTCAACCCCATGACGGATCCCGCTCTCCCTGTTGCGCGCCTGCGTTCGCTGATCGGTGATGACGTGCGCGAACTTGCCACCGAGGTGGCCCAGCACCTTGAACGCCTTCTGGAACGCAACGGCATGCGCGATCCCACGGGCCTGCGCGCCGCTGTAGAGCAGGAAAGGCCGCGCACCCCCTTGGACATCGCCAATCATCTGGATGCCTGCATCTTTGAAAGCGGCGGTGATCCCGGAACCTTGGCCGAGGCGTTGCGGGATGTGACCGATCCCGGCGACCTGCGCCGCATCGCACAGGCCTGTGGGCTCTCCTTCGATGTGCTGCAGCGGCAGCTGTCCGGCCGCCGCACGCTGACCTTCAGCACGGTGCTGGGCGCCCTGCGCGCGCTGGGTGTGGAGCTGCGCGTCAGCGTCGGCACGCCTGTACCCTAGGCCTACGTTTCCCGCCCCGCCGTGCCTGCCATGTCCATCGTCCTGACCGAGTTCGCCCGTCCCCGCCTGTTCCCGCGCAAGCCCCGCGCCAACACCATTCAGGACTGCACGGCCGAGCAGTTCGTGCAGCACCTCAACGGCCACGCACCCTTGACGGTGCTCGAGGGCTACGCGCCGTTCTGCAGACTCTTCGTGTATGAAAACTGGACAAGCACCCGCTGCCTGACCGTGCCCATCACCGAGCAGAACCAGCACCTGCTGCGCAGCGGATACGAAGCGCGCAATCGCGACGAGTTGCCGGTGCTGGTCCGCTGGTTCGAGGGCGTGGAGTCGCCGGTGGCGAACTATCTGGTGGTGATTCTGTACAGCGCCGAGCAGCTGGCAAAGGAAGGCTCACCGATCGATGCGGAGTGGGGCATCGTCGGCTGCATCTACACCGCCGAGCCGGAAGAAGTGCCGATGGCACCGATCACCATGATGCGCAACGCGCTGGGCGTGGAGGAGGGCGGATCCGGCGTGCCGCTGGACCGCGATGCCTACGCGCGAGCGGTCACGTTCTGGGACAGCAACGCCAACTGGCGCCCATGACCCGCCGTCCCCTTGATACCGGAACGCCCTGGTAGCGCCGAAGGCGGCGGCAGGAGCCGCCGCCAACGTCGCTTGCGACGGCCCGCAGGGTGCCGGTCAGGACGACCGGCATAGCCACGCTCGGCGAGCGCCCCGCGCGGCGCCCTGCGCCCTGCCGGCTGGACGTGTAGAAGCTGCCGCTGCGCTCGCCGAGCACGGCTCGGCGCTACCCACGATGCGCGCAGGCGGGATGCGTGCGTGCCGATCAGCGGCGCCACCAACGATGCGCGCAGGCGGGAAGCGTGTGGGCCGATCAGCGGCCCTGGTAGCGCCGAGCCACGCTCGGCGAGCGCCCCGCGCGGCGCTCTGCGCCCTGCCGGCGGGACGTGTAGAAGCCGCCGCTGCGCTCGCCGAGCACGGCTCGGCGCTACCCACGATGCGCAGGCGGGATGCGTGCGTGCCGATCAGCGGCTCTGGTAGCGCCGAGCCACGCTCGGCGAGCGCCCCGCGCGGCGCTCTGCGCCCGGCCGGCTGGACGTGTAGAGGCCGCCGCTGCGCTCGCCGAGCACGGCTCGGCGCTACCATGGCGCGATGACGCCCGCCATCAACCTGCTCAAGCGCGAAAAGATCGATCACACCGTGCGCAGCTACGTCCATGACACGCACGCGGATTCTTTCGGTCACGAGGCGGTGGAAAAGCTGGGACTGATGCCGGAACAGGTGTTCAAGACGTTGGTGGTCAGTACCGAGGGCCACGAACTGCTGGTCGCCCTCGTGCCCGTGTCCGGGCAGCTTGATCTGAAAGCATTGGCGCACAGCGCAGGTTGCCGTAAGTGCGAGCTCGCCCATGTCGACGCCGCGCAGCGCGCGACAGGGTATCTGGTCGGTGGCATCAGTCCGCTGGCGCAGAAGAAGCGGCTGCGTACGTTCATCGATATCAGCGCCGATTCGCTGGCAACACTGAATGTCAGTGCGGGACGGCGCGGCCTGGAAGTGGAGCTGGCGCCGGGTGATCTGGCGCGGCTCACCCGTGCGGTGTTCTGCGCGATCGGACGGTAATGCCGAGCGGCGCACGGTGGCAGCGGCTCCCGCCGATGCCTTCGGCGCTCGCGTGTTCGACAGGCACAACGGCAGTCCTCAAACAGAAACGGGCGCCCGAAGGCGCCCGTCCGTGGATCATCGCGGTGAACCGCTGGATCAGTAGCGGTAGTGATCCGGCTTGAACGGACCTTCCACCGGCACGCCGATGTAATCGGCCTGTTCCTTGCTCAGCGTGGTCAGCTTCACGCCGATCTTTTCCAGATGCAGACGCGCCACTTCCTCGTCCAGCTTCTTCGGCAGCAGGTACACCTTCTTCTCGTAGCTGTCCTTGTTCGCCCACAGGTCGATCTGCGCGAGCGTCTGGTTGGCGAACGAGTTGGACATCACGAAGCTCGGGTGGCCGGTGGCGCAGCCCAGGTTCACCAGGCGGCCGTCGGCCAGCAGGAAGATCGCGTTGCCGTTGTCGAACACGTACTTGTCGACCTGCGGCTTGATGTTGATCTTCTGCACGCCGGCAAGGGCGTTCAGGGCATCGACCTGGATCTCGTTGTCGAAGTGGCCGATGTTGCAGACGATGGCCTGGTCCTTCATCTTGCTCAGGTGCTCGATGCGGATGATGTCCTTGTTGCCGGTGGTGGTGACATAGATGTCGCCACGGCCCAAGGTGGACTCAAGGGTGTTGACCTCGAAGCCTTCCATCGCCGCCTGCAGGGCGCAGATCGGGTCGATCTCGGTGACCACCACGCGCGCACCGTAGGCACGCAGCGAGGCGGCGCAGCCCTTGCCCACGTCACCGTAGCCGCAGACCACGGCGACCTTGCCGGCCAGCATCACGTCCATCGCGCGCTTCAGGCCGTCGGCCAGCGACTCGCGGCAGCCGTACAGGTTGTCGAACTTGCTCTTGGTGACCGAGTCGTTGACGTTGATGGCCGGGATCAGCAGCGTGCCGGCCTGGGCCAGCTGGTACAGGCGGTGCACGCCGGTGGTGGTCTCTTCAGAGACACCCTTCCAATCCTGGACGACGCGCCCCCAGTAACCCGGGCGCTCGGTGGCCACGCGCTTGAGCAGGTTCTTGATGACCTGTTCTTCGTGCGATGCCGCCGGCTCGTTCACCCACGTGCTGCCGTTTTCCAGCTCGTAACCCTTGTGGATCAGCAGGGTCACGTCGCCGCCGTCATCGACCACCAGTTCCGGACCGGTCAGCGTGCCATCGGCCAGGGTGAAGGTCAGCGCGTCCAGGGTGCAGTCCCAATACTCTTCCAGCGTCTCGCCCTTCCAGGCGAACACCGGGGTGCCGGTCGCGGCGATCGCAGCGGCCGCATGGTCCTGGGTGGAGAAGATATTGCACGACGCCCAACGCACGTCCGCGCCGATGTCCTTCAGCGTTTCGATCAGCACGGCGGTCTGGATGGTCATATGCAGCGAGCCGGTCACGCGCACGCCCTTCAGCGGCAGGTCGGCCTGGTGCTTGCGGCGGATCGACATCAGGCCCGGCATCTCGTGCTCGGCGATGTCCAGTTCCTTGCGGCCCCAGTCGGCCAGCGAGATATCGGCAATCTTGTAATCACCTTCGGTGGAGAAGGTCTTGGCAACAGCGTTCATTCATTGCTCCGGTTGTGGACGAGCGGTTGCTCGTATCTAGCCGGGCGCCGTTTTACATTGCCATCCTCCGAGCCTGGCCGGGTTGTCCGGTCGCAGCGCCCCTCGGCAGGGGAAGATGCCCATTATATCGCGGCCCGGGGGGCCCCAACCATCGGCAGGGTGTGAACGGCGCGGCGGCTGTTAAGGTCGGGGTTCAACAAGCAACGAAGGGGTAGTCATGAGCAAGCGTGTGCGGCGTACGGGCCGATGGAAGGGGGCGGTGCTGTCGATGGCGTTGCTGGCGGTCATGCCGACCACGTGGGCCGCGACCCCGCAGGTGACAACGGCCAGTGCCGAGGTCGCCGGCTACCAGCTTCCCTCCGCCGCGTTGCAGGCGGTCGTCGACCAGCCGCGCGCACCCGGCTTGTTCCTGTCGCCGCAGCGCGACCTGGCCGCCATGCTGCAGATGCCGCCGCTGCCGTCCATTGGCGTGGTGGCGCAGCCCGAGCTGAAGCTCGCCGGCCGCCGCATCAACCCGCGCACGTTCTCCGACAGCCGCTTCAGTTACGGTGCGAAGCTGTGGCTGATGGGCATCGGGGACGGCAAGGACCGGCAGATCAGCGGGCTGCCGCCCGTGCTGTCTGTTGCCAGCTTGGCGTGGTCACCGGATCAGAAGTGGCTGGCCTTCAACCAGGTCGATCCGGCGAGTGGCGCCAATGAGCTGTGGCTGGTGGACGTGGCCAACGCCAGCGCACGGCGCCTGCGCGGTGACCTGAATACCGTGCTCGGCGATGGCTACCAATGGCTGCCGGACAGTCGCGGCCTGCTGGTGATGAGCCGCCTTGCCAACGCAGGGGCGCCACCGTCCAGCGATGTCGCCCCCACCGGCCCGGCCGTGCAGCAGACCAGTGCGGGCGCCGGTGTGGTGTCCATCCGCACCTATCAAGACCTGCTGAAGAACGAAGCCGACGCCCGGTTGTTCGATTACTACGCCACCAGCCAACCGACCGAGATCGGTCTGGACGGACAGGCCAAGGCGGTGGGCATGGCCGGTGTCTACCTCGGCCTGAGCCTGTCGCCTGATGGCGGCTACCTGCTCAGCCAACGTGCGCAGCGGCCCTATTCCTACGTGGTGCCGGTGAGCAGCTTCCCACGCCGCATCGAGGTGCTCGACCGCGGCGGCAAACTGGTCCACACCGTCGCCGTGCGGCCGCTGGTGGAAGGCCTGCCGACCGGCAACGACGCCGAGGTGACCGGCGTGCGGGACATCAGCTGGCGCGCAGATGTGCCGGCAACCCTGGTATGGGCCGAGGCGCAGGACGGCGGCGACCCGAACCGCGAGGCGGCGATCCGCGATGCGGTGCTGATGCAGGCCGCACCGTTCGACAAACCGCCGGTGACGCTGGCGCAACTGGGTAGCCGCTATGCCGGCATCACCTGGGCGCGCGGTGACCTGGCCCTGCTCAATGAAGCGTGGTGGAAGACGCGCCGCAGCAAGACCTGGCTGATCGCCCCGGATGAGGCAGCGACCGATCCGAAGTTGCTGTTCGACCGCGATGCACAGGACCGATACAGCGATCCGGGCAAGCCGGGCACACTGCGCGATGACAACGGCCGCGCGCTGCTGCAGACCAGCGCCGATGGCAACAGTATTTACTTCTATGGAGCCGGTGCATCGCCGGAAGGCGACCGGCCGTTCCTTGACCGCTATGAGCTGGCCAGCGGCAAGACCACGCGGCTCTTCCATTCGCAGGCGCCGACGTACTCGGTACCCATCGCCCTGCTGGGTGCTGATGCATCGTCGCTGTTGTTCACCCGCGAGAGCCCGGAGCAGCCCGCGAATTTCTACGTGCAGCCGCTGGGTGACGCTGCCGTTGGCGTGGCACCGCGCGCGCTGACCACCTTCGCCCATCCCTTGCCGGCACTGCGGGCTGTCAGCAAGGAACAGATCCGCTACAAGCGGAAGGATGGCGTTGACCTCACTGCAACGCTGCTGCTGCCACCGGGGTATGACCCCAAGCGCGATAGCCCGCGGCCGCTGCTGATGTGGGCCTACCCGGGCGAGTACAAGAGTGCGGCAGCCGCAAGTCAGGTCACCGGCTCGCCCTATCTGTTCAACGCCATCAGCTACTGGGGTCCGCAGGCGTTCCTTGCGAAGGGCTATGTGGTGCTGGCCAGCCCGACCATGCCGATCATCGGCGAGGGCGACAAGGAGCCCAACGATACGTATCTGGAGCAGCTGGTTTCCAACGCACAGGCCGCGGTGGATGAAGTGGTACGGCGCGGCGTAACCGACCGCGACCACATCGCCATCGGCGGGCACTCCTATGGTGCCTTCATGACGGCCAACCTGTTGGCCCACAGCCGCCTGTTCAAAGCCGGCATCGCCCGTAGCGGTGCCTACAACCGTACGTTGACACCTTTCGGTTTCCAGGCCGAGGAGCGCAATTACTGGCAGGCGCAGGACACCTATCTGAAGATGTCGCCCTTCAACTACGCGGGCAACATCAAGGACCCGATCCTCTTCATCCACGGCGTGGACGACAACAACTCCGGCACCTTCCCGATGCAGAGCGAGCGCATGTTCGCGGCAGTGAAGGGGCTGGGAGGGACCTCGCGGCTGGTGATGCTGCCCAACGAATCGCACGCGTACCGCGCACGCGAGTCGATCATGACCATGCTGGCCGAGAGTGAGCGCTGGCTGGAACAGACCATCGGCAAGGGCGAGCGCATCGGCCGGTGACCGGAGCGTGATGCATCTGACGGCCAGCGGCCGTCACTACCGACGCGGCGGCCGTCTGTATCGAGGCCGCGGCCGTCACCGTTGAAACCAACCGTCGGCACGCAATTGAACTGCGCTACGCTTGGTACAGGCTCCTGGCTTGAGGTTCGTGCGTCGCCGATGAACGAGTTCCGCAGCAGCATCATGTTCGCTACCCCTGATATCCCGCTTCGCGACGATGTGCGCCGGCTTGGCGCCCTTGTGGGCGACCTGCTGGTGGAGCAGGTATCAGAGGCATTCTTCGACGACGTGGAAAGTGTGCGCACGCGGGCCATTGCCCGCCGCGAGAACGCGTCACCGCTGTCCGACCTGGCCGACGGCCTGGCGGGCCGCTCGCCGCAGCAGGCCGAGGCGATGGTCCGGGCCTTCAGCACGTACTTCCAGGTGGTCAACATCGCCGAGCGTGTGCATCGCATCCGCCGACGCCGTGATTACCAGCGCGCTGGCACGCAGACCCCGCAGCCCGATGGCCTGCAGGATGCGCTGCAGCACCTGAAATCGCAGGGCGTGACGTTGGACGAGCTGGAACGCTGGCTGCCGCGCATCGACATCGAACCGGTGTTTACCGCGCATCCCACTGAGGCGGTGCGACGCGCGTTGCTGGAGAAAGAGCAGCTGATGGTCGCCAGCCTGGTGGACAACCTGGACGGCCAGCGAACGCCCGGTGAAGCGGCTGCCGACGATGCACGCTTCCGCATGGCGTTGACGGCGTCCTGGCAGACGACCGATTCCTCACCGGTGCGGCCGACCGTGGATGATGAGCGCGAACATGTCGGCTTCTATCTGGTGCAGGTGCTGTACCGCGTGATTCCCGTGCTGTACGAGTCGCTGCAGCAGGCCCTGCGCGACACCTACGGCGAGAATCTGCCGCTGCCACGCCTGCTGCGCTTCGGCACGTGGGTGGGCGGCGACATGGATGGCAACCCCAACGTGGATGCCGGCACCATCCGCAGCACACTGGATGCGCAGCGCCGCGCGGTGCTGGGCCAGTACCAGAAGGAACTACTGCAGCTGGCCAGCCTGCTCAGCCAGTCCACCGAGCGGGTGGCGGTGAGTCCTGCATTGAAGGCAAGGCTGGACGACTATCTGCAGCGCCTGCCCGACGTGCAGTCGCGCCCGCGCCATGCCGACATGCCGTACCGCCTGTTGAACGACCGCATGCGCGCTCGCCTGCAGGCGACGCTGGATGATGGCGACGGCGCCTATGCGGGTCCGGGTGAGCTGATCGAGGACCTGCAGCTGATCCTGGACAGCCTGGTCGCCAATCGCGGCGAACACGCCGGCGGCTTTGCAGTACAGCGGCTGCTGTGGCGGGTAAAGACGTTCGGCTTCCATCTGGCACGGCTGGATGTACGCCAGGAATCCAGCGTGCATGCACGTGCGCTGGCGTTGGCGCTGGACGGCGAAGACGCCTGGCAGGCCCGCGACGCCGCCGCGCGTGCCGCGCTGCTGGGGCCGTATGCCAGTGGTGACGAGGCGCTGCCGGTCACCGATGAAGAGGGTAACCAACGCCTGGATGCGGTGTTCGCCGCACTCGCTGACGCACGCCAACGCCACGGTGCCGATGCGCTGGGCAGCTACATCATTTCGATGGCGCATGATCGCGGTGACGTGCTGGCAGTACTGGCGCTGGCCCGCCGCGGCGGCTTGGTCGATGAGGAGGGCGCTGTACCCTTGGACATCGCCCCACTGTTCGAAACGGTGGACGATCTGCGTCATGGCACCGCGACCCTGCGCGACCTGTTGGCCGATCCGGTCTATCGCGCTCATCTGGCATCGCGTAATGACGTGCAGATGGTGATGCTGGGTTACTCCGACAGCAGCAAGGATGGCGGCATCGCGGCATCGCGCTGGGGCCTGCAGCGCGCCCAGGTGGAACTGCTGGATGTGGCCGCTGAGAACGGCATCGCCCTGACCTTCTTCCATGGCCGCGGTGGTTCGATCAGCCGTGGCGGTGGCAAGGCCACCCACGCGGTGGACGCATCGCCGCGTGGCAGCATCGACGGTCGTCTGCGGGTCACCGAGCAGGGCGAAGTAATCCACCGCAAGTACGGCATCCGCGCGCTGGCGGTGCGCTCGCTGGAGCAGGCCACCGGCGCGGTGCTGCGTTCCAGCCTGCGTCCTCGCGCGCCTGAGCCGCGCGAGGAGGCATGGCGGCCGGTGATGGACGTGGTGGCCGATGCGAGCAGCACCGCCTACCGTGCGTTCGTCGGCCAACCGCGCTTCATGGATTACTTCCGCACCGCGACGCCGATCGATGTGATCGAGCGGATGACACTGGGTTCGCGTCCCTCGCGCCGGTTGGGCCAGGACGCAGCGCTGACCAACCTGCGCGCCATTCCCTGGGTGTTCGCCTGGAGCCAGGCGCGTGCGGTGATCCCGGGCTGGTACGGTGTGGGCACGGGCCTGCAGGCCGCGGTGGATGCCGGCCACGAAGACACGCTGCGGCAGATGGCGCAGGACTGGCCGTTCTTCCGCACCTTCCTGGATGACATCGCCATGGTGCTCTCGAAGGGCGACATCACCATCGCCGAACAGTTCTCACGGCTGTCCGGCGAACTGCACGGCAGCTTCTTCCCGAAGGTGCAGGACGAGTGGGCCCTGACCGAGCGCTGGTTGTTGGCGCTGACCGGCCAACCGTCACTGCTGGAGCACGACCAGCGGCTGGCGCTGTCGATCCGCCTGCGCAACCCCTACGTGGATCCCATCAGCGTGCTGCAGGTAGATCTGCTGCAGCGCTGGCGGGCCAGCGGCGGCGAAGACGACGACCTGCTGCGCGCGCTGGTGGCGTGCGTCAATGGCGTGTCGCAGGGCGTGCAGAATACCGGCTGACGCTTGGGTGCGCCGAGCCAGCTGAGGTCTGAAACACACCGCGCTGCGCGCTCGCCGAGCACGGCTCGGCGCTACCAGGTGGGCCGCTTCCGTGCGCCCGTAGCGCCGAGCCACGCTCGGCGGAATCTGTCCGGCACGGTGGTGGCACACGCCGCGCTGCGCGCTCGCCGAGCATGGCTCGGCGCTACCGGGTGGGCCGCGTTCGTGGGTCTGTAGCGCCGAGCCACGCTCGGCGGAATCTGTCCGGCACGGCGGTGTGTGGCACACGCCGCGCACGGGTCGGCGTAACCTCATCCTTCCGGCGCAGGCGGGTTCGATGCAAGCAGTTCCAGATGCCGCTGTTCCATCTCCTGCCGCAACTGGCGGCGCAGCAGTGCGGCAGCGTGGCGGCGCTTTTCGTCGGAGGAGGTCGGCTGCAACGCAGGCACGGCCGTGGGGCGGCCTTCCTCATCCACTGCCACCATGGTGAAGAAGCAGCTGTTGGCGTGGCGCACGCTCCGCTTGAGGATGTCCTCGGCCACGACCTTGACGCCGATCTCCATCGAAGAGGTGCCGGTGTAGTTCACCGACGCCAGGAACGTGACCAGCTCGCCCACGGCGATAGGCTGGCGGAACATCACCTGATCCACCGACAGAGTGACCACGTAATGACCGGCGAAGCGGCTCGCGCAGGCATAGGCCACCTGGTCGAGCAGGCGCAGCACGGCACCGCCGTGGACCTTGCCGGAGAAATTGGCCATGTCCGGTGTCATCAACACCGTCATGGTGAGCTGGTGGGATTTGAGTTCGGTCGACATGTGGCCATCTTCGCATGGGGCGGCAAGCCAGTGCCCTGGTAGAGCCGACTTCAGTCGGCTGCGGGGCCTTGATGGAAAATGCCAGCCGACTCAAGTCGGCTCTACCCGCAACCCACGCGGGCGTTCGATTGGCGAAAAAAAGGGCCGCTTGCGCGGCCCTTCGGATGGTGCGTGGTGCTTACCGCTTACTTCAGCTTCGCATCCGCGCGCAGGGCGGCGGCGCGGTCGGTCTTCTCCCAGGAGAAGGCCGTGGCATTGACGGTGTCGCCGGTGCCATTGATGTAGCTGAACTCCTTCGGCTTGCGGCCGAAGTGGCCGTAGGCCGCGGTCTGCTGGTACATCGGGTGGATCAGGTCGAGCATCTTGATGATGCCGTACGGGCGCAGGTCGAAATGCTTGCGGATCAGCTTTTCGATCTGCTCGTCCGGAATCTTGCCGGTGCCGAAGGTGGTGACCGAGATCGAAGTCGGCTCGGCCACGCCGATGGCGTAGGAGACCTGCACTTCGCAACGGTCGGCCAGACCGGCCGCTACGACGTTCTTGGCGACGTAGCGGGCAGCATAAGCAGCCGAACGGTCGACCTTGGACGGATCCTTGCCCGAGAACGCGCCACCGCCGTGACGGGCCCAGCCGCCGTAGGTGTCGACGATGATCTTGCGGCCGGTCAGGCCGCAGTCGCCCACCGGGCCGCCGATCTCGAACTTGCCGGTCGGGTTGATGTGGAACTTGGTGCCCTTGTGCAGCCACTTGGCCGGCAGCACCGGCTTGATGATCTCTTCGCGGACGGCCTCGATCAGGTCCTTCTGCTTGATGCCCGGGGCATGCTGGGTGGACAGCACGATGGCATCGATGGCCGAAACCTGGCCGTCTTCGTAGCGCAGGGTGACCTGGCTCTTGGCGTCCGGACGCAGCCACGACAGCGGCGAATTCTTCTTCTTGCGGATCTTCGCCTGCTGCTCGACCAGACGGTGCGACAGGTGGATCGCCGCCGGCATGTAGCTGTCGGTTTCGTTGGTCGCGTAGCCGAACATCAGGCCCTGATCGCCCGCACCCATCTCTTCGGGCTTCTTGCGGTCAACGCCCTGCGCGATGTGCGGGGACTGCTTGCCGATCAGGTTCAGCACGCCACAGGTGGCGCCGTCGAAGCCGACGTCGGAGCTGTTGTAGCCGATATCCAGGATGACCTGGCGGGTCAGGGCTTCGAGGTCGATCCACGCGCTGGTGGTGATCTCGCCGGCCACGATGGCCACGCCGGTCTTGACCATGGTCTCGCAGGCCACGCGGGCGCGCTGGTCTTTGGCCAGGATCGCATCCAGAACCGCATCGGAGATCTGGTCGGCGATCTTGTCCGGATGGCCTTCGGAGACCGATTCGGATGTGAACAGGTAGCTGGACATCAGGCGTTATATCCCTTGATTCGGATGGAAAGATGGGCGCGAATGATACACGGCGCGCGTCGCACGTGCATTGTGGACTGCAACGGGTTGCCCGTGGTTAAGGTGTTGTGCCCGGATGTGAGGGTAGCGGGGAACGATGACTCGCGCGTGGTAGCGCCGAGCCACGCTCGGCGAGCGCAGCGACAACAGTCCACACGCAGCGCGCGGCTGCTAGCATCGGCCGATGGACTCCCTTACCCAGATCGTACTTGGCGGCGCCGTAGCCGCTGTCATCGCCCCGGCCGGCCACCGTCGCGCTGCGTTGCTGGCCGGCGCCGCGCTGGGCACGCTGCCGGATCTCGACGCCTTGTGGCTGGGCTTCATGGCGGCCGACCCGGTGGCGGTGATGACCGAGCACCGCAGCTTCAGCCACTCGCTGCTGGTGCTGCCGTGGGTCGCCGCCGCGCTGTGGTGGTTGTTCAAACGGTTCGGCAACGGACGCGTGGCGCAGGCGCCGGTGCGCTGGTTCTGGGCGATGCAGCTGGCGCTGGTCACCCATCCGCTGCTGGACGCGATGACGGTCTATGGCACGCAGCTGTGGTGGCCGCTGCAGCCCTCGCCGGCCATGGGCTCGAACATCTTCATCATCGATCCGCTGTACACGGTGTGGTTGCTGCTGGGTTGTGTGCTGGCGTGGTTCGGCCGAAGCCGCCCGTGGGCGGGCAGGGCACTGGCGGTCGCGCTGGTGGTCAGCAGCGGCTATCTGGGCTGGAGCCTGTTGGCCAAGGCACAGGTCGACCGCGCTGCGCAGCAGAGCTTGGCGGCGATGGGGCTGGGGGACGCCCCGCGGTTCTCGGTGCCGATGCCGTTCAACACGCTGCTGTGGCGGGTGGTGGCGATGACGCCGAGCGGGTATGTGGTGGCGGACCGTTCGCTGGTGGCCGACAAGGGGCCGATGCACTTTGAAGGTTTCGCCTCCAACGTCCAGGCGCTGCGGCAAGCCGGTGATATCCCGTCGGTGAAGCGCCTGACCTGGTTCAATCGTGGCTTCATGCGTGCGCAGGTGGTCGACGGGCGTCTGGTGTTGAGTGACCTGCGGATGGGCCTGGAGCCGGATTACACGTTCAACTTCGCAGTGGCCGAACAGCGCGACGGGCAATGGCGCGGCATCGTGCCGGAGCAGCTGCGCAGTGATTACAGCAGCCCCGAAGCGCGCGCCGACGTCAGTCGCCGGTTGGGCGAGATGTGGGACCGCATCTGGCAGGAACCCAAACGGTAGCGCCGAGCCATGCTCGGCGGGATCTGTCCGGCGTGATGGTGTCTGACGCAGGCCGCGCTGCGCGCTCGCCGAGCACGGCTCGGCGCTACCAGGGCAGATCGCGTGCGTATCGGGGCGATGGTCAATAGACCGTGGCGCGGGCCTGTACGAACGAGAAGAAGAACACGGCATTCGGATCGTTCTGCACCTGGCGGAACTCGCGGCGCATGCCGTCCACGGTCTCTTCGTCCACGGTGCCGGCCTGCAGCAGCTGCTCTGCCGCCGACAGCAGCACCTGTTCCCAGAACGCGATCATCGTCTTGCGGCGGGCGGGTTCGCGGTTGTCCAGATGGATCGTCTTGATCTCGGTGTGTACATCGCGATAGCCCCCGGCCAGCAGCAGGTTGCCCAGTTTCGCCCCGACAAACGGGTCACCGCCGTTGTCATGCTGGAAATCGTTGAACGCCATCCAGTAACGCCAGATGTGCGGCGAGTACGGATCGAGCAGGAAAGAGGCGTTCATCACTTCGGTGATGTACACCGGCGAGCCCGGAGACAGCACCCTGCGCACTTCGCTGAGCACCCGCGCCGGCGACGGCACATGTTCCAGCACCCAGCACAGGAACGCGCCGTCGAACGAGCGCGCACCGAACGGCAGTTCGCCGGCATCGGCGTGATGCAGCACGTAGCGGTCGCTGCACCACGGCGTCTTCTCCAGGTTGCCCCGTGCGGTCGCCAGCTGGGCTTCGCTCAGGTCGACGCCGGTGACATGCAGTTCCGGGAAACGGCGCAGCAGGATCTCGGTCTGTGCGCCCACGCCGCTGCCGACTTCAAGCAACCGGCTGACGCCGGTGTAGTCGATCTGCCCGAAGATGGTGGGTTCGAGCAGGCGCGCCTGGGTCATCAGGCGCTCCTGTTCAGTGCTGGAAAAGCCATGCAGGTAGGTGGGCGAAGAAATCGGCGGCGTCATGGGGGTATCCGGGTAGCGCCGAGTGGTGCTCGGCGAAAGGGTCAATCGACGAGCGCTGTCTCGCGCGCATCGGCGATCAACCGATCAAAGTACTCAGTGGTCAAGGCGATCTGGCTGTTCGGGTCTTCAGCGCGGTTGACCACTGCGCGGAACGCGGCATTCTCGGGCCGATCCTTGGCGTACCAGCCCAGATGCTTGCGCGCGATGCGCACGCCCTGAGGCTCGCCGTAAAACGCGTGCAGTGCGGACAGGTGGCCGAGCAGGATGTCGCGGACCTCCGCCAGCGAGGGCGGCGGCAGGGTCTGACCGGTCGCCAGATAGTGGGCGACTTCGCGGAAGATCCAGGGTCGGCCCTGCGCGGCGCGGCCGATCATCACCGCATCCACGCCGGTCTTTGCCAGCACCTGCGCGGCCTTGAGCGGCGAGTCGATATCGCCGTTGGCGATCACCGGGATGCGCAGTGCGGCCTTGATCGCGCCGATCGTCTCGTACTCGGCGTGGCCAGTGTAGTGCTGGTCGCGGGTGCGGCCGTGCACCGCCAGTGCGGCGATGCCGCTGTCTTCGGCGATGTGGGCAATGCGCGGCCCATTGCGGTGGTCGCAGTCCCAACCGGTGCGGATCTTCAAGGTGACCGGCACGTCGACCGCACCGACCACGGCGCTGAGGATGCGCGCGACCAGGTCCTCATCCCGCATCAGGGCCGATCCGGCCCAGGCGTTGCACACCTTCTTGGCCGGACAGCCCATGTTGATGTCGATGATCTGCGCGCCATGGTCGACGTTGTAGCGCGCGGCCTCGGCCAGCTGCTGTGGCTCGGTGCCGGCGATCTGTACGCTGATCGGATCCGGCTCGCCCGCGTGGTCCATGCGATGCAGCGACTTGCGCGTGGTCCAGAAGCGCGGGTCGCTGATGGTCATTTCCGAGGCAGCCAGCCCTGCGCCCAGCCGCTTGCACAGCAGGCGGAACGGTTTGTCGGTGACCCCGGCCATGGGCGCGAGCACGACGTTGGGGGCAATGGAATAAGGGCCGATCTGCATGGCGGCCATTGTAGTGCCGGTGTGCGGGCCGAAGGCGCCCGGCTGCGGCCCGGTTCAGGCCGATCTGGAAGGGGCTCATGCCGCACCGGCATCAGCAGATGCTTGACGGTTGCTTCCGCTGGTCGCAGCGCGGGCCCATGGTGGGCGGCTGGGTCTGTCGAACGAACCCCGCCGAGCAGGGCTCGGCGCTACCAGGGCAACCACGCGGTAGCGCCGAGCCACGCTCGGCGAGCGCAGCGGCGGCACCGTGACGGCCAGCGGCCGTCACCATGCGTTGATCAGGCGTGCTGGTCGTCCGGGGTGAAGTGCGGCATGGCGGCGGCCGCGCCTTCCTTTTCCGTGGAACGCCCGGCGAACTGGTTGGCGAAACGCACGTGGCGCGCGAACGGAGCATCCGGCGCGTGCGCGATGGACGCCACCAACGCACCGTTGAAGGCATCGCCGGCCCCGGTGGTGTCGATCGCGTGGACCTGCTCGGCACCCACGCGGTAGTAAGGCTGGCTGTCACCGCGCAGGGTATCTTCGTCGTGCGACACGAACACGCCCACGGCGCCCAGCGTCACCACGACCGTGCCACTGCCCACCAGCTTGCGGCACAGCGCATGCAGGCTGGCACCGTCCAAGGCGGCGACATCGTTCGGGTCGATCCGCTCGCCTACGTGGCGGCTGAGCAGTGCGGCGAACTCGGTTTCGTTCGGGGTGATCACATCGGCCAGCTTGAGCAGGCCGATGCTGGACGGCGCGTCGGCCGGTGCCGCATTGAGCACGGTGGTGACACCGGCCTCGCGGGCCAGCGCCAGCGCCGCTTCGATGGTCTCCACGGGCGATTCCAGCTGCACCAGCACGACCTTGGCAGCCGCCAGCAGCGCTTGCTGCTGCTGGACGAAGCCAATGCTCAGGGCGGCGTTGGCGCCGGGGCCGATGACGATCGTGTTGCGGCCACGGGCATCGACGTAGATGCCGCCCGTGCCGGTCGGCTCGCTGCTCGCCTCGGCGGTCAGGGTGAAGCCGTCCTGTGCCGCCAGGCCACGGGCCATGGCGCCACCCGCGTCGTCGCCCAGGGCGCAGACAAAGGTGGTGTCTGCACCGGCGCGGCGTGCCGCGACGGCCTGGTTGAAGCCCTTTCCGCCCGGGCCGGTGCTGTAGCGCCCGGCGATGGTCGCCCCGGGTGCCGGCAGCGCTTCGCAGCGCCACACATGATCGACATTGAAGGAACCGACGACAACGACGTTGCTGCTCATAGGAAAACTGTTCTCAGTGAAGCGCGGTTGATCCGAAGCGTATCAACCAAAGTGGGTCAGGACGCCGGCGATCGTGGCGGTCATGAAGGTGGCAATGGTACCGCCCAACACCGCGCGAAGGCCGAAACGGGCCAGATCGTGGCGGCGTTCCGGCGCAAGCCCGCCGATGCCGCCGATCTGGATCGCGATGGAGCTGAAGTTGGCGAAGCCGCACAGTGCGTAGGTGGCGATCAGGCGGCCTTCGTCGGACAAGGTAACCCCTGCGACCTGGCCGTTGATGATGCGCGACAGCTCGGAATACGCGACGAATTCGTTGATCACCACCTTCTGGCCGATCAGCGAACCGACCGTGCTGGCATCGGCCCACGGGGTGCCGATGACCCACGCGATCGGCGCGAGCAGATAGCCGAAGATGGTCGACAGGTTGGTCGGGCGGCCAATGGCTGCCGCCAGGCCGGTCACATCACCGATCCAGGTCAGCGGTGCGTTGATCAGCGCGATGAGGGCGATGAAGGCCAGCAGCATGGCGCCGATGTTCAGGGCCAGCTTGAGGCCATCGGCGGCGCCACCGGCGGCCGCATCGATGATGTTGCTGGACGTCTTCTCCACTTCCATCTTTACGGTGCCGCGTGTCAGCGGCGTGCCGGTTTCCGGAATCAGCAGCTTGGCGACGACCAGCGTGGCCGGCGCGGCCATGATGCTGGCGGCCAGCAGGTGCTTGGCGTAGAACGCCTGCGCCTCCGGATCGCCACCGCCCAGCATGCCCACATACGCCGCCAGGACACCGCCGGCAATGTGCGCCATGCCGCCGATCATCATCGTCAGCAGCTCGGACTCGGTCATCTTGGAGATGTACGGACGCACCGTCAGCGGGGCTTCGGTCTGACCAATGAACACGCTGGCGCAGACGCTGGTGGTTTCCGCGCCGGATACCCGCATGACCTTGGTGATCGCCAGCGCCATCACGCGCACGATCGCCTGCATCACGTTCAGGTGATACAGCACGCCCATCAGCGCAGAGAAGAAGATGATGGTCGGCAGCACCTGGAAGGCGAAGATGAAGCCGTAGCTGTCCACGTTCATCAGCGAGCCGAAGATGAAGCCGGAGCCCTCGTTGACGAAGCTCAGCACGCGCACGAAACCGTGGCCGAGCGCATCGAACACATCGCGACCACCCGGCACCAGCAGCACCACCGCGGCGAAGGCGATCTGCAGGACGAGGCCGGTGATGACCAGTTTCCAGTCCACCGCACGCTTGTTGTTGGAGAACAGCCAAGTGATGCCGATGAGCACCGCCAGACCAAACAGGCCGAAGCCGATCCTGCCCAAACCTTCGACCATGATGAATCCCCTGAGGGCACCGCGAAAAACGGGAAGCCTAGTGCAGGGCAGGGGCGGGGGCAAGGAAAAGCGGCGAGCAAGATGCGATCAGCGGCGAAACGGCCTGCGGGTGGCAGGCAGGGCAAGGCATCCCTGCAGGTAGAATATGGACCTTGAAGCCCGGTCTGCGGGCCTGCAGCAGGAGATTCGCATGCTCTACCGCCGTCTCGGGTCCTCCGGGCTGAAGCTTTCCGCGCTGTCCTTCGGCGCCTGGGTCACCTTTGGCGAGCAGATCGCCCGGGACCAAGCGCGCAATCTGGTAGCTGCGGCGTGGGATAACGGCATCAACTTCTTCGACAATGCCGAGGCCTATGCCAACGGTCGCGCCGAACAGGTGATGGGGGATGTGATCGCCGACCTGCGCCTGCCGCGCGATGGTTTCTGCGTGTCCAGCAAAGTCTTCTTCGGCAGTGCAGCCGACCCAGGGCCGACCCAGCGCGGGCTGTCGCGCAAGCACGTCACCGATGCCTGCCATGCGGCGTTGAAGCGCCTGCGGGTGGACTATCTGGATCTTTATTACTGCCACCGGCCAGACCCGGATACGCCCATCGGGGAGACCGTGCGCGCGATGGATACGTTGGTGCGGCAGGGCAAAGTGCTGTACTGGGGCACCTCTGAATGGTCGGCACTGCAGGTCCAGGAGGCGGTGGATTTCGCGCAGCACCACAACCTGCACGGTCCGACCATGGAGCAGCCGCAGTACAACCTGCTGCATCGCGACCGGGTGGAACGCGAGTACGCCGCGCTGTATGCGGATCCGGGCCTGGGCATCACCACCTTCTCGCCGCTGGCGTCCGGGTTGCTGACCGGCAAGTACAACGATGGATTCCCCGCCGGCTCCCGACTGGGGCGGGACGGGATGGAATGGCTGCAGGACCTGGTGTTGGGGGCGGACGGTCCGGCGCGGATGACACAGTTGCGTCGCTACGCACGACTGGCAGCCGATCTGGGACAGTCGCCGGCCACGCTGGCCATTGCCTGGTGCCTGCGCAATCCGAACGTGTCCAGCGTGATCCTCGGTGCCAGCCGGGTGGAGCAGTTGCTGCAGAACCTGCAGGCACTGGAGCTGCTGACCGCAATGGATGACGACGTATGGGCCCAGGTCGAAGCCGTGTTCGCCGACTGAGTTCCGGGGGCGGACGTGTCCGCATCCTGCCTGTAGCGCCGAGCCGTGCTCGGCGGGCACCTGAAGCGCCGTGCTGCGCGCTGCGCGCTGCGCGCTCGCCGAGCTTGGCTCGGCGCTACCGATCTCCCGAAATACGTTAATTTGATAGATAGGGGCTATCGATATTGATTGAGTGATCATCAATCCCATCGATCAAATTGAGAATGGGTGTTGATTGCGAACTGAGAATCGTTATCATTTGACTCGCCCCTCGCAACGAGTCCAGACGATGAATGCTCAAGCTGTGCTGCTGCGCCCCGAAGTTCTGACCCTCCGTGATCGCCCGGTTCGTGCCGTGCCTGCCGAGGAAGTGATCGACAGCGAAGCCCTGCTGAAAGGGCGCCGCGAGATCCTCATCCAGCACGGTGACCGGTTCTACCGGTTGCGCCATACCAGCAACGACAAGCTGATCCTGACCAAGTAACCGGGTCGGCCGCCTCCCTCCCTCCCGGTGTCAGCGCACCCGGTGCGCTGGCACTGTCACAGGCGGTCGCCCCACCTGTCTCTCTCCCCCTCGTCTTCCGCCCATTGCCCTCGTGGCAATGGCGGCGGCCGGGGGCTCCTCTTCCGCTCCTTGCGATCTCCATGAGGTGATTCCATGAGCAGAGCCTTGCCTGCAGTGCGCGCGTCCTTGCCGCGCAGCCTGCCGCTGCAGCCCATCCACCGCCCGAGCGCCTCCGAGCTCGCGGCGCTCGGCACCGTACTGTGCCTCTATCGCGCCGACAGCAATGAACTGGCCGGCTGGCAACAGGCAGTGGCCGCCCACGCCTGCCAAGGCCTGGACAGCGAAGGCGTGCGCGAAAGCCTGTGCTTCACCGATGCGCGAGGCCGCTGTTGCTGGCGCCTGTACCTGCTGCCTGATAGTGACTTCCTGGCATGGGACCGGCTTGTCAGCGGTCTCGCTGTACGCCCGGTAGGCAGCGAGGATGCCAGCGTGGGCGAGCGACTATGGCGCCGTCTCGCCGGCAGCCTCGGTGGTCAGCGGTGGCGCATGTGTGTTGTGCAGTTGCACGCGGTGGAGCAGGGCAGTGGCCTCGCGGCAAGCCTGGCGCCGTTGTCGTCGCTGGGAAGCGCGGCAGCTCGACGCATCGCGCGGCTGGAAAGTGCCGACGGCGCCGTTGACGCGCCGCCCCGGCCGGCGCTGCATCTGCTGTAGCACGCACAGCGAAGCATTGCCCGGTGACAGGCGCACGGCCTGTCCGGTGCCAGTCGGAAAAGCTGACGGCCAGCGGCCGTCACTACCGAAGGCGAGGCCGTCACTACCGCGTCCGGCGGCCGTCGCTACCGGGGCGCTCACTCACTCCTTGAACATGAGCAACGCGGCGACCACGATCAGCGCGAACGCGGCGTAGTGGTTCCATTTCAGCGGCTGGTCGAGGTAGAACGCAGAGAACACCGCGAACACCACCAGGGTGATGACTTCCTGCATGCCCTTGAGCTGCGGTGCCGAATACACCGCACTGCCCAGTCGGTTGCCCGGTACCTGCAGGCAGTACTCGAAGAACGCGATTCCCCAGCTGATCAGGATCACCGTCATCAGCGGCGCGGTCTTGAACTTCAGGTGCCCATACCAGGCGAAGGTCATGAAGATGTTGCTGCCCAGGAGCAGCAGCACGGGATAAAGGTACTGGGCCATGTCGATCACGCCGGTGGAGTGGGCGGATTATGCGCCTGCGGCGTGGGCGACAGGTCAACGGCCTTCAGTCCTTGAGTGCGGAGCCGTGCGTCAGGGTCTCCCACAGGAAATGGAAGTCACCCTGGCTGGGACGGTGCGCGGCCAACCATCCGGCGGTGTGCGGAAGTGCCTGTCCCAGGCGGCCGGCGAAATGGGAATAGCCGATCTCCAGCGTGCCGCGCACATCCGATACCAGTTTCCCCTTGCACAACCATGTCGGGATGTCCGGGCGGCCCAGCATGTCGGTGTGGAACTCCATCGCTGCCACGAGCCGTTCGCCCTGCGCCTGGTACAGGCTGCCCCCCTGCAGGCGATTGGTCTCCGCTGCATTGAGGTAGGCGGCCAGGCCGTAGGCCGTGTGCTCCAGGTCGCGGCAGGTCTCCTCTGCCAGTCCGGCCGCCATGACCGTCTGGCCGAACCACAAGGTTTCGATGGGCGTCGCGCAGCCAGGACGCGGTAGCGGGGTGGCGCCATCCACCGGCATGTACACATAGGTAGGCAAGCGGGTGTTCCAATCATTCACCGCGCTGTCGTAGAGATCGCGTCGATCGGTGTAGATGCCCATGTTCATGCGTGCCTCGATACCGCTGGCATGCCAGTTTCCTCCCGGACAGGGCCCCATCCGGTTGATGTCGGGCAGGTACTGCGCGATCAGCCAATCACCGAAGCGCCGCGCATCCGCTGCCGGCCACACCGTGCTGGTATGGCGGATGATCTCCGCCGAACGCGTCCACAGCTGCGCCGTCCACGATGCCTGCAGCGGCGCGTTGCTGTTTTCGTGGCCGCCGGAAAGCGTGGTCGCCCAGGCGTCCATGATCTCCGCGGCCTTGCGTGCATGCGCCTCATCGCCCAGGTACGCCCACAGCAACGCGTGGGTGTACGCGGCCTTGGCATCATCACGTTCGGGTTTGCAGCCGATGCTGGGCTTGTCGAACGACCCGCATTCCACCTTCGCGAACGGGGTGGCGACATGCTCCAGCGACGCCAAGGGGCTCTTGCGCAGGGTGGCCATGGCGGCGGTCTTGAGCGGATCGCCGGCGCGCAGCGCTTCGCGTGTTGCCTGCAGCGCCGGCGCATCGAGCAGGATGCCGGGATGGATGAAGGCCTGCGCGTGGGCGATGGCGGGGGACAGCAGGGTGAACGAGAGCAGCAACGCAGGTGTGCGCATTGGAGCGACCTCCTTGAAGGAGCCTCCACGCTAATCGCGTCGGATTCTGGAGGTCATCGGCCAAGCACTGACGTGCGCGTCGGTACACGCCTGCGATGCGCGGCGGCGCCTTGCCGATGGGGTCGGACACGTTCCGCCGAGCATGGCTCGGCGCTACCGTTTTTCAGCTTCCGGAGCCGGTCAGAGGGTCAGGCGGGTGGCGACCCGTTCCCCTATACCTCGCGCAGCGCCAAGGCTGGCGGGGTATGCAGGATGCGCCGCGTGCCCCACCAGCCGGCGACCACGCTGAGCGCCACACCGCCTGCGCCACCCAGCAACAGCCCGGTCCACGGCGGCGACAAGGCCAGTTCGAACACCTGCCGCGACACCACCACGCCGATGATCGCGGCCGCACCCACGGCGAGGATCGCCGCAAGCAGGCCCAGCGCACCGAACTCCACCAGCACCGCGCCACGCAGTTGCCGGCGCGTGGCGCCCAGCGTGCGCAGCACCGCACTGTCATAGCGACGCTCACCGGCGGTGGATTGCAATGCAGCCAGCAGCACCAGCACGCCGGCCAACAGGCTGAACCCCATGACCACCTGGATCGCCTGCGCAACGCGGTCCATCACCTGCCGTACTTCGCTGATCAGCCCATCGATATCCAGCAGCGACAGGTTGGGCTGCTCGCGCACCAGCTTGCCCAGGCCGGCCGCCTTCGCGCGCGGCAGGTGGAAGGCCGAGATCAGGTTGTAGGGCGCATCGCCCACCGCATTGGCATTCACCAGCAGGAAGAAGTTCACCCGGAAGCTGTTCCATTCGGCCTTGCGGATGCTGGTGACGGTGTAGTCGCGCTGCTGCTCGCCCACTTGAAGGGTGATGCGGTCTCCCAGCTTGGCGCCGTAGCGCGTGGCCCAGCCTTCTTCCACGGAGGCCTCCGCCGCGGTGCTGTCGGCTGCCCAGAACCGACCCTGCAGCAGCTGGTTCGCAGGCGGGAAGGTCGTGCGCCAGCTGAAGTTCAGTGGCCGGTCGCGATCGTTGTCGGCCCCGGCAGGCTGCTGCGGGCCATTATCCTGCTCGGCTTGCTGATCATCACCACGTCGGCGCGGGGCTTCACCATTCAACGCCAGCAGGCGACCGGTCGCGAACGGTTCCACGCTCGCATCCACGGCACCCTGCGCCTGCAATGCGTCCAGCACACGTTGGCGCTGGTCCGGCTGGATGTTCATCAGGAAATAGTTCGGGGTGTCGGCCGGCAGGCGGTCACGCCACTGCTGCAGCAGGCCGGGACCCACGACGGCCAGCATCAGCAGCGAGCACAGCGACAGCGATAGACCCACCAGTTGCATCACCGCCAGGCCTCGGCGGCGGGTCAGCGCGGCCAGGCCCAGTCGCCAGTTGCCATGCAGCCGGTGCTGCACCCCGCGCACCAGCGTCAGCAGCGCGAAGCCACCGATCCCGGCCAGCAGTGCCAGCGCGGCCAGCCCGCCCAGTACCCAGAGGGCAAGTTTCAGGTCGCCGGTGACCTGCACGGTCAGCGCCAGGCTGGCCAGCAACGCGCCGGCGTACACCAGCACCGAGGTGGGCGGCAGGGTGGCGAAGCTGCGGTTGAGCACGCGCATCGGCGCGACGTTGCGCAGGCGCAGCAGGGGCGGCAGGCCGAAGCCCATCAGCAGCAGCAAGCCGATACCTGCGCCCGTCAGGGCCGGCATCGCCTGCGGTAACGGCAATCGCTGCGGGACCAGTCCGCCGAGAATCTGCACCAGCCCTTCCTGCGCGGCCATGCCGATCAGCACCCCGACCAGGCAGGCAGGGATGGCCATCAGCAGCAACTGCAGGGCCAGGCCGGCCAGGATGTCGCGCTGGCGGGCGCCCAGACAGCGCAGCACGGCGACCTGATCGATGCGCTGCAGTGCGAACCGGTTCGCCGCCAGCGCGGTGGCCACGCCGGACAGCAGTACGGCCAGCAGCGCGCTCAGGCCGAGGAAGCGTCCGGCCAGCTGGAACGACTCGCGCACGCCGCGCTGGGTATCGCCGAGCCCGACCAGCCGCAGCCCTTGCACGCGCGGTTGCAGCCACGCGCGGAAGCTGGCGATGGCCTCCGGTTCGCCGGCGAACATGGTGCGATAACTGATGCGGCTGCCTGGATCGAGCAGGCCGGTGCCTTCCACGTCTGCACGATTGACCAGCAACGTCGGTGACAGGGTCAGCAGTTCGCTTGAGGTGTCCGGCTCGGCTTCGATGCTGCCTGCAATGCGCAGGGTGCCCGCGCCGAACTCCAGGTCATCGCCGATGCGCAGGTCCAGGGCCTGCAGCAGGCGCGGGTCGGCCCAGGCCTGGCCCGGTGCAGGCGCGGCGGCGGCATCGTCCAGCCGCGCATCGCTGCCCGTGCGTACGCGCAACTGGCCGCGTAGCGGATAGCCTGCTTCCACGGCCTTGATGGTGGCCATCTGGCTGGCCTCGCCATGGAACAACACGCTGCCGAACGCGGCGATGCGGGTACTGCGCAGACCGCGCTGCGTGGCCTCGGCGGCGAATTCCGCAGGCGGCTCGGCGCGTCCACTGACGCCCAGGTCGCCACCGATCATTTCAGCCGTGCTGTTGGCAAGTGCCAGGTTGACCCGGTCCACCAACGTGCCCACCGCGGTCATCACCGCCACGCCGAGCACCAGCGCGGCAAACACCGTCAGCAGGTCGCCGGCCAGCGCTTCCCGTCGCAGCGAACGCAGGGCGTGGCGCAGCAGGTTCATGCGACGGCCTCGTGGTGCACCTGCTGCAGGCGTCCATTGTCGATGCGGTGGATGTACTGGCAGCGTTGTGCCAGCCGCAGGTCATGGGTGACCAGCACCAGCGTGGTGGCAGTGTCGGCATTCAGCGCGAACAGCAGGTCGCTGATCTGCTGGCCGGTGGACTGGTCCAGCGAGCCGGTGGGCTCGTCGGCGAACAGGATGCGCGGGCGGGCCACGAAGGCACGCGCCAGCGCGACGCGCTGCTGTTCCCCGCCGGACAGCTGGCGCGGATAATGTCGTGCACGGTGCGAAAGGCCCACTGCCGCCAGCACCTCGTCCACCCGCTTGCGGTCTTCGCGGCCAGCAAGCTCCAGCGGCAGCGCGATGTTCTCCGCAGCGGTGAGGGCAGGCAGCAGGTGGAAGCTCTGGAACACGAAGCCGACTTCACGCGCGCGCAGTTGCGCCCGCGCTTCCTCGTCCAGCGTGCCGAGCTCGCTGCCGGCCAGCGTGATGCGGCCGCGGCTGGGCAGGTCCAGCCCGGCCAGCAGCCCGAGCAGGGTGGTCTTGCCGGAACCGGACGCGCCGACGATGGCAACCGAGGTCCCTTCATGTACGGTCATGCTGATGTTGTCCAGTATGTGGACTTCACCCTCCGGGCCATGCACGGATTTGCCGACCTGGTCGACGGCGATGGCGACGGGCGCGCTGCGGGGGGACAGGCTGTCGATAAGGAGACTCCAATGCGCATTACAGGACAGAACCGGCCGTGGGGCCGGATGGGGATGCTGCTGGCATGGTTGCTGCTGTTGCCGGTGCTGGCGTGTGCCAAAGGTCAAGCCGGGCCGGTGCTGGTGCTCGGCGACAGCCTCAGTGCTGCCCACAATATCCCGGCCGGCAGCGGCTGGGTGGACCTGCTGGGCAAGCGGCTCAGCACCCGTTCGGGTCCGACATCCCGCGTGGTCAATGCCAGCATGAGCGGTGAGACCACCGCCGGCGCGGCAACCCGGCTGCCGGGATTGCTGGCGCGCGAGAAACCCGGGGTGGTGGTGCTTGCCCTGGGCGGCAACGATGCCCTGCGCGGCCTGACCCCGGCCCAGATCCGCGGCAACCTGGAGAAGATGATCCAGGCCAGCCAGAAAAGCGGGGCCAAGGTGCTGATACTGGGCATCGACGTGCCGCCCAACTATGGGCCGGCCTACCGCCAGCGCTTGGCCGCGGTGTATCGCGCGCTGGCCGACCAGTACAAGGTGCCGCTGCTCCCGTTCCTGCTGGAAGGCGTGGCCCTGCAGCCCGGAATGATGCAATCTGACGGCCTGCATCCCACCGCGCAGGCGCAACCCAAGGTGCTGGCCAACGTCTGGCCGCTGTTGCAGCCGCTGCTCTGAAACAGGTCGCCTGCACCGTGCAGGCACTTCACATCCCGTGCACCCTCGATCCGGCATGTTTCACAAAGCTGAAGTTAGAGGGAAGACCATGCGTCAGACGAAGGAAACCTCCGGCCTTGTTCTGGTCGTGGAGGACAACCGTAATATTTCCGAGATGATCGGTGAGTATCTGGAAGGCCGCGGTTTCGAGGTCGACTATGCCCAGGACGGCTTGGACGGTTATCGTCTGGCGGCTGAGAACAGTTACGACGTCGTCGTGCTGGACCTGATGCTGCCGCGCCTGGATGGCATCGAAGTCTGCCGCCGCCTGCGCAACGACGCCCGCAAGTCCACGCCGGTGTTGATGCTGACCGCGCGCGACACGCTGGACGACAAGCTCACTGGCCTGGGTTTCGGTGCGGATGACTACCTGACCAAGCCGTTCGCCATCCAGGAGCTGGAGGCGCGTCTGCGTGCCCTGATCCGTCGCGAGCGTCGTCAGGTGGGTTCGGAAGTGCTGAAGGTCGCGGATCTGGTGCTGGATCCGGTGAGCATGCGTGCGACGCGTGCCGGCACCGAGCTGCAGCTTTCGCCGATCGGCCTGCGTCTGCTGACCATCCTGATGCGCGAATCGCCGCGCGTGGTGACACGTCAGGAAATCGAGCGCGAGATCTGGGGCAATGGGTTGCCGGATTCGGACACCCTGCGCAGTCATCTGTACAACCTGCGCAAGATCATCGACAAGCCCTTCGATCGCCCGCTGCTGCACACCGTGCAGAGCGCCGGTTACCGCATCGCGGACATCGCCCAGCCGATGGGCTGAAGCCGCAGTCATGCCCCCTGTGCAGGCCTTCCACGCCTGCACAGGGGGCTGACGTACCCGCTGCCTATACTCGGCGCGGCCATCTTCTGTAGTGATCCCGTCCGATGCCGCACGGCCTGCCGCGCAAGATACGTATCGCCTTCATCCTGCAGGCCGTGCTGGCCAGCCTTGGCATCCTGCTCGGTGCCTGGCTGGTCTCGCTGGTGATCAAGCACAGTCTGGTCAGTGCGGCGTTGCGCGAGGAGGCCGCCTATTACTGGACGCTGCACGACGCATCCCCGTCGCAGCCACCTCCCAATACCCAGAACATCCGTGGCTATCTGGTGGAAACCGGGCGTTCCAGCCTGAACCTGCCAGCGAACCTGCGTGACCTGCCGGCCGGCTTCCATGAGCTGCGCCGGGATGATCAGCTGGTCTGGGTGGATGTGCAGCCGCAGGGGCGGCTGTATCTGGTGTTCCTGCGCTCCCGCGCGGAGTTGTTGGCATTCTGGTTCGGCATCGTGCCGGTTCTGTTGACCCTGCTCGCCGTGT
Organism: Stenotrophomonas sp. 169; assembly: GCF_014621775.1. Lineage (NCBI taxonomy): Bacteria > Pseudomonadati > Pseudomonadota > Gammaproteobacteria > Lysobacterales > Lysobacteraceae > Stenotrophomonas > Stenotrophomonas sp. 169. The sequence continues at coordinate 748,441 of NZ_CP061204.1, forward strand.
ACGGCGCCAGCTGGGTGACCTACCGGGCCTCCAAGCGTCTGGTGTCGCCGGTGAACTGGTTGGCCCGTCGCGTATCGCGTTGGGATCCGGGCAAGCCCCAGGCCAGCGATCTGGATCCGCAGAAACTGCCCGCCGATATGCAGGGCGAGACCCGCCAGCTGGCGGCTGCACTGCATTCGTTGGCCAGCAGGGTGACCGAAAACGTGGCGCGCGAGCGTAACTTCACCCGCGATGCCAGCCACGAACTGCGGACGCCGCTGACCGTCATCCGGGTCGCCAGCGACATGGCGCTCGCCGATGAAACCGCCTCGCCGCGCCAACTGCGCAGCCTGCAGCGGATCCAGCGCGCTGGACGCGAAATGGAGGCGGTGATCGATGCCTTCCTCATCCTGGCGCGCGAAGCCGACGTCGATCCGCAGTTGGAGATGTTCGACGTCAGCGAGGTGGTGCGCCATGAAGTAGATACGGCCACCGAGCTGATGGTTGATCGGCCGGTGCATGTGGAGTTGCATACGCCCGGCGTGGTCGAGCTGCATGGTCCACCGCGCGTGCTGCAGGTGGTCATCAGCAACCTGGTGCGCAACGCCTGCAACTACACCGACGAAGGCCGCGTGGACGTGTTTGTCGAACAGGACCGCGTGCGGGTACGCGACACGGGCATCGGCATGTCACCCGAAGCGCTGGCGAAGGCCTTCGAGCCTTTCTATCGCGCCGAGCCTGATCGCCCGCAAGGTACCGGCCTGGGCCTGTCGATCGTGCGCCGCCTGTGCGACCGCTTCGGCTGGAAAGTGATACTGACCAGCGAGCCCGGCAAGGGCACCGAAGGCACCATTATTTTCCGCTGAGTCGGCCGCGGGCGTTGGGTGTGCCGCGGCCTGCTGGATTCCGCCGAGCACGGCTCGGCGCTACCAGACTCCGTGGGCCTCTCGAACTGTCAGCGCACGATCACGGTAGCGCCGAGCCACGCTCGGCGAGCGCGCAGCGCGGCGGTTTTGGTGTGCTGCGGCCTGCTGGATTCCGCCGAGCACGGCTCGGCGCTACCGGATCAACCGGACACGCCATCGCACTGTACCTTCGGTGCGATCGCCTTCGTCCAGATCGCGTAGCCAGCCGGCGTCATGTGCAACATGTCCTCACGGAACAGCGCCGGATCCGGCTTTCCATCAGCGCCCAGCATGGGCGTGTAGATGTCCGTGTAGCCCGTGTTGGGCAGTGCAGACAGTGCCTCGCGGATCAGTGTGTTGGCCTGGTTGATGCCCGGCAGCAGGTGCGCGCGTGACGGACTGGGCTTGATCGACAGGTACTCCACCGTGGTCTTCGGCAGGACCTCGTGCACACGCTGCACAAAGGCCACCACGTCATCGCGCACCTGCACGGGGGGGCGGCCACTGTTCAGATCATTGTCGCCGGCATACAGGAACACTTTGCACGGCGCATACGGAATGACAATGCGATCGGCGTACCAGGTGCTGTCCCGCACTTCGGACCCGCCGAAGCCGCGATTGAACACCGGTTTACCGGGAAAGTCCGCGGCCAGCGATTCCCACATGCGGATCGACGAGCTGCCGATGAACTCGATGCCGCCGCGCGGTGGCGGCGACGTGGCGTCGTTCTTGCTGAACTCGGTCATGTCGGTGGCCCAGGCCACGTTGGACACCTGCTCGGGCACCTGCGGCGGTGCAGGGGGAGACAAGGCATGGGCCAGGCCGGTGGTGGACAGGCCGAGGGCCAGGGCAAGCAGCAGTGGGCGGCGACGGGTTTTCATCAGGGGCTCCAACGGGTTGCAGCCTTGCATGATAACGGGACCGCCGTCGCGCACGCTCCGCCGCGCCCGTGCCCCACGCGGCCTTATGGCAAAATAGTGCCCTGCTGCCTACCTTGGTTTTCCATGATCGTCCGCTTCCTGCCCCTGCGGTTGCCGCGTTGCGACCTGATTGCCTGTGCATCTGCACGGGGTGCGTTGCATGGCTGACCAGTTCGGACACATGCCGCGCGGGCCGCGGCGCATGCTGCAGGCGGCACGCTGGTCGTGGCAGGGGCTACGCGCCGCCTGGCTGCACGAGTCCTCGTTCCGGCTGGAGGCTTGCCTGCTGTTGGTGCTGGCCCCCCTGGCCCTGTGGCTGGGCGACAGCCCGGTGGAACGCGTGCTGATGATTGGCTCGCTGCTGCTGGTGCTGGCCATGGAGCTGCTGAACTCCGCCATTGAAGCGGTGATCGAACGCTATGGTCCCGAAATCCACGAACTGGCCGGTCGTGCCAAGGACATGGGCTCGGCGGCGGTGTTCGTGCTGCTGGTGAATGTACTGCTGTGCTGGGGGATGATCCTGGTCCCCCGGCTGTTCTGACCCTTTCCTGCCTTCTCGAAGACTCCCCCCATGTATCTTGAACTGCTCTCCGATCCGAACGTCTGGTTGACCCTGCTCACCTTGAGTGCGCTGGAAATCGTGCTGGGTATCGACAACCTGGTGTTCATCTCGATTGCCGTCAGCAAGCTGCCGGAAGAGCGCCGTCCCTTCGCGCGCAAGCTCGGCATCGCGGTGGCCTGCATCACCCGCATCCTGCTCCTGGTGTCCCTGGCGTATCTGGCGCACATGGAAGCCAACCTGTTCACGGTGGCCGGCATGGGCATCTCCATCCGCGATCTCGTGCTGATCCTGGGTGGCCTGTTCCTGATCATCAAGGGCGGCATGGAGATCCGCGAGCTGATCACCGGCGGGGAAGACGAAGATCCCACCACGACCAAGGCCTCGGCCGTGTTCGGCATGGTGATCCTGCAGATCGCGATCATCGATATCGTGTTCTCGCTGGATTCGGTCATCACCGCCGTCGGCATTGCCGACCATGTACCGGTGATGGTGGCGGCGATCCTGCTGTCGGTGGCCGTCATGTTGCTGGCCGCCAACCCGCTGGGTCGTTTCATCGATGCCAACCCGACGGTGAAGATGCTGGCGTTGGCCTTCATCCTGCTGATCGGTGCGGTGTTGATCCTGGATGGCATGGATGTGCACGTACCCAAGCCCTACATCTACGCGGCGATGGGGTTCTCGGTGCTGGTGGAGTGGCTGAACCTGCTGATGCGCCGCCGTGCGGTGGAACACAACGTGCCGGGTGCCGGCAACTGGTAAAGGGATTGCCGGGGCTGGGTCCCGGCACCTGCTTTTGAAGCAGGGTCAACGCAACAGGTGCGGGTCGGCGGGGCGGGGGACGGCAAAGGCCGACCCTGACTGAGGGGCTCCCTCCACCCGGCGGATCATCGCCATCTGTAGCGCCGACCCATGGTCGGCGGAATGTTGCCGCCAACGGCCCGCTGCGCTCGCCGACCATGGGTCGGCGCTACCGCTTTTCCTTTTTCTTTATTACGCGGCTGGCGGCCACGGAACCTGTCAGGGGCCGGGCGGTGGGGCTGGGCGGGGGCGTTGAGCGCCATGGATGGCGCGAAACGAGGCACGCAGGACGCAGTCTTTGCCGTCCCCCGCGCCGTCCCACCGCCCGGCCCAGCCGCAGCCTGCTGTCAGCGCCAGCCGCGAGGGGGTCTCCCCCGTTCGACCATCGCAGCACGGCATTAACTTCCGTCGTGGCATGCTCCCGCTTCCCGCAACCTCCGTGGAGCCCGGCCATGCGCCTGTTGACCCGCCTCATCCCGCTGCTCCTGCTGACCGCCCTGTTGTCCGGCTGTGGCTACAACGCCATCCAGCAGAAGGATGAGTCGGTGAAGGCCAGCTGGTCCGAAGTGCTCAACCAGTACAAGCGTCGCGCCGACCTGGTGCCCAATCTGGTCAACACGGTCCAAGGCTTCGCCGACCAGGAACGCACGGTGCTCACCGAGGTCACCAATGCCCGCGCGCGGGTGGGCCAGGTCAACGTGAACGCAGATGACGAGGCCTCGTTGCGCCAGTTCCAGCAGGCGCAGGGCGAGCTCGGCAGCGCGTTGTCCCGACTGCTGGTGGTGACGGAAAACTATCCCGTGCTGAAGTCCGATGCGAACTTCCGCGACCTGCAGGCGCAGCTGGAAGGCACCGAGAACCGGATCACCGTCGCGCGCGGCCGCTACATCCAGCAGGTACAGGATTACAACACCTATATCCGTTCGTTCCCGCAGGTGATCACGGCGAAGATCTTCGGCTACAAGACCAAGCCCAACTTCACCGTGGAGAATGAAGCGCAGATTTCCAACGCGCCGGAAGTGAAGTTCGGTAATCGCCAGCCGGCCGCACAGCCTGCTCCGCAGCCGGGCAGCTGATCGATGCGCCTGACCACGCTGCTGCTGGTGCTGCTGTGTTGGCTGCCGCTGGGCAGCGTGCACGCTCAGGCGCTGGCGCCGATTCCCGCGCTGGACTCGCCGGTGGTCGATACCACCGGCACACTCGACGCGGCCCGCACCCAGCAACTGGTGCAGCAGGCCACGGCGCTGCAGCAGCGCAAGGGCAGCCAGTTGCAGGTGCTGATCGTGCCGACCACGCAGCCGGAAGACATCGCCCAGTACACCACCCGGGTCTTCGACCAGTGGCAGGTGGGTCGCAAGGGCGTGGACGATGGGGTGCTGCTGGTCGTGGCAAAGGATGACAAGCGCGTGCGTATCGAGCCAGGTTACGGGCTCGAGGGCGCGATTCCCGATGCCGTCGCCAACCGGGTGATCCAGGAATATCTGGTGCCTGCGTTCCGCACGGGGGATTACGCAGGTGGCATCACCGAGGCTTCCGGAGTGCTGGCGCGGCTCATTGAAGGAGAACCGCTTCCGGCACCCGTCAGTGGCCATCGTGCGCAGCAGAGTGGGAACGGGGGCGATGGCTGGATCGTCGCGGTGGTGATTGGTTTCTTCGTCGGCTCGTTCCTGCGCGCCGTGCTGGGTCGGCTGCCGCGTCCCGTGCGCGGGCTGATTGCCGGAGGCGGCGCGGCGTTGGCCGCGTTCCTGTTCACCTCATTGCTGCTGGCCAGTGGCATCGCCGGTCTGGTCGGCCTGCTGATGGCCGTCACTTCCGGCCACCCCGGGCGCTTCGCTGGCGGGGGCGGTTGGGGCGGCGGCAGTTGGGGCGGCGGCGGTGGATTTGGTGGCGGCGGTGGGTTCGGCGGTGGTGGTGGCTGGGGTGGCGGTGGTGGCCGCTCTGGCGGCGGCGGCGCTTCGGGAGGATGGTGATGATCGCGCGTGTCTTGCGCCATGTGGCGTCTCCCTCGGTGCGACGCACCTTTCCTGCCGCGACGTTGCAGGCGATCACTGACGCGATCGCAGCAGGCGAGCGGCGCCATGGCGGTCAGGTGATGTTCGCCGTGGAGGCGGATCTGCCCCTCGCCGCGCTGTGGCGCCAGGTGACGCCACGGCAGGCGGCCGAGTGTGCGTTCTCGCACCTGCGCACCTGGGATACCGCCGCCAACAACGGCGTGCTGATCTATCTGCTGCTCGCCGACCACGCCATCGAGATCGTCGCCGACCGTGGCCTGCAGGGGCGCGTGGCCGAGACGCAGTGGCAAGCGATCTGCGCTCACCTGCGTGCGGGGCTGCAGGGCGGTGATCCGGAAGCCGCACTGGTGCTGGCGATCAACGAGGTATCGGACCTGCTGGCCGGGCACTTTCCGCCGTCCACGCGGTCACACGAAGATGCGCTGCCCGACACGCCGCAGATTCTTGGCTGAGCACAGGCGCTAAAATACCCCGATCTCTGCAAGGCGCTGCCCATGATCTATTTCCACGACATCGACCCCATCGCCATCTCGCTGGGGCCGATCCAGGTGCACTGGTACGGCATCATGTACCTGCTTGGCTTCGCGTCGGCCTGGTGGCTGGGCAAACGCCGCATCGCCGCCGGCCGCCTGCCGGGGGTCAACACCGATGGGTTCTCCGACCTGCTGTTCTACGGGATGCTCGGCGTAGTGGTGGGCGGGCGCGTGGGCTACATGCTGTTCTATGCGCTGAGTGACTTCCTGGCCAATCCCCTGCTGCTGCTCAAGGTATGGGATGGCGGCATGAGCTTCCACGGGGGCCTGCTGGGCGTGCTGGGCGCCAGCTGGTGGTGGTCGCGCCGGCACCGCCTGCACTTCTTCGACACCATGGATTTCGTCGCGCCGCTTGTCCCGCTGGGTCTCGGATTCGGTCGCATCGGCAACTTCATCGGCGATGAGCTGTGGGGCAAGTTCACCGATGGCAGCTGGGGCGTGGTCTTCCCGACCGGCCTGCCCGCACCGCTGGCACAGCTGGACACGGCCGCGCTGAAGGCAGAGTTCGCCGCCGGTGCGTTGAACCAGTACGCACGCCATCCCTCGCAGCTGTACGAAGCCTTCCTGGAAGGACTGGTGATGTTCGTCGTGCTGTGGATGGTGTCGGCCAAGCCGCGCCACCGCTATCTGATTTCCGGACTGTTCGCGCTGATGTACGGCCTGTTCCGCTTCGCCGTGGAGTTCGTCCGCATGCCTGACAACGGCGTCTACGTGGCCTTTGACTGGCTTACCCGCGGGCAGATCCTCAGCCTGCCCCTGGTAGCGCTGGGCCTGGTGCTGCTGTGGTTGTCGCGGCGTGCGCCGGTGCTGCAGCCGGTGCTGCCTGCTGTCTCTGCCGGGGCCAAGGCATGAAAGCCTACCTGGAGCTGTTGTCGCATGTGCTGGAGCACGGCACGGAAAAGAGTGACCGCACCGGTACCGGTACGCGCAGCGTGTTCGGCTGGCAGATGCGCTTTGATCTGAACCAGGGGTTCCCGCTGGTCACCACCAAGAAACTGCACCTGCGTTCGATCATCCATGAGCTGCTGTGGTTCCTGCAGGGCGACACCAATATCGGCTACCTGAAAGACAACCAGGTACGGATCTGGGACGAGTGGGCCGACGAGAACGGCGACCTCGGGCCGATCTACGGCAAGCAGTGGCGCAGTTGGGCGACGGCCGATGGCAGCAGCATCGACCAGATGCAGTGGCTGGTGGACGAGATCAAGCGCAACCCGGATTCACGGCGGTTGGTGGTGAGCGCATGGAATGTGGGCGAGCTCTCGCAGATGGCGCTGATGCCGTGCCACAACCTGTTCCAGTTCTACGTGGTGGACGGGAAGCTCAGCTGCCAGCTGTACCAGCGCAGCGGTGACATCTTCCTTGGCGTGCCCTTCAATATCGCCAGCTATGCGCTGCTGACCCACATGGTGGCGCAGGCCACCGGCCTGGGGGTGGGCGACTTCGTGCACACGCTGGGCGATGCGCATCTGTACTCCAATCACTACGATCAGGCCCGCGAGCAGCTTGCCCGCGCGCCCCGTCCGCTGCCCACGTTGTGGCTCAATCCCGAGGTGACCGACCTGTTCGGCTTCCGCTTCGATGACATCCGCATCGACGGGTACAATCCGCACCCGGCGATCAAGGCGCCGGTCGCGGTATGACGACGGTACGGCTTTCGCTGATTGCTGCACTGGACCGCAATCGCGGTATCGGGCAGGGCAATGCGCTGCCGTGGCACCTGCCGGACGACCTGAAGCACTTCAAGGCGCTGACCGTGGGCAAGCCGGTGCTGATGGGGCGCAAGACCGCCGAATCGCTCGGCCGTGCACTGCCCGGCCGGACCAATCTGGTGCTCACGCGTCGTGGCGAGGTCCCGTTCGAGGGCATGCGCGCGGTCGCATCGTTGGATGAGGCGTTGGCCGTGGCCGGTGACGAAGCGGCTGCCGAACTGTGTGTGATCGGCGGCGGTGAGATTTACCGGCTGCTGATCGGTCAGGCCGACACGCTGTACCTGACCTGGGTAGAAGCCGGGGTGCCTGCGGATACGCATTTTCCGGAGGTTGATCCGGCGGTGTGGCAGGAAGCAGGAAGTGAATTGCACGCAGCGGATGCGCGCCACCCGTATGCGTTTCGTTTCGTGCGCTACACGCGACGGTAGCGCCGAGCCGTGCTCGGCGGATTCTGTCGGAGCTCCCGCGGGCATCGGGCATGTGTCAGCCCGTGAACGTCTTCAGCCCGCGTGCGATCCGTTCCACTGCTTCCTGCAGCCGGGGAATTTCCTGGGTATAGGCCAGGCGTACGTGCTGCGTGGCGCGATGCGAGCCGAAATCCAAGCCGGGAGTGAACGCCAGGTGCTCGGTCTCCAGGAAGTGCGCGCAGAACGCCTGCGCGTCGTCGGTGAACGCGCTGACGTCGGCGTAGAGATAAAACGCCCCCTGTGGCTCAACGTCGATGCGGAAACCCAGCGAGCGCAAGGCCGGCAGCAGGAAGTCGCGGCGCTCCCGGAATGCCTCGCGGCGTTGTTCGAAGATCGCCGTCGCTTCATCGGTGAAGCAGGCGAGGGCAGCGTGCTGGGCGATGCTGGATGCGCTGATGTAGAGATTCTGGGCCAGCTTCTCCAGTTCCGGCACGGCGGCCGGCGGGGCGACCAGCCAGCCCAGTCGCCACCCGGTCATGCCGTAGTACTTGGAAAAACTGTTCAGCACGAAGGCCGAGTCATCAACCTGCAACACGCTGGGCGCATCGAGTCCGTACGTCAGGCCGTGGTAGATCTCGTCAACCACCAGGTGGCCACCGCGTGTGTGCAGCGAGTGCGACAACGCCGCCAGTTCTTCGGCTGACAGCACGGTGCCCGTCGGATTCGCGGGCGAGGCGACCAGGGCGCCGACGCTGTCGGTCGTCCAGTGCTGCGCCACCAGGTCCGGTGTGAGCTGGTACGCCGTGCCCGATCCGACCGGCACCAGATGCGCGGCCCCTTCCACCAGGCGCAGGAAATGGCGGTTGCAGGGATAGCCCGGATCGGCCAGCAGCCAGTGCCGGCCCGGATCCACCAGCAGGCTGCTGGCCAGCAGCAGCGCGCCGGATCCACCCGGTGTTATCAGGATCCGTTCCGGATCGATGTCCAGCGCGTACCGGCTGCGGTAATGCCCTGCGATGGCGTGGCGCAGTGCCGGCAGGCCGCGTGCTGCGGTGTAGCGGGTGTGGCCGGCGGCCAGCGCGGCCTGGCCTGCCTGCACCACCGGCGCGGCCGTGGTGAAGTCCGGCTCGCCGATTTCCAGGTGGATCACATCGTGGCCCGCCTGTTCCAGCGCCTGTGCACGGGCCAGCAGGGACATCACGTGGAAGGGCGCGATTTCATGACTGCGCCGGCTGTAAGCCGGACCCGCAGCGGGGGAAGAGGGCAGGGTGCTCATGCCCCGCATGGTACGCCGGTGACCAACGGCAGGCTTGTCCTGCGCGCCGATCTGCGGTCATATCGCTGCAACGGGGGGAGACGGATCTGGCCCCCTTGCATCTTCCGTACGGAGCCACACCTCTTGAAGACTACTCTCTGCCTGTTGCTTGCGAGCCTGATGACCACGACCGCCACCGCTGCCACCCCGCCTGTCCCGCCGGATGCCGAAAAGCGACCGCACGTGGTCAAGGCCCCGTTCGGTGCGACCCGCAACGACGACTATTACTGGATGCGCGACGACAAGCGCGAAGACAAGGCGATGCTGGCCTATCTGCAGGCTGAGAATACCTACACCGATCAGGTCGTGGCACCGCTCAAGCCGCTGCAGGACACGCTGTACAAGGAAATCGTCGCCCGCATCAAACAGGATGATTCCAGCGTACCGGCACGCGAGCGCGGCTATTGGTACTACAGCCGCTTCGAGACCGGCCAGGACTATCCGATCCATGCGCGGCGCAAGGGCGACATGCAGGCCGCCGAGGAAGTCCTGCTGGACGTGAACCAGATGGCGGCCGGCAAGGGCTATTTCAGCGTCGGCACGATGGAAGTCAGTCAGGACAACCAGCTGCTGGCCTGGGCCGACGATGACGTGGGCCGTCGGCAGTACGTCATCCGCTTCAAGGATCTGCGCACCGGCAAGGTGCTCGACGACGTCATCACCGGTTCGTCGGGCAACGTGGTGTGGGCCGATGACAACCGCACGGTGCTGTACGTGGAGAACGATCCGGAAACGCTGCTCACCGTGCGGGTGAGAAAGCACGTGCTGGGTACGCCGGCCAGCGCCGACGTGGTGTTGTACGAAGAGAAGGACGACAGCTTCTACATGGGCATCGGTCGCACCCGCGACGACCGCTTCATCACCATCGGGCTGCACAGCACGGTGACCTCCGAAGAGCGCTACGCGCCGGCCAGCGATCCGACCACGTTCACCGTGCTCGCGCCGCGCCATCGCGAGGTGGAATACGACGCGGACCACTTCGACGGCCGCTGGGTGATCCGCACCAATGACGGGGCGAAAAACTTCAAGCTGGTCACCGCGCCCACCGACGCGACCTCGCGCGCGCAGTGGAAGGACTGGATCGCGCATGATCCGGCGGTCTACATCGAAGGCTTCGAGCTGTTCGATGGCTTCAGCGCCATCGCCGAGCGTTCCGAGGGCCTGGAGCGCATCCGCCTGCTGTTCAAGGATGGCCGCACGGATTACGTAAAGGCCGATGAGCCGGCGTACTCCATGGGGTTGGATGACAACACCGAGGCCGACACGCCGTGGCTGCGCTATGCGTATACCTCGATGACCACGCCGACCACGGTGTTCGAGATCAACACGCAGACCGGCGAGCGTCGCCAGCTCAAGCAGCAGCCGGTGATCGGCTACGACGCGTCGAAGTATGAGACCGAGCGCGTGTGGATCACTGCCCGCGACGGGGTGAAGGTGCCGGTGTCGCTGGTGTACCGCAAGGGCTTCAAGAAAGACGGCACGGCGGCGTTGTTCCAGTACGCCTACGGCAGCTATGGCATGTCGATGGACCCGTACTTCAACCAGACCGCTGTCAGCTTGCTCGACCGTGGCGTGGTGTATGCCATCGCGCACATCCGTGGCGGCCAGGAAATGGGCCGTGACTGGTATGAGGACGGCAAGCTGCTTAAGAAGCAGAACACCTTCAACGACTTCATCGATGTCACCCGTGGGCTGGTGCAGCAGGGCTGGGCCGCCAAGGATCGCGTCGCGGCGTCCGGCGGCAGTGCCGGTGGCCTGCTGATGGGCGCGGTGGCCAACCAGGCGCCGCAGGACTATCGGGTGATGGTGGCGCAGGTGCCGTTCGTCGATGTGGTGACGACCATGCTCGACCCGACCATTCCGCTCACCACCAACGAGTACGACGAGTGGGGCAACCCGGAGAAGAAGCCGTTCTACGACTACATGCTGAAGTACTCGCCGTACGACAACGTGGTGAAGCAGGCGTACCCGGCATTGTTCGTGGGCACGGGACTGTGGGATTCGCAGGTGCAGTACTGGGAGCCGGCCAAGTGGGTGGCCAAGCTGCGCGACGACAACACCGGTTCTTACCCGATCGTGTTCCGCACCAACATGGAAGCCGGCCACGGCGGCAAGTCCGGTCGATTCCAGCGCTACAAGGAGCTGGCTGAATCGTATGCGTTCGTGCTGGACCAGCTGGATGTGTCCAGTCCCTGACCGGGCCGCCGGTCGTGACGGCCGCTGGCCGTCAGCAGGTCAGTGACGGCCGCCGGCCGTCACTACCGGTATCCTTGTCGGCATGAACCCGCCTGATCGTCCTGCCGTCGTCGCAGACCCGGTACCTGTACGCCGGGTGCGCTTCAAGTGGGCGTGGTGGCTGCTGGCCTACGCCAGCCTGGGCACCGGCATCGTCGGCATCTTCGTGCCGGGCCTGCCGACCACCGTGTTCATCCTGATCTCGGCGTGGGCCGCCTCGCGCGGTTCGGACCGGCTGCACCGCTGGCTTCTGCAGCACCCCCGTTTCGGTCCGGCCATCGGTAACTGGCAGGCACACGGGGCGGTCAGCCGGTACGGCAAATGGATGGCGACGATCACCATGGCTGTGTGTGCCGGGATCATGCTCTGGTGCGTGCCGATCGCCTGGGTCAAGTGGTTTTCCATCGGCAGCATGACCGTGGTGTGCCTCTGGCTGTGGAGCCGCCCGCTGCCCCCTGCCGGACCATGAATCCGCCACGCGCCGCATGAGCCGGATGGGCGACGCCGGGCATGGCTCGGCGCTACACTCGGCGCATGAAGAATTCCCGCCGACACCTCATCGTGATTCCGCTGGCAGCGTGCGCGCTGCTGTTCCTCAGCGCCTGCGGCAACAAGGGCCCATTGGTGCTGCCGCAGAAGCCGGTACCGGTGGAAGAAGTGGTCGAGCCGGTCGATGCCCCGGCCACCGACGACGCCACGCCGCCGGCCACCCAGCCCACCGATGCGGGCAACCCCAGCACCGTGCCCGACCCGATCGCATCGCCCATCGATGACACCACCGGCGGCAGCAATGACTGAGGCAGCAGGCAACCGCCTGCGTTTCAGCAAGATGCACGGCGCAGGCAACGACTTCGTGATGCTGGACCTGCGCAATGGCGCGTCGCCGCCGTCACCGCAGCTGGCCGCGCAGATGGCTGACCGGCACACCGGCGTGGGCTGCGACCAGATCATCACGATCGAGGCGCCGCGCGCGGCGGGCTCGGTGGCGTCGTACCGTATCTGGAACGCCGATGGATCCACCTCGCAGCAATGTGGCAACGGCGCACGCTGCGTGGCGGCGTGGCTGGTCCGCAACGGTGACACCGGCGAGGACGCGTTCACCATCGACAGTCCCCTGGCGACGCACCCGGTGCGCAGGCTGGCCGATGGCGATTATTCAGTGGAGATGGGCGTGCCGGTGTTCGAGCCGGCGCAGATTCCGCTGATCGGTTTTGCACATCCGCGCGGCGAGTACCTGCTGCCCCTGCAGGGAGAGACCGTCCGCTTCGGTGCGGTGTCGATGGGCAACCCGCACGCGGTCATCGAAGTCGGCCTGGTCGATGCGGCCCCGGTGGAGCGGCTGGGCCACTCGCTGCAACACCATGCGTCGTTCCCGGAATCGGTCAACGTCAGCTTCGCCCAGGTGCTTGAGCCGGACCACGCGCGCTTGCGCGTGTACGAGCGCGGTGTGGGCGAGACCCTGGCGTGTGGCAGTGGCGCCTGCGCGGCGGCGGTTTCACTGATGCAACGCGGACGGCTCACGTCCAGTGCCCGCATCAGCCTGCCCGGCGGCGACCTGCGCATCCAGTGGGCCGGCGAGGGCCAGCCGGTCTTCATGTCCGGTCCGGCCGCATTCGTTTTCGAAGGGGAGTGGCGTGCATGACCGGAACCACCGAAAAGATCGCTGCGCATGAGGTCGCCTCCTGGCTGCGGCGCCATCCGGGTTTCCTCAAGCAGTTCCCGGACCTGGCGCTGACCCTGGTGGTGCCGCGTGACGACGGTCCCACTGCTTCACTGGCCAGCTACCAGCTGGACGTGCTGCGCGACAAGAACCGCGAACTGTCGCGCCGCCTGGCCGATCTCGGCCACACCGCACAGGTCAACGAACGGCTTGCCGTGCGTACCCAGCAGTTGACGCTCGCGCTGATGAAACAATCCACGGTGGCCGATACGCTGCGGGCGATGGCGGCATCGCTGGAAGAGGATTTCGACGGCGATCTGGTGCGTCTGGTGATGCATACGCCCGTGGCAGGACTGGAGCAGGCGCCGTGGCTGCAGATCATTCCCGCCGACAGTCCGCTGCTCGGCCCGTTCCGCGACTGCCTGAAGGACGGCGAGCCGCTATGTGGGCGCCTGCAGCCGGAAAAGAACGCGGTGCTGTACGGCGCACGCGCTGAAGAAATACAGACCACCGCCTTGCTGCCCTTGCCGGGCGTTGGACTCATCGCCGTGGGCAGCCATGATGGCAATCGCTTCTATCCGGGCATGGGCACCTTGTTCCTGCGCATGATGGGCGAGGCGTTGGTCGTGGCACTGCAGCGGTTCAAACCGGCCTGACCGCCGCAATGGACGCCGTCCAGCCGTTCCTGCAGTACATGACGGTGGAGCGCCGCATGTCGGCCCACACGCTGGACGCCTATCGGCGTGACCTGGCCGCGCTGCAGCAGTGGGCGCACGCACGTGATGTGTCCGTGGATGCACTGGATGGCGAGCAGATGCGCGGCTTCATCGCCGATGAACATCGACGTGGATTGTCCGCCACCAGCCTGCAGCGCCGTCTGTCAGCCTGCCGTGGCTATTATGCGTGGCAGATGAAGCATGGCCGCCTGACGGTGGATCCGACCATCGGGTTGAAGGCACCGCGCGCGCCGCGCCGCCTGCCGCAGGTACTCGATGCCGACGAGGCGGTGCAACTGGTGGAGCTGCCGACCGACGGCGAGCTCGGCCGTCGTGATCGCGCGCTGCTCGAACTGTTCTATTCCTCCGGGTTGCGGTTGAGCGAACTGTGCGGACTCACCTGGCGCGATCTTGATTTCGCCAGTGGGCTGGTCACCGTGCTGGGCAAGGGCAACCGCCAACGCCGGGTGCCCTTTGGTCGCCCCGCGCGCGACGCACTGCAGGCGTGGCGGATGGAAACGCCCGATGCCCCTGCCGCGCCGGTGTTTCCCGGACGCAACGGGCCGATCAGCCAGCGTGCCGTACAGGTGCGGATCAAGCAGCTGGCGCAGCGCCAAGGGCTGTTCAAGCATGTGCACCCGCACATGCTGCGCCACAGTTTCGCCAGCCATATCCTGGAATCGTCCGGTGACCTGCGCGGCGTGCAGGAACTGCTCGGCCACGCTGACATTGCCACCACGCAGATCTATACGCACCTGGATTTCCAGCATCTTGCCAAGGTGTACGACGCAGCGCATCCGCGGGCGAAACGCCAGAAGAAAGAGCCGCCCGCCGAGGCCTGAGCGGCGTCGTATCCGGATACCTCGCCAGGCCACGCCAGCGGCCTGCGTCGCCGTGAACGAACTGGAACCGACCCACGCCGACGCGGCGCGCTGCGATTGCGCCGCTGTCGCGCCTTTCTTTCGATGCAGCTGCCACCGTGTATGCATTCACGGACGGCCGTACAAAGAGAGCCCGCAGATGAGCAGAACGTACATCGCGATCATGCCGATCCTGCTGGTCGGGCTCAGCCAGCAGGCGCATGCCCAGAACGGCACGCTGACCTTCCAGGGCCAGATCGAGGCGGTGACCTGCGTGGTCGAGCCGCGGGGCGGGCTGGTCGACGGGGCCGACATGGTGGTTGCGCTGCCGTCCATCGCGCAGACGCACCTGGATGCGGCCGGCCAGCGCGGCACGCCCATTCCATTCCACTTGATCGTTGGTTCCGGTGCGCAGCCATGCGAGCAGGCCAGCGTGCGTGCGCTGTTCAGCAACGCCGGGGATACCAATGCGGCGGGGCGGCTGAGCAATCGGGGCAGTGCGCGCAATGTGGATATCGTCATCACCAATCCGCAGGCGCAGGACATCGACCTGGGCAGCAACGAAAACTCGCAGGTGGTGCCGATCGACGATAAAGGGATCGGCGTGATGTCCTGGTTCGCCACCTATTACGCGACCGCGCGGGCGGAGCCTGGCAGTGTCACAGCGCAGGTGCAGTACACACTGACCTACCCCTGATGGGGCGAGACCACGGCTGAGGGATGAACGGCGACCCACTATCGGCGCTTGATGGCGGCCCCAGCTGTCCCCATGTTGCTCGGACAGCATTCCGGAGGCCGCATGGACCCCAGCCAGAACCCCACCGTTTTCCACGCCACTACCATCGTCTGCGTCCGTCGCGGCGAGCATGTGGCCATCGCTGGCGATGGCCAGGTCACCCTCGGCCATACCGTGATGAAGGGCAATGCACGCAAAGTGCGCCGGCTCGGCCGCGATGGCCAGGTACTGGCTGGCTTCGCCGGCGCCGCCGCCGATGCCTTCACTTTGTTCGAGCTGTTCGAGGCCAAGCTGGAAAAGCATGGCCAGCTGACCCGCGCTGCCGTGGAGCTGGCCAAGGATTGGCGGACCGAACGGCGCTTGGGCAAGCTCGAAGCGCTGCTTGCCGTCGCCGACCGGGAGACGTCGTTGATCATCAGCGGCACCGGCGATGTGATCGAGCCGGAAGACGGCATCATCGCGATCGGCTCCGGCGGCTCGTATGCCTTGTCCGCCGCACGCGCCCTGATGGCGCACACCGAACTGGATGCACGCACCATCGCCAGCGAATCCATCGGCATCGCCGGGGACATCTGCATCTACACCAACCGCAACGTGGTGGTGGAAGAGCTCTGACGCCTGGCGTCAACGGCGTTCCCCATCCGCCGGGCCGAATCCGGCGCCACTGATCCCCCCTTCGTGAGCACTCCCATGTCGCAGAAGTTCGAGAACATTTCGGCCACCATGACGCCGCGCGAGATCGTGCAGGAACTGGACCGTCACATCGTTGGCCAGCATGACGCCAAGCGCGCGGTGGCCATCGCCCTGCGCAACCGCTGGCGCCGCATGCAGCTGCCGGCGGAGCTGCGCGACGAAGTCATGCCCAAGAACATCCTGATGATCGGGCCGACCGGCGTGGGCAAGACCGAGATCGCGCGTCGCCTGGCCACCCTGGCCAACGCACCGTTCGTCAAAGTGGAGGCGACGCGCTTCACCGAGGTCGGCTACGTCGGCAAGGACGTCGAGCAGATCATCCGCGACCTCGCCGATACAGCGGTGAAGCTGTATCGGGAACAGGCCAAGACGCGCGTGCGCAACCAGGCCGAAGAGCGTGCCGAAGACCGCATCCTGGATGCCTTGCTGCCCAAGCGCAGCGGCGGCATCGGCTTTGATCCGGAGGCCGCGCGCAACGAGCCATCCGCGCAGGACAATGAAACCCGCATCAAGTTCCGCCGCATGCTGCGCAACGGTGAACTGGATGATCGCGAGATCGAGCTGGATATCGCTGCCAACGTCAGCATGGACATCATGACCCCACCGGGCATGGAGGAAATGGGACAGCAGCTGAAGTCGATGTTCGCCAACCTGGGTGGCAGCAAATCGAACAAGCGTACGGTCACCATCAAGGCGGCGCGCCCGCTGCTGCAGGAAGAGGAAGCCGGCAAGCTGGTGAACGAAGAAGATGTCCGCAGCGCCGCCATCGAAGCCTGCGAGCAGAACGGCATCGTCTTCATCGATGAGATCGACAAGGTTGCCAAGCGGGGCGACGCCGGCTCGTCCGGTGGCGATGTATCGCGTGAGGGCGTACAGCGCGATCTGCTGCCGCTGGTGGAGGGCTCCAATGTGTCGACCAAATACGGCACGGTGAAGACCGACCACATCCTGTTCGTCGCTTCCGGTGCGTTCCACCTGGCCAAGCCCAGCGACCTGATCCCCGAGCTGCAGGGTCGTTTCCCGATCCGCGTGGAACTGAGTGCGCTGAGCAAGCAGGATTTCATCCGCATCCTCACCGAGCCCAAGGCGGCGTTGACCAAGCAGTACGAAGCACTGCTGTTGACCGAAGGGGTGACCATCACGTTCACCGAAGACGCCGTTGACCGCTTGGCCGAGATTGCTTTTCAGGTCAATGAGCGGCAGGAAAACATCGGTGCGCGTCGCCTGCATACGGTGCTGGAGCGGCTGCTGGATACGCTCAGCTACGAGGCGCCGGACCGCGGTGGCGAAGCGATTGAAATCGACAGTGCCTACGTGGACAAGTACCTGGGCGAGCTGGTCAAGGATCCAGACCTGAGCCGCTACATCCTTTAACGCCGCATAGGGGTGAACCACGGTGATTGGGCGGCGTCCTATGTGCGTGGGCGCCGCACAGACCTAGGCTGGGGGTATCCTCTCACCTGCCGTGCCAAGCTTGTTGCCGGTACGGTGCCACTGGACCCCATGACCATGAATCTACGCTTGGCCGCGCTGGTTTCCGCGCTGTTGCTGCCTCTTGCAGCCCACGCACAGGATGGCACCATCACCTTCAGCGGACGGCTGGTCAACACCACGTGCGTGGTGACCGCACAAGGCAACGGCGGCAACAGCGGCACCGACACCACGGTGGTCCTGCCGACGGTACCGGATACCGCGCTCGCGACCGCAGGCACGCGCACGGGGCTGCGGATCTGGTACATCCAGGTGGGGAATGCCGCCGAACACTGTCTGGAACCCAACATCCGCGCCGAGTTCCAGAACGGTGGCAATGTCACGCCGGCAGGACGCCTGGCCAATACTGGCGGGGCGGGCAATGTGGAGATCGTGGTGTCCAACCGTGAGCCGATGAGCGGTAATCCGGACATCAACCTGGCCACCAATGTGAACTCACCGCTCAAGCAGATCGATCCGGCCACCGGCTGGGCGCGACTCAGCTTCGGTGCCGAGTACTACGCCACGGGTCGGGCGACCGGTGGCAGCGTTACCACGTCCGTGCAGTACATCATGACCTACCCCTGAGTCACGCCAGTCATGCACCGCACGAAGCAGAACGCGCCCCATGGGCGCGTTTTTCATTTGCCTGACCGGTGGAGCCGACCGGTAAAGCCGACCGGTAGAGCCGACTTCAGTCGGCTGGCCAACCGCCAACCGTATCGTCATCGCCCTCCCGCCCCGATATAGCCCCATAACCCAGGCACAGCAGCTCGCGTCATCGCGGGGGAGTGCCGACGTCAGCCGACCGAATGCGCACTGCAACGCGGGTCAGGAATGTGACCGGATCCAGCAGAGCGCGCATCGCTTCGCAAGCTCAGCCTCGTCCGATGGGGGCGCCAAAAGGGGAGGGGGAAGGTAGTGCGGTCGCCGGTGGTGTACCTGACCGGCGGCAACCCTGCACTCACTGGAGGAATGCATTGGCTATCCATCAACCCGCGTGGTCCGTTCTGCTGATGGCCGCTATCGCCGCACCTGCCTGCGCGCAGAGTGGTGATATCACCTTCAACGGCGAAGTGACCGCCACCACCTGCGATGTATCGTTCAACGGAAAGGTCGGTGAAAACCCGGTCATCGTCCTGCCCACGGTCGCCGACAGCAGCCTGCGGATGGGCAACAGTGCCGGGCGTACACCGGTCCACGTGCATATCGGCGGTACGGCCCCTGGCTGTGCCAGCGGAGGCGTGGCGATGCGGTTCGATCCGCGACGCCAGGCCAGTCTGCGCGACGGACGGCTGGTCAACATGGCAGCGACCGACGCCGCGGCGAACGTGTTGATCAGTCTGCGGGATGACCGTGACCAGCTGATCGATCTGGGCTCAGGCTGGATATCGCCGGTGGTCGGTCTGATCCCGGGCGGCACGGACATCCTGTTCCACGCCGAGTACTACGCCGATGGAGGCGATGCCCAGCCCGGCGTGGTGCAGGCGCCCTTGCAGTACACGTTGAACTATCAGTAGCACCTCCCCCGCCGCCCTGTGGCGGTTTAAGCCCGGTCCGATACGTTGGCCGAGCCCGGCTGGATACAGTTGATGTCGAGGGAAGCCAGTCGTCCTTCGCCGCAACGCTCCTCTTGCCGAGCCGGTCCGCGTTGGCCTGGCGCGAAACTTTCATCCTCAATCCGGAATACCCATGAACAAGCTCGTCCTTTCGATTTCTTCTGTTCTTGCCCTCGGCGCTGCGACCTCGGCCCAGGCGCAGACCGGCCTCATCACCTTCAACGGTGAAGTGACTGCCGTCACCTGCGAAGTCACCTTCCCGAGTGCCACCGGCACCCCGGGCAACCCGACCATCACCCTGCCCAAGGTCGCTACGACCAGCCTGGCCACTGCAGGCCAGACCGCAGGCAAGACCCCCATCACTCTGCAGGTCGGCACCATCGGGACCCCGTGCACGGTCGCCTCGGTCGCACTGGAGCTGAACAACAACCGCAGTGCGCAGGTGAACGCGGCGGGTCGCTTGGAGAACACCCTCACCGTCGACGATGCGAAATTCGTTTCCATCGGCCTGCGTGATGGCGACGACAAGGCGATCAACCTGCGTACGCCCTGGAGCTCGGCCCGTTTCACCCCGGTCGGCGGCGTCGTGTCGATCCCGTTCGCCGCCGAGTACAACGCCGAAGGCATTGCGGGGGCCGGGAAGGTGAGCTCGAACGTGCAGTACACGATCGATTACAACTGATAGAACCCGACGGTTCGTCCAGCCCGGAGCGTGCTGCTCCGGGCTGTCTACAGGATTCAGAACTATCGAGGGAAAGAACGTGCAGACGAACACGATGATCCGAACCGCTTTCGCGTGCCTTCTCAGTGCGTGTGCGCTGCTGGCGACGGCGCCAGCCCAGTCGCAGGTCATCGTCCATGGCACGCGTCAGATATTCCCGGGTGACCAGCGCGAGATCACCGTCCGCGTTGAAAACGTGGGCCAGCGCGCGTCATTGATCCAGGCATGGACCGATGACGGCGACAAGCAAGTGAGTCCTGAAGAGGCCAGCACCCCGTTCGTGCTGCGGCCGCCCGTGTTCCGTCTCGACCCCGGCAAGAGCCAGGCCATGCGGGTGATGTTCACCGGCGCAGACCTGCCGCAGGATCGCGAGAGCATCTACTGGCTGAACGTGCTGGATATTCCGCCGACGCCAGAAGCCGATGCGAGCTCCACCGGCAATTTTCTGGAGTTCAGCCTGCGCACGCGGATCAAGCTGATCTACCGGCCCAAGGGCCTGAAAGATGTCGCGCAGGCAGCACGCGCCCTGACATGGTCGCTGCAGCACGACGCGCAGGGATGGTTCCTGCAGGCCACCAATCCCACACCGTACTACGTCCATATGTCCACTCTCGCGCTGCGCGTGCAGGGCAAGGACTTTCCTTCCGCAGAACCGCCGATGATCGCGCCGCTGTCAAGCCAGCGCTATCCCATCAGCGGGCTGACAGCGGCACCCACAGGCGGCAACGTTCAGTTCAGCAGCATCAATGACGCCGGCGGCGTGACGGCTCAATCGGTCAGCCTCCCCGTGCGCTGACCTGTCCGGCTGCGGTGCAGCCCGTCGGGTCTGCGCTTTCTCTCTCTCTCTCTCTGTTTCAACGTGCTGTGCGGCTGCCTACCAGATGGCGGGCGCCGGCTGCCTGCTGGAGGCTCTCGTCATGACCTGTGCTCGACGCCCGTCGCGATTCCCGCGCGCTTGTCGGCTGGCGTCGGCCATCGTCGCCGGTACGCTGCCGATGTCGGCGCTGGCCGCACCCAATGTGGAGTTCAATCCGCAGTTTCTGCAGGGCGGTGCGGGATCGAGCCTCGATCTGTCCCGCTTCGAGCGCGGTGACG
The DNA here is from genome assembly GCF_014621775.1 of Stenotrophomonas sp. 169. Lineage (NCBI taxonomy): Bacteria > Pseudomonadati > Pseudomonadota > Gammaproteobacteria > Lysobacterales > Lysobacteraceae > Stenotrophomonas > Stenotrophomonas sp. 169. Next base: position 769,329 of record NZ_CP061204.1, read on the forward strand.
ATCTGCCAGGTACCTACAGTGCCGACATCAAGATCAACGGCGCGCTCGTGGCACGGCGCGATGTCGAACTGCGGGCCCTCGACAACGGCAGCGTGCAGTTGTGTCTGACACCGGACATCGTGTCCACGTTCGGCGTGGATCCGGCGCGGCTTCCGCGGCCCGGCGAGAAGGCCGATGACGGTGCGACCGATGGGCCGATCATCAAGGCACTGCCGGAAGGGCCGTTCTGTGAGGACATCGGGGAATTCATCCCGCAGGCGAGTGCACGTTTCGATGCGGGCGAGCAGGTGCTGGATGTCAGCATCCCGCAGGCGTACCTCGCCACAGATCCGCGCGGCTGGGTCAGCCGCGAGCTCTGGGATGAGGGCATCAATGCGGCCCGCATCGGCTACAACGTCAGCCACCAGCGGCTGCAGGGCAATGGATTCAGCACCCGCAGCACCAGTGCAACGGTAAACGTGGGGGGCAACCTCGGCGCGTGGCGTTTCCGCCATGACGGGTACATGTCCCAGCGCGCCGGTGAGCCGGTGCGCTACAGCGCCTCACGCAGCTACGCACAACGCGATATCGGTGCCTGGGGCATGCAGCTGACGCTCGGCGAAGCGGCGACCCGCGGTGATCTGTTCGACAGCGTCAACTTCCGCGGCGTCGACATCAGCACCGACCCCCGCATGCTGCCCGATTCACAGCGCGACTATGCCCCGGTCATCCGCGGCGTGGCCCAGACCAATGCGCGCGTCGTGGTGCGCCAGCACGGCCAGGTGGTTTACCAGGCCAGCGTTGCCCCGGGCCCGTTCGAAATCAGCGACCTCTATGGCACCTCATACGGTGGCGACCTGGAAGTGGAAGTGACCGAAGGCGATGGACGCGTGCAGCGCTTCGTCGTGCCGTTCGCTGCGGTGCCGCAGCTGCTGCGCGCCGGCCAGCAGCGGGTCAGTGCGACCTTGGGTACGCTCAACGATGCCTGGCTGGCGCAGCAACCGCGCTTCGCCGAAGCGACATGGCGTCGCGGCTTGAGCACCCGATTCACCGGTTATGCCGGCGGCACCGCCGCGCAGGGTTACCAGGCGGTGCTGGTCGGCAGTGCGGTCAACACGCGGGTGGGGGCGTTCTCTGGCGATATCACCTTTGCACGCACGAAGCTGCCGGCGGCTGTGGCGGGGTTCGGTGGCAGCATGCAGGGTCAGTCGATGCGGCTGACCTACAGCAAGGACATCAACCGTACCGGAACCACCGTGTCCGTTGCGGCCTACCGCTATTCCACCGATGGCTATCTTCCGCTGGGCGACGCCGTGCGCCTGCGGCAGGATCTGTCGCGCGGGTTGGACGGACAGGGTGTGGCGCGTCAGCGCAGTCGCCTTGACCTCACCATCAACCAGCGCCTGGCCGAGCGGTGGGGCACGCTGTACGCCAGTGGCAGCAGCACCGAATACTGGAACCTGCAGCAGCGGCGCACCAGTTTCGGCGTCGGCTACAGCAACAGCATCGGCGTCGCCGCCTATTCATTCTCGGCGCAGCGCAGCCTGGAAAGCGATCTGTTCGGAGGGACGGCACGCCAGACCAACAGTGTGAACGCTACGCTGACCCTGCCACTCGGCCGCGCGCCGACTGCTCCTCGCTTCAACGGCGCCCTCACCCACGACAGCACCGGCCGCCAGGATCTGCGCGTGGGTGCCACCGGGGTGTTCGGTGAGCACAGCGAAGGCTCATACAGCGGCTCGGCCACGCGCTCGGCAGGTGAGCGCAGTGCCTACGATGCCAATGTCGGCTATCAGGCCTCCCTGGCCTCGCTCAGCGCGGGCGTGGGCCATTCTGCGAGCGGCAACAATCTTTCGCTCGGTGCAAGTGGCGGCATTGTCCTGCATCGCGGTGGCGTGGCATTCTCCCAGCAACTGGGCGACACCATCGGTCTGGTGCATGTGCCCGGTGCGAAGGGTGCCTTCATCGACAGCAGCACTGGTTTGAAAACCGATGCCCGCGGCTATGCGGTCGTTCCGTTTCTGACCCCGTATCGACGCAACGAGATCAGCGTCGATCCCAAGGGCCTGCCGATGGACATTGAGCTGAAATCGTCGTCGGCGACGACGGTGCCGACGGCGGGGGCGGTGGTGAAAATGGTGATCGAAACCAGCAGCGGCCGCAGCGCGTTGATCGATGCGCGGCGCGAGGATGGCAGTCCACTGCCCTTCGGCCTGGACGTACGCAACGAAGCGGGCGACATTGTTGGCGTGGTCGGCCAGGCCAGTCGGCTGTGGGTACGCGGTCTGGCCGAGCGTGGTCAGTTGCGGGTGTGGCTGGACGGAGCAGGCAGGCAGCAGTGTGTGATTGATTACGACCTGGCCAACGCAGATGCGAATCAGATGTTGAAGAGCACCTGTCGTTCCACCATCGAGTCGGCTGAAGCCAGCGACGACGGAGCAGCGCAGAAATGAGCAGGCACACGAAAAAGTTGATCCCTGTCCGTCGGTGGCTGGCAGCGTCCATAGGATCGGGCGCGCGCCGCGCCTGGCACTGGCAACGGATGTCCCTCCTTGTGCCCGCGCTGCTTGCCAGTGCGGCCGCATCGGCTGCCATTACCTGCACCGGTGGAGGCGGCACGACCACGTTGGGCCTGCCCACATTGGTAGTGATTCCGCGCGACACCACCATGCCTGTGGGGACGTTGCTGACGCCGTGGGTCGCCGGGCCGGAACGTCCCTACACGTTCACGTGCAACGCGCCTGGCGGCTCGGGTTACGTGCGGGGTGTTTCCCGGAATGCGTCCGGCCTCGTCAGCGCGGGAATCCTCGTACCGGCACCGCCAGGCTATGCGCTGGATGTCACCGTCGCGCAGAGCGGTGTGCCGGGTGTGGGTATCGCGGTCTATTACCGGCCCTACCTGCGGGGCTGGCAGACCGGGTTTCGGTCGGGGCTGCCCGATTGGGGACGGACGAGCATCGATTACACCGGCACTGGTGCCGGCAACCAGCTGGGTGGGCAGATCTTTACCGCGCTGGTCAAGACAGCGGGGGTGGTCAGTGCTGGCAACATAGTGCCAATGGAAGTCGCCACGATTCTAGCTACCTCATCGGGCACGGCCGTGGGGGGCGGGGCAACACCTGATCGGTACCGTATTCCGGCAATCCGCATACAAGCAGGGGCGTGCGTGATCCCGTCCGATACCCGGGTAGCACTGGGCGACCAGAAGCGTACGGCGTTCACGGCGCATGGCGCCACGGGCCCATGGGTGGATTTCCGCATTCCGGTGACCGGATGCCCAGCGGCGTTGACGTCCATCGAATACGGGCTGCGATCGGTCAATGGGTTTCCTCCCGATCCGGCGGATTCAGCGAAAGGCGTGATCGCGATCGCACCCGGCGGTGCGAAGGGAATCGGTATCCAGTTGTGGGACAACGCCACGGGCGCGGCCGTGCCGCCGTATCCAACCCGTATGGGGCTGCGCGGTTTTGTGCCGGGCACGGCCGCCTACACCTTGGACCTGCGCGCACGCATGTACCAGACACTTCCTGCCACCGAGCCCGGACCGGTGGATGCGCAGGTCGAAATCACGATGATGTACCGCTGATGCGCCGGGCCCGAACGCGCGGTGTGGTGGCAAGGCTGGGGCGTTCCGCAGCAGCCCTCGCGCTGCTGTGCGGCCCTGTTGCAGGTGCGTGGGCGGCGACGGCGCTGCAGGCGACACGGTTGGTCGTTGCCGCTGAGCACGGTGAAGCGAGCATTGTGGTGCGCAACGATGACCCGCGTCCGGCATTGATGCAGGTGTGGATCGACGACGGACGCGCAGCGGCGGCCCTGGAGGAACTGGATGTGCCGCTACAGGTGCTGCAGCCGCTGCTGCGGATCGAGCCGCACACCGACCAGGCCATCCGTGTGCGTGCGCTGCGCGATGACAGGCTGCCCATTGATCGTGAGCGCCTGTACTGGTTGAACGTGATGGAAATCCCGCGACGTGCGCCCGCACAGGACACTGCCGCCACAGCGCAGGCCGATGCCATCGAAGTTGCCGTACGCAGCCGCATCAAGCTCATCTACCGCCCTGCCGGACTGAGGGGCACGCTGCAGGAAGCCGGCGCCGGACTGCGGTGGCAGGTACTGGCCGGCGATGCGGGCGTGCGCGTCCGCAACGATTCACCGCGGGTGGTGAATCTGGCCAGTGCGCGTAGTGGCGATGGTCGAATCGCGGCGCTGGAGGATGGCAGCGTGCCGCCGTTCGGCGAACGCACGTTCCAGTGGGAAGGAGCTGCTGCAGCGGTGGGGAAGGCTGGCATCACCTATGAATGGATCGATGACCTGGGGCAGGTGCATTCGCAGCAGACGCCGCCGTAACGGCGGCCGCTGACCGGCTACAGGCGGTCAGGATCGCTGCCCGGCACGAACACGCCGTCCTTCACATAGGCGGCCAAGGTCATGTCCAGTGCCAGCATGCCGTCGCGGCGGATGTCCATGAGCTCGGGCTCGACCATCGCCCCATGCAGCACGCCCAGCACCGTAGCGTGCAGCATCCGCGCCACGACCTCTGCGTTGGCGCCGGGCTTGAGCTGTCCGAGCTGATCGGCACGCCGTAGGGCGCGCGCCATGCGTTCCAGACCGTCGCGGAAGCCGGCCTGCTGCAGGTCGGCCAGCACCTTGCTGTCGGCCGAGGTATCGCTGCGCAGCATGATTTCCATGGTGTTGCGCAGGCGCTCGTCCTGCGACAGATCGATCAACGAAGTCAGGATCACCGAGCGCAGGTCCAGCACCGGCGTGTCGCGGGACTCGGTGGCGGCACGATCCAGTTCCTGCATGAAGGGCAGGCGGACCCGTTCGATCACGGCTGCCAGCACGTCGATCTTGTTCTTGAAGTGCCAGTAGACCGCGCCGCGGGTATAGCCGGCGCGGGCGCCGATCATCTCCAGCGTGGTGCGTGCCACCCCGTGCTCATGAAAACAGGCTTCGGCGGCGTCGAGGATGCCTTCGCGGGTTGCCTGGGTTTCCTCTTTGGTCTTTCGGGCCATTGCTCAGAGTGGATGCAGAACGTCAAGCAAGTGTAGCCGTTTGCAAACAAACAGTCATGTATGTATATTTCCTGCCCATGATCGCCGTCGCTTTTGGCTCGCTTTTGAGGGGGCCGGAGGGACGGCCGCCGAGCGTGGCTCGGCGCTACAGAACCCATGACATCGAGACCCCTCCCCCATGTTCTTGAACCGTGCCCGTCCTTTCGTTCTTTCGCTGGCCATCGCCGCGGCCGTAGCCGCCTGCGGTGGCGGTGATGACCAACCGCCGCAGCAAGGACCCGGCCAAGTGACCGTGGTCACCCTGAAAGCCGAATCGGTATCGCTGACCCGGGAGTTGCCGGGACGCACCAATGCGTTCCTGGTTGCTGAAGTGCGGCCGCAGGTCAATGGCCTGGTCGGCAAGCGATTGTTCACCGAAGGCAGCATGGTGACCGAAGGCCAGCCGCTGTATCAGATCGACGATGCCAGCTACCGCGCGCAGGCCAACAATGCCCGCGCCCAGCTGGCACGTGCGGAGGCGACCGCCAACGCCTCGCGCTTGAGCGCCGCTCGCATCAGTGAGCTGGCCAAGGTGGATGCGGTCAGCAAGCAGGATCTGGAGAACGCGGTCGCCGCGCAGAAGCAGGCCGAGGCCGATGTCGGCGCGGCAAAAGCATCGCTGGATGCGGCCAACGTGACACTGGGCTATGCGCGGATCACCGCGCCGATCAGCGGCCGCATCGGCAAGTCCAGTGTCACCCAGGGTGCATTGGTGAGTGCCGCTCAGCCCGAGGCACTGGCGACGGTGCAGCAGCTGGATCCCATCTATGTCGATCTGACCCAGTCTGCCGCCGAGCTGCTGCAGTTGCGGCGCGAGCTGGCGGCCGGGCGCCTGCAGGACAACCAGAGCCTGCCCGTCAGCATCCTGCTCGATGATGGCACGCCGTTCGAGCACAAGGGCACGCTGGAATTCTCCGAAGTCAGCGTAGACCCGACCACCGGCAGCTACGGCCTGCGGGTAAAGGTGGAAAACCCGGATGGCGTACTGATGCCGGGCATGTACGTGCGCGCGGTGATCGGCGGCGGCGTGCGTAATGGCGCACTGCTGGTCCCGATGCAGGGTATCGCCCGCGACGCCAAGGGCGATACCAGTGCCATGGTGGTCAACAAGGACAACAAGGTGGAAGTGCGTCCGGTGAAGGTCAGCCGCGCGCTGGGTGACAAGTGGCTGGTCGAGGATGGCCTGCAGGCAGGCGACAAGGTCATCGTGGAGGGCTTGCAGAAGATCGGCCCGGACATGCCGGTGCAGGCCACCGAAAAGGGCAGCGGGCCGGTGAAGCCGGCAGATGGCAAGCCCGCGGCTGCACCGGCCGCCGCAGATCCGGCCGCCGCGTCCACCGACGCCGCTGCACCCGCCCAGGCTCCGGCCGGCACCGACGCGCAGTAAGCGGAGAACTCCATGGCACGTTTCTTCATTGATCGACCCATCTTCGCGTGGGTGATCGCGATCATCATCATGCTTGCCGGTGCGCTGGCGGTAACCACTTTGCCGGTGTCCATGTATCCGGAAGTGGCCCCGCCCGCCGTCGAGATCTCCGCCACGTATCCCGGTGCGTCGGCGAAGGTGGTGGAAGACTCGGTGACGCAGATCATCGAGCAGAACATGAAAGGCCTCGACGGGCTGATCTATTTCTCGTCCAACAGCTCGGCCAACGGCCAGGCCACCATCACCCTCACCTTCGAATCCGGGACCAATCCGGACATCGCCCAGGTGCAGGTGCAGAACAAGCTGCAGTTGGCGATGCCCTTGCTGCCGCAGGAAGTGCAGCGGCAGGGCATCAACGTGGCCAAGTCCAGCAGCGGCTTCCTGCAGGTGCTGGGCTTTGTGTCCAATGACAACAGCATGGACGCCAACGACATCTCCGATTTCGTGGGCTCCAACGTGGTTGACCCGCTCAGCCGCGTGCCGGGCGTGGGCAACATCCAGGTGTTCGGCGGCAAGTACGCCATGCGCATCTGGCTGGATCCCAACAAGCTGCACACCTACAAGCTGTCGGTGGATGAAGTCACCGCAGCGATCACCGCTCAGAACGCCCAGGTGGCGATCGGCCAGCTCGGCGGTGCGCCGTCGGTGAAGGGCCAGCAGCTCAACGCCACCATCAACGCGCAGGATCGCCTGCAGACGCCGGAGCAGTTCCGCAACATCCTGGTGCGTGGCGGCACCGATGGCAGCGAGCTGCGCCTGGGCGACGTGGCCCGTGTCGAACTGGGCGCGGAAAGCTACGATTTCGTCACCCGGTACAACGGCAAGCCGTCCACCGGCATCGCCATCACCCTGGCCACCGGCGCCAACGCGCTGGATACCGCCAATGGCGTGCGCGCGGCACTGGAGGACATGAAGGCGACCTTCCCGGCCGGCCTGGAATCGGTGGTGCCGTATGACACCACCCCGTTCGTGCAGGTGTCGATCAAGGGCGTGATCAAGACGCTGATCGAAGCGATCGTGCTGGTGTTCGTGGTGATGTACCTGTTCCTGCAGAACTTCCGCGCCACGCTGATCCCGACCATCGCCGTACCGGTCGTGCTGCTCGGCACGTTCGGCGTGCTGTCGGTGTTGGGGTTCTCGGTCAACATGCTGACGATGTTCGCGATGGTGCTGGCGATCGGCCTGCTGGTCGATGATGCCATCGTGGTGGTGGAGAACGTCGAGCGCATCATGGCCGAAGAGGGCTTGTCGCCGCTGGAGGCCACGCGCAAATCAATGACCCAGATCACCGGCGCGCTGGTGGGTATCGGCCTGGTGCTGTCGGCGGTGTTCGTGCCGATGGCCTTCATGGGCGGTGCCACCGGTGTGATCTACCGGCAGTTCTCGGCCACGATTGTTTCGTCGATGGCGCTGTCGGTGCTGGTCGCGATCGTGCTCACGCCGGCGCTGTGCGCCACCATGCTCAAGCCGCTGAAAAAGGGCGAGCATCACGTCGCCCACAAGGGCTGGTCGGGTCGCTTCTTCGGTGGCTTCAACCGCGGTTTCGACAAATCCAGCGAAAAGTACCAGCGTGGCGTCAAGGGCATCATTTCCCGACCGTGGCGTTTCATGGGCGTGTTCGCGGCGCTGTCGCTGGTGATGGTGCTGTTGTTCATGCGCCTGCCCAGCTCGTTCCTGCCCAACGAAGACCAGGGCATCATGATGGCGCTGGTGCAGACGCCGGTGGGTTCCACCCAGGAGCGCACGCTGGAGGCGATGGCCAAGCTGGAAAACCACTTCCTGGAGAACGAAGGCGAAGCGATCGAATCGATCTTCGCCATCCAGGGCTTCAGCTTCGCCGGCATGGGCCAGAACGCGGGCATGGCCTTCGTCAAGCTGAAGGACTGGAAGGATCGCGATTCGGAGCAGAGCGTGGAAGCCGTTACCGGCCGCGCGATGGGCGCACTGAGCGGTATCAAGGACGCTTTCATCTTCGCGTTCCCGCCGCCGGCGATGCCGGAACTGGGTATCGGCTCGGGTTACACCTTCTTCCTGAAGGACAACAGTGGCCAGGGACATGAGGCCCTGCTCAACGCGCGCAACCAGCTGCTGGGTGCCGCCGGGCAGAGCAAGCTGCTGGCCAACGTGCGACCGAACGGCCAGGAAGACACCCCGCAGCTGCGCATCGACGTGGACGTGGAAAAGGCCAATGCGCTGGGCCTGAACATGACGTCCATCAACAACACGTTGGCCACCGCGTGGGGCAGCAGCTACATCGATGACTTCATCGATCGTGGCCGGGTCAAGCGCGTGTACGTGCAGTCCGATGCGGACTTCCGCATGAATCCGGACGACTTCAACGTGTGGTCGGTGAAGAATGCGGCCGGCGAGATGGTGCCGTTCAGTGCCTTCGCCTCCAAGCGCTGGGACTTCGGTTCGCCGCGTCTGGAGCGCTACAACGGCGTGTCGGCCATGGAAATCCAGGGTGAACCGGCCACGGGCGTGGCATCGGGCGATGCCATGAACGAGATCGAGCGCATCGCCAAGGATCTGCCGCCGGGCTACGAGATCGAGTGGACCGCGCTGTCCTATCAGGAGCGTCAGGCCGGCTCGCAGACCCCGCTGCTGTACTCGCTGTCGCTGCTGATCGTGTTCCTGTGCCTCGCCGCGTTGTACGAAAGCTGGAGCGTGCCGACCTCGGTGCTGATGGTCGCGCCGCTGGGCATCCTCGGTGCCGTGCTGGCCAACACGCTGCTCGGGCTGGAGCGTGACATCTACTTCCAGGTGGCGATGCTGACCACGGTGGGCCTGACATCGAAGAACGCCATCCTGATCGTGGAGTTCGCCAAGGACAACCTGGAGAAGGGCGCCGGACTGATCGAGGCCACCATGCACGCCGTGCGCGATCGCTTGCGCCCGATCATCATGACCTCGCTGGCATTCGGCCTGGGCGTGCTGCCGCTGGCCATCGCCTCCGGCGCCGGCTCGGGTGCGCAGCGCGCGATCGGCACCGGTGTGCTGGGCGGCATGCTCGCCGGCACATTGCTGGGCGTGTTCTTCATCCCGCTGTTCTTCGTCGTCGTGCAGCGCGTGTTCAACCGCAAGCTGCGCACCGCGCCGCAATCGAGTGAGACCCCATGAAGCAGATCCCCTTGCTGCTGGCCCTGGTGGCCAGCCTCGGCCTGACCAGCTGTGCCACGTTGGTGCCTGAGCGCACCGACGTGGCGCCCGCCATACCTGCGCAGTGGCCGATTGAAGCGGGCCAGGGCCGGGCCACCGACGTCGCCGCGCTGGGCTGGCGTGACTTCTTTACCGATGCGCGTCTGCAGGACGTCATCACCCAGGCGCTGGACAACAACCGCGATCTGCGTGTGGCCGTGCTGAATGTCGAACGTGCCCGCGGCCAGTACCGCATCCAGCGCGCCGACCGCGTCCCCGGGCTCGCGGTGCAGGGGCAGATGGAGCGCATCGGCGGTGACATGCCGGTCAGTGAGCAGTTCACGGCCGGGCTGGGCATCACCGAGTTCGAGCTCGATCTGTTCGGACGTGTGCGCAACCTCAGCGAGGCGGCACTGCAGCAGTACTTTGCGGTGGCCGCCAACCGGCGCAATGCGCAGTTGAGCCTGGTCGCGGAAACCGCCACGGCCTGGCTGACCTTCGGTGCCGACAGCGAACAGCTGCGCATCTCCGAAGCCACGCTGGCCAGCCACGAAGATTCGCTGCGGCTGGCGCAGGCGCGTTTCGAGCGCGGCGGCAGCTCGGCGCTGGAGCTGGCCCAGACCCGTACGCTGGTGGAAACCGCCCGCACCGATGCCGCGCGCCTGCGCGGTCAGGTCGAGCAGGACCGCAATGCCTTGTCACTGCTGATCGGCGGGCCGGTGGACGCCGCGTTGCTGCCGTCCGGCAACAACGAACTGCAGCTCCTGGCCCTGGCGCCGCCGCCGGCGGACCTGCCCAGTGATGTGCTGCTGCGCCGGCCGGACATCATGGCGGCCGAGCACACCTTGCTGGCGGGTAACGCCAACATCGGTGCGGCACGTGCGGCGTTCTTTCCCAGCATCCGCCTGACCGGCACGCTGGGGAGCCGGTCCGACGAACTGTCGGGGTTGTTCGACAGCGGCACGCGGATGTGGAGCTTCCTGCCGACGATCAGCCTGCCGATCTTCCAGGGCGGCCGGCTGCGTGCCGGGCTGGCCGTGGCCGAAGCGGATCGTGACATCGCCTTGGCCGAGTATGAGAAGGCGATCCAGGTCGGCTTCCGCGAAACCGCCGATGCCTTGGCGCTGAGCACCAGCCTGGATGCCCAGGCCGATTCGCAGCGTGGACTGGTGGAGGCCGCGACGCAGGCCGAACGCCTGTCGCAGGCGCGCTACGACGCCGGGCTGGACAGCTTCGTCACGCTGCTGGACGCGCGGCGTACCGCCTACAGCGCACAGCAGAGCCAGCTGCAGACCGCGTTGGCACAGCAGGCAAACCGGATCACGTTGTACAAAGTGCTGGGTGGCGGCTGGCGCGAATCAGGAAGGTAGAGCCGACTTCAGTCGGCTGCCCCCTTAACCCGGCTACGCGCTGATCCCTCGTCCGGATGAACGGCCATCGCCCCCTCGGTGGCCGTTTCAGATGACCGCCGGCCGCCGCGTGAGCCCGCTGATCAGGCGATCAGGCGCGGACGATCGTCCGTGCGGACCATGCTGGCCACATAGACGTGGTCCCATACCTGTTCAATGAAGGCGCGGGCCTGGGCTTCGGTCAGCCGCGGCATGATCTGCAGGGCGTACTGGGTCTGGAACGCATCCTCGCGCTGCTCGTTGGTGGCGCGGGGGTGGGTGATCAGCGAGTCACAGGCAAACTTTATCCACGGGACAAAATGGCCGAAAGAGCCCGGGCCCATGGCGCCTTCGGCGTGTCGCTGGCGCCAGTGGTTCAGCTCTGCCTCCACGTCGATGACCGGAGGGACATTGGGTACATCTGCGCGCATGGCTGTTACTTCTTCTGATGATGTGGGGGTGGGGGAGACCCGATCATCGCTATCGGCCAGTGCACGCAGCGTCATTGCTGCGTGCAATCGGCGTTCCAAGGTCGTTGTTGCCATACCAAGGCTGAAATATTCAGCGAGTCCCGCTCACTCGCCGATGTCTTCGTCCCAGATTTCCGGATGACGTTCAATGAATGCGCCCAGCAGATCGACACACTCCTGGCTGTCCAGGTCGATCACGTTGACGCCGCTCTCGCGCAGCCAGTCGATGCCGCCCTGGAAAGTGCGCGACTCGCCCACTACGACGGTGCCGATGTTGAACTGGCGGACCAGCCCGCTGCAGTACCAGCAGGGGGCCAGGGTGGTGACCATGATCGTGTTCTTGTAGCCGCGCTGGCGGCCGGCCTTGCGGAACGCATCGGTCTCGCCGTGCACGGAGGGGTCGCCTTCCTGCACCCGGCGGTTGTGGCCACAGCCCAGCAGCCGACCGTCGTTGTGATAAAGCGCCGCGCCGATCGGCACGCCACCTTCGGCCATGCCCTGGCGGGCTTCGGCGAGGGCGGTCTGCAGCAGGGCGTGGTAGTCGGGCGTGGTGATCATGGGGGTCTCCGTGAATTCAGAGGGTCATGATACGGGCAGGGGGTGCCGCCGGCTCCGCGCGGTGCGATAATCCATCCATGAGCGAATCCCCCTACAAGTCCGGAACCACCCATTTCGGCTTCCGCGATGTCGATGCAAAAGACAAGCAGAAGCTGGTCGGCCAGGTCTTCACCTCGGTCGCGCGCAACTACGACCTGATGAACGACCTGATGAGCCTGGGTGTGCATCGGGTCTGGAAGCGCTACTACGTGGCCACCGCGCAGGTGAAGCCGGGTGACCGCGTGCTGGATCTGGCCGGCGGTACCGGTGACATTGCCGCGCTGCTGAAGGAGCGGGTCGGCACCGACGGTGCGGTCGTGGTGGGCGACATCAATGCCGGCATGCTGTCGGTGGGCCGTGATCGCTTGACCAACCGCGGCCTGGTGGCCGGGTTGGACTACGTGCAGTGCAATGCAGAAGCGCTGCCGTTCCCGGATGCCAGCTTCGACCTGGTGACCATCGCGTTCGGGCTGCGCAACGTGACCGATAAAGATGCGGCGCTGCGCGAGATGCATCGCGTGCTGAAAGTGGGCGGGCAGGCACGCGTGCTGGAATTTTCCGAGGTCACACTGGACTGGTTCAAGCCGATCTACGACTTCCACTCGTTCAAGGTGCTGCCGAAGCTGGGCCGTCTGTTCGCGCGCGATTCGGACAGCTATCAGTACCTGGCCGAAAGTATCCGCAAGCACCCGCCGCAGGATGCGCTGAAGGCGATGATGAGTGAAGCCGGATTCGAGCGCTGCCACTACAAGAACCTGTCGGCGGGCATCGTCTCGATCCATTCCGGTTACAAGCTGTAACCCGGTAGTGACGGCCGCTGGCCGTCAAACGGTGGACACTGACGGCCAGCGGCCGTCACTACCGCGGGTCCAACAGGGGTAAAATCAGCCTTTACCCCTGAAACGGTCTCGATGCATGCGTACCCCGTTCCTGCTCCTTCCGCTGGCCGTGGCCCTCGCCGCCGGCTGCTCCCAGGAGACCGCCGCGCCGGTCGCCACTCCCCCCGCGCAGAGCGCGCCGGCTGCCCCCGTGAACGCTGAAAACCGCAGCCACGACGAAAGCTCCTATGCCGAGCCGGACAAGGTCGTCATCAAGGACATCGCCCTCGACCTGAAGCTGGATTTCGACAGCAAGCAGATCGGTGGCACCGCGACCTACACGCTGGAGTGGAAGAACAAGGACGCCAAGCAGCTGGTGCTGGACACGCGTGAGCTGGCCGTCGCCAAGGTCGAGGCCATCGCGGCCGATGGCGCGCGCAGCCCGCTGCCGTTCGTGTTGGCGCCCGTGGACAAGGTGTTCGGCAGCAAGCTGACCATCGAAACCCCCACGCAGCCGACCAAGGTCGAAATCAGCTACCACACCGCACCGACTGCTTCGGGCCTGCAGTGGCTGGCGCCGTCGATGACCGAAGGCAAGAAGCTGCCTTTCATGTTCAGCCAGTCGCAGGCGATCCACGCGCGTTCGTGGGTGCCGCTGCAGGACACGCCGAGCGTTCGCTTCACCTACAGCGCGCACGTGGTCTCGCGCCCGGACGTGATGGTGCTGATGAGCGCCGACAACGACCCCAAGGCCGCGCGTGACGGTGATTACACCTTCAAGATGCCGCAGCCGATTCCGTCCTACCTGCTGGCGATCGCTGCGGGTGACCTGGTGTTCGAGCCGATTTCCGGCCGCTCCGGCGTGTGGGCCGAACCGACCATGGTCGGCAAGGCAGCGAAGGAGTTCGAGGACACCGAGAAAATGATCGGCGCCGCCGAAAAGCTGTACGGCGAGTACCGCTGGGGCCGCTACGACATGCTGGTGCTGCCGCCGTCGTTCCCGTTCGGCGGCATGGAAAACCCGCGCCTGACCTTCGCTACCCCGACCGTGATCGTGGGCGACAAGTCGCTGGTCTCGCTGGTCGCCCACGAACTGGCACACAGCTGGTCGGGCAACCTGGTGACCAACGCCAGCTGGAAGGACATCTGGCTCAACGAAGGCTTTACCACCTACGTGCAGGGTCGCATCACCGAAGCGCTGTATGGCAAGGAAATGGCCGAGATGGAGCGGCAGATCGACCAGACCGACCTGTTGGCCGAGGTGAAGGACATGAGCCCGGCCGACCAGGCGCTGGCCCTGCCGCCGCTGAACGAACGTGACCCGGACGAGGCGCTGAGCCAGGTTGCCTATGTAAAGGGGTCCTGGTTCCTGGAGTTCCTGGAACAGCGCTTCGGCCGTGAGGTGTTCGATCCCTTCCTGCGTGGCTGGTTCAACGACCATGCCTTCCAGAGCGCGAACACCGATCAGTTCGTCGACTATCTGAAGAAGAACCTGCTCGACAAGAAGCCCGGCGCCGTGACGGATGCCGAACTGAAGGCATGGCTCGACGAGCCGGGCATCCCGGCATTCGCGGCCAAGGCGCAGTCGCGCAACTTCAGCAATGTCGATACCGCGCGCATTGCGTGGGAAGGTACCGGCAAGCTGCCCACCAACCAGCTGACCGCTGAATGGAGCACGCAGGAGTGGGTGCGTTTCATCGACGGGCTGGGCGCGAAGCAGCCGCTGGACAAGCTCACCGCGCTGGACCGTGCCTTCAAGTTCACCGGTACGCCGAACGGTGAAATCGCCATGCGCTGGTACCCGCTGGCGATCCGCAGTGGCTACGCCGAGGCGACCCCGGCCGCCGCCGAGTTCATCGAGCGGGTGGGCCGTCGCAAGCTGATCATGCCGATCTACGCCGAACTGGTGAAGACGCCGGAAGGTCTGGAGATTGCCAAGGCTGCCTTTGAAAAGGCCAAGCCGGGCTACCACCCGATCACCACCGGCTCGGTGCAGGACATGCTGTCCAAGGCCGAGGCCCAGTAACACCGAAAGCGGGTGCCGACGTCGGTCGGCACCCGCTCTTGCTGGGGCGGGCGCGGTTGATGTTGCCATCGCGGCTGCCGCTGCCTTCGCCTTCTTGATTGCCGTTGCGGTCGCTGCTGCCGTTGCTGTCGCTGTCGCTGTTGCTGCTTGGTAGAGCCGACTTCAGTCGGCTTCCCGCCGCCAGCCGACTGAAGTCGGCTCTACCAATGCCAACCAACCTCCTGCGCCGCTCGGGGCTAGACCGGCGTATGTTCCCGTGCGTTCAGCGCCAGGAACATGTCCACGCACTCTTCCATCAATCGCTGCTGCGCTTCCGGTGCCAGCGGCGCCTGCCCCATTGCCACCTGCGGCCAGAACGCAAACGCCTTCAGCATGCCTTGCAGCTGATGCGCGGCTTCAGCCGGCGAGGGCAGTGTGCGCAGCCGACCATCTGCTTGTGCCGCCCGCATCCAGGCGGTCAGCCCTTCTTCCTTCTCCGCCAGCCGCTCCATCATCGCCCGCGCGCGCTCCGGCGCATGCACCAGTTCGGCGATCGCCACCCGCGACAGGTCGATGAAACTCTCATCGGCCATCAGCCGCATCTTCCTTGCGGCGAATCCCAGCAGTTGCGGACGAAGCGGCTGGGCCGGCGCGTAGTCCGGCGCATCCAGATCTTGGCTGGCCTCCCACAGCTGCAACAGGATGGCCGTGAACAGCTCGTCCTTGCTGGCGAAGTGGTTGTAGACCGTTCGCTTGGACACCTCTGCCGTGGCAGCGATCCGGTCCATGCTGGTGGCCGCGAACCCGAAGCTGCGGAACTCTGTCACCGCTGCCGCGAGGATGGCGGCGCGCTTGCGGTCGGTCAGGCGGGTAGGGCGGGTAGGGCGGGTATCGGCACTCATACCGATATTTTACACCGTTCAGTTTACTTCCAACGAAATAGAAGTAGACTCTTCGGTGTACTTTTCAGGGCAAGCCCGAATGACCCGCGCCTGCCGCGCTTCCTCCTCCTTTCTACGGTACTGATCGCCATGACACTTGGCCTGCTGACCTGCGGCGCGCGTCCTGCCGCTTCCTACGAAGAATCTCCCCAGTACCAGGATGGACGCTTCCACAATCCTGCGGGCAAGTCGTCGCTGGGATTTGTCGGCACCTTGGGGGTGCTCTGGCGCTTCATGGTGGACAAGCCCAAGGATGCCACCCCGCCCGCGCCGATTCCGGTGCATGCGTTGACCCGCCAGGACCTGCTGGACGCGCCGGACGACAGTCTGTGGAGGCTGGGACACTCCACCGTGCTGATGAAGCTGGATGGTCATTTCTGGCTGACCGACCCGGTTTTTTCAGAGCGCGCCTCGCCGATGTCGTTCATGGGGCCCAAGCGCTTCCATGCGCCACCGCTTGATATTGAAGCGCTGCCGCCGCTGACCGGCGTGATCATTTCCCATGACCACTACGACCACCTGGACCACGATGCCATCCGTGCGCTGGCGCCGAAGGTCGACCACTTCATCACCGCGCTGGGTGTGGGGGATCGATTGCGGGCGTGGGGCGTGCCCGCCGACAAGATCCAGCAGCTGGACTGGTGGCAGGAGACGCAGGTGCACGGTCTGAAGATCGCTGCCACGCCGGCACAGCATTTCTCCGGTCGTGGCGTGTCCGATGGCAACCGCACGTTGTGGGCGTCGTGGGTGATCGACAGTGGACGCAAGCGCATTTTCTTCAGTGGTGACAGCGGCTACTTCGACGGCTTCGCCCAGATCGGCGAGCGGTACGGTCCGTTCGACCTGACGCTCGTCGAGACCGGCGCTTACGACGCCGACTGGGCCGACGTGCACATGCAGCCCGAACAGAGCCTGCAGGCGCATCTGGATGTCCGCGGCAAGGTGATGATGCCGATCCACAACGGCACCTTCGACCTGGCGCTGCATCCGTGGACGGAACCCTTCGAGCGCATCACCGCGTTGGCGCAGGAACAGGGCGTGGTGCTGACGGCACCGCAGATGGGCGAGCGGTTGGATATCGGTGCACCGGCGCCATCCACCCAGTGGTGGCGACAAGTGCGGTAACGCGGCAGGGAACGGGTAGGTGGCCAGGGGGATCGTTGGACCGGTGGATCGCTCGACGGGTGGATCGGCGGATCGCTCGACGGGTGGATCGGCGGATCGTTCGACGGTGGATCGGTGGATCGTTCGACCGGTAGAGCCGACTTCAGTCGGCTTGCCTGCAGCCGACTGAAGTCGGCTCTACCACGGCAGGAGATGCAGCCGACTGAAGTCGGCTCTACAGTAGGGGTTCAACGACCACACGCGGAGCCTGCATGAAACACCTGATTCTCGTTGCCACCTGCGCGCTGGCGCTGGTCGCCTGTAGCGACCCGGAGGCCGAGCGCCAGGCGCAGCAGGCGGCGGCCGCCGCCGCCCAGGCGCAGAAGGAAACCAAGGCCGACGAGGTCGCCAAGCAGTACGACACCGCCGTGGCAGCGCAGGAATGGGAGCGGGCACGCATCCACGGCGGGTCATTGCTGGATGTCTACAAAGGAACGGCCGCGGCTGCTCGCATCGAAGCGGGATTCGCTGACGTGAAGGCCAAGGCCGACGAAGCGCGCGACCTGCGCCGGATGCAGGCGCTGTGGCAGTACAACCAGATTCCCGTTGGCACCAAGGGAACGCAGCGGTCCGCATCGATCTACGGCAAGGAGCGCGTCGACGTCGACGGAAGTGGCCCCAAGCCGGTGCAGTTGGTCTTCCGCGATCATCCGGAGTGGAAGCGGCACGCGTACCTGGTGCTGCAGGCCGGTGATTTCCGTTGCCCCGGCGGCTGCAAGGTGCAGGTCAGCGTGGACGGTGGAACCCCGCGCGCGATGGCCGCATGGCGTCCGGACACCGATGAGGCAATCGCCATGTTCATCACCGACAACGCCGCGCTGTGGAAGCTGGCGCGTCAGGCCAAGGCAATCAGCATCGAGTTCCCGGTGAAGGCCGGTGGTACGCGCACGGCCGTCTTTGAAACCGGCGGCCTGGATGCGAGCCAGATGCCGTGGAAATGATGCAGCCGATGCCGCCGGCCAGCTATGCCGTTCTTTCGGGCGTGCGTCATTGGATATTCGACCTGGACGGCACGCTGACCGTGGCCGTGCACGATTTCGCCGCCATCAAGCGCGCGCTGGACATAGCCGCGCATGAAGACATCATCGAGCATCTGGTTGCACTGCCCGACGAGGATGAGCGGGCCAAGCGCGCCTGGCTTTTCGATCATGAGCGTGAGCTGGCGCTGGGCGCGCAGGCGGCCATCGGCGCGGTGGCGTTACTGCGCGCGCTGCATGGGCGTGGCTGCGAGCTTGGCATCCTGACCCGGAATGATCATGCGGTGGCCAAGCTGACATTGGAAGCGATCGGGGTGGCCGATCTGTTCGCCGATGATCACATCATCGGTCGCGATGAGGCCGACCCCAAGCCGTCGCCGGCCGGCATCGTGTATCACCTGCAGCGCTGGGGTGTCGAAGCGGCACAGGTGGCGATGGTGGGGGATCACCGCATGGACCTGGCGGCGGGACGTGCTGCGGGCACGCAGACGGTGCTGGTCAATACACCGGGTGACCCATGGCCTGGGATGGCAGACTGGCGTTTCGCGGACTGCGCGGCGCTGCAGTCGGCGTGGCGGTGAGGTAGAGCCGACTTCAGTCGGCTGCGGTTCGCGATTGCTGTCAGCCGACTGAAGTCGGCTCTACCTTGGGGGTTCGTGATTGCTGGTAGCCGACTGAAGTCGGCTCTACCTGGGGAACGGTGGTGGGGCTGCCGCTGCGCTCGCCGAGCATGGCTCGGCGCTACCCGGCGAATGCGGCGCAGCGCCCCTCGGCGTCAGACGTTCAGTGCGTAACCGAACTGCTGCTTGAACTGCTCGTTGAACTCGTCGAAGGTGAAACGCTGGTTCTGCGTGCCCGGGTGCTCCACCTTCAGCGCGCCCATCAGGTTGCCCATGCGGCCGATGGTCAGCCAGTCGAAACCCTTCTGGATGCCGTAGATCAGGCCGGCACGGAAGGCGTCGCCGCAACCGGTCGGGTCCACTACGCGGCGCTCGTGCGCAGGCGGGATGTCGTAGCTCTTTTCAGGGGTGTGGATGACCGCACCCTTGGGGCCGCGCGTGGTGATGTAGGCCTGTACGCGGCTGACGATTTCCTTCTCGTCCCAGCCGGTGCGTTCCTGCAGCAGGTTCGACTCGTAATCGTTGACCACCACGTAATCCGCCTGCTCGATGAACGTGCGCAGCTCCGGACCGTTGAACAGCGGCATGGCCTGGCCGGGATCGAAGATGAAGGGCACGCCGTCTTCGTGGAACTCCAGCGCGTTCTGGATCATGCCTTCGCGGCCATCCGGGCCGACCAGGCCCAGGCTGACGCCCGGCACGTCGCGCACATGGTTTTCATACGAACGCATCATCGCGCCGGGATGGAAGGCGGTGATCTGGTTGTTGTCGTGGTCGGTGGTGATGAAAGCCTGCGGGGTGAACAGCTCGTCGATCACGCGTACCCGGGACAGGTCGATGCCCAGTGCATCGAAATGTTCACGATAGGGGCCGAAATCGGTGCCCACCGTGCCCATCGGGATCGGCTCGCCGCCCAGCAGGTGCAGGTTGTAGGCGATGTTGCCGGCGCAGCCGCCGAACTCGCGGCGCATGCGCGGCACCAGGAACGACACATTCAGGATGTGCACCTTGTCCGGCAGGATGTGATTCTTGAACTGGTCCGGGAACACCATGATGGTGTCGAAGGCAAGAGAACCACAGATCAAAGCGGACATCGATGTAAGCCTATGCGGGAATGGGTGGAGTGCGTGCCGCAGGGCGGGCAGGCAAACGGCGCCCGTGGGCGCCCGACGGCGCAAAGGTTACCGGCTGGAGCGGCGTAAGGGTAGCGCCGGACGGTGCGGGGCGCGCTGTCGTCCGCTGTGGCACCACGCGGCGGCGGCGAGGAGTACGATGGTTGCCAAACCTGTACCAATCCAGCCGAAAGCCTCTGAATACGCGGGTTCAGCTGGATATGTCCTTGCTCGCAGGGGGGCGGGTTGCTAGGCTTGCACGTCTCGATTTCTGCCCATATTCCGCCACTCCAGGCAGAGGCAGCGCACCTCCTCAGGATCACTTCCTCGATGTTCAAGAAACTCCGCGGCATGTTCTCCAATGACCTGTCCATCGATCTGGGCACGGCCAATACCCTCATCTACGTGCGCGGGCAGGGAATCGTGCTGAACGAGCCGTCCGTGGTCGCCGTGCGCCAGGACCGTGCCATCGGAGGCACCCGATCGGTGGCCGCAGTGGGCACCGAGGCCAAGCAGATGCTGGGCCGTACGCCGGGCCACATCACCACCATCCGCCCGATGAAGGACGGCGTCATCGCCGATTTCACCTACACCGAGGCGATGCTCAAACACTTCATCAAGAAGGTGCACAAGTCGCGCTTCCTGCGCCCGAGCCCGCGCGTGCTGGTGTGCGTGCCGGCCGGCTCCACCCAGGTGGAGCGTCGCGCCATCAAGGAATCGGCCGAAGAGGCCGGTGCGCGTGATGTGTTCCTGATCGAAGAGCCGATGGCGGCCGCGATCGGCGCCGGCATGCCGGTGACCGAAGCGCGGGGTTCGATGGTCATCGACATCGGCGGCGGCACCACCGAAGTCGCCGTGATCTCGCTGAACGGCATCGTCTACTCGGCCTCGGTCCGTATCGGCGGCGACCGCTTCGATGAGTCCATCACCAATTACGTGCGCCGTAACCACGGCATGCTGATCGGTGAAGCCACCGCCGAGCGCATCAAGGTGGAGCTGGGCTGCGCCTACCCGCAGGCGGAAGTGATCGAGATGGAAATCTCCGGCCGCAACCTCGCCGAGGGCGTGCCGAAGATGATCAAGATCACCTCCAACGAGGTGCTTGAAGCGCTGCACGAGCCGCTGTCGGGCATCGTCAGCGCGGTCAAGCTGGCGCTGGAGCAGACGCCGCCGGAGCTGTGCGCCGACGTCGCCGAGCGCGGCATCGTGCTCACCGGTGGTGGCGCGTTGCTGCGCGACATGGATCGCCTGATCTCCGAAGAAACCGGCCTGCACGTGCAGGTGGCCGATGATCCGCTGACCTGCGTGGCCCGCGGTGGCGGCCGCGCGCTGGAGCTGGTGGACATGCACGGCAACGAGTTCTTTGCGCCGGAGTAAGCCCGGCCGGCTTGTCGTGAGCGCCGCGCCCTTCCGGCGTGCGGCCTGCCTGCATGGCAGACCGGCACCGGCGGGGCGCCGTCGTGTTTCCTTCCCGATTCTTTTCTGCTGAAGCTGCATCGTGCCGCCCTACGCCGGACCCCCCATTGCTTCCCGCTCCGGCGATGCCGCGAGCCCGCTGCGGCTGCTCACCTACCTCGTGCTGGCGATCACCCTGATCGTGCTGGACGACCAGGCGGGCTGGCTGGCGCGCCTGCGCGAGCAGGCCAATGTGCTGGTGCAGCCGGCGTGGAACCTGGCGGGCCTGCCCGGGCGGCTGGGCAACCAGGTGCGCGACAATGCGGCCAGCCATGGTCAGCTGGTGGCGGAGAACCGGCAGCTGCGCAACAGCCTGCTGGTGGCGAATGCGCGGCTCACCCGGCTGCAGACCGCTGCCCTGGACAACGCGCAGTTGCGCGAACTGTTGAACGTCGCCGAGCGCAGCGGGCTGGATGTGCAGCTGGCGCCGATCCTGGATATCGACCTGGACCCGGTGAAACAGCGCCTGGTACTGGCGGCTGGCACCCGTGAGGGCGTGCACGTAGGTCAGGCGGTGATCGATGCCGGCGGCCTGATGGGGCAGGTGATCAGCGTGACCGGCAGCACCTCCACCGTGCTGCTGCTGACCGACCCGGACCACGCGGTGCCGGTGACGGTGGCGCGCAACGGCGTGCGGCTGATCGTCTATGGCCGTGGCGACACGCTGGAGCTGCGTGACATTCCGCTGAGTGCCGGGGTGGAAGTGGGCGATGAGATCGTCACTTCTGGACTGGGCGGACGGTTCCCGGTGGGATTCCCGGTCGGCACCATCGCGGCGCTGCGCCCGGACGACACCCACGCCTTCCTGGTGGGTGAACTGAAGCCGGCCGCCGCGCTGGATCGCGGCCGCGACGTGCTGCTGCTGCGGCCCGGTTCGCCGATCCGCATCCCGCCAACGCCGACGCCGACGCCCCCGGTCAACGCGGACGCGGCTTCGGTAGCGCCGAGCCATGCTCGGCGGGCACCCCCCGACGCAGCCACGACGGCTGACGGCCAGCGGCCGTCACTACCAGGCAACGCATCGCCACCGCCGACCGCCCCCACGACGGAGACACGCCCGTGAGCCGCCTGCGCGACAACCGCTGGGTGCTGCCGGTCAGCGTGATCGCCGCCCTGATGCTGGGGTTGCTGCCGTTGCCACCGTTCCTGCAGCCATTGCGCCCTTATTGGCTGGCCCTGGTGCTGGCTTACTGGGTCATTGAAGCCCCTGAACGGGTCGGGCTGGGCGTAGCCTTCGCCAGCGGCGTCGTCGCCGATTTCCTCTATGGCGGCGTGCTGGGCGAGCAGGCGCTGCGCCTGGTGATCCTGGCTTTCATCCTGCAACGCTTCCGTGCGCGCATCCGGTTCTTCCCGATGTCGCAGCAGATCCTCGCCATCGGCGGCCTGCTGTTCAACGACCGCATCGTCAGCGCCGTGGTGCACATCGTGGTCGGCGAGCCGACCCTGCCGTGGGCCTATTGGTGGGCCCCGTTGCTGGGCATGGCGTTGTGGCCGCTGGTGTTCGTGCTGCTGGACGCCGTGCGATTCGGACGGCGCGGGCGCTGACATGAGCACCCGCCGCCCGGTCAAGAATCTGCACGCCGAGGCCGAGCAGTTCCGCCGTCGCGCGGTGCTCGGTTTCCTGGCCGTGGTGCTGTGCCTGGGCGGGCTGGGCGCGTGGTATTTCAAGCTGCAGGTGCTGGACCACGAGATCTACACCACGCGCTCGGATGCCAATCGCATCAAGCCCCGTCCGGTGGTGCCCGGTCGCGGCATGATCTACGACCGCAACGGCCGCCTGCTGGCCGAGAACGTGCCGGCCTTCCGTCTGGACGTCACCCCGGACAAGGTCAAGGACATGGACGCCACCCTGGCCGGGCTGGCGAAAATCTTCCCGCTGAGCGAGGAGGAAATCGAGGCCTTCAACCGTTCGCGCAGGGCGCGTCGCAGCTTCCTGCCGGTGACCCTGAAGCTGCGCGTCAGCGAAGAAGAAATGGCGCGCTTCGCGGTGGACCGCTGGCGCTTCCCCGGGGTCGAGCTGGAGCCCTACCTGACCCGCCGCTATCCCTTTGGCGACCTGTTCGCGCATGTGATCGGCTATGTGGGGCGGGTGGATGACAAAGACCTGGAAATGCTCGGCGAGGGCAATGCCGCGCTGACCCATATCGGCAAGTCCGGGCTGGAGCGTTATTACGAACAGCAGCTGCGCGGCAAGGTCGGCTACGAACAGGTGGAAACCAATGTGCAGGGGCGGGCGATCCGTACGGTCGGCCGCGTGGCCGCCCAGTCGGGCACCGACCTGCGGCTGTCCATCGATGCCGACCTGCAGCGGGCCATGGTGGCTGCCTTCGGCGTGCAGGAAGGCGCGGCGGTGGCGATGGACCCGCGTACCGGCGAAGTGCTGGCGATGGTCAGCCTGCCTTCGTATGACGCCAATCTGTTCGTCAACGGGATATCGCACGCCGACTTCCGCGCGCTCAACGACAACCCCTCACGCCCGCAGTTCAACCGGCTGGTGCTGGGCGGTGTGGCACCGGGCTCCACGCTGAAGCCGTTGATCGCACTGGCCGGGCTGGATGCCGGCGTGCGCCGGCCGGAAGACAAAGTGCTGTCGACCGGCATGTTCTACCTGCCCGGCACCAGTCGCGGCTGGGGCGACGCCAACCGCGGTGGCCATGGCTGGACCGATCTGCGCAAGTCCATCGCACAGTCGGTCAACACGTACTACTACCGCTTGGCGCTGGACCTCGGTATCGAGCGCTTCGACCACTACATGGGCTATTACGGCTTCGGGGCACCGACCGGCATCGACCTGACCGGCGAGATCGGGGGCATCCTGCCGTCGCCGGCGTACAAGATGAAATCGCGCAAAGAGCGCTGGTACCCCGGCGACACGGTGAACGTCAGCATCGGCCAGGGCGACTGGAAGGTGACGCCGCTGCAACTGGCGCACGGGGTAAGCGGCATCGCCAGCGGCCAGCTGCGCACGCCGCACCTGGTGATGCAGCAGCGCGATGGATTCGATAGTGACTGGACCATCACGCCGCCCAGCGAAACCAAACCGATCAGCCCGAATCCGAACAACGTGCAGGCCGTGCGCGAAGGCATGATGGCCACCATGCAGCCGGGTGGCAGTGGCGCGCGCATGGCGGCCGGCGCGTCGTATGTGATGGCGGGCAAGACCGGCACCGCGCAGGTGATCAGCCGCAAGGGCACCGCCGCCGTGGATCCGCGCAGCCTGCCACTGCACCTGCGCCACCGCTCCTTGTTCGTCGGCTTCGCGCCGGCCGACAATCCGGTGATCGCCATCGCCGTGGCGGTGGAGGGCGGCGGCTACGGCGGCTCGGCGGCGGCCCCGATCGCGCGCAAGGTCTTTGATGCGTGGCTGCTGGGCAAGATGCCGGAGGGCGTGCTGCCGCTGGATGTAGAGCGTGGCAGCGTGGCATTCGGCGGCACCGTGTTCGATAACGAAGACAACGCCGCGCGCGCGAACGGAGAAGCCGCAGCGCTGGCGGCCGGTGATTTGCCGGTGCAGGTCGGTCTGCCGTCCCCGCAGGCAGTGCCCGCCGAGCATGGCGCGGCGCTACCGACTGAACCCGCCACCCCGGTAGCGCCGAGCCATGCTCGGCGGATCCCCCCCTCGGAGCCCGCCCGATGAAGGATTTCCTGCGCTGGGCCGGCGACATGCTGGTGCGCTTCTTCAGCACGCTGGACTGGATGCTGTGTGCCGCCTTGGGCGCCCTGATGCTGATCGGTCTCGCCACGCTGAAAAGCGCGGGTGGCGACGGGCTGGTCTTCGCCCAGGGCGCACGCTTCGCCGTTGGCCTGGCGGCCATGTGGGGCATATCACGCGTGCCGATACTGCGCATCCGCTCGGTGACGCCGATGATCTACGCCATTTCGATGATCCCGCTGCTGGCGGTGTTCGCGATCGGTACCGGCAAGTACGGCCGGCAATGGCTGGACCTCAAGCTCTTCTACCTTCAGCCGGCCGAACTGCTGAAGGTCAGCCTGCCGATGATGGTGGCCTGGTACCTGCACCGCATGCCGTTGCCGCCCCGTTTCACGACGGTGCTGGTCAGCCTGCTGATCATCGGCGCCCCGACGGCGGCGGTGATGCTGCAGCCGGACTTCGGCACCGCCGTGCTGATCGCCGCCAGCGGCGTGTTCGTGCTGCTGCTGGCCGGCCTGCCGTGGTGGTGGGTCGGGCTGGGCGTGGGCGGCATCGCCGCGGTCGCACCGGTCGCCTGGTTCTGGCTGCTGATGCCGTACCAGAAGGACCGCATCATGATGTTCCTCGACCCTGAGATGGATGCGCTGGGCGCGGGCTGGAACATCATCCAGTCGAAGATCGCCATTGGATCGGGCGGCCTGGAGGGCAAGGGCTGGGGCCAGGGCTCGCAGTCGCACCTGAACTTCATCCCGGAGCAGACGACGGACTTCGCATTTTCGGTGCTGAGCGAAGAGTTCGGCTGGATGGGCGTCGCGCTGGTGCTGGCG
Organism: Stenotrophomonas sp. 169; assembly: GCF_014621775.1. Lineage (NCBI taxonomy): Bacteria > Pseudomonadati > Pseudomonadota > Gammaproteobacteria > Lysobacterales > Lysobacteraceae > Stenotrophomonas > Stenotrophomonas sp. 169. The sequence goes on from NZ_CP061204.1 coordinate 794,952, forward strand.
CTGTATCTGGTGGTGATCGGGCGTTGCCTGTGGATCGCCGGGCAGTCGCGGGATTCGTACTCGCGCCTGCTGGCCGGCGCCACCGGCCTGGCCTTCTTCGTCTACGTGCTGGTCAACGGCGGCATGATTTCCGGCCTGTTGCCCGTGGTGGGCGTCCCGATGCCCCTGATCAGCTACGGCGGCACCTCGGCGGTATCCCTGCTGGCAGGCTTCGGTCTGGTGATGGCCGTACGCAGCCACAACCCGGTCCACGGCGGCTACCGGTAGAGCCGACTTCAGTCGGCTTGCCTCACCACGCGCGTGAAGCGCAGCCGACTGAAGTCGGCTCTACCAGGCCGGGCGCGTGAAGTGCAGCCGACTGAAGTCGGCTCTACCAGGCCGAGCGCCTTAAGCGCAGCCGACTGAAGTCGGCTCTACCCCAGAAAGACGTCGTGAAGATTTCACACATCAAATGTGCTCTAGATCACACTTCTTAACGATTTTTTGATTTTGATCAATGGTTTTGTCGCAAACCCGCTGCACAATGGCGGCCTGTCATGCAGGGCGCGTTCATCTACCGCCGACCTGCGGACAGGAGCAGCAAGACCGCACGTTAGCCACCTGCTCTGGGGAGATGCAGGCGGCCCAATCGCATGGTCCGGCAGGCCGGTTGCGCCCGTAGGGGGATGGGGGCGCAACCGGTTTGTTGTCACTGCTTTTTTCACGCAGGATTTACAAAGGTTGACTCACTTAATCAATCCTTTGCTATTCATGGTCTTAGGGGTTTTATTTCATCCATGACCTGCTAACCTGCGGCGATGATCCGACGTACTCTGGCCTGCATGCTCACCCTCGGCCTGGTCGCTTGCGCGACTCAGCCGTCGAGTCCTCCATCGCCTTCGCAGGCCACCGTTGCGCCGCATAAACCGGCCAGCGGACACACCAAGGGACCGGCAGAAGCCGCGCCCGAGGCCGCTGCGGCTACCGCACCGCCGGTTGACCTGACGCCCGTCCCGTTCGACGTCGCGCGCGCCAATTTCATCCGCGATACCGCTGCCGCGCACAAACTTGATCCTGCCTATATCGCCAGCGTGCTCGACCAGGCGCAGGTGCGTCCGCCGATCATCGCGGCGATGTCGCGTCCGGCAGAACGGGTCAAGCCGTGGAACGAGTACCGGCCGATCTTCATCAGCCAGGCACGCATCGACGGCGGAAAAAAATTCCTGGCCGAACATCGGGATGAGCTGATGCGCGTGCAGCAGCGCACGGGCGTGCCGGCCGAGGTGATCGTGGCCATCATCGGCGTGGAAACCAGCTATGGCGGCAACGCCGGCAACCACCGGGTTCTGGATGCGCTCTACACACTGGCTTTCTATTACCCGCGCAGCGGCGATCCCGCCAAGCTCGAACGCGAGGTGCGGCGCGAACTGTTCTTCCGCGACGAATTGGCCAAGGCGTTCGTTCTCGCACGTGATGAAAAGCTCGACATCACCACGCTGAAAGGCAGTTATGCCGGTGCCATGGGCATGGGCCAGTTCATGCCGTCCAGCTATCTGGATTACGCAGTGGACGGCAACGGCGATGGTCGCCGTGACCTGTTCAACAGCTACGACGACGTGTTCTCGTCCATCGCCAATTACTTCGTCAAGAAGGGCGGCTGGGTGCGCGGCGGGCAGGTAGCGGTGCCGGCTACGCTGGCCACCGGCCGCGAAGAGTTCAATCCGACCGAGTGGAAGCCCACCTGGTCGCTGCAGGATCTGGCCGCGCGCGGTTATCAGCCGGTCGGCGCGGTGCAGCCGGGCGCGACCGCCACGCCGATCACGCTTGAAGGCAGCACCGGCAAGCAGTACTGGCTGGGCTTCCAGAACTATTACGCCATCACCCGTTACAACATCTCCAAAATGTACGCGATGGCGGTATTCCAGCTGTCGCAGGCCATCGCAGGAAAGGAGTTGCCGCCGGCATGAACATCAGATGGTGGGTCCCCGGAGCGTTGATCCTTGCGCTGGCCGCATGCAGCAGCGCGCCCAAGAAACCCGGCGGAACCGCCATTGGTCCGGGCAAGCCACCCGGCACCGTCGTGCAGGGCAAGGGCAGCACCCGACCGGCCCACTGCCCTGATGGCTCGCCATATGCAGCGGCAGCGGAAGACCTGGCCACGCGCGGAAACTACACCGCCGGCGGTCTGTACAAGCCGGGGGTGAAAGACACCACCCCGACGTACATTCCCAACGTAGCCTGCATCCCTGAGCCGGAAGTGCAGGATCTGGCGCGCTCGCCGATCGGCAACAAGACGCCGTATGAAGTGCTGGGCAAGCAGTACAAGGTGATGGACAGCACCAAGGGCTATGCGGAAAAAGGCACGGCTTCTTACTACGGTGCCAAGTTCCATGGCCGCCTGACCTCCAACCGGGAGGTCTACGACATGTACCAGTTCACCGCTGCCCACAAGACGTTGCCGCTGCCCAGCTTCGCGCGCGTGACGAACCTGGACAACGGCGAGTCGGTGATCGTGCGGGTGAACGACCGCGGCCCGTTCCACGACGGCCGGGTCATCGACCTGAGCTATGCCGCAGCCGTGCGATTGGGCATCACCCAGCGCGGCACGGGCAATGTGGAGGTCAGTGCGCTGCAGCCGGGTGAGGGCAACCTGTTGGCCAGCGCCAAGCCCACCCGTGCCGAGCGTCGCGCCACCACGATGGTTGCTGCCGCTGATGCAGCACCGTCGGCCATCGACAGCCTGGTCAACCGTCTGCCACCGGCGTCGGCCCCTGTTGCCGCCGCCATCGCGGCGCCCGCACCGCGCACCGCGGCCGTCGCCGGCAAGCCGCCGACCGGCCCGGAGGCCTACCGCTACCGCGTTGCCGACAGTGCGAAACCCGGATCGGCCGACAATTTCGACCGCTGGATGCGCGACAACAACGTGCGCGTCGCTACCGGCAAACCGACTACCCCGGTCGCGACGGTCGCCAGCCGTCAACCCGACAGAGCCCCCTCAGCGGCAGTCACGGCCGCCGCCCGTCAACCTGACCCATCCGCCGGAACCAAGCCGACCAGCGCAACCGCCACGCTGTCCCAGCAGGTGCTGGGCAACGTTCTGCTGCAGGTCGCCAGTTTCGCCAGCCGTGACAACGCCACCCGCGCCCAGGGCCAGCTCACCGCCGCCGGCATCGTCGGCGCGACCATCAGCGACATTGCCGCCGGGGGCCGCACGCTCTGGCGCCTGCGCGTACCCGCCAACGATCACGCCAATGCCACGGAACTCGCTGGCCGCATCGCCGGTCTGGGTTTCGGCGCACCGCAGATCGTCAAGGAATGATCGGCAGCGGCAGGCGACCGCCGCCTGCCGCGCCCATGCCGTGACCGCCTACAATGGCGTTCGCGTTCACCATCTCGCCTATCCAGCCGTATTCCGGCCGCTCCAGGAGTCTGCAGTCCCATGAAATTCCGTTTCGCTGCCACCGCGCTGGCCGCCACCCTGGTGGTCGGTCTGGCCCATGCCCAGACCGCGCTGCCGACGCCGGCTGCTCCGGCAGCGGCCACTGCGCCGACTACCGTCGCCACGCCGCCCGCACCGGTGCCCAGCGTGTCCAAGGCCTGGATCCTGATGGATTACGCCTCCGGCCAGATCCTCGCCGGTGAGAACGTCGACGCGCAGTTGGCGCCGGCCAGCATCACCAAGGTGATGACCAGCTATGTCGTCGCGGCCGAAGTGAAGAACGGCAAGGTCAAGCCGGACGATCAGGTGATGATGAGCGAGCGCGCCTGGCGCGAGGGCGGCGCGGGCACCGATGGCAGCTACAGCGGTTTCCCGGTCAACCAGACGGCGCGTCTGGAAGACATGGAAAAGGGCATGGCCATCCAGTCCGGCAACGATGCCGCGATCGCCCTGGCCGAACACGTGGCCGGCAGCGAAGAAGCCTTCGCCTCGCTGATGAACAGCTATGCCGCCAAGATCGGCATGAAGAACTCGCACTTCGTCAATGCGCACGGTCTGACCGCCGAAGGTCATCACAGCACCGCTCACGATCTGGCCCTGCTGGGCCGCGCTTTCGTGCGCGACTACCCGGAAACGTATGCCTACAACAAGGTGAAGGAATTCACCGTGGGCAACATCAAGCAGCCCAACCGCAACCTGCTGCTGTGGCGCGACGGCACGGTGGATGGCATCAAGACCGGCCACACCTCGGCGGCCGGTTACTGCTTGATGAGTTCAGCGCAGCGCGGTGACCAGCGCCTGATCGCGGTGGTGCTGGGCGGCGCGTCGGAAAAGCAGCGTGCCGATGACAGCCTGGCCCTGCTCAACTGGGGCTTCCGCTTCTTCGAGACCCACCGCCTGTATGAACCCGGCAAGGTCGTGGCCGAGCACAAGGTGTGGAAGGGCAAGGTCGACAACGTGCAGCTGGGTGTTGCGCAGCCGATGCTGGTGAGCCTGCCGCGTGGTCGCTACAACGACCTGAAGCCGAGCATCGACGTGCCCAAGAGCCTGACGGCGCCGTTCACTGCCGGCCAGCAGATCGGCACGCTGAAGGTGACCCTGGATGGCAAGGTCGTCGCGCAGGCGCCGCTGGTGGCGATCGCTGCTGTTGAAGAAGCTGGCTTCTTCAAGCGCCTGTGGGACAGCTTCTGGATGTGGTGGGAATCCGAATAATTCGGTAGTGACGGCCGCTGGCCGTCAAGCCGCGGCGTCGACCATGGCGCTAACCCGGGGTAGAGCCGACTTCAGTCGGCTGCTTCCCCCCAGCCGACTGAAGTCGGCTCTACCAAGCCACGGCGCCCGGTAACCGGTAGCGCCGACCCATGGTCGGCGAGCGCAGCGGGCCGTTGGCGGATGAATTCCGCCGAGCACGCCTCGGCGCTACCGCACTCTTTACAGGTTGCCTGATAGACGCTTTCGTCCAAGCGCCCGCACGCTGTGCAGGCTGGTTGCAACCGCACCAGCCGGGATTGGCATCCCGATAGAGTCGTTTGATGTAAAGGGCCCAGTGCATGCAAAGCATTGGGGAAAATGCACTGACTTCCGCGTCTGCGGCGGGCGGTGCGTGGGGGATCCCGGGATCCCGCCGGTCTGTTCTTGCCTTTACATCAACGCTCACCGGTATGCCAACCCGCACCGTCCGCCACCTTGCACTCCGGCAGGTGGCCCGCACGCACTGCGAGGTATCCCTGCATGCTCGAGCGCCAGTCCGCCAATGCACGCCTGCACGCCCTGATCGGCGACGCCGCCAACACGTTATCGCCGGCCCACATCCAGCGCATCGCCGACAAGCTTGCCGAGGCCGCAGCACCAGCCGCCCAGCCGGCGCTGCTGGCCCATCTGCGGGAAATGAAGCCGGACCGCTGCGCCAATGGATCACCCTGGGGGGAGCGTCGGTTGAACGCGGGCCGTTGCGACGATCTGGCCAGCGTCAGCCGCTGCCTGTACGGCTTGACCAGCGTGCTGCGCCTGCTGCACGCCGCCCAGCTGACCGCCAGCGAAGCCGAGCGTGATCAGCAGCTGGGTGCGTGTGAGATCGATGGTCTGCTGCACGCTGCGCGCTGTTTGGCGGATTCGGCTGCCAGCGCGCTACACGCCCCCGCTATTGGCGTATGAGTCCCAGCGCCCGCTGCTGCTGGCTGACAGGACGGCTGGACACGCCCTGATCATCTGTCTTAACGAAACCCATACGAATCCGTAGGGAACGGGAGCGTGGCGGCGTTTTAGGACCGGACCGATGGGGTCAAAACCCCCGAAAGACAACGATAGCGTCATTCCGGAAACCCGGAACTGATGTAACGCCATCGAAGTCACCAGCACGACGGTCCCCGTCGCGCACCCATCGGGAAAACCCTCATGAATGCTGTTTACAAATTGATCTTCAATGTTTCTACCGGGACGTGGGCCGTGGCCTCCGAGCTGACCGCATCGCGCGGCAAGAAGAGCCGCACCCGCCTTGCCGCCGCCATGGCCGTCGCCCTGGTGATGCCGGCCGGCGCCGCGCTGGCTGCTGACTCGCCGACTGCGCTGCAGTGCGCGGTGAACGAAGCGGTCTCGGCCGACGGCCTGCGTTGCGAAGCAGCGTCTTCGATGACAACGATGTCAGGCGCTATCGGCGTCAAGGCGGCGCTTACCGATGACTTTGTCAAGGTGAATGGGGCCGCTGCTGGCGCTAATCCCGCAACTGCGGCTGGTGGTGGAGCCGTCGCTATTGGCGATAGTGCGAAAGGCAACACCAGCTCGTCGGTCGCGATCGGCTACGGTGCGGTCACCGGTGTGGCTGGGGATCCAACCAACACCTCCCAAATCGCGATCGGCGCCACTGCTTCGGCACTGGGCCTGTCCTCGGTCGCTATCGGCAGCGGTGCCGCGACGAATGCGCAATACGCCACCGCCTTCGGCCGCTTGTCCAACGCAACTGGCGTCGGTGCAGTCGCTTTGGGTAACACATCAAAGGCGCTGGCAGTGAACGCTGCGGCGCTCGGCAACGGCGCGAGAGTTGACGCCACGGGCACCCATTCCACGGCGCTGGGTGCAAACTCGTCGGCCACGGCCGTTTCCTCTGTGGCGCTGGGCGCAAGCTCGGTTGCTGACCAGGAAAACACCATCTCTGTCGGCAGGACCGGGGTAGGCCTCCAGCGCCGGGTCGTCAACATGGCTGCCGGCACCGCCGCCACCGATGCCGTCAACGTCAGCCAGCTGACCCCGGTCATCGCCGGTCTCGGCGGTGGTGCGAAGATCGACGCCGCCGGCGTTGTCACCGGCCCGACCTACAACTTCGGCACGAACGGCAGCTACAACGACGTCGGCAGTGCGCTGGGCAATCTGGATGGGCGCGTCGCAGGCAACACGACCAACCTGGGTGATCTGACCACCCGCGTGGACGGCATCGCCGCCGGCGCAGGCTTGGTTACCCGTGATACCCCCACCGGCGATATCCACGTGGGCAATGGTGTCCTCGGTGGCGCCGTCAGCCTGCGTGATAGCAACGGCGATTCGCGCTTCCTGACCGGTGTCAAGGCTGGCATCGGCAACAACGATGCAGTCAACGTGGGCCAACTGAAGCCTGTCGTGGAAAGCCTGGGCGGCGGCGCGAAGATCGACCCGGCCTCGGGCATTGTCACCGGCCCGACCTACACCGTTGGCGGCAACACGGTGCACACCGTCGGCGACGCCCTCACCGACATTGATGGCCGCACCACGACCAATACGACCAATATTGCCGGCAACACGACCGCCATCGAAAACCTCACCAACGGCACAACCGGTCTGGTGCAGCAGGCTTCGAGCACTGCCGATCTGACCGTCGGCAAGGACACCGGCGGCACGGCGGTGGACTTCGCCGGCACAAACGGTGATCGCACCCTGAGCGGCGTCAAGGCCGGCACGGTGAATGCCGCCAGCAACGAAGCCATCAACGGTTCGCAGCTGCACGGCACCGCCAAGAGCGTCGCTGACAGCCTGGGTGGCAATTCTGTCGTCAACCCCGACGGCACCATCACCAGCCCGGTCTACAACATCGGTGGCACTGACTACACCGGCGTGGGTGACGGGTTCAAGGCCGTGGATGCGCGCATGGACGGCCTGATCGGCGGCACCGAAGGTCTGGTGACCTACAACGATTCCACCGGCACGGTGAGCGTCGCTGCAGGCAAGGCCGGCGACACGGTCGACTTCAGCAACAATGCGACCGATGCCCGCACGCTGACCGGCGTTGCCGCCGGCACGGTGAATGCCGCCAGCAAGGAAGCGATCAATGGGTCGCAGCTGTACGGCACCGCCACGAGCGTGGCCAATGGCCTGGGCGGCGGTTCGGCCGTCAATCCGGACGGCACCATCCAGGCGCCGACCTACAAGATTGGCGCTGGGGCCACTGAGTACAACAACGTCGGCGATGCCCTTACCGACATCGACGGGCGCGTCATCACCAACACCGATGACATTTCCGGCCTGAAGGATGGCCTGGCAGCTGGCACGGTGGGTCTGGTGCAGCAGGCGGGTCCTGGTGCGAATCTGACCGTGGGCAAGGACACCGACGGCGATGCCGTTGACTTCACCAACAAAGCTAGGGCCAGCCGCAAGCTGATCGGCGTTGCCGCCGGCGAAGTGAGCGCAACCAGCAACGAAGCGATCAATGGTTCGCAGCTGTACGGCACCGCCAAGAGCGTCGCTGACAGCCTGGGTGGCAATTCTGTCGTCAACCCCGACGGCACCATCACCAGCCCGGTCTACAACATCGGTGGCACTGACTACACCGGCGTGGGTGACGGGTTCAAGGCCGTGGATGCGCGCATGGACGGCCTGATCGGCGGCACCGAAGGTCTGGTGACCTACAACGATTCCACCGGCACGGTGAGCGTCGCTGCAGGCAAGGCCGGCGACACGGTCAACGTCGCTGGCATGGCTGGCGATCGCAAGCTGAGCGGCGTGGACCGCGGCATGGCCGAGAACGATGCGGCCAACATCGCCCAGCTGAAGGATGTGACCGCTGGCCTGGGTGGCGGTGCAACCGTCAACCCGGACGGCACCATCACCGGCCCGACCTACAAGATTGGCGCTGCTGGCACTGAGTACAACAACGTCGGTGACGCCCTCACCAACATCGATGGCCGCACCACGACCAACGAAGGCAACATCACCCACATCAACACCCGTCTGGACGGGCTGGCCGATGGCACCGTGGGTCTGGTGCAGCAGGCCGGTGCGGATGCAGACCTGACCGTGGGCAAGGCCACCGGTGGTGCTGCCGTCAACTTCGCCGGCAGCAGCGGTGACCGCAAGCTGACCGGCGTGGCCGCTGGCGACCTGACCGACACCAGCACCGATGCGGTGAACGGTTCGCAGCTGAAGGCGACCAATGACCGTGTGGCCATCAACGAGAACGACATCACCAATCTGGATGGTCGCGTTACCCTCAACGAAGGCGACATCACCAACCTCAACACCGTCGTGCAGGACCTGTCCAACGGCACCGCGGGCCTGGTGAAGCAGGATTCGCTCACCGGCGATGTCAGCATCGCAGCGGCCACCGGCGGCACGGTGGTCAACGTGGGTGGCAGTGCAGGTGCTCGCCGTCTGGCCGGTGTGGCCAACGGTGTGGCCGATGATGAAGCGGCCACCATTGCGCAGCTGAAGGCCTCCGGCCTGGTCGATCCGAACGATGGCCGCGCCCTGGGTGCGGTGGTCTACGACGACATCAGCCTGGGTCGTGCCACCTTGGGCGGCACCGGCGGTACGGTGCTGGGCAATGTCGGCAATGGTCTGATCGGCGCCGGCAGCATGGAAGCCATCAACGGTGGCCAGCTGTTCCAGATGAATGCCGATTGGGAATCGAAGTGGTCGGCACTGGATGGCCGCGTGGGCAGCATCGAACGTGGCGTAGGCGACGGTTCGATCGGTGGTCCGGGCCAGGGTGCGGGCCCGGATCCGGTCCCGGGTGAGGGCATGATCGGTGCCGGTGACGGTGCAGGTTCGATCGTGATCGGCGACGGTACCGCGGGTGGTGCAGGTGCAGCGGGCGGCGACGGCGCAGTCGCCATCGGCGGCGGTTCCTCGGCGGCTGGCAAGGACTCGGTGGCCATCGGCAGCGGCTCCATCGCTGACCGTGACCGCGAAGTGTCTGTCGGTGCCCCGGGTGCTGAGCGCGTCATCGGTAACGTGGCCGCTGGTACGCGTCCGACCGATGCGGTCAACCTGAAGCAGATGGATGACCGCTTCGCTGCCGAGCGTGACTGGAGCAACAGCCGCTTCCAGGCCGTTGACAAGCGTATCGACCGCATGGGCGCCATCAGCGCTGCATACGCCGGTATGGCCATCAACACCGCAGGCCTGAACGGTGACAACCGCGTCGGTGCCGGTATCGGCTCGCAGAATGGCCGCAGTGCACTGGCCGTGGGTTACCAGCGCATCCTGGGCGAGAAGAAGAACGTCTCGGTCTCGCTGGGTGGTGCCTTCAGTGGCAGCGACCAGAGCGTGTCGGCCGGTGCCGGTTTCAGCTGGTAAGCAAGTGCGATGACCGCACGGCAGGCTTGATGCTGCCGTGACGTGATGGCCCGCGATCCTTGGATCGCGGGCCATTTTTTTTTTCTAGAACAGTGTGGGACCCGTCCGATGGGGTCCGGAAAATCACCACCCGATACTCATTCCTCCCCATTTTTTCCTCAGCGCGCCGTCCATGGTCGGTGCGCTGGCGCCCAGAGGCTGCCCCCTTGATCGAACATTCCCCCTCCCGCGGCGCCCGTGTTGCATCGCGCGCACACCGACAGCTGTCCCGTGTCCAGCGTCGGCTGGCCATCAGTGTGGTGTTGGCGCTGTCGCCATTGGCGGCTCTTGTTCCCGGTGCTGCATCGGCGCAGGTGGTCCCCACGGGTGGCACGCTGTCGATATGTCCCAACGGCGCCCTGGGTGGCAGCGGCCGGCTATGGACGCATGCCGGCACCAACAGCGCCTCGGCCTGTGGTGGCTACTTTTCCTTCGCCCTGGCCAACGGCTCTGGTGCCATCGGGTCCAACGGCTCCTTCCAGTCCAGTTCTCTCGTACAGGGATTTACTGACGGGCGGTTGCTGCTGCGCGGCAACGCGGGCGTTGCTATCGAAGGGCCGGCCACGTTCAATTCAGCGGCCAATTTCACCAACCACCGGATCAGCGGACTGGCGGACGGCGCTGCCGCCACCGATGCGGTGAACCTGCGGCAGCTCAACGCCGCAGTGAGCACCGCAACCGGTTCTGAATACATTGCCTTCGGTGCGCCGATCAACGGCGTGGCGCCGGTGGGCGCACACACGGCGTTCGCCGCCGGCGGCGTGGCGATCGGCGACGGCGCCAACGCCGGTACCGCGTTCAACGCCAGAGGCGCGGTGGCCATCGGCGCCAACAGCCTGGTGACCTATGCCGGTGGCATCGCGATCGGCGAGGGCGCACGGGCCGGCTTCGGCAGGATTACCCCCAATGGCGCGGTCGCTATCGGTCGCGACAGCTATGTCACGGCGGATGGATCGCTCGCACTGGGCACCGGCGCCACGGTGTCTATCCAGTTGGCCACCAACAGTGTGGCACTGGGCGCATCCAGCCTGGCCGATCAGGCCAACACCGTATCGGTGGGCAACGCCGGGACCGGTCTTCAGCGCCGCATCGTCAACATGGCTGCCGGTGCGCTGTCATCGGGCAGCACCGATGCAGTGAATGGTTCGCAGCTGTTCGCCACCAACGAGCGGGTGGGCAAACTGGAGAACGGTGATTTCGGTCTGGTGTCCTTCGACGCCGCGCGCGGCAGCGTGGATGTGGCCACGGCCAAGGGCGGTGACCGGGTCAACATTGCCGGCACGGCAGGCAGGCGCCGGCTTGGCGGGCTGGCCAATGGACTGCAGGACGATGAGGCGGTCACCATCGCCCAGTTGAAGGCAGCCGGTGCGCTGGATCCCACCAGCGGCACCCTGCTGACTGTGCTCACCTACGATGACACCAGCCTGGCTACCGCCAAGCTGGCTGGCGTGCACGGCACGGTGATCAGCAATCTCGCCGATGGCCAGGTGGCGTCCGGCAGCATGCAGGCGATCAACGGTGGGCAGTTGTTCCAGGCACTGACCAATACCGCCAGCCTGCTCGGCGGGGGTGCCAGCGTGGGCCTGCAGGGTGCGTTCGTCGCACCGACCTATTCGATCCAGAACAGCGCCTATCACAACGTGGGTGACGCACTCGGTGCGCTGGACCGCAAGGTCAGCGAGATCGATCAGCGCGTGGCGGGTGCCGGATCGGCGCGTGTCGGTACGCTGGATGCGGGGTCGTCAGCGGGATCATCAGCAGCACGCACACCCTCCGCGTCGGCAGCGGAAGTGGCAGCGTCTGCTTCTGCCTCTGCCACGCCGACGCCCTCTGCAGTGATCGGCACCGGGGCAGTGGCCAGTGGTGCGGGCGCGGTCGCGCTGGGCGATGGCGCCGCTGCCAGCGCGGACAACTCCGTGGCGCTGGGCAATGGCTCGGTGGCCGACCGGGCCAACTCCGTGTCGGTAGGCAGTGTTGGAAACGAACGTCAGATCACCAACGTGGCCGATGCGACGGCCGACACCGATGCGGTCAACAAGCGTCAGCTGGACCAGGGCGTGGCGTCGGCCAACAGCTACACCGATGGGAAAATGGGGGCGCTCAACGACAGCTTTGAAGGGCTGCGAGGTGAGGTGGATGGCCGTCTGCGCAACATGGACCGTCGCATTGACCGTCAGGGTGCGATGAGTGCGGCCATGCTCAACATGGCCACCAGCGCCGCCGGCGTGCGCACCGACAATCGGGTCGGCGTGGGTGTGGGCTTCCAGGGCGGCGAATCGGCGCTGTCCGTGGGTTACCAGCGTGCGCTGAGTGATCGTGCGACGGTGACGCTGGGCGGTGCATTGAGCGGAGACGATGCGTCGGTCGGCTTCGGTGCGGGTTTTGGCTGGTAAGACCGCAGCATGCCGGCTCACCTGCGATCAAGAGATTGCAGGTGAGTGCGGCGCCGCCAAGCAAATACGACCGGTCTGATGGGCGCTTGCTAGGCTGATTGCGACGATCAGGGCATGAACAGGATCACACCCCTCCTTCAGTTCGTCTGCCGCTTCACCTTGGTGTTTGCTGAGGAGTTCACGGCACGACATCGTCGTCGCTCGCTGCGGCGCAAGCTGTTGCGTCGGCTGTCACGCCGCGACTGAGTGCAACCGCGCTGCTGCGTTCGCCGAGCATGGCTCGGCGCTACCCATGCGGCGGCACGTAGCGCCGAGCCGTGGTCGGCGGATCGGCGTGGATCGGCGCAGGTTACAGACTGCGGCTGATGGTGAAGCTGCCGAAGATCGGCGACTGCCGCTGGCCGTCGAATTCCTTGGTGCTGTGGTAACGCGCCACGGCGAATTTCCAGCGGCCCCGCATCACGGCCACGCCGTAGCCGCCCTGTGCGACCACGTGCTTCTTGTCCACGCTGTGGCTGTTGCGGAAGGTGTTGCCGTCCAAGGTGATATCGCGGATCACCCACGCCGCGTCGGTGGTGGCGAACAGATGCCATGACCAGCCACTCGGCCGGCCGCCACGCGACGGTGAGGTGTTTTCACCGGCCGGGCGTAGCGGGGTGCTGCCGAAGTCATCGGGCAGCTTCCAGCCGAAGCGCACTTCGCCGCCCGCGTTCAGGTGGGTGGCCAGGTTGCCGACGGCGCCGCCGTAATGGCTGATCGCGTCCCAGCCCCAGCCGCTGGCATTGTCCGTGGCATCGCGCGGCCAGCGGTTCATCCGCTCGTGGGTGAGCATCAGCACGGGTTCGTTGTGCAGCTGGTTGTCCCAGCCCTGGAACTTGTCGTCGTCCAGCAGGTCATGCACGGCATCCTGTACTTCCTTGCCCTGCGCCCAGGGACCGACCACGCCGAAGGTCAACTGGGTGGTCTGCAGGTAGTTCCCGCTGCGGGCGTTGTAGCCGAAGCTGCCGACCAACACGCCGGCATACGGGCGGTCATCTTCGATCACGTCGCGGCGGGTGAAGTCGGTCGGGGTGAAAATGCCCTGGGCGACGCTGAAGATCATGTTCTGCTGTTCGAACTCGCCCGGGTGCAGGGCCTCCAGATGGCGGTTCACCCAGCGCGCCATGCGCGGCAGGCACGGGTCGTTGGTGAAGTCGACCAGGTTCGGCGAGACAAAGGTGATCTGCGCCCCGTTGGTATATCCCTGATCCTGGTCGGCGCCGCCGAGCAGGTCGTTGTCCACGCGGAAGTTGATCTGCGGGGGATGGTCAGCCAACGCGCTCTGGCTGCACTGTTCGGCGGCGTGGAGGGGGAGGGCCACGGCCAGCAGGCCGGTCAGTCCGATAGCTGCTGCAATGCGCGTTGGGTGCATGGGATTCCAAGATGGATTTTTGTCGTTTCTCGCGCATTCACGGTATCGCCTATGTGAAGGCAGGTCGATGACGTCACATGCATTGCTCTGTTCCGTGCCCTGAGCCCCTCGCGCCGGCGTTCAGCTGAGGTTGCCGTTGGGCAGGCGGTGGCTTATCCTCTGCGCCGGCGCCCCGGCGCTTTCAAGGATCCTGGCCTGCCGCCACCGGCCTCTCTCAACCCAATGGATTGCGCTTTGCCCGCAACGGGCCAGAGCGCTGGACAACAGAAATGACCCAACAGAATTCGTTCGCCACCCTCGTGGTCACCGCCGTGCTGGGCGTCGGCCTGATGGCTGTCAGTGCCCCGGCGTCTGCCGGTCTGCGGGACAGCTTCGCGTCCAGCCGCACCTCCGCCCAGGAACAGGGCAAGCAGGGACAGGCGCAGATTCCGGTCTGCAGCAAGCCGCTCGGCTCGATCTCGGTGATTGAACCGGAGGACACGGTGAACTGGTGGACAGGCCAGCAGCTGCCGGCGCCGTCCAAGCTGATCAAAGTATTCGTCAACAAGTCCAAGTGCTTCACCCTGGTGGACCGCGGCGTGGGCATGGCCGCCGCACAGGCCGAACGCGCGCTGGCGTCGGAAGGCGAGCTGCGTGGCCGCTCGAACATCGGCAAGGGCCAGATCCGCGCTGCCGATTATGTGCTGGTGCCGGACCTGATCTCGCAGAACAACAATGCCAGCGGCAACGCCATCGGCGGCCTGCTGGGTGGGCTGATCGGCGGCAAGGCGGGCGCCGTGGTGGGTGGGCTGAACTTCCGCAGCAAGACGGCCGACGTCACCCTGACCCTGACCGATGTGCGTTCTTCCGAGCAGGTCGCCATCGTCGAGGGCAATTCCAAGAAGACCGACCTCGGCTGGGGCGCCAGTGGCGGCCTGTTCGGCGGCGGCGGTATCGGCGCGATGGGCGTAGGCGGTTATGCCAACACGGAGCTCGGCCAGGTGATCACCTTGGCCTACCTGCAGGCGTACACCAACATGGTGGCCGAGCTGGGTGGCCTGCCGGAGAACGCGTCCGCCGCCAACAGCAGCCAGGCGGTGACCATGCTGAAAGCCGGTCGCCTGCTGGCCAATGCGAAGGGCACCGGCGCGTCGGTACGCGACCTGGAGCCGGGCATGCTGCTGTACCCGACCGGCGTCAAGGAAGGCACCATGTGGGAAGTGGAAGATGAAATGGGCAACAAGGGCTGGGTCAATTCGACCTTGATGCAGTTGGCCAAGTAAGGGCAGTCACCTGCCGAACGCCCGCTGCGCTCGCCGACCATGGGTCGGCGCTACCCAGGATATCGGTAGCGCCGAGCCTCGCGCGGCGAGCGCAGCGGGGTTCATCGCCCCCCTTGGGTTTGATCTTCACCAGCCCGATAATGGGCGGATGGAAATCAAATCCGACAATCCCGAACACGGCTTCCAGTTTCCCGGCACGTTCGAGCTCAGCGCCATGGGCCCGGCCAACTCCGGTCTGGAAGTGGAACTCCCCAGGCTGTTGCTTGCGGCCGGCATCGAGGTGCTGACCGAACAGATCAGCTGGAAACACTCGTCCAACGGCAAGTACGTGTCCGTGCGCATGGCGTTCGCCGCCCGTGACCGCTCCCAGTACGACCTGGCCCACGAGGTGCTGCGCGAGCACCCGGAAGTAAAGTGGACGATCTAGCGCCAACGGCGGTAGTGACGGCCGCTGGCCGTCAGCCGCAGCCTGCCATCGTCCGTGATCTCGGCCGCCAAGCGTACGAGCCGGTCTGGCGCGCAATGCAGCGTTTCACCGACGAACGAAGCGACGACACCCTGGATGAATTGTGGGTGGTCGAGCACGATCCGGTGTTCACCCTCGGCCAGGCCGGAAAACCCGAACATGTGCTGGCCCCCGGTGACATCCCGGTAGTGCAGGTGGACCGCGGCGGGCAGGTGACCTATCACGGCCCCGGCCAGATCGTGGTCTACCCGCTGTTGCGACTGCCGCGGCTGGGCATCGGCGTGCGCGACTATGTGTGCCGGATCGAACAGGCCATCATCGATACGCTGGGCGAGTGGAACATCGGCGCCGAACGCCGGGATGGCGCCCCCGGTGTGTACGTTGGCGGGGCGAAGGTCGCTGCGCTGGGTATCCGCGTGCGGCGTGGCTGCACGTTCCATGGCCTGGCCTTCAATGTCGCCATGGATCTGGAGCCGTTCCACCGCATCAACCCCTGTGGCTACGAAGGGCTGCGGGTGACCACGATGGTAGACTTGGGCGGTCCGTCCGGCCTCGCCGCCGTCACGCCGGTGCTGCTGGACCAGCTGGCTCGCCAGTTCGGCCTGCTGCTGCAGCCGACGCCGGACCTGCCCGATTTGTCCGCTTGACTTGAACTGACACCATGCGGCCGCGTTGCCGCCGGGAACATCATGACCGAACAGACTGCCCGCTCCATTCCCCTGCAGATGCTGCAGGGCGAACCCGCTCCCGCCGCCGCGCCCCTGCAGGCAGGCGTCAAACAGCTGGGCGGCGACAAGATCAACCGATCGCCCGTGCAGTTCGCCGATGCCCCGGTGCTGCGCAAGCCATCGTGGATCCGTGTGCGCATTCCTTCGGGCAATGCCGTGCAGAACCTGAAGGCCAAGCTGCGTGAGAACCGTCTGGTGACGGTCTGCGAAGAAGCCAGCTGCCCGAACATCCACGAGTGCTTCAGCCATGGCACGGCCACGTTCATGATCCTGGGCGAGGTCTGCACCCGACGCTGCTCGTTCTGCGACGTGGCGCATGGCCGGCCGAAGCCGCCCGATGCCAGTGAACCGGCGACCCTGGGCCAGACCGTGGCCGACATGGGGTTGAAGTATGTGGTGGTTACCAGCGTCGATCGCGATGACCTGCGCGACGGTGGTGCCCAGCACTTTGTGGATTGCATCACCGCCATCCGTGCGAAATCGCCGGGCACCCGTATCGAAGTGCTGACCCCGGACTTCCGCGGCAAGGGCCGCATGGAGCGCGCGCTGGAGATCCTGGCGCAGAACCCGCCGGATGTGTTCAACCACAACATCGAGACGGTGCCGGACCTGTACCGCAACGTGCGGCCGGGTGCGGACTACCAGTGGTCGCTGACCCTGCTGAAGAACTTCAAGGCGCAGCATCCGGGCGTGCCGACCAAGAGCGGCATCATGCTGGGGCTGGGCGAAGAGTTCGAGCAGATCAAGGCCACAATGCGCGACCTGCGTGCGCATGACGTGGACATGATCACCATCGGCCAGTACCTGCAGCCGACCGCCCACCACCATCCGGTGCTGAAGTACTGGACGCCGGAAGACTACAAGGCGTTGGAAGACTACGGCTACGCGCTGGGGTTCAGCCACGTGGCGTCCGGCCCGATGGTGCGCTCGTCGTACCACGCCGACGTGCAGGCCAAAGGCGCCGGCGTCGCCTGACGCTCTTCGCCGCTGCGCTCGCCGACCATGGGTCGGCGCTACCAGGGATTGCTCGCCGACCATGGGTCGGCGTTACCGTAGCTCAGCGGCCCCTGGTCGGCGTGCGCAGCGGGCCGTTCGCGGAAAAGCCGCTCGTTCACAATTTGCTACAGGCGCCGGTCTACGCTGGAAATCCGCGTTGCATGAACGCGGGTGACAAAGCGCGCAACTTTCGGCACTGTCGTGGTGTCTGAAATGCACGCAGTCTTCCTTTCGGCAAGGTGCCCTGAGCAACTCCATGAAATTCAAAGCCCCCGTATTCCTGATTGCCCTGGCACTGACTGCCCCGTTGTCGCTGGCCGCGCAGGCGGATGCCCCCGCGCTCCCGGCGGCGGCCACGGCCGATCAGGCGACCACCTCCAAGCTTGTCTATGGGCTGCTCTCCGACAGCCGGTACGCCTATCGGCCGCGTGCGCTCGACGAAGCCACGTCCAAGGACGTATTCAAGCGCTACCTGGAGTCGCTGGATGGCGGCAAGCAGTTCTTCACCCAGGCGGACGTGGCGAAATTCGCCCCGTTCGAGGCGGGCATCGCCACGGCCATCCGGGGCGGCGAGCTGGAGCCGGCCTTCCAGGTGTTCGCGGTGTACAAGCAGCGCGTTGCGCAGCGCGTGGGCTATGCCCGCAGCCTGCTCAAGCGCGAGCCTGATTTCAGCACCGACGAACGGTTCGAGTACGACCGCAAGGACGTGCCGTGGGCGGCCAGTGACGCCGAGCTGGACCAGCTGTGGCGCAAGTCGGTCAAGAATGACTGGCTGCGACTGAAGCTGGCCGGCAAGAAGCCGGATGAGATCCGCACCACGCTGGACAAGCGTTACGCCACGCTGGAAAAGTCGGTGGGCGAGCTGAAGGGCGAGGACGTGTTCCAGTTCTTCCTCAACGCCTACACCAGTGCCGTCGACCCGCATACCGATTACTTCACCCCGCGCACGGCCGAGAACTTCAACCAGGCGATGTCGCTGTCGCTGGAAGGCATCGGCGCGCAGCTGCAGCGCCAGGACGACATGGTGGTGATCCGCGAGATCATTGCCGGCGGCCCGGCTGCGGTGAATGGCAAGCTCAAGCCCGGTGACCGCATCGTCGGCGTCGGCCAGGGCACCTCGGGTCCGATCGAAGATGTGATCGGCTGGCGTATCGACGACGTGGTCGCCAAGATCCGCGGCAGCAAGGACACCCAGGTGCGGTTGGAGTTCATCCCGGCCGAAGAGGGCGTGGACGGCAAGCACCACACGCTGGTGCTGACGCGCCAGAAGGTGCGCCTGGCCGAACAGGCTGCCAAGGGCGAAACCCTGACGATCCCGGGCAAGGACGGCGAGCCCGCGCGCAAGGTCGGCGTCATCAAGCTGCCCACGTTCTATCAGGACTTCGAAGGACGCCGTCGCAACGCGACCGACTACGCCTCCGCCACCCGCGACGTCGCCAAGCTGCTGGCCGGCTTCAAGACCGACAAGCTGGACGGTGTGGTGCTGGACCTGCGCAACAACGGCGGTGGTTCGCTGGACGAAGCGATCGAGCTCACCGGTCTGTTCATTGAACAGGGCCCGGTAGTGCAGGTGCGTGAGTCGGGTGGCCGCGTCACCGTCAACAGCGACCGCAGTGAAGTGGTGGCGTGGGACGGCCCGCTGGCGGTGCTGATCAACCGCGGCTCGGCCTCGGCGTCGGAGATCTTCGCCGGCGCCATCCAGGATTACGGCCGCGGGCTGGTGATCGGTGAAACAACCTTCGGCAAGGGCACGGTGCAGAACATCGTCGACCTGGATCGTTGGCCGAGTGGCGACAGCCAGCGCTTCGGCCAGGTGAAACTGACCATCGCCCAGTTCTTCCGCGTCAGCGGCAGCAGCACGCAGCACAAGGGTGTGGTGCCGGACCTGGCCTTCCCGGCCAGCGTGGATGCCAGCGAGTACGGCGAAAGCACCTACGACAACGCGTTGCCGTGGACCCGCATCGCCGCCGTGCCGCATACCCAATATGGCAATTTTGGTCCGTTGCTGCCGAAGCTGGAAACCCGCCATGACACGCGCATCGCGGCCGACAAGGAGTTCCAGTGGTGGAACGAAGATGTCGAGCAGTTCCGCGCGGAGAAGGCGAAGAAGTACATCTCGCTGAACGAAGCGGAGCGTCGCACCGAGCGTGAACGCCAGGACAAGCAGCGCACGGACCGCCAGGCGGTACGCAAGGAGCTCGGGCTGGATCTGGATCCGCTGGCCGATGACAGCAACGATGACGGCCTGACCGGCAACGAGCGCGACATCGTCAAGGATGCCGCACGCGAAAAGGCCGCCGAGAAGCGCCCGGACCCGCTGCTGCGCGAGTCTGCTTCGATCCTGGCCGATGCCGTGAATCTGCTGGAAGTGGACCGCCCGCTGTCGGCCCAGGTGCTGCCGCAGTCCACCGGTGCTGGCCGCTGGGCAGACTGAGTAGTGAGCCAAGGCCCTTTCGCCACCGCGAAAGGGCCTTTCCCCCGGCATCCCTGACCCCACGCCTACAGGCACCCGGCTAACCTCATGCCGATGGATCTGCCCGGAGTTCCCATGCGCCCCTGCCTTCCGTTCCTCGCCGCCCTCACTACGCTGACGCTCAGCGCCTGCGGTGGCGGTCGTGCGGCTGACAGCATGCTGCTGCGCGAGTCGTTCGATTCCGGCGACATGTATTCCCGTACCGTCGATGGATCCCCCGGTGAAGCCTGCGAAGCGGCGCGCCGCACGTTGCTCAGCCAGGGGTATGCGATCGCGCGTGCCGACAACACTGCCGTGGAAGGCAGCAAGAACTTCCAGCCGCGCGATGATGACCACGAGCAACTGGTGCTGCGGATATCCTGCGCGCCGCGTGCCGACCAGGCACTGGTCTTCGTCAGCGCGGTGCAGGATCGCTATGCACTCAAGAAAAGCCCGACCTCGGCCAGTGTGGGCGTGGGTGCCCTGGGCTCGGTGTCGCTGCCGTTCGGCAGCAATGATGATTCGCTGGTCAAAGTAGCCAGCAGCACGGTGCAGGATGGCGATTTCTACGGTCGCTTCTTCCAGCGCCTGCAGCAGTACCTGCCGGTGAGCGCACCTGCGGCCGCCACGCCGTCGCCGCCGGCCGACACGGTGGACGACGGACTGCGCTGAGCATGCGCGCAGTAGCGAGCCTGCTGGGCGTGCTGCTGGCCATGCCGGCGATCGCTGCGCCCGTGCCTGCGGACTGCATGCAGGGGCTGCTGGAGCGGCTGGGATGGCGCTTCACGGATGCGTCGATCAGCACCCCTGTGGTGCAGGGCGGGCCGGTCTGCACACGTGCTGACCTGCAGGACGCACGCGCCCACGGTGACCTCCAGGTGGTCCTGCCCCTGCAGTTGGACCCGCCCTCGCGGATGGCCCTCATGCAACAGCTTCTGGAAGATCCCGCCACGCTGTGCGCCTATGCGATGCGCGTGGGTGACGCCGCGCGGCAGGCGGCCCACGCGCTTGAAGGCAATGAAGGCTACCGGTTCTCTGGCCTGCAACTGGGCTGGATCGGCTTCGGTCTGCGGGGGGCGGCTGACCAGGGGTGGGAGCGCACGCGCAGCTTCGGCCGTGGCTACCAGCCTGTTGCCCGCAACAGCGCGGCAATGGACGCCTTCTACCACGGTGCGGTACGCAGCGAATGCGGGGTTGGCCGCCAGGTGGCCCAGCTGGCGACGCAGCGCGAACTGCATGGTGATGCAGGCTTCGATCAGGCGTTCACTGCGGGCGAGGTGAGCATCGGCACCTTCGTTGGCCTGCACGACACCGACAGCATCCTGCTCGGCCGCCAGGCCACTGAACCGTTCGCGGATGGCAAAGCGGTGCGGACCTCGGCTATGGGGCGACAGGCGTTCATGGGCGCGCCCGGCTACATCACCCATGCCTTCGGCCGCGACACGCTGGATGACCTCAACAACCAGGCCGAGAACTTCATCGTGGTGGACGTGGGTGCCGAGGCCGCCGAGGCGCTGCGTGTGCACGGCGGACTGGGCTGGTATGACGAGCGCAACCAGGCGCTGTGGGCGCTGTCCCGGCAGATACCCCGACGCGGCGTGCGCTTCTTCGAGCGCCTGCTGGCGGAGCGCGATCCGTCGCTGCGCGCGTCGCTGACCGTGGACGAAGCCGCGCTGGTAGCGCGCATGGACGCCCTGCTGGACGATCCGTTCTACCGGCAGTTCCTGATCTTCGTTCACCCGCGCGGTATAAAGCCCATCGGCTTCCATATCGCGCGCCTGCTGGACCGTAATCCGCGGACGCCGTTCACCGTGGAGCTGACGATGCACACACTGCACACCTCGCTGTATCGGCGCTGGCAGCAGGCGCAGTTGCGCCACTGCGCGGTGACCGGCATGCCAGGCAGCCTGACTTCTGATTCCGGATCGCAGGGCGCACCCCGCCCCGGTCCCCCAACGCAAAGGTGAAACAGATGGATATTGCAATGATCGGCCTGGGCCGGATGGGGGCGAACATGGCCCAGCGTCTGCAGCAGGGTGGCCACCGCGTCGTCGGCCACGATCCGATGGAAGCGGCACGTGCGCGCGCAGCGGAAACGGGCATGGCGGTGTTCGATTCGCTGGCCGCGGCCGTGGCGGCGTTGCCGGTACCCCGCGTGGTGTGGCTGATGGTGCCGGCCGGCGATACCGTGGACCAGACGTTGGCGCAGTTGGTGCCGCACCTTGCCGAGGGCGACGTGGTGATCGACGGGGGCAATTCCAACTATCAGGATTCCATCCGCCGTGCCCGTTCGTTGGCCGACGACGACATCTTCTATCTGGACTGCGGCACCAGCGGCGGCGTGTGGGGATTGCAGGAAGGCTACAGCCTGATGATCGGCGGCGATGCCGCAACAGCAGAAACGTTGGCGCCGATCTTCCAGACGTTGGCGCCCGCCGCCGACAAGGGCTGGGCACGCGTGGGGCCCAGCGGGGCGGGGCATTACACCAAGATGATCCACAACGGCATCGAGTACGGAATGATGCAGGCCTATGCGGAGGGCTTCGCCTTGATGGAGCGCAAGGAAGCGTTGGAGCTGGACCTGGCCCAGGTGGCCGAGGTGTGGCGCCATGGCAGCGTGGTGCGCTCGTGGCTGCTGGATCTGAGCGCGAAAGCCCTGCAGGCAAATCCGTCGTTGGACGGTATCGCTCCCTATGTCGAAGACTCCGGCGAAGGACGCTGGACGGTCGCCGAGGCCATCGCGCTGGACGTGCCCGCGCCGGTCATCACCCTGGCCCTGCTTGAGCGCCTGCGTTCGCGGCAGTCGAACAGTTTCAGTGACCGTCTGTTGTCGGCGATGCGCAACGAGTTCGGCGGGCACGCCATCAAGAAAAGCTGATCCGCGAGGTAGCGCCGCGCCCTGCGCGGCGGATCCTCGGCGCACCCCGAAACGCCGCCGAGCGTGGCTCGGCGCTACCCTGCAGGTTCCAGCCCGATGGTGCGGCCCTCGGCGGCGCTGCGCCTGCCCGCATCCAATAGTTGCATCAGTTGCAGCGCCTGCCGTGGGGTGACGTCGGCCGTTGCTTCGCCGCGGATCGCTGCCGCAAAGGCGGCGTAGATCCGGCGGTAGTCACCGGGCAGGTTGTCCACGGTGCGGTGCTGCAGCTTGCCTTCGCCATCCACCCAGCTGTGCTCGCCATGATGGGGGTCCAGCCCCCAGCCCGGCGCCCCGGGCGCCTTTCCCTCAGCCAATTGCGCTTCCTGCACGTCCAGTCCGTGCTTGATCCAGCTACCCGCGCTGCCATGCACGGTGAAGCGCGGCGCGGGGACGCTGACCAGCGAACCGGCATGCACGATGGCGCGCATGCGTGGGTAGTGCAGCACGGCATGCAGGTAGTCGATGCTGCCAGCCGCGCGCTGGCAGTCCAGGTCCGCGGTAATGGCCTGTGGCCAGCCGAAAAGCTGCACTATCTGATCCAACAGGTGTGGACCCAGGTCATACCATAGGCCGCCGCCAGGGAGATCGCGCTCGCGCCAGCGGTCACGTACCTGCGGCCGGAAGCGATCGAAATGCGAATGACATTCGGCGATGTCGCCCAGCAGGCCACGGTCCAGCACCGCCTTAAGCGTCAGGAAGTCCGCGTCGAAGCGACGGTTCTGGAACACCGTGACACAGCGCTCCGCCTCCTCTGCGGCGCGCAATACGGCCTCGGCCTGCGCCACATCCAGCGCGAAGGGCTTGTCCACCAGAACGTGCTTGCCCGCGCGCAGGGCGGCGATGGCCAGCGGGGCATGCTGGTCATTGGGCGTGGCGATCACCACCGCATCCACGGCGGGGTCGTCGAACACATCGGACGGTTGCGCACGCACGTGGACGTCGGTGAAATGTCGCCGCAGCTCATCGCGTCGCGAGCTGACCACGCTGTGCAGCGCCAACCCCGGTGTGTGCTGGATCAACGGGGCATGGAAAACCCGTCCGGCGAGGCCGTAGCCGATCAGAGCAAGCTGGAGGTCGATCGCCATGGCGGTTCCTTCATGGGGGGGATGCCCAGCGTAACGGCCCCCGCGCCGAGGATGAAACATGAACGGTTGTCGCTGGCAGCGCGGTGGTTCACCCCGGCATGACGGCGCCCGCACACGGGCTGGACGCGCACTACGGGACACTTCACCCACCAACGAGGAGGACCGCACCATGAAGACGAACTCGAAACTGCTCACCGCGACCATCGGCCTGGGCATGCTGCTGGCAGCGCCGCTGGCGATGGCCAATGATCAGGACAAGAAGGACATGCATGCCGGCCACGACAAGACCCATGCAGATCGCCATGACTCCAACGAGCCGGTAACCGATACCTGGATCACCACCAAGGTGAAGGGTGACCTGGCGGTCAGCAGCAACGTCCCGGCTACCGATATCAGCGTCACCACCGTCAATGGTGTGGTGAGCCTGAGCGGCAACGTGGCCAACAAGGCCGAGCACGACAAGGCCGTGGCCACCGCCAAGAACATCAAGGGCGTGACCCGCGTGGATGCGGCGCAGCTGAAAGTTGCTGCAACCCCGATGAAGTAAGCCGTCTCCCGAGTGGCTGAACATGCTTCATGACAAAGGCGCCTTCAAGGCGCCTTTGTCGTTGTTGACGCTGG
Organism: Stenotrophomonas sp. 169; assembly: GCF_014621775.1. Taxonomy (NCBI): domain Bacteria; kingdom Pseudomonadati; phylum Pseudomonadota; class Gammaproteobacteria; order Lysobacterales; family Lysobacteraceae; genus Stenotrophomonas; species Stenotrophomonas sp. 169. Next base: position 819,280 of record NZ_CP061204.1, read on the forward strand.
CCGGGCCAGCAGACGCTTGGTCAAATGATCGGCTGTTTCGCTGATTGGACGTCGTGATGAAGCTTTTCGTTTCCACAGGGTCGGCAGTTGGCTCGGCGGACATTGCGCCGCCGTCGGTGCCGCGCATTCAACCGACAGAGCATCGGCTGCTGCTGGTGGATGCCGGCAACGCGCCGCTGGCGATGCTCGGCCCCCCGGCCTCGGTGAACGGACCCAGCCGCGTCAACTGGCGACGGGCACTCGTCGCGGTGACCACGCTGGCCGCACTGGGTTCGATGGCCTATTGGACCTTCGGCCGGCCCATTTTCAACATGTCCGGACCGCAGGCTGCAGGCAGCCCACAAGCCGCGCCCGCATCGCGCGCCGCACTGAGCTGGCAGCAAGCTGATCTGACCCTGCGCAAGTCGCACGGTTGACCCCGGCAGGTCTTGCACGGATGCCGTCACCCTGGACTATAGTGGCTTCACGCGAACCGCCTTATGGGGCGGCGGGCACGCGAGGGGCGGCGACGTGGAGTGGGACAGGGGATCGGCCTAGGGAGGCCAGGTGACACCATGGCAGTAAAAGCGGCTGAAACAGGCGATCTGCGCATCCTGCTGGTCGAAGACATGCCTGAGGATGCGGAGCGCGTCATTGCACAGATCCTCGCCGCCGGCATGCGGGCCAGCTTCCAGCGGGTGGAGGAAGAAGCGCAGTTGCTGGGCGCGCTGCAGGACTTCCAGCCCGATGTCGTGCTCGCGGAGCTGACCATGGCCGGTTTTTCAGGCTTCCGTGCCTTGGACGTGGTGCGACAGGTCCAGCCCGCCTTGCCGTTCCTGTTCCTGACCAGCACCACCGGCGAAGAGGCGGCGGTGGCTGCACTGCAACGGGGTGCCAACGACTACATTCTCAAGCACCAGCCTGCGCGCTTGCCGGCGGCAGTGTCGCGCGCCGTGCGCGATGCGCGTACCGAAAGTGACCGGGTGCGGGTGGAAGGCGAGTTGATGCGCGCGCAGCGCCTGGAGAGTCTTTCGCTGCTGGCGGCAGGGCTCAGCCACGACCTGCGCAACATCCTGCAGCCCCTGCTGATCATGCCGGAGCTGCTGAAGGCCCGCACCGACGACCCGCAACTGCGACACATGGCCGATGTCATCGCCGAGTGCGGGCGCCGTGGCCACGAAATGGCCGAATCGATGCTGTCGTTCGTGCGGGGGTCACGCAAGCCCAGCGAGCGGATACCGGTGGGTCACTTGTTCGAGGCGGTGCAACTGCTGCTGCGAGGCAGCCTGCCTGCGGCCGTATCCCTGGAGGTGCGGCAGGACGACCTCGACCTGACCGTGGAGGGCAATTTCACCGAACTGCAGCAGGTGCTGCTCAACCTCACGTTGAATGCGCTGCAGGCCATGCCGCACGGGGGACGGCTGGGGCTTCGCGCCGAGCGCACGGGGCGCCATGAGGGCCGCTTCTGGTTGTGCATTACGGTCACCGACGAAGGCATCGGCATGGATGCCGGGACGCTCGCCCAGTTGTTCAGTCCTTTCTTCACCACCAAGCCGGACGGTACCGGCCTCGGGCTAACGTCGTGCAAGCGGATCATCGAAAGCTGCGGAGGGCGTATCGAGGTCACCAGCGTGGCGGGGCAGGGCACTCGCTTTGACCTGCATTTGCCGGTCAGTGATTCTTCCGAAGCGGATCAGGTGCTACCTGCGCCCCCTGCGGGCGGGAGTGGCCCGGCCGTCCTGGTGGTGGATGGCGAAGCGACGCGCTTGTCCTTGTTGGGGAATGCGTTGTCCAGCCAAGGCTATCTGTTGCACCTCGCTTCCGATGGCGCCGCTGCGCTGCGGATGCTGCAGGCCAATGCGATGCCCGCGCTGGCCATCCTGGATGGGGGCGCTGCGTTGCTGCCTGCCCATGCACTGCTGGCCGAACTCGCCGCGCAGGGATTCCAGGGCACAGCGCTGCTGATGCTTGATGAAAGCGATGACGCCGCATTGCCCGTTGCCGAGGGCGTCGACGTGCACGTGCTGCGCAAGCCGCTGGACATGCAGCAGGTCTTCCACTCCGTGGCGAGGGCATTGACGAAGCAGCGCTGAGTACGTTCAGCGCGCACCGCTGCGTCGCTACATCTGCTGTTCCCAGGGGAACCGCGGCAAGGCGGCGACCGCCTGCTCCAGTCGATGCGCCCAGTTGTGATGGATGTCCGCATACAGGGGCGAGTCCCCGCTCAGCCGCAGCTGCCCGCCGATGTGAAGTTCATCGCGGCGGATCAGTGCCAGGTCCAGGGGCAGGCCGACCGACAGATTGGAACGGATGGTCGAATCCAGGGAAACCACGGCTGTCCGCGCTGCGTCATCCAAGCGGGTATGAGGCCGGATGATGCGGTCCAGGATCGGTTTACCGTACTTGGATTCGCCGATCTGCAGGTAGGGCGTTTCAGGCGAGGCCGATATCGCATTTCCCAGGGGATACACCATGTACAGGCCTGGCCCCTCGCCGGCGATCTGCCCGCCAAGGATCAGCGTCGCCTGGGTATTGACCCCATCGTGCCCATGTTCGACGTCGCGACACTTCACCTGGCTGTCCACCAGCAGGGAACCGACGTACTCGGCGACTTCGAACAGGTGGCGCAGGCTGCGCAGGTTGGGCTCGCGCTGTTCCTCCACATCCCGTTGCAGGCGCGACACCAGCAACTGCGTGGTGGCGAGGTTGCCGGCAGCCATCAGTACGAAAACCGCTTGGCCCGGATAGTCGAAGGCATGCAGCTTGCGATGTATGCGGACATCGTCAACCGATGCGTTGGTACGCGTGTCGGCGGCGAAGACCAGGCCTTCGTCCACCTCGATTCCGACGCAATAAGTCATTGGCATCGCCCCATCAAGTGCGGTCCAATGGTAAGGGTACTGCCGTTACGAAGGCATTATCTCCTCCCCTCCCTCTGATGGATCGCATGACCACCGTGCTACTGAGCCTGGGCAGCAACATCCAGCCCCGCCGCCACCTGCATGCCGCTGTCGCGGCCCTGGCCGCACGTTTCGGCAAGATTACCGTGTCGCCCGCCTACCGGATGGCGGCCGTGGGCTTTGATGGGCCTGCTTTCATCAACAATGCGGTGGCGATCAATACCGACCTGGACCTGGATGCGCTGGATGCATGGGCCCATGCGCTGGAAGACGAACACGGGCGTGATCGCAGCGGACCGCGGTTTTCCGACCGGACGCTGGACATCGACGTGGTGTTCTACGGCGACCTGATCGTCGAGGGCCCGGGCCATCTGCGCATTCCGCGGCCCGAGCTCAAGCATGCCTTCGTGATGAAGCCGCTGGCCGATATCGCGCCGACCTTCGTTGACCCGGTCAGTGGCCTGACCCTGGCCGCCCTGTGGCGTGCCCACCGGCAATACGACGAAGCGTTTGATGTCGTGGAACTGGGTTCCGACGACGGAGCGTAATGCTGCGCTCGGCGGACTCCGTCCGTCACCGCGGGGGCGGACCCAGACCGCGCTGCGCGTGTGCTGTAGCGCCGAGCCACGCTCGGCGGATGCCGTCCGTCACCGCGATGCCTGACGCAGGCCGCGCTGCGCGCTCGCCGAGCACGGCTCGGCGCTACCGGGAACTGGGGGCTCGGCGGATGCCGTCCGCCAGCGCGATGCCTGGCCCAGGCCGCGCTGCGCGCTCGCCGAGCATGGCTCGGCGCTACCGACAGCGGTGCGTGTGCTGTAGCGCCGAGCCACGCTCGGCGGATGCCGTCCGCCAGCGCGATGCCTGACCCAGGCCGCGCTGTGCGCTCGCCGAGCACGGCTCGGCGCTACCGACAGCGGTGCCTCAGGACAGCGTGCGCCCACCATCCAGCCGCAGCGTGTGCCCGGTAACGAAGCCCGCATCGGCGATCAGCCAGCGAACGGCCTCGGCGATTTCTTCAACGGTGCCGATCCGGGCCAGGGGCGTGCGCGCCAGCAGGGCTTCACGGGCAAAATCATCCTTGCCGCTCTCCGGCCACAGGATCGCGCCAGGCGCCACGGCATTGACCCGCACCTTCGGCGCCAGCTCCAGCGCCAGCGAGCGCGTGGCCATCTCCAGCGCGGCCTTGGCCATGCTGTAGGCCGGATGGTCGCGCATCGGATCGGTGGCGTGCAGGTCGGTCAAATTGACGATGCAGCCCAGGCTGCGGCGCAGGTGTGGCGCAGCCGCCTGGCCGAGCAGCAGCGGTGCCCGTGCGTTCACTGCGTACAGTTCGTCGATGGCCTCCGCTGTGATCTGCCCCAGCGGGGTCGGGAAGAACGTGGAGGCATTGTTGACCAGCGCGTCGAGCCGTCCGAAATGGGCCACGGCCTGCTCCACCAGATCCGGCAACGCCTCGGCATCGCGCAGGTCGGCCTGCAGCGCCAGCACGCTGCCCGGACGCGCCAGTTCGAACGCGAACGCCAGCTGCTGCAGTTCGTCACTGGAACGATGCGCATGCAGGACCACCCGATAACCCGACTGGTGCAGGTGACTGGCAATGGCCGCACCAATGCGGCGTGCGCTGCCGGTGATCAGGGCAACGGGGGCGGTGTCGGTCATCGGGTACTCCACGGCTCGGCTATCCTGTGCACCATTGTCACCGCAATTGAAGACGCCATGCAGTCCACGATCCCCCTGCCCGAAGCCGATGCCCTGGCCCACAGCGAACAACTGGCCGCCGCGCTGCGCGAAGAGATCCGCGCGCAGGGCGGGGCGATGCCCTTCTCGCGTTTCATGGAGCTGTGCCTGTATGCACCGGGCTGGGGGTACTACAGCGCCGGTGCCAGCAAATTCGGCGCCAGTGGCGACTTCACCACGGCCGCCGAAATGGGCGGGCTGTTCGCCGCCACGGTCGCCAATGCGCTGGCCCCGGTGTTGGGTCAACTGGGCCCACAGGCACGCCTGCTCGAACTCGGCGGCGGCAGCGGCGTGTTTGCCGAAGCGGTGCTGCTGCGACTGGCGGAGCTGCAGGCATTACCGGCGCGCTACGCGATCCTGGAACCCAGTGCAGACCTGCGTCAGCGTCAGCGTGAGCGCCTGCAACAGAATCTCCCAGCGGACATCGGTAGCCGGGTGGAATGGCTGGACCGCCCCTTCGATGACGACTGGGAAGGCGTGGTGTTCGCCAACGAAGTCATCGATGCGCTGCCCACACCGCGCTTCCTGATCCGCGATGGCGAGGTGCATGAGGAAACGGTGCAGCTGGATGCGGACGGGCAGTTCATACGCGGCGCACAACCGGCCGACATGCTGCTCAGCGGTGCCGTGCGGCACCTGGAACGCTACTTGGATGCCCCTTTCGCCGAGGGCTACCGGTCCGAACTGTTGCCGCAGCTGCCCTACTGGTTGCAGGCGGTGGCCGGCGGTTTGCAACGCGGCGCGATGTTGTTCGTGGATTATGGTTACACCCGGCGCGAGTATTACCTGCCCGAGCGGGACGATGGAACGGTGCGCGCCTTCTACCGCCACCATGTGCACAACGATGTCTACCTGTGGCCCGGGCTGCAGGACATCACCGCGTCGGTGGACTTCACCGCCATGGCCGAGGCGGGCCTGCATGCGGGTTTCGATCTCGCCGGTTACTGCAGCCAGGCCAGTTTTCTGCTCGGCAATGGGTTGGATCAGGTGCTGACCCTGGCCGACGAGCGTACCGACGAAGTGGGGCGTGTGCAGCTGCGCGAGGAAGTGAAAAAACTCACCTTGCCGAGCGGGATGGGCGAACGTTTCCAGGTCATCGGCCTGCAACGGGACATCGACTTCGAACCCGCCTTTGAACTGGGTGACCTGAGCTGGCGGCTGTGAGCAAGACGTGGCTCAAGCCGCTGCGCCATCCTCGTTTCTGGCTGGCTGCCTGGTCGGTCGCCGTGCTGACGGTGATCGTGGTCTGCCTGATTCCGCCGCCCCCGCTGGCGCTGCCGCAGGGCAGTGACAAGGTGGAGCACTTCCTGGCGTACTTCCTGTTGGCAGCCAGTGCCGTGCAGCTGTTCAAGCGGGGACGTGCATTGACGTGGGTAGGCGCGGCCCTGGTGCTGATGGGCGTGGCGATCGAGATTGCCCAAGGCGCGCTGACCCAGACCCGTATGGCCGATCCGGCCGATGCGCTGGCCAACACGATCGGCGTACTGGCCGGCATGACCACGGTGTTGACGCCGTGGCGCGACCTGCTGCTGCGCCTGCGCGGCTGAGGCGGACGCTGGCAGCGCGATCCTGCCTGGCAGCGTGCGCCCCCTCCAGTTGCTGGCTCAGATCACGCAGCCTTGGGAAATGGTGATGGTGACATTCTCGCCATCGCGGACGGCGTCTTCGATCGTGAAGAAGTCGGTCGTTGTGCCGGACAAGGAATCGCATTCTGCCCAGGCCTGCAGCTTGGCCTGGTTGACGACGTCGTAGTAATGGAGATACGGACCGTAGGCGGTTCCGTACAGCATTCTGGTTTCTGCTGCCTCAGCGCTGCCCACCGCACTGAACGTGGATACACAGGCAAGCAGCAGCGTGCCGAGGATGGTCTTGTTCATTGTTTTTTCCAGCGTGTTGGAGCGGCGGAAATACCGCTCCAACAGCCTGGATGAAGGGGGCTGCCACATCTGTCAGCGCTTGCCGCGAATGCGCGGGCCGAAAGTGCCTTTCTGGCGTAGCGATCAAACTACGCCGCAGCGCTACTGGCTTGCCGTCATTCGGCCAGAGTTACTTCGTCCAGCACCCACATCGCCGGACGGGTGTCGCCGGTGAAGTTGATGCACAGATCGCCCTTGCCGGTGAGCCGCTTGGGCAACGTGGCGTCCAGGGTGACGAATCCATCGGCGCCCAGGCTGGCGGGCAACGGGACTTCGGCAAGCGCCGGCCCGCTGCAATCGCCGCGACGGATTTTCATCTCGCCGTGTGGGCGCGTGGCCGCCTCGAACTTTCGCTGTGGTTCGTCATGGGCCAGTTGGAAGTAGTACGGGATGCGGCCGGCGCGGACCTTCAGCGTGCGGATGCCGGTGAGGTCTGCATCGGCCCAGCGCCAGCATGGAGTGAAGATGTTGACGTTGAACACGGCGCGCGGGCCATCGGCCGGACCATCATCTTCCAGCCGCAGCAGCAGCTGTCCGGGGCCGGGGCAGGTCAGCAGTTCATCATCGCGGCGGGTCAGCAGCGATCGGGCGGTGTAGGCCGTTTGGGTCGGTGCAGCCGCGAGCGGCTGGCCGTTGAAGAAGGCAGCCGCCTGCACGGTGACCGGTACGGTGGCCTGCAGCGGCGATGTGTACAGCGTCGCGTCGGCATTGACCGGCTGGCCATCGGTGCGATAACGCACCTCGTAGCCCAGTGGATTTGCCAAGTGGACCTGCACGCTGCCGCTACGGCGGTCGTCCTGATGGTCCACCGTCACCTCGAAGGGCGTCTGCGCATAGGCCAGCCCCCACGCGCGGTAGCGTTCCAGCTGTGCGGGCAGACGGGCCAGGAAATCGCGGAAATCACGTTGCTGCACTGGGCTCCAGCCGGTTTCGGCAACGGCGGCCAGGCGCGGGAACAGGTTGTGCTGCAGGCGCGCAGGGGTGCGCGTGTGCTCGGTGAACATGTTGGCCTGCAGTCCCAGGATATGGTGCTGCTTGTCCGCCGCCAGCGTGGCCGGGACCGGTTCGAAAGCGTAAGTGCGTGCCAGCGTGGTCAGCAGGGGCCGACCCGGTGGTTCGTTGGGCGATGCCGTCTGCAGGTAGTCCATGTACATGTCGGTGACCGGCGACATCACCACATCGTGGCCTTCGCTGGCCGCCTTCAATCCCCCTTCGGTGCCACGCCAGGACATCACCGTGGCCTGCGGCGGCAGCCCGCCTTCGAGAATCTCATCCCAGCCGATCAATCGGCGGTCGTGCTGTTCCAGGAAGGTCTCCAGGCGCTTGATCAGATGGCTCTGCATCTGCATTTCATCGGTCGCCCCCAGTTCCTTCATGCGCTGCTGGACACGTGCCGAAGCGATCCATTGGTCCTTTACGGCCTCATCGCCGCCGACGTGCACATAGGCCGCCGGGAAGAGGTCGATCACTTCCTCCAGCACGTTTTCCAGGAAGATGAAGGTGCTCTCCTCGGTGTTGAACAGATTCGGGAACACGCCCCATTCGCTCAACGGCTGCAGCGGGGTGTCCAGTACGCCCAGTCCCGGATACGCGGCGATGGCGGCTGTCGCATGCCCCGGCACGTCGATCTCCGGGATCACCTGGATGTGCAGCGCCGCGGCGTAGGCGATGACCTCGCGGATCTGCTGCTGGGTATAGAAGCCGCAGTATGGACGGGGGGCGCCGGTGACCGCATCGTGTCCGCCGTCGCCGGCCGGGATCCGGCAGCTGCCGACTTCGGTCAGCTTCGGGTAGCGCTTGATCTCCATGCGCCAGCCCTGGTCATCGGTGAGATGCCAGTGGAAGGTGTTGAGCTTGTGCGCGGCCATTGCATCAAGCACCTGCTTGATCTCGTCCAGGCTCTGGAAATGGCGTGCCGAATCGAGCATCAGTCCACGCCAGGTGAAACGGGGGGCATCCTCGATACGCACCGCGGGCACCAACCCGTTGCTGCCACCGGTGGCGAGCTGCGCGAGCGTAGTGGCGCCATAGAACAGGCCGGCTTCGCTGGTCGCCCGCACGGTGATGCCGCGGGCTGTGGATTCCAGTACATAGCGCTCATCCGGTGTCGCCGGCAGACGCGTGGCCGGGGCGCTGCGGTCCAGCACAAAGCGCACGCCGCCTTGGGCGGTGACCTTGCCCGGCACCAGCGTGGGGCCACCACTGCGTGCAAGCAGATCAGCGAACTGCGCGGCCACGCGCCGTGCGGCGGTTCCCTCGGCCTGCAGGGACGTCGCGGCGGTGATCGTAAAGCCCTCGCCGGTGGTGCGATGCACCTGCGCCGGGGCGGGGATGACCATCACGCTGCCGCTGCGCAGTTGCGGGCCGGGTGCGTTGTCGATCGCGGGTGGGTCGTTGGCCAGTGCCATCGGCGCGAACGCCATGCTCAGCAGCAGCGGTGCCAGGGATACCAGACGCATCAGAACAGACTCCTGTGAAGGGCGACCTGCGGGGCGTCGCCGTTTTTCCAAACCCCCTCATGCAACGGGCCCGGATGACCGGGCCCGTTGCGAGGGAACAACGTCAGCTTAGAACTTGAAGTGCACGGTCGCCATGTAGCGGCGGCCGCTCTTGTACTTGCCCGCCAGGTGCTCCTTGTCGCCGAGATACTGGAAGTAGGTCTCGTCCAGCAGGTTCTGCGCGTCCACGTTGAGCGACCAGTTGTCGTTGAACGTATAGCCGATGCTGGCGCCCAGTTCGGCGTAGTCGTCCACGCTTGCCGGTGCCGCACCCGCGACGTAGCCACCGGCCAGGTAGCTGTCACGCCAGTTGTAGGTCAGGCGTGCGTTGAGCGGGCCCTTCTCGAAGTACGGGCTGAAGGCAATCGAGTTGCGCGACTGGTAGGGCAGCGGATCGCCGCTGTTGTTCTCGCCGTTGGCATAGGTGTAGTTGGCGGTCAGGCCGAAGCCGCTGTCGCCGAACGGCTGCTGCAGGCTGAGGTTGAAGCCCTTGACGTGGCCGCTGCCGGCATTGCGCGGACGCTGGATGCTGTAATCGCAGTAGCCATCCACGGCGCAGCCGTTGGTGCCGACCACACTGGCCCAGGTGGTGGGCGAGGTATCGCGGATCGAGTTGTACTGACGCTCGATGGTGGCGGAGGTGTCGATGTAGTTGTCGATCTTCTTGTAGAACACCGACCACGCAGCGACCGCCTGCGGCGCGTAGTAATACTCCGCCGATACGTTGAAGTTCCAGGATTCATACGGCGACAGTGCAGCGTTGCCGCCGGAGCCGGTCAGCTGGGTGTCGTTGAGGAAGGTGTTGTTGACCATCTGGTTGTACGGCGCCCAGGCGATCACCTTCGCGGCGGAGAAGCGGAACACCCAATCGCTGTCGGTATCCCAGGCCACGCTCAGCGAGGGCAGGACGAAGTCTTCCTTCTTCGTCTGCGTCTGCCACTTGCTGTCCAGGTCGGTCAGGGTAGGGGTGCCGCCGTAGACGAAGCCGCTGCCCTGGGTCTTGGAGTCGACGTAGCGCACGCCGACGTTGCCGCGCATCGGACCGTTGGAGAAGTTCAGCTGTGCGTAGGCCGCGTTGTTGGTCTGCTCCAGCGCCCAGCTGTTGTTGAGGTAGCTGGACGGATCGGGGTTGGCGAAGTCCAGCGGGCTGCCCTTGACCCAGGCGAGCACGTTGTCACGGCCGACCTGGATGTGGCGAGCCTGGTCATCACCGAAGCCCTGGATGTCGGTCAGGCCGATCGTGCCGACATCGACCAGGTTGCCGGTACGCACACCGCCGTACACGTTGAGCTCGAAGTTCTCTTCATGCTTGCCGTGGCGCACGCCGAACTGCAGCTGGTTGAAGATGCTGTCGAACTGCACATTGAAGTCCAGCTGCGCGTAGGTGTCCTTGCTTTCGGTGGCGAACACACCGTTGTTGCCGAGCCAGCCGCCCGGTGCGCCCCAGTTGGCCGGGTCGCGTGCAGCGGCCGGATCATCAAAGCTCAGCCCCTTGTCCAGGCTCCAGCCGTAGGCCCCGTTGTAGACGGGCTCGATGAAGTACTGCGCCAGGTTCTTGTTCTCGGACTTGCTCTGGCCCGCTTGACCGCTGACGCCCCAGGTCTCGCCTTTCCAGGCACCGCGCAGGTCCAGGCCCTTGGTGGTGACTTCGGATTCGCGCACGTTGTTGTCATAGATGACCGTGCCGCTGGTGAGATCGCTGTTGGCCCCGGAATGGCCCGTGGTGGCGACCCCGTTGCGCACGCCGCCCAGCGTATCGACCGCGTTGCGCGTGCCATCGTTCCAGGTCAGGAAGGAGTACATCGACTGGTTGTAGTTGTCGAAGTTCTCCTTGATGTACAGGCCGCTGAGGTTGAACTCCAGGTCTTCGTTCGGCTTGAACTGCAGGTTCACCACGGCACTGTCGCGCTTGCGTTCCTGCTGGAACCACGCCGCGTTGATGGAGTTGGGCACGTCCACGTCCGGCGCCACACCGGTGGCGTTGGGGAAGCTGCTGGCCTTGGCGTAGCCGAACACTTCGGTGCCCTGGCGGTCGACGGATTCTTCATAGTGCTGCGCGGATACCGCGATGCCGAAGGTCTCGTCATCGGTCTTCCAGCTGTAGAGTGCTGCCGCGTTCGGCTTGCCCTCGCTGGCCTGCTGGCTGTAGCTGTAGCCCACCGAGGCGGCGACTTCATTCTTCTTCAGGTCCAGCGGCTGGCGCGTGTGCATCAACACGGTGCCGCCCAGGCTGCCTTCGGTCAGGCGTGCTTCGGAGGATTTGATGATCTCCGCACGGCCGAGGATCTGCGGCGACAACAGGGTGTAATCGAAGCCGCGATTGGGCTGCTCGCCGTACAGCCAGATTGCCTGCGCGACGGGGTGGCCATCCAGGAAGGACAGGTTGAGGCTGGGATCGGTGCCATCGATGCTGACCCGCTCGCCCTGGCCGAAGCGGCGGTCCAGGGTCACGCCCGGGATCTGCGACAGCGCTTCAGCGACGTTCGTGCTGGGGAACTTGCCGATGTCCTCGGCGGTGATCGCTTCGGAGATGCCTACGTTGTTGCGCTTGGTGTCGAGCGATTTCTCCAGGCTGGCACGGATGCCGACCACGGTGATCGTGTCGAGGTCCTGCGGGGTCTGCTGGGCATGGGCGGCGAAGGCCAGGCAACTGACGACGGCGGCCGAAAGTACGGACTTGCGGGTATTCATGATGTCTCTCCTCATCACTCGATGTTCGCCTCGTCGGCGCGTGGTTGCTGCTGTCGTGCGATCGCGCCGCGGCCGGCGTGATCGGGTAGTCCGGGTGGTGCGTACGGCGTGTTCCGGTGCTGCATGTTCGGTGCTGCCTGCACGCGCCTGCGCGCGCTGCAGCGGTCAGCGGGATTGCTGGCCCAGGTACCAGCTCGCGGCGCCGATCACGCCCAGCTGGCCGTGCTCGACCACCTTCACCGGGATCCGTTGCAGCGCTTCGCTCATCGGACCCTTGTTGAGATAGCGCGCGACGAAGGTGCTGGCGCGCAGGAAATCGCGGATCTGCGGCAGGATGCCGCCGGCGAGGTACACCCCGCCGTGGGCGCCATACAGCAGGGCCATGTCACCGATGGTGCTGCCGAGCAGTCCACAGAAGACTTCGAGCGCCCTGCGTGCCTGCGCATCGGTGCCCGCCACCGCAGCGGCCGTGACGGCGTCGGGCGTGCGCAGTGTGGCGGGCTGGCCTTCCACGGCGCACACCGCGGTATAGAGGTTGATCAGTCCGGGACCTGACAGGGCGTGTTCCACCGACACATGCGACCGTGCGCGCAGCATGTGGCGCAGGATCGCCATTTCCAGTTCATCGCTGGTGGCAAGGCTGGCCTGTCCGGCCTCAGTGGCCAGGACCACCGGACCATGGGCCGTGGGGATCCAGAGCGCCGCACCCAGCCCGGTGCCGGGCCCGACCACCAGGGTCGGTCCGCGCGGCGCGCTTTCGGGTCCACACAGGTGAAGCACGCCACTGGCATCCACCTGAGCGGCGGCATGGGCGACGGCTTCGAAATCGTTGACGATATGTACGTGCTGCACGCCGGTATCGGTCTCGAGCTGGCGCGCCGACAGCGGCCACGGCACATTGGCGGTGATCACCGTGCCGTCTTCGCGGGCGTAACCCGCAGTGGCCACAACGCAATGAGCGGGGCGGGTACTGTCGCCGAGGAAATCCGAAAGAATGGCAGCCAGTCCCGGATGGTCGACGTTGCGGTACTTGCGGTAATCCAGCAGACGGACCGGATGGGCGTCGTCGCCGCTGGCCTGCACGCGGGCCACCCGTACATGGGTTCCGCCGACATCTGCGGCCAGGAAGCTCGGCGCAGCGCTGGACAGCACGTGGGCGGGGGCGGGATGGCTGGCAGCGGTCACGCGGGCTCCTGCAGGGTGCGGATCGAGAATGACCCGCGGTTGAAGCGGAATATGGCGCTCTGTTGACAACGATGTCAACGAGCCTGTGAATATTTCGTTGCTGCGCTGCAAGAGATTGTTTTGACCGGAAACGATTACATTGCTGGCAGGCAGCGGCGGGGGAAGCGCCTTCCACATCAGTGGCACAGGGCCTTCTACGTATTCAGATCGAAATCATGTGTCGCATGTGGCGCTGCAGCATCCGGGGGGCAGCAGCGCGAGCAAGTTGACAAATCCCCCGCGCTCGTCGAAAGAATGTGACAACGTTGTTCCCAGCCATTCGTCGACGACGCTGACCGCGGCGTCGCAGCAGGAGCCTTGCCGATGTCCGCCGTCCCCGCTGCACCTGCACGTACCAGCGTCACGACCTCCATCGCCATCGTCGGCGTCCTGTTCTTCCTGATCGGTTTCTTCACCTGGCTCAACGGACCGCTGATCACCTTCGTCAAGCTGGCCTTCGAGCTGGACGAAGTCGGCGCGTTCCTGGTGCTGATGGTGTTCTATCTGTCGTACTTCTTCCTCGCCCTGCCGTCGTCGTGGATCCTGCGCCGCACCGGCATGAAGAAGGGACTGAGCCTGAGCCTGCTGGTGATGGCGGCCGGCGCCGCCTTGTTCGGCGAGTTCGCCACGCAGCGCTGGTATCCCGGTGCGCTGGGCGGCCTGTTCGTGATCGGCAGTGGGCTGGCGCTGCTGCAGACTGCGATCAATCCGTACATCAGCATCCTCGGGCCGATCGAGACGGCCGCCCGACGCATCGCGATGATGGGCATCTGCAACAAGATCGCGGGCATGCTGGCCCCGCTGCTGATCGGCACTTTGGTGCTGCATGGGATAGGGGATCTGTCCACTGCGGTGGAACAGGCGGACGCGGCGACCCGCGCGACCTTGCTGAACGAGTTCGCTGCGAAGATCCATGCGCCTTACCTCGGCATGGCGGCGCTGCTGGTGGTGCTGGCGGTGGCCGTGCTGTTCTCGCCGCTGCCCGAGCTGAAGACCGCTGAAGCCAATGCCAGTCCCGCCGGCAAGGGCGGCGTGGAGCGCAGCAGCATTTTCCAGTTCCCGCACCTGTGGCTGGGCGTGCTGTGCCTGTTCGTCTACGTGGGCGTGGAGGTGATGGCCGGCGATGCCATCGGCACCTACGGCCATAGCTTCGACCTGCCGCTGGACCAGACCAAGATGTTCACCTCGCTCACCCTGGGCGCGATGCTGGTGGGCTATGTGGTTGGCCTGCTGCTGATTCCCAAGGTGGTCTCGCAGTCGCGTTACCTGAGCATCTCCGCCTGCCTGGGCGTGCTGTTCTGCCTGGGGGCCTACTTCACCCACGGCTATGCCTCGGTGGCCTTCGTGGCCCTGCTCGGGTTCGCCAACGCCATGATGTGGCCGGCCATCTTCCCGCTCGCCATCCGTGGGCTGGGACGCTTCACGGAAACCGGATCGGCGCTGCTGGTGATGGGTATCGCCGGCGGCGCGATCATCCCGCAGGCCTTCGCGGTGCTGAAGCAGCATGCGGACTTCCAGCTGGTGTTCCTGCTGCTGATGGTGCCGTGCTACCTGTACATCCTGTTCTACTCGGTGATCGGCCATCGCGCCGGCCTGCCGCGCGATGCGGCCTGATCGGCGATCATGGACGCACCAGACCAACCGCGGGGAACGGCAATGCGCAGAGCGACCATCAAGGACGTCGCCGAAAAGGCGAAGGTTTCGCTGAAGACCGTATCGCGTGTCATCAACAACGAACCATCGGTGATGCAGGCCACCCGTGCGCGCGTGCTGCGCGCCGTGGCGGAACTGGACTACGAGCCCGATCCGTCGGCGCGCAACCTGCGCAGCGGCACGACCTTCGTGGTCGGGCTGGTCTACGACAACCCCAATCCGTACCACATCATCGGCGTACAGAACGGCGTGCTGGCGGCGTGCCGGGAAACCGGCTTTGGCCTGCAGATCCATCCCTGCGACTCCAGCTCGCCGATGCTTGCCGAGGAGCTGGCGGACTGGGTGGCGCGTTCGCGGCTGGCCGGACTGGTGCTGACTGCCCCGATGTCCGAGCGCCGCGACCTGGTGCAGGCACTGACCGCGCGTGGCATCAAGCTGGTGCGCATCATCGCGGCCACCGAAGACCCGGCCGATGGCGCATGCGTGTTCGTCGACGACCGCGAAGCGGCCTATGAGGTGACCGAGCACCTCATCCAGCTGGGCCACCAGCGCATCGGTTTCCTTTGGGGTGGCAGTTCGCACCGGTCCTCGGTGGAGCGGCACGCCGGCTACGAAGCCGCACTGAAGGACTACGGCATGACCGTGGACAAGCATCTGGTGGTGCAGGGCGATTACACCTTCGACGACGGATTCCGCGGTGCTCGGCGGCTGCTGGCGCTGCGTGAACCGCCGACGGCGATCTTCGGCTCCAACGACGAAATCGCGGCCGGCGTGCTTGCCGCTGCAAAGTCGGCTGGCATGAACGTGCCTTACGATCTGTCGATCGCCGGATTCGAAGACAGTCCGTTCTCGCGGCAGTCGTGGCCGCCGCTGACCACGGCCAAACAGGCCACCGAGGACATCGCCCGCCACGCCGCGCGCCTGTTGATCGCGCAGCTGCGCAGCGACGCCTACGACGACACGCCGTCACCGCTGCACAACCAGGGCTTCGTGCCGCAGCTGGTGGTACGCGGATCCACTGCGCCGATGCGTCCGTCGGCAACACGCACCCTTCCTTCCGATCCTCCCTGAGTACCGTCATGACGCTGCCCGCACCTGCCGACACCCTGATGTTCCGTGAAGCCGCTGAAGCGGCGGAAGTCATCGCCGCCCAGTTCGCGCGCAACCATGGCGTGATGGAGTCGCTGGCTGCCAGCCTGCGCCAGTCGCCGCCGCCATTCGTGGTGACCTGCGCGCGCGGAAGCTCGGATCATGCGGCTACCTACGGCAAGTACCTGCTGGAAACCCAGCTGGGGGTGGTGGTGGCCTCTGCCTCGCCGTCGGTCGGGTCGGTGTACGCTGCGCCGTTGCAGCTGCGTGGCGCACTGTTCATCGTGATCTCGCAGTCCGGCAAGAGTCCGGACCTGCTGCGCAACGCGGAAGCGGCCAAGGCCGCAGGCGCGCGGGTGGTGGCGCTGGTCAACGTGGAGGATTCACCGCTGGCGCAGCTGGCCGATACGGTGATCCCGCTGCATGCCGGCGCCGAGCGCAGTGTTGCGGCCACCAAGAGCTATCTGGCCTCGCTGGCCGCGCTGCTGCAGCTGGCGGCGTACTGGAAGCAGGACAGCGCGCTGCGGGCAGCACTGCAGGCATTGCCGGATGCACTGCGCAGCGCCTGGCAGGCGGACTGGAGTGCGGTGACCGATGGCCTGGTGGAAGCCAGCAATCTGTTCGTGCTGGGGCGCGGCCTGGGCCTGGGCGCGGCGCAGGAAGCGGCGTTGAAGTTCAAGGAGACGTGCGGGCTGCATGCAGAAGCCTACAGCTCGGCCGAGGTCAAGCATGGCCCGATGGCGTTGGTCGGCCCTGGCTTCCCGGTGTTGGCCTTTGCCCAGCCTGACGAGACCGGCGCCGGTACGCGTGCGGTGGCCGATGAATTCGCCGCGCGTGGCGCGCAGGTCTGGTTGGCCGGTGCCGGCGGCGAGTTGCCGGTCGCGGCAGCACCGCATCCCCTGTGCGCCCCGCTGCTCACGGTGCAGAGTTTCTACCGCGCGATCAACGCACTGGCGCTGCGCCGCGGGCACAACCCGGACCTGCCGCCGCATCTGAACAAGGTCACGGAGACCGTCTGATGAAACAGGTGCTGCGCAATGCCCGCATGCTGGTGGGCGATGAGTTCCGCGATGACCTTGCCGTGGTGCTGGAAGCGGGCCGCATCACCGCCGTGTTGCCCGACGCGGCACCGTCGCTTGGCCATGCCGGCGAGCAGGTGGACCTGCAAGGGGGCTGGCTGCTGCCCGGTTTCATCGACGTGCAGGTCAACGGCGGCGGCGGCGCGTTGTTCAACAACACGCCGGACGTGGCGACACTGCGCACCATCGCTTCAGCTCACCGGCGTTTCGGCACCACTGCGTTACTGCCCACGCTGATCAGTGATGATCTGGAGGTGATGCGTGCAGCGATCGCGGCTACGCATGACGCCATTGCGCAGGCAGTGCCAGGCGTACTCGGCATCCACCTGGAAGGGCCGTACATCGCACCAGCACGCAAGGGCACCCATGACGCCAGCAAATTCCGCGTGCCCGATGCCGATGAAATCGCCTTGGCCGCCTCGCTGGACAATGGCGTCACCCTGCTGACGCTGGCCCCGGAGAGGGTGCCGCTGGAGACCATCCGCGCGCTGGTGGAGCGTGGGGTGATCGTCGCGGCCGGGCATACCGCCGCCAGCTACGAAGAAGTGCGTGCCGGGCTGGATGCCGGCATCCGCGGCTTCACCCATCTGTACAACGCGATGTCACCGCTGCAGGGGCGCGAACCCGGTGCGGTCGGGGCGGCACTGGAAGACCGCGACAGTTGGGTCGGCATCATCGTCGACGGGGTGCACGTGCACCCGGGCAGCCTGCGTGTGGCGCTGGCTGCGAAGCCGCGTGGGCGCCTGCTGCTGGTCACCGATGCCATGCCGCCGGTGGGTGCGGCCGAGCCCAGCTACGTCCTGTACGGCGAAACCATCACCGCCATCGAGGGGGTCGTCCGCAATGCAGCGGGCTCGCTTGCGGGGTCTGCGCTGGACATGGCGACGGCCGTTCGCAATACGGTGCAGCTGCTGGGCCAGCCATTGGCCGAAGCGGCCCGCATGGCATCCACCTATCCGGCGCAGTTCCTCAACGTGGATGATCGGATGGGGCATATCGCGGAAGGATTCCAGGCCGACCTGGTGGTGCTGGATGATGCGCTGCAGGTGCGTGGGACCTGGATCGCCGGGCAGTACGAGGCCGCATGAGCACTGGCGCGGGCCCGCGCCTTGCGTCGATCGACGCGCTGCGGGGCCTCACCGTGGCGGCGATGCTGGTGGTCAACAATCCCGGCAGCTGGGACCACGTCTATGCGCCGCTGCTGCATGCGCAGTGGGACGGGTGCACGCCCACCGATCTGATCTTCCCGTTCTTCCTTTTCCTCGTCGGCGTGTCGATGGCCTTCAGCGTGGTGCCCCGTGCGGCGCTGCCGGCGGCGCGTCCCGCGTTGGTGCGCGGCGTGCTGCAACGTGCAGCGCGCATCCTGCTTGCCGGTGCCTTGCTGCATGCGCTGGCGTGGTGGCTGCTGGACCTGCCGCATTACCGCCTGTGGGGCGTGCTGCAGCGGATCGCCCTGTGCTCCGCGCTGGTGGGGGTGCTGGTGGTGTTCGCGCGGCCGGCCGTGCAGTGGATCGCGCTGGTGCTGCTGCTGGCGGTGTATGCGGCGCTGCTGCTTGCCGCGGATACGCTGCAGCCCCTGCTGGATCCGGCCAGCCGACTCGATACTGCGCTGTTCGCCCCGTGGGTGTACCAGTGGCATCCCGACAGCGGGCGGGGCCACGATCCGGAGGGGCTGCTGAGCAGCATGGGTGCGTTGGCGACTACCTTGCTGGGCGTGATCGCCGGTGGTCTGTTGCGATCGGGTCGCCGCAGTGCCTTGCTGGCAGTGGGGTTGGCCAGCGCGGTGCTGGGCGTCGCCGGAGCGGGCGCACTGCCCTTCAACAAAGCGTTGTGGACGCCGACCTACGTTCTGTGGAGCGGTGGGCTCGCAACGCTGCTGTTGCTGGTCGCCCACATACTGGTGGACCGGCGGGGATGGCCGGCCGTGGGACGGCGGTTCGGCGTGAACGCGATCACGGTGTATCTGGGGGCATCCGTGCTGTCGGTCGTATTGGGCGCGACGGGTGCGTGGGCACGTGCATGGCAACTGATGCGTGATGCGTTGCCCACGCAGCCCGCGTTGGCCTCGCTGCTCGTCGCGTGTGGTTTCGTGGGGGCGTGGTGGGTCGTGGCGTGGTGGCTGGATCGTCGACGCATCTACGTCAAGATATGAAGTGATTCACGCGTGTGCGCGGCGCGTGAGCGTTGATGGTTTTCACAGTGTCCATGCATAACAGGTCCCAGTTTAAGGTCCGTAAAGGTACTGAGCGGTCATCGACGGCCGCAGGGCCCTGACACGTAGGGTCCACGCATGTGAACTCAGGTTCATCGGCACTGCCACGTTCCTCGTAGCTCGTTCATTCCCCCGTTGGAGACGTCCTATGCAACGTTCCGCGCGATCGCCCCTCTTCCTGTGCATTGCTTCTCTGCTGACACGGCGCGCGTTCGCCGGTACGGCGTTGCTGGTGGCGGCGCTTCCTGCAGGTGCCAACTGTGTGACGACGGGTACCACCACGGTCTGCGATGCCACTGTGCCGAATCCGTGGACCTCGACGGTGGGCAGCGGCGATGGTGGGCCCGACGACAGCCGCACGGTGGAGGTGCAATCGGGTGCAGGCGTTGTGGTCGGCAATGCCAACGCGGTCAGCTTCGCCGGGGTGGGTAATGTGCTGAGCAACAGCGGCTCCCTCGCCGCCACCAACGCGGTGGCGATCGGGTTCAACAACAGCACCGGGCGCAACCGTGTAGTCAACACCGGCACCGGCGTCATCCAGGCCGACGGCACCGCCATAGCGGCCGCCGGCGGGGGCGCGCTGGACTTCATCAATGCAGGTCTGGTGACCGGCAATGTCGTGCTCGGTGCCGGCGATGACCTGCTGGATCTGTCCGGGCGCATCGACGGCAGCGTGGACCAGGGCGCAGGCAACGATACGGCGATTCTGCGTGCCGGCGGGACCCTCACCGGGGCCCTTGCACAGGGCGCCGGCAACGATCGGCTGGAGGTGCAAGGTGGCGTGGTCAATGGTGCCACTACGCAGGGCGCGGGCGACGACACCGCCGTGCTGAGCGCAGGCACGCTGGCCTCGCTGGACCAGGGCGACGGTGTGGACAGCCTGCAGATCAGCGGTGGCAGCGTCACCGGGACGGTGCAGCAGGGCAACGGCACCGACAACTTCCTGATGACCGACGGCACCCTCGGCGCCTTGCTGCAGGGTGACAACTACGACTCCTTCCGCATGACCGGTGGCCGCATCATCGGTGCGTTCGAGGACGGCGACTACGCCGAGATGACCGGTGGGCGCATCGGCCGGGTCAACATGAAGCTCGACAACAACGTCTTCGACATGTCCGGCGGCACCATCGACGGCAACCTGGTGGCCGGCTTTGGACGCGACACGATCATCCTGTCCGACGGTTATATCGGCGGCAACATCAGCGTCAGTGGCGGCGATGACAGCGTGACCCTCACCGGTGGCACCGTGCGCGGCGAGATCCGCATGAGCGTGGGCAACGATACGCTGGACTGGAGCGGTGGCGGGGTGGTGCATGACCTGATCGACATGGGGGTTGGCGACGACACGGCAACCCTCACGAACCTCAACGAATCCCATCTCGGTGCGGTCCCGCGTCTTGACGGCGGCGTCGGCGTGGATGCGCTGGTGATGGACAACGTCAAGAGCACCGCCGTGGCGCGCTACGCCGGTTGGGAGAGCTTCGCGCTGCGCAACGACAGCCAGCTGACCTTCGATGGCACGCTGGTGCTGGGGGACATCGGAACGACAACCGGTACGCTGGATATCGATCCGACCAGTGCGTTGTTCAGTAGCGGTGCGAACGGCATTTCCGCCTTTACGGCGGGAGCACTGGCGACGCTGATAAACGCCGGTCGCATCGACATGAGCAGCAATGACGTCGCCGGTGATGTGTTCACCGTCAACGGTAATTACACCGGCAACGGCGGCGGCCTGTATCTCAATACGGTGCTGGGCGATGACAGTTCGGCCAGCGATCGCCTGGTGGTGTCTGGTGGCACCGCCAGCGGCACGACCGGCATCGGTGTATTCAATGCCGGTGGTGGCGGCGCGGCGACTGTGGCCGATGGCATCCTGCTGGTGCAGGCAAGCAATGGTGCAACGACCACGGCCGATGCCTTCGCCCTGTTCAACCCGTTGTCTGTCGGCGCGTACGAGTACTTCCTGTTCAAGGGCGGGGTGAATGCCGGGACAGGTGAGAACTGGTATCTGCGGTCCACCATCGTGGCGAGTGCAGATCCCGCACCTGCGCCGCCGCCGGTGACGCCGCCGCTGCCCGAGCCGCCGCCGCCGGAACCGATCGGTGCGCCGCCACCGGTGTTGCCGCCCGCACCGCCACCGCCGCCGGATGTCCCGGTGGATCCGGGCACGCCGGATCCGGATCCGGTCGCGCCGGAACCTGCGCCGCCACCGCCGCCTGCTGAGCCGGCGCCGGTAGCGCCTCCGGTCCTGGAGACGCCGCCCGCGGTGCCGGATGAGGTGGCCGTGGTACCCGGCCCGCTCGCTTTGCCGCCTACGCCCGGCGCGCGCCCTTCGCAGGCTGCCGTCACGCCCATCTACCGGCTTGAGACACCGGCCTACGCGGTGGTGCCGTCGTTGCTGCGTACCGTCTCGCAGGCCTCGCTGGGCACCTTCCACGAGCGGCAGGGTGAGCAGCGGTTGCTGGTGGGTCAGGGTGCGGCGCGTGGCGCGTGGGGCCGGTTGATCGGCAGCAGCGAGCAGCAGCACTGGAACGGTGACGCGCTGACCGGCTTTGACGGTGACCTGCAGGGCCTGCAGGCGGGTATCGATCTGTATGCCAGTGGCGACGAAACCTTCCGCAGCCAGTGGGGCGTGTTCGTCGGGCGCACCCGCGCCACGGGCCGCATCACCGGACTCGCACTCGGGTGGGAGAACGTCCAGGTTGGCCAGACGCGGTTGGACGACAAGCACGTTGGGCTGAGCTGGACCGGTGTGGGATCTGCCGGCGGCTATCTGGACGCGGTGGTGATGCAGAGCCGCTACCGCGGTGAGGCGTGGTCCACGCGCGGGCTGGGTATCGACGTACGCGGCGACGGCACCAGTGCCTCGCTTGAGGCAGGCAAGCCGCTGCTGCGGTTCGGTCAATCAGCCTGGTGGCTGGAGCCGCAACTGCAGGTGATCTGGCAGCGGCAATCGCTGGACGACGCAGCGGATGCGGTGGCGGCGATCGGTTTCGGTGCGGACACCGCATGGACCGGGCGCATCGGCCTGCGTATTGCCGGCGATTACGGACTGGCGGACAACGGCTGGCAGCCGTACTTCAAGCTCAATTACTGGAAGACCCTGGACGGCGCTGACCGCGTGGACTTCGGCAGCAACCGCATCGTGGCCGGGCAGGAGACCAGCGCATGGGAAGTCGGTGTGGGCGTGGTCGGGCGCTTCAACCGCAACGTGAGCGCGTATGCGGTCGCGGACTACACCCGCGACCTGGAAGACCGCAATCGCGAAAGGAAGAGCGTAGAGGGCAACATCGGCCTGCGGTTTGACTGGTAGGGCGGGTTCCTGCCCACGCAATCTCCGGTAGAGCGCCTATCCGGTAGAGCCGACTTCAGTCGGCTGGGGCCTGCGCGCATTGCAACAGCAGCCGACTGAAGTCGGCTCTGCCAGGTCCCCACGGCCAGATCCCCGCGACCGGATCCCCGCGACCGGATCCCCGCGACCAGACCCCCACGGCCAGATCGCCACGACCAGATCGCCACGACCAGATCGCCACGACCAGATCCCCGCGACCAGATCGCCGCGACCAGATACCCACGACCAGGTCCCCGCGCCTGGGGCGGTGGCTGCGTCGTTCCACAGGATGACAACGTCACGGCCTGCTAAAGTTGCGGCAACGATCACGCGTGACCGCACGCAAGCAGGAGTAACCGTGGAAGCCGAAGCCCCCTTTGAACCACTGAACGAGCTGGAAGTGCGACTGCTGCAGGCCCAGGACGGGACGCTGCAGGCCCCGGAATTCCTGGACAGCCTGCTGGCGGACCAGGTCTTCGTGCTGCTGGACAAGCCGGTCGGCCCGGACGCCGACTGGGATGAGTCGATCAACCCGCTGGTGCTGACCAGTGAAGGCGATGAGCCGATGTTCGCGATCTTCTCCGCCGTCGAACGTGCCAGCGCCTGGAGTGAGCAGTTGCCGCAGTTCGAGAATGCGCTGCAGGTGGAAATGCGCTGGTTGCTGAGCGCTATCTCCGACGGTGTGGGCATCGTGCTGAACCCGGGCTACGACATCGGCATGGAGATGATCCCCGATGCGGTCACCCAGTTGAAGCAGCGCGCCGACGCGTTCACCCGCGGCGAAGCGCGCTGAGTCAGCCTCGGCGCGCGCCCGCGATCGCGGCGATGCGTGCCCTGGAAAGGGCCTGGCCGATGGCGGGGCCCTGCAGGTCGGTGGTGTCGAGGTCACGCGCCTGCACCGACAGCGCCGCCCGGTGAAGCCGGTTCAGCGTCTCCCCTTGGGGATAATCGCTGTCCTCGAAGCCCAGTCGCCCGCGTTTGTCCGCTTCGCAGCACAACGCGATGCGGGCGATGCGTTCGGGCCGCCGCAGCGTATCGCAGCGACCCAGCAGCTCCAGCACCGTGGCATCGCGCAGCTCGTCGATGCGGTGCACGTTGAGGTGCTCGCGGCACACCGCTTCGGCCAGTTGCTGGTGCTCGGCGGGGATCTTCAGGCGTGCACACAGGGCCTTCAGCGGCTTGACGCCGCGCTGTTCGTGCATGATGTGGCGCGGCCATTCTTCCGGCGGCGTCAGGCCTTTTCCCAGGTCATGGGTCAGGGCCGCGAAACCGACCAGATCATCGCCGGGTGCCAGCCGGGCGGCCATGTCGCTGACCATTTCCTGATGCACGCCGGTGTCTACTTCAGGATGGTATTCCGCGCGCTGCGGGACACCGTACAGGGCCTCCAGCTCGGGCAGGATCGGGCCCAGCGCATGCGCATCGTGCAGGGTGCGCAGGAACGCGGAAGGGCGTTCGCACGCCAGCGCACGACGTAGTTCCTGCCATACGCGTTCCGGCACGAGGGCATCCAGTTCCCCACTGGCCGCGACCTCGCGCATCAGCGCCATCGTCTCTTCCGCCACGCTGAAGCCCAGGGGGGCGAAGCGCGCCATGAAGCGCGCGGCACGCAGCACGCGCAGCGGATCTTCGACGAAGGCCGGGCCAACGTGGCGGAGCACGCGCTGCTCGATGTCACGCACACCGCCATAGGGGTCGACCAGCGTGCCGCTGTCTTCATCGCAGGCAATTGCGTTGATGGTGAAATCGCGGCGTAGCAGGTCTTCTTCCAGCGTCACCGATGGATCGGCGTCGACCACGAAGCCGCGATAGCCGCGTCCGGATTTGCGCTCGGTCCGGGCGAGCGCGTACTCCTCCGCACTGTCAGGGTGCAGGAATACGGGGAAGTCGCGGCCCACGGCACGGAAGCCCTGGGCCTGCATGTCGGCCGGCGTGGCACCGACGACCACCCAGTCCCGGTCACCGGCGGGACGCTGCAGCAGGCGGTCGCGCACCGCGCCGCCGACGAGATAGATCTTCATGACCCCATGATACGGTGGGTTCGGCGCAGGTAGTAACCGCTGCTGGCCGCCACGCTTCCGTTGTGGGTGCTTCCCGCTGCGCTCGCCGAGCATGGCTCGGCGCTACCGGTCATCGCGGCGTGCGGCGCGATCAATCCGCCTTGGCACCCGCTGCAGCGGTGCAGGTGAACTTCTTGCGGGTGTCCACCAGCTTGCCCATCAATCGATCACTGAGCGGCAGCGCATCGCCATTGAGACGCCAGTCGTAGATCACGCTGAAGGCCAGCACGCGGGCGACGTACTCGCGGGTTTCCTTGTAGCTGATGGTCTCGATCCACAGGTCAGGATCGAAGCCGGGCCGCTGGCCCTGCCAACGCGCGGTGGGCGTGGGGCCTGCGTTGTAGGCGGCGATCGTGACGTAGGGCAGGCCGTCGTACTTGTTCATCAGCTGGCGCAGGTACGCAGTGCCGATGGCGATGTTGGTGTCCGGGTCGTACAGGCTCGACGCGCCGCCGTAATTGGTCAGGCCGATGCTCTTGGCGACCGCTGCGCCGGTGGCGGGCAGCACCTGCATCAGGCCCATCGCATTGGCGGGAGAGCGTGCGTTCGGGCTGAAGATGCTCTCGGCGCGGATCTCGGCAGCCACCCAGGCGGGATCGATGGCGTTGCGCGATGCCTCGCGGCGGATGCTGCCATCGTGGTGCAGCGGGAAGCGCAGGTGATACAGGCGCTGCTCGTCGGGCTGCTTGCCCAGCGAGAACACGGCCCGGTCGAACCACCCGTTTTCCTGTGCCACTTCCACCGCCAGTCGGCGCTGGGTGTCATCGAACTTGGCCAGCGCACTGTTCCATTCGGCCGTTGCCCAACTGGCGCGGTCGATGCGGTACAGCTCCATGGCCCGCACGATGGCCGGGTCGCGCGACACGGCGGCACGTGCCGAGGCACTGTCGTTGGGCTTCCAGGGGCACAGCATGTAGGGCTGCTGCAGCTTGTCGGCGGCCAGGAAGCCATGGAAGGTCGGCGAGCTGGCGGCACGCGCGAACACGGCCTTGGCCTGCGCGGCCTGTCCCGTTTTCTCCAGCATGCGTGCTTCGAAATAGGTCCAGCGCGAATCCGCACGCTGGGTCGGGCCCATCTTGCGGATGGCCGCCAACGTCGCCGGCCAGTCACCGCGCGACATCGCTTCACGTACGCGCCATTCGTGCAGGCGTTCGTCATAGGCCGAATCGGGCACCGCATTGAGGCGACGCGCCGAATCGGGCAGGTACGACGCCACCGTCCACAGGGCGATCTGGTACCGCACCTGCGCCTGCTGCTCCGCACTCAGCCCCAGCGCCTGCGCATACTGCGGCAACTGTTGCTCGGTGGCGTCCGGGTTGGCTTTCGCCAGCTTTTCCAGGCCATCGGTGGCGATGCGTTTGCTGCGCTCGTTGCGTGGCCAGTTCAGTGCCTTTGCATTGGGCGAATCGACGAACGCGGCGTAGTCGGTCGCCAGCGCCAGATCGGCCGCGGGCAGACCGCGGGCCGCACTGCGCATCACCGCCGGCTGCTGGGCATCGGCCGCCGCATCGATCCGTTCCCAGCGCAGTGCATCGCTCAGCCCGCCCTGTGCCTGCAGCGCGGTGAACACGGCATCGCAGCCATCGGGCAGCGCCTTGCCGTTCTTGCGCCACAGTTCCTGCGCTTCACTGGTCCACTGTGCGTCGATCTTGCCGGTGGCCTGGCGGGCGCTCAGCTGCGCGCAGCGCAGCCCGGTGTTCTCGGTGGGCGCCCAGTTGGCGAGCAGGGTCGCCCAGTCCTGGCGGCGCGCTACAGCGGGCAGCCATACGCTGCGGAAGGTCGTGGCCACGGCTTGGCCGTCATAGCGTTTGAGGAACGACTGCGCCTGGTCGTTGCTGACCGTTTCGATGTTGCGCCGCAGGTTCGCGTACTCCAGCCACCCATACGCCGGGTTGCGGCTGAGCGTGCCGGCCTGGGCCGCGTTGAACTGGCCGCGCTCGGCATCGGTGATGGCCGCCTTCAGTTGGGCGCGCTGGGCGTCGCTGGATTGGGCGGAAGCGCTCGGTACAACGGCACACAGCAAGGTGGCCACGGCGAGCAGGGACAGGGCAGGGGAAGGATGTCGAGTCATGGTCCCAGCATAGCGGTGGAAGGCTGAATTCAGTTTCGCACACGCTGCATGCAGGCACTTCAACGGGCGTTTGCAGCGACCGTTCATGCGCATTCGGCTTTGTGCAATCCAAGTGAAAGCGAGGCGTGGATCACTTCAGCCGCTTTACAACTTGTTTACAACTAGGACGCTGTGTGATCCCAGCAGTTGATTTGCCCGCCCATCTGGAGAGAGAGAAGCGAATGAACAATCTGCATTGCCGCCCCTTGGCGGTCGCTGTATCGCTGTGCGTAGGATTGATGTCATCGGCCATGGTCATGGCACAGGAGACGCCGCGGGTCGCCACCGACCTGGACCGTGTCGAGGTCACCGGCTCGCGTATCAAGCGGGCCGAGGTGGAGGGCCACCTGCCCATCCAGACCCTCACGCGCACTGAAATTGAACGCACCGGCCTGACCTCCATCGGCGAGGTGCTGCAGCAGTTGACCGGTTCCGGGTCGGCGCTCAACGCGAAGTTCAATTCGTCCGGCAACTTCGGTTTCCCGCCGGATGGCAGCGGGGTGGGGGCGGGCTCGGCGCAGGTGGATCTGCGTCATCTGGGCGCCAAGCGCGTGCTGGTGCTGGTCGATGGCATCCGCTGGGTCAACGAATCGTCGGCCTCCGGCGTGGGGTCTGCGACCGACCTCAACACCATTCCACTGGCCATCGTGGAACGCATCGAGGTGCTGGAAGACGGTGCCTCGTCGTTGTACGGATCCGACGCCATTGCCGGCGTGGTCAACATCATCACCCGCCGCAATTTCGATGGCGCGCAGGTGACGATGAACTACGGTGAGTACAGCAAAGGCGATGGCGCGCAGAAGGGCGTGGACCTGGCCTGGGGTACGCAGGGAGATCGCTACAGCCTGTTCCTGGGGGCGAGTTATACGAAGCAGGATCCGGTGTATGCCAATACGCGGGAGCAGTCGCGCTTGCCCATCCCGGGTACAGGCCTGACCTTCGGCAGTGGTGGCATTCCACAGGGTCGCTTCCGCTTCATCGATCCGAACACCGGTGCCGTGCAGGACCTGGTGCCGAACACCGGCGCCAGCACCCCCAGCTATGACGGCAGCGCCGGGTGCAGCCGCGCCGATGACTATCACTGCTTCACCACCGCAGACCGTTTCAACTTCGCCGAGTACAACCTGCTGTTGACCCCATCAGAGCGTAAGGGTGTGTTCGGTCAATTCCGGTTCGACATCAGCGACAACGTGCAGTGGTACGTCAAGGCACTGGGCAATCGCCGCGAGTCCACCAACCAGGCTGGGCCTGAGCCTCTGTTCTTCGGGCCCGATGGCGCTACCGGCAACCCGCTGGCGGACAACATCACGATCTCGGCGTTGAACCCGTTCAACCCGTTCGGCTTCGATCTTGTTTCCTCGGGCAACATGCAGTTCATCGGCCGGCGCCCCGTTGAGGGCGGTCCGCGTGTGTTCGAACAGGAGGTCAACACGACGTATGTGGCAACCGGCCTCGTGGGCGATTTCCAGGCAGCCGATCGCAGCTGGTTCTGGGACGTCAACGGCATGTACAGCAAAAACAAGGCCGAGCAGACAAACTACGGCAGCTACAACATCTTCAACATTGCCACCGCGCTGGGGGATCCTGCGGCATGTGCGGCAACGCCGGGCTGTGTGCCGCTCAACATCTTCGGCGGCGAAGGAAGCATCACCCCGCAGATGCTGCAGTGGATTCAGCCGGTTGTCCGTGACCGCAGCCAGAATGAGCTGAGCCTGTTCACCGCCAACCTGTCCAGCGAGCTCTTCACCTTGCCCGCCGGTCCGGTGGCCTTCGCGACAGGCTACGAGTACCGCAAGTACGAGGGCTCCTACCAGCCTGATCCGCTGACCGTGATCGGCCATTACAACGGTGTTCCGTCTCTGCCGACATCCGGTTCCTACGACGTCAATGAAGCCTACCTGGAGCTGAGCATCCCGATCTTCGCCAAGAGCGCGCTGGGCGAGAAGCTGGATCTGAGCCTGGCCGGACGTTACTCGGACTACTCCACCTTCGGCGGCGAGTTCACGCCTAAATACGGCCTGCGCTGGCAGGTGACCGATGACTTCGTGCTGCGCACCAGTTATGCCGAAGGCTTCCGTGCACCGTCCATCGGCGAGCTTTACGGTTCGGCCGCGCGCGCCGACCTGCAGATCTTCGATCCATGCTCCATCGGGCTGGGCGGCGATGCACCGCGCGGCAGTGCTGCCAACTGCGCGGCGTTGGGCGTGCCGACCGGCTTCCAGTCGGCGAACTCGCAGATTTCGGTCACCACCGGCGGCAACATCGAGCTGGACCCGGAGCATTCGCGCAGCTTCAGCGCCGGCTTCGTGTGGAGCCCCTGGTTCGCCAACAACACCGAGTGGTCGGAGCGTTTTGACGTGGAGGTGACGTTCTATCGCCACACGATCGAAGGCGCGATTCAAGCCATCAACGCGCAGACCCAGCTGGACCTGTGCGTGGATTCGCTGGACCCGCTGTACTGCAGTGGCATCACGCGTGCCAATACCGGTGCGATCAGCAGCTTCAACAACCGGCTGACCAACCTCGGTTCGATCAAGACCGATGGCTGGGATGTGGACCTGTTCTACACCCTGCCGCAGACTGACATGGGGCAGTTCAAGCTGGGCTGGCAGAACACCTTCGTCGGACGCTACGAGGCACTGGGTGCAGCCGGGCAGCGGCAGCCGCAGGAACCGGGCGTGGAAGTCGCCGATAGTTCGATTCCGGAATGGACCAGCAACGCCAGCGTGTCGTGGGCGCTGGACAACTGGAACGCCTCATGGACGGTGCGCCATATCAGCAAGCTGACCGAACAGTGTGGCGATGCCGTGGCGTTCCCCATCTGCGGCAACCAGGCCGAGGGCACGAATGAGCTGTCGGCGACCACCTTCCATGACATGCAGGTGGGCTACAAGGTCGACTGGATGAAGGGCCTGCAGCTGAGCCTGGGATTGAACAACGTGTTCGACAAGGATCCACCGATCTGCCTGTCGTGCTCGTTGAACGGGTACGACGCGTCTACGTATGACATTCCGCGTGGCCGCTTCTGGTATGCGAGGGCGGATCTGCGGTTCTGATGCAGAAAGGGGTCAGAGTCCGTTCGCTTTGCGAAAGCACTCTGACCCCGATTTCAGTCAACGAAACTCAGAAGTTGTAGGTAAACGTCAGCGAGCCATTGCGACCGTCACCGAACGCACCGTAGCCGTTGATCTGCGACAGGTACTTCTTGTCCAGCAGGTTGTTGAGGTTGGCCTGCACGCTGAACTCCGGCGAGATGCGGTAGCGCACGAACGCGCTGACCAGTGCATAGCCTTCCTGCTCGATACGCCCGTAGGCCGGCACCGGGTAGTAGATGCGGTTCTGCCAGTTGGCACCGCCGCCGACAGTCAGTGCGGTCAGCGACTGCGGGGTGTAGCTGGTGAACAGCTTGATCGTGGTCTGCGGCAGGTTGGTGTTGATGTCGGCGTCGTTGATGTCCTTGGCCACGTAGCGCGACGCACCGAAGGTGGCATTCCAGCCGGGGGCCAGTTCACCGTTGAGCTCGAACTCGAAACCGCGGCTCACCGTGCCGCGCGCGGCGATGTAGGCGAACTCATTGGGGCTGCCCTGGACAGGCTCGGTGGTGGCCTGGCCGACGTTGTCCTGCTCCATGCGGAACACTGCCAGCGACGCGTTCAGGCGGTTGTCGAACCACGCGCCCTTGACGCCCACCTCGTAGCTCTTGCCGTCCACCGGATCCAGGTAGCTGCCTGCGCGGTTCTTCAGCGTCTGGGGCTGGAAGATCTCCGTGTAGCTGGCGTACGTGGAGTAGGTATCGTTGAGGTCGAACACCAGACCCGCGTACGGGGTGGTGACCTTGTGCGAGCGGTCGGCCCCTTCGCCCGTGCTCTCCCAGTCGGTGTAGCGCGCGCCGAGGATCAGCTTCAGCGGATCAGCAAGCGACAGGCGGGTAGCCGCGTAGCCGGCCTTCTGCGTAATGGTGCCTTCGCTCTGCAACGGCAGGGTGGCAGCCCAGTTCGGTTCCGGGAAATTGCCCACGCCGGCCAGGTAGTTGTCCAGTGGCGCCCAGCCGACCTGGTAGTCGCCGTAGTTGGCGAACTCGCGCTTGTTGTAGCTCAGGCCGGCCATGAACTGGTGCTCGCGACCGAACAGCTGGAACGGACCTTCCACGAAGCCGTCCACCGCGTTGACCTTGCGCTCGGTGTTGTAGAAACCGGCCGAGGGCGTGACGCCGGCACCGGTAGTCTTGTCCAGCAGCGAGGCGCCCGTGGTCCAGTCGTTGTAGGCGGGGTAGAACAGCTTGTCGTCGGCCTTGGTGGTGTCATGCGTAGCGCCGAGCTTGACCTTCCAGTCGTTGGCGAACGCATGTTCCAGGGTCGCGAACAGCCGCTTGCTGGTGGTGTCCCAGTAGGTCCAGCCCGGGTTGGCGCTGAACGATTCGTCGAACGGCGTCGGGCTGCCGTCGGAGAACAGCATCGGGAAGCCACCCCAGGTCGCGCCGTTGGCACGCTTCTGCTGGTAGTCGTAGCCCACGCTGAGCAGGGTGTCCGGGGTCAGGTCGGCATCGATGACGGCGTAGCCCAGCGTCTTGTGCTGGTTGTAGCGGTCCATCTGCGATTCGGTATCCAGGTAGCTGCCGATCACACGACCGCGCACCGTGCCGCTGGCATTCAACGCACTGCCCACGTCCACCGTGGTGCGGGTGCGGCCCCAGCTGCCGACGTTGACCGACACGCTGCCGGCCAGCTCGGCGCTGTCGGCATGCTTGCGGATCAGGTTCACCGAGGCCGACGGATTGCCGGCGCCGGTCAGCAGGCCGGTCGCGCCGCGCACCACTTCCACACGGTCGTACAGGGCCAGATCCAGGCCGGAATCGCCATAGCTCCAGTTCTGCACCATCTGCGTGGGCAGGCCGTCGAACTGGTAGCTGTCGATGTAGAAGCCGCGCGCGTAGAACTCGGTGCGCTCGGTATCGGACTGGGTGCTGCTGACGCCGGTGGTGTTGGCCAGCACGTCGAGGATGTCATCCAGGTTGTGATCTTCGATGCGCTGGTGGCTGATGATGCTGATCGACTGCGGAATCTCGCGCGGCGCCAGCGAGAAGCGGGTGCCGGCCGACGTGCGGCGCACCGAGTAACCTTCGGCCCGCTCGCCCTTGACCACCACGCCGTCGAGGGTGGTCGCCGAGGGGCTGGCGCCGTCGGGTGCGACACCCTGCTGGGCAAACGCAGGTGCGGCAGCGAGGGTGCACAGGGCGACCAGCAGCGCCTGCGGCAGGCGATGCAGGGTGAGGGGGGCAGAACGGGTCATCGGCTTCAACCAGGCAGGTCGCTACAAGCGCCTGGCCGGGAATCCCTGGTGGCCGGGCGGAGCGGAGAGTGGGGGGCGAGCTGTCGCAGTCCCGCACGGTCCTGCGCGGTCACGATGCGCCATGATAATGGGAGTGATTCGCATCATCAATAGATAAAAAAGGGGACGGAGGGGATTAAGTCGTTTTTGGCCTGCCTGCATGCCAAAAACGACTTAATCCCCTCCGTCCCCTTTTTTCAGCGGAGAGCGCTGGCGGGGACTTCGATCTCCATGGCCAGGGCCAGGTGATCGGAGAACGCGGCGGGTACCGCTTCGATACTGCGCTGTTGCAGGTTGCTGCTGACCAGGATGTGGTCGATGGCGCGGTCGGGGCGCCAGCTGGGGAAGGTCGGCACCACGCAGCCGGGGGGCTGCAGGGTGGTCTTCTGGTACAGCACCTGCATTTCCGGCCGCTCGGCCAGGCAATTGAAGTCGCCCATCAGCACGGCGTTGGGGTGGTCGGACAGCATGTCGGCGATGAACGAGAGTTGCGCCAGACGCGAGCCGGCACCCAGCGACAGGTGTGCCACTGCCACGGCCAGCCCCTCGGCTCCGTCACCGAACTTCGCCAACAGCACGCCGCGCCCGCCTATCCGGCCGGGCAGGGCGTGGTCCTGCACTTCTACCGGCTCCAGCCTGCTGAGGAGCCCGTTGGCCGACGACGCCACCCCGCCCATGCGCCGGTTCGGCTGGTGGCTCCAGTAATTGAAGCCGGCCTGCTGGGCGAGGTAATGCGTCTGGTTGGTGAAGCCCGAGCGCAGGCTGCCCGGGTCCGCTTCCTGCAGGCCGACGATGTCGTGCCCACGCGCCAGCGTGGCGATGGCATCCAGGCTGCTCCGCTTGCGCCCGGCCGGCAGCGCATGCGACCAGCTGCGGGTCACATAGTCACTGTAGCGGCGGGTGCTGGAGCCGGCCTGGATGTTGGCCGTCAACAGACGCAGGGTACGTGCGTGGGGGGAGTTCACGTCGGGATGCGCTGTGCCGGGATCAGTTGCCAGCCTTGGCCGCACGCTCGCGCGCGATCAGGTGGTCGGCGATGCGCAGGTAATCCTGGAAGGAGTTGCCCTTCACCAGATACTTGCCGTTGATGATGAGCGACGGGGTGCCGGAGATCTTGCTGCGCTGGGCAAACTGCTTGGCGGCATTGGTCTTGGCATTGACCGCGAAGCTGCTCATGGCGGCGGTGAACTGCTTGGCATCAACACCGTGCTTGGCGTAGAAACCGGCAATGTCCTCGACCGAATCGCGGCCGCGCTCACCCTTCAGGGTCTGCCCGGCGTGGATGGCGGAATACAGGGCGTCATGGGTCTTCTCTTCCACGCCCAGCGTCTGCGCTGCATAGAACGCACGCGCGTAGTCGTCCCAGGTGCCACCGAACATCGCCGGCACGTAGAGGAAGTTCACATCACCCGGCAGACCGGCTTTCCACGGTCCGACCAGCGGCTGGAACGCAGCGCACGCGGGGCAGACGAAGCCGAAGATCTCTACCACTTCGACCTTCCCTGCGACCGGCTGGAAGGGCTGGCCATTCTCGATCACGATGTAATCAGTGCCTGCGACCGGCTCCGGGCCGGTCAGGCGCATGGGCGCATCGGCCGCCACAGGGGCTGCCTCGCTGCCAGCGGCCTGTTCGGTGCCTGCAGCCTGTTCGCTGTTGGCTGCTGCGGCGGTATCGGCAGCCGGTGTGGCGGTGGCGGCGGTCTCGGTCGGCGCGGTCACGTTGGCCGAGCCATCGTCCGCCTTGCAGGCGGCAAGGAGGGGCAGCAGGGCCAGCAGGGTCAGGGCGAAACGGGTCTTCATCAAAGCTTCTCCAGCCATGGTTGAAGCCGACGGCGTGCGTCGGCCAGGAACGAATGATGACACGCAGGGGCATTGCCTCCGCGTGTGGGTGGCGTGTGGTTCAGCGGGCCTTGCCGTTGCGTGCCCGGGCGATCAGTGCCGAGGCGATGCGCAGCTGGTCGGCGGCGCTGGTGCCCTTGACCAGATACTGGCCGTTGATGATCAGCGTCGGCGTACCGGGGGTCTTGGTGCGCAGGGCGAACTCGCGCGCTGCCTTTACCTTCGCCTGCACCGCATCGCTTTTCAGCGCCGCCACGTAGGCGGCTTCTTTCACGCCGTACTGCGCGTAGAAGGTGGCCAGCTCTTCCGGCGATACGTTCTGCATCGGCAGGCTGCGGTCTTCGTGCAGCGCCTTGAACACGGCACTGTGGCTTCGCTTGGCGACGCCCAGCTGGTCAGCGGCGTAGTAGGCAGCCGCCCAGGTGTCCCACGGGCCACCGAACGCAGCCGGGACCGGGGTGAATCGGACGTCCTTGGGCAGTTTGGCGACCCAGGCGACCAGTTGCGGTTCGAAATGCGCGCAATGCGAACAGGTATAGCCGAACACTTCGGCCACTTCGATCTTGCCGGCCAGCGGCTGGAAGGGGCCGGGCTGGGCGATGAGCTCGTAATCGCGACCTTCCTGCAGGTCGGTCGCAGCGGTGGCGGCGGGCGCGGCGGACAGGGCCAGCGGCGCCAGCGCCAGCAGGGACAGCAACAGACGGGGAATCAACCTCATCGACACACATCTCCAAAGGAACGATCGCCAGCGGTGTGCCAGCGCGGAGATGAACATACCTCAGGCGGCCGCCGCGGGGGATACCGCAGCGGCCAGGCGGTCATCAGGGAGCGGCGAGCGGTGCACCCTGCGCGGCCACATCGTCGGCCCGGTCATGCAGGCCCTGCAGGTAGCTGCCCAAGGCCTGGATCTCCTGCTCGGTCAGCTTGGCAGCGATGGTTGCCATGATCTGGAAGTGGGCCTTGTCGGTCTCGCCGGTGCGCCCGGCCTGGTATTCCTGCAGGCGACGCGCGACATAGCTGGCGTGCTGGCCGCCGATATGCGGATAGGCCGGGCCGGGATTGCCCGCGCCGGTCGGGCCGTGGCAGGCCATGCACGCCGGCAGTCCGCGCGCGACATCGCCGCCGCGATACAGCTGCTGGCCGATCTCATAGAACTTCAGCCCCTTGTAGGGGCCCTCGGCGACCGCGCCGTCGTCGGCGATGCCGGCACCCGCCTTCTGCGTAGCGAAGTAGGCGCCGATATCGCGCATGTCCTGCGCGGTCAGGTCCTTGACGAAGGGCACCATCGCCACCGAGGCACCGGAGGTGCGCTGGCCGGTGGCGATCAGGGCCATCTGCTGGGCGCTGTAGCGCTCGCTCTGGCCCGCGATGCTGGGATACATCTCGATGCTGGCGTTGCCGTCAACGCCATGGCAGGCCGCGCAGGCA
Organism: Stenotrophomonas sp. 169; assembly: GCF_014621775.1. Lineage (NCBI taxonomy): Bacteria > Pseudomonadati > Pseudomonadota > Gammaproteobacteria > Lysobacterales > Lysobacteraceae > Stenotrophomonas > Stenotrophomonas sp. 169. Next base: position 854,354 of record NZ_CP061204.1, read on the forward strand.
GCCGCTTTTCCCTGTCCCGCTTTGGCGTCGCCCCACGTGGTCTTGCTGAAGTCGATTTCCAGCGATGCGGTCTGAATCGGCCCGTTGTCGGGCAGCGGTGTGATGCTGGTCTGCGCCCAAGCGGCGGCGGCCAGAACGGAGACAGCAAGTACGGAAACGGCAAGAACGCGAGCGTGGCGCATGCTAAAGCTCCGTTTTGGTCCGGCCAGGCCCTCCGCCCGGATACACCTGATTATCAGCGCCGCTTCACGCTACGGTCAATCGCTCCCCGGGCGCGCGGCGTCGCAACATGCGATCCTATAGGCATGTCTCTTCTCATCGAACGCGCGCATTACTTCGTTTCGGCCCACAACATGCGGCAATTGCCGCCTGACGAGGGGGCCGAAGTGGCCTTTGCCGGCCGCTCAAACGCCGGTAAATCCAGCGCCCTGAACGCCCTTACCCGCCAGAACGCGCTGGCCCGGGTGTCCAAAACCCCTGGGCGGACCCAGCAGCTGGTGTTCTTCCAGGTCACCCCTGCCGCCCATCTGGTCGATCTTCCCGGTTATGGCTATGCCAAGGTGCCGCTGGACCTTCAGGCGCACTGGCAGGCCTTCATCGACCAGTACTTCCGCACCCGCCAAGCGCTGCGTGGGCTGGTGGTGGTGATGGACATCCGTCACCCGCTGAAGGAATACGACCGGCAGATGCTGACCTATGCCGTACAGCGTGGCCTGCCGGCGCACGCGCTGCTGACCAAGGCGGACAAGCTCAGCCGCAGCCAGCAGATGATCTCGCTGAACAAGGTCAAGAAAGAGCTGCACGAGGCCTTCGGCGATACCGTCGGCGTGCAGGTGTTCTCCGGCGAAAGCCGGCTGGGCGTGGATGAAGCGCGCGGCATCATCGGCGGCTGGCTGGGCCTGTAAGCCGACGGCAATGACGGGGTAGAGCCGACTTCAGTCGGCTGTGGAAACCCGGTGCCGACTGAAGTCGGCACTACCGCGCGATTCCCACCTACCGCGCGGTTCCCACCGGGCCAGCGGCCCTCACCCCGGTCAGAGCGGCGAGAACTCCGCGGGCACCCACGCGTATGCCCCGCGCTCGCTGCGAACGTGACCCACTCCCGGGAAGGGCAGGTGGGCGCCCGCGACCCACCATTTTCCGTCCGCCGCCTGTTGCAACATGGTGCGTCTGCTGTCGATGGCTGCCTGGCGGTCGCTGTCTGCTTCGAAAGACGCCTGCGGATAGGCGAACTGCACGGCGTGGTAGTGCAGCACATCGCCCCACACCAGCAGGGACTCGCCCTCGCTGTCGAACCGGTAGGACACGTGGCCCGGCGTATGGCCGTGCGTATCCAGCGCGACGGCGTGCCCCGGCAGTGGCTGTCCCGGCACGAAGGTGCGCAGGTGCTTGCTGGCCTGGTAGGGTGCCGCTGCCTTGCGTGCCAGCGCGAAGGCGAAGCGCACGCCTTGGGGTGCGGTGGCTTCGCTGGCGGGGTCCAACCAGTAATCCGCATCAGCCTGTGACAGCCACACCGTCGCGTTCGGATAGGCGACCTTGCCCTGTGCATCGAGAATCCCGCACAGGTGGTCAGGGTGGGCGTGGGTGAGCAGTACGTCGTCCACATCGGACGGATCCACACCGGCCGCGCGGAGGTTGCCGAGCACCTGTCCCAGGCCGGCCCCGAAGCAGTCGGCAGTACCCGCGTCCACCAGCGTCAGGCGGCCACCGTCGCGGATCAGGAACGCGTTGACCGCGGTCTGCAGGCCCTTCTTGCTTTCAGGTACGAAGCGCCCCTCCAGTGCCCGGGTCACCGTGGCGGGATCAATGCCGGTGAGTTCCTGGCGGCCCAGGGCCACCACACCGTCGAACAGGGCCGTGACCTGCAACTGGCCGATGCGTTGGTGGTAGACGCCGGCGACCTGTTCGGTCGGGGCAGGGGAGTGGGGGGCGGCCAGCCCGCTGAACGGCAGCGAGGCCAGCGCGAGCAGGACGGCACGGGGCAAGGGGAAGACGGGCATGGGGCGTTCTCGATGGCGCGGCGAAGGCCGCATGGCGTCATCGTGGCGTGCGTCGTGTGCGCGATGCGCTCAAGCTGGTGCGTGCAACGCTCGCGGCAACGTCAAGCGCGGCCGATGTCTGCCGGCTGCAGGCCATAGCGCTCGACGAAGCGTTTGCTGAAGCTGGGCAGCGAGCGGTAGCCGACGCGCGCTGCCACCGACTTCAGCGGCAAGCGGGTCGTGTACAGCAGCCCCATGGCGTGGGCCAGGCGGGCCTCGATCAGCAGCTGGCGCAGGCTGGTGCCATCGGCCGCCAACCGTCGGCGCAGGGTGGCGCCGCTCAGGCCGAGGGCTGCTTCCACCTCATGCGATGGCCAGTCACGCGCGGGCTCGGCGGCGATGCGGTCGCGCACCTGTTCGGCCAGCGACGGTTGCGGGGGCAGCAGCAGACTGCCGTGGCCCTGCCGCGTGAGCGCCATCGCGAACGTCGCCAAGGCCAGCCGCGCATCGCTGTAGTGGCCATCCTGCAGCGACTGACGCCAGCGTCGCAGCAGCGTGCGGTGTTCCCGCAACGGCAAGCGGACCAGTACCTCGCCTGCGGCAGGCAGCGGCTCATTCCACAGCGTGCGTGCAGCCGTCAGGGCCTCATCGCAGAACGGCACGATCGCACTGACATAGCGGCCGCTGCGCGCATCGGGCACGTTGACCACATCGATCCGGCAACGACGGGTGATCAGGAAGATGTCGCCCGGCACGAAGCGCAGTGACTGGCTGGCGGTGCGGACGCGCTTTTCGCCCTCCAGCAGGATCGCGAACTGCGGCGCGGGGATCTCCACCGACCGTGCACCGTGTTCGCGCAGGGCGGTGACGCAGGCGTAGCCCTCGGCGCGGGCGCAGTCGGCCAGGCTGGCCATGTCGGCCAGCACGTCGCTGCTGTCGCAATCGGCAAGGTCGGCAAGGTCGGCAAGCGCGGGTGTCATTGGCCCAGTGTACGAGGGTCAAGCCCCCGCGGGTGGGATGCTGAAGTCCGTCACGGAGGCGTGACGCGGGCAGGCCGCACGCTATAGTGCGCCCTTGTGATGAAGGGGCGGCAGCCCCATTCCATCGGCCACCCCACCAGCGAGTCCTGTCCCTTGTCGAGCCCCAGCCACGTCGCGCAGACGCCCATTACCGATCGTTCGCAGCTGGTGGAAGTGATTGCCTCGGGAGAAAAGCCGCGCAGCGCCTGGCGCATCGGCACCGAGCATGAAAAGTTCGGCTTCCGCCTGGACGACCTGCGTGCACCGACCTTCGATGGCGAGCGCGGCATCGAAGCGCTGCTGCAGGGCCTGCAGCGATTCGGCTGGGAAGCCGTGCAGGAACAGGGCCGCACCATCGCCCTGCTGCGCGATGGCGCATCGGTGACGCTGGAGCCCGCTGGCCAGCTGGAACTGTCCGGCGCTGCGGTGGAAACCATCCACCACACCTGCGTGGAAACCGGTACCCATCTGAACGAGGTGGCCCAGGTCGCCGGTGAACTGCAGCTGGGTTTCCTCGGCATGGGATTCCAGCCGAAGTGGGCACGCGACGAAATGCCGTGGATGCCCAAAGGCCGCTACCAGATCATGAAGAACTACATGCCCAAGGTCGGTTCGCTCGGCCTGGACATGATGACGCGCACCTGCACGGTGCAGGTCAACCTGGATTACGCCACTGAAGCGGACATGGTGAAAAAGTTCCGTGTGTCGCTGGCCCTGCAGCCGATCGCCACCGCGCTGTTTGCCGATTCGCCGTTCACCGAGGGCAAGCCCAACGGCTTCCTCAGCTACCGCTCGCAGATCTGGACCGATACCGATGCGGACCGCACCGGCATGCTGGATTTCGTGTTCGACGACGGGTTCGGTTACGAGCGCTACGTCGATTACCTGCTTGATGTGCCGATGTACTTCTCTTACCGCGATGGCGTGTACCACGATGCCAGCGGACAGAGCTTCCGCGACTTCATGGCCGGCAAGCTGCCGGTGCTGCCGGGCCAGCTGCCGACGCTGACCGACTGGGCGGACCACATGACCACCGCGTTCCCGGAAGTGCGGTTGAAGAAGTATCTGGAGATGCGCGGCGCGGACGGTGGTCCTTGGAGCCGCCTGTGTGCGCTGCCTGCGTTCTGGGTAGGCCTGCTGTATGACGATGAAGCGCTGGATGCCGCGTGGGATCTGGTGCGTGACTTCACGCTGGTGGAGCGCCATGCACTGCGCGACGGCGTGCCGCGGCATGCGATGAACCTGCCGTTCCGCAACGGCACCGTGCGCGACCTGTCGCGCGAAGCGGTCAAGATCGCGGTGGGTGGCCTGAAGCGTCGTGCGGCGTTGAACGCCGACGGCATGGACGAAAGCCATTACCTGGATGTGCTGCAGGAAATCGTCGAGTCCGGCTTGACGCCGGCCGAGCGCAAGCTGGCGCTGTTCCACGGCCGCTGGAACGGGGATGTGGACCACGTGTTCCGCGAGTTCGCGTACTGATTGCTGCGAACGGTGAAGCCCCTCGTGGTGGGTCGCTGGAAGCGGATTGCTGGGATCGGGCCGGGCGGGAGGGCTTGGTGGGGGACGGCAAAAACCGCATCCATGCGGGCCTCGTTTCGCGCCATCCATGGCGCTCAACGCCCCCACCAATCCCTCCCGCCCGGCCCTGACAGACTGTCTGCGTCCCGCCACGTAAGAAGAAGAAGGAAAAGCGGTAGCGCCGACCCATGGTCGGCGAGCGCGGCGGGCCGTTGGCTGAAACATTCCGCCGACCATGGGTCGGCGCTACCGATCTGCTTTTTCTTTTTCTTTTCCGTGGTGGGCCGCCGCAGAATTCCGGCAGGGCCGGGCGGTGGGGCTGGGCGGGGGCGTTGAGCGCCAAGGATGGCGCGAAACGAGCGCTACATGGATGTACTTGTGCGCGTCCCCCGACCAGTCCCACCGTCCGGCCCGAATCGTAGAAGGCTCTACGAGGCCACCACGAGGGGCTCAGCCGTTCGCTGCGACGATCAGCCCTTGATCGAGGCCATGTCGATCACGAAGCGGTAGCGCACATCGTTCTTCGCCATCCGCTCCCATGCTTCGTTGACGTCCTGGATGTTGATCACTTCGACATCGCTGACGATGCCGTGCTCGGCGCAGAAATCCATCATCTCCTGCGTTTCGGCCATGCCGCCGATCGCCGAACCGGTCAGGTGCTTGCGGCCGAAGATCACGCTCACGCCGGTCAGCGGCGGGTCCAGTTCGGTCAGTACGCCAACCAGGCACATGGTGGCATCGCGCTTGAGCAGGCCCATGTACGGGTTGGTGTCATGGCCGACCGGAATGGTGTTGAGCAGGAAATCGAAGCTGCCGGCATGCGCCTTCATCTGCTCCGGATCACGCGACACCAGTACCTCATCAGCGCCCAGGCGCGTGGCATCAGCGCCCTTTTCCGGGGTGGTGGTGATCATCACCACGCGTGCGCCCAGTGCCTTGGCGAACTTCACGCCCATGTGGCCGAGGCCACCCAGACCGATCACGCCGACCTTCTGGCCCGGGCCCACCTTGAAATGGCGCAGCGGCGAATAGGTGGTGATACCGGCGCACAGCAGGGGGGCAGCGGCCTTCAGGTCCAGCTTCTCCGATACCTTCACCACGAAGCGCTGTTCGACCACGATGTGGTCGGAGTAGCCGCCCTGGGTGGCTTCGCCGGTCTTACGGTCGGTACCGTTGTAGGTGAAGGTCGCTCCCTCGGCGCAGTACTGCTCCAGATCGTGGTTGCAGGCGTCGCAGTGGCGGCAGGAATCGACCATGCAGCCGACGCCGGCGAAGTCGCCGACCTTCAGCGTGGTGACGTCGGCACCGACTTCCACCACCTTGCCGATGATTTCGTGGCCGGGGACCATCGGGTACTTGGCACCGCCCCAGTCGTCGCGGGCCTGGTGGAGGTCGGAATGGCAGATGCCGCTGTACAGGATCTCGATGCGCACATCACCGGCGGCGACGGCGCGGCGCTCGAAGGAGAACGGCACCAGCGGCGCGGTGTTGGAATGCACGGCGTAGGATTTGGCGAGGGACATGGGGGATCCTTGGCAGGGTTTATGGAAAGGCGCTTTACAATACGCCGGCTCGGGCGGGCGACATAGGCCGTTGATCGGGATGATTCATCAAGGCGCACTGCACAATGGCAACCGATAACCTGACCCACCTCGCGGCCTTCGCCGCCGTGGCCCGGCACTGCAACTTCCGCCGTGCCGGCGCCGAACTGGCGCTGTCCACGTCGGCAGTCAGCTATGCCATCCGCGCGCTGGAGGAGCGGCTGGGCGTAGGCCTGTTCCACCGCACCACCCGCAGCGTATCGCTCACCGAAGCCGGGCAGCGGTTGATGGAGCGCCTGCAACCCGCCTTGGGGCAGGTGAGTGACGCGCTGGAGGAAATGAACCAGTTCCGCGCCACCCCGGCCGGCCTGCTGCGCATCAATGCCGCACGGGCCGCCGTGCCGACACAGCTCAGTCCACGCCTCAGCCGTTTCCTGCAGGCGCATCCGGACGTGCGCATCGAGGTGACCGAAAACGACGGTCTGGTGGATATCGTGGCGCAGGGCTTCGACGCGGGCGTCCGCCTGCACGAGTTCGTGCCGGAAGACATGGTGGCCGTGCCCCTGGGGCCGCCGCTGCGCGGCATGATCGTCGCGTCGCCCGCCTATCTGGCCGTGCACGGCGCGCCCCTGCACCCGCGCGATCTGCTGCAGCACCAGTGCGTGCGATTCCGCTTCGCCAGTGGGCATCTCTACAAGTGGCAGTTCGAACAGGGCGAAGAGACCTTCGAGATCGACGTGCAGGGCCGACTGACCTTGAGTGAGCAGACCACCATCGTGCGCGCGGTGCTGGATGGGCTGGGGATCGCCTACGTGCTGGAAGACGCTGCGCGGCCATGGCTGGACTCGGGCCAGCTGGTGAGCATGCTCGAAGACTGGAGTCCGCCCTTTCCGGGGTTCGTGCTGTATTACCCGCGGCAGCGGCAAATGACCTCGGCGCTGCGCGCGTTCGTGGATATCGTGCGCGGCTAGCGGAGTAGGGAGGGTGTGCCGGCGATGCCACATTCCTGGCAGGCAGGCTGCGTGGGCGCCGCTAAGGTGCGGCGTAGTTGCGGCGCACGCCGCGGCGGCACCCTGTCATTTGCCTCAGGAGCACGCGCATGTACGCATCAAACAACGGTTCTGCGACTGCGGGTAACGCCCGCAGATTACCCCTGCGCGATGAGCCGGTACCCGGTATTCGCAGTATCTCTGATGATATTCGTACCCAGCCGGAGCGACGCTACGGCCTGTTGAAATCGACGAACGGCAACGTCAAGATTGCCAACCGCGCGGTCGTCGACAGCGTGGTCTCGACCAATGGGAATGTCCACATCAACGGCGATGCCGAAGTGGGATCTGTCCACAGCACCAACGGCAACGTGGTGGTCGGCAATGGAGTACGGTTACGGAGTGTGAATACGGCGTGCGGTGATATCACGCTTGGCTTCAACGTGAACGTTGAAGCACAGGTGGAGTCCACCACAGGCGACATCCGTGCAGAACATGGATGCCGGATCAAGGGGCGTGTGGCGTCGGTCGGCGGCAACATCGTTCTGAATGGCACCGATGTCAAAAGCGGACTCGCTTTCGTGGGCGGCAATGTGACTGTGACAGGGGGATCCCATGTCCATGGTGGCCTCCACCTGCAGCCGCCAGTCAATGAAATGCAGCACCTGCCGTGTGTAGTCATCGGGGCCAATTCGCGCGTCGACGGGCAACTGGTGTTCGAGGCACCGGTGACCCTGTATGTGCACTCGACTGCGCGGACGGGGGGGATCGTAGGGGCTTCCCGCATCGTCTACAGCACGCTGCACCCACCGCACCCACTGCGTCCACCGCACCCGCTGCAGGCGAGGCTGCAACCTGGCCCACAGCCACCTCCAGCATCCCCGCTGGAGACGATCATGCAGGCCCTTGCGCAGCGTGTGCAGGTACGCGTCAGCAACACGTCCAGAAACACCGTCGTGATGGGTAACACGTCCGGTGAAAGGACCGTGATCACAAGCACATCCGCCAATGGCAGCACCACCATTACCGGCAGCGTCACGGGCAACGTCACCCACTACAGTGCCGGTCCCTGTCAGATCATCACGATGGGCCAGCCGTGGTGATATGCAATCCGCTCCGCTGCAGTTGCGGGCTCACCCAACATCCGAAGCGGGGCGCCACCAATGCAGCGTGGCGTCATGCACAGCGCCATCATCAAGCAGCCCGATGCGCAGGTCGGACTGCATGATGCCGTCAAGCACGAGCTGCGTGGTCGCATCTTCGCTTTGTTCAATCTGAATCACATACAGGCTGCCGCCAAAGCGATAGCGCAGGGTGTAGTGCGTCCATGCCGCAGGCAGGCAGGGCGCCAGTAGCAACTGATTTCCTTCGCGCTGCAGTCCCAGCAAGGACTCGGTCAGCAGCCGGTACATCCAGCCGGCCGAGCCGGTGTACCAGGTCCAGCCGCCGCGGCCCGTATGCGGGGCAACCGCGTAGACATCGGCCGCCAGGACGTAGGGCTCCACTTTGTAGATCGCCAGCGCCTCGGCATCCGCGGCATGGTGGATGGGATTGATCATGTCGGCCAACGACCAGGCCATCCGTGCGTTGCCCTGCTGCGCGAAGGCCATGGCCGCCCACACTGCGGCATGGGTGTACTGGCCGCCATTCTCGCGCACGCCGGGCACGTAGCCGCGGATGTAGCCCGGATCGGTGGATGTCCTGTCGAAGGGGGGATCCAGCAGCTTCACCAGGGCGGCATCGCGATCCACCAGATGTTCCGCCAAGGAGGCCATCGCGGTGTCGGCACGCTGCGGATCCGCTGCACCGGACAGCACCGACCAGCTCTGCGAAATGGAATCGATCCGACATTCATCGCTCTGTGTGGAGCCCAGTGGCGTGCCATCGTCAAACCACGCGCGTCGGTACCACTGGCCATCCCATGCATGGGCCTGCAGGGCATCGTGCAGGCGCTGTGCCTGCGTGCTGCAGTAGTCCGCGAAGGCTTGATCACCGCGGGCATGGGCGAGGCCGACGAAGCGCTGCAGGGTGTCGAACAGGAAGAAGCCCAGCCACACGCTTTCGCCGCGCCCTGAATCGCCTACGCGGTTCATGCCATCGTTCCAGTCACCCGTTCCCATCAGCGGCAGTCCGCGTTCGCCAACGAGCTCGCAACCGCGGCGCAGGGCGAGCACGCAGTGCTGGTAGAACGGCTGCCGAAGCGGCGAAATCAGCGGCGTATCGTAATAAGACTCTTCGTCTGCATTGACCGGACGGCCTTCGATGAAGCCGACGACCTCATCAAGCACGCTCTGATCGCCGGTGACCTGCACGTAGCGGCAGGCGGCAAACGGCAGCCACAGGTAGTCATCGGAGCAGCGCGTGCGCACACCACGGTTCTGCGGTGGATGCCACCAGTGCAGCACGTCCCCCTGCGGGAACTGCTGGGCAGCGCACAGCAGCAGATGGGCGCGGCTCAATGCAGGATCGGCATGCACGGTGGCCATGGTGTCCTGCAGCTGGTCACGGAAGCCGAATGCACCACCGGACTGGTAGTAGCCGCTGCGTGCTACATAGCGGCAGCCCAGCGTCTGGTACATCAGCCAGCCATTCACCAGCACGTCCACGCTGGGGTCGGGCGTTTCGACCTGCACCGCACCCAGCAATTCCTCCCAGTGGGTGTGCAGCGCTTCCAGTGCATCGTGGGCGCTGCGGCTGCCCTGCACCGCGCGTGCAAGCTGCAGCGCTTCCTCGCGGTCCTTGCCCATGCCCAGGCGGAAGATGACTTCCTGTTCCTGGCCATCGTCCAGCACCACCGGTGCCTGCAGCGCCGCGCACGGATCCAGTCCAACGCCCAGGCGATCGGACAGGCGCTCGCGCCGCAACGCGGCAGGGTAGGCCACGCTGCCATTGCGGCCGAGGAACTCGGTGCGGCTGGCCGTGTGGCTGCCGTCGCGGGCATCGGTGTCGAAGAACGCGACACGACCGCTGAAGTCGGTGTTGTAGGGATTGCGTGCAGTCAGTGCGCCGGTCTCGGCGTCCTGCTCGCACACGATGTGCATCTGTGATTTCCCGCGGAGGTCTGCCAGCACCCACTCCACGTACCCCGTTGCGGACAGACGGCGTGCACGACCGGATACGTTGCGCAGCTTCAGCACCGAATACTTGACCGCGTCGCTCACGGCGACATAGATCCACAGGGCCGAGGCGATACCGTCTTCGGTGTGCTCGTACACGCTGTAGCCGAACCCGTGGCGCACACGGTAGTCACCGCGACCACGGCAGGGCAGCGGCATGGGCGACCAGACGTGTCCGGTCTCTTCGTCGCGCAGATAGAACGCCTCACCGCCGCTGTCCGACACGGGATCGTTGTGCCATGGCGTCAGGCGGAACTCGTGCGCGTTCTCGTACCAGGTGTACCCCGGCGCGCTTTCGCTGACCACGGTGCCCAGCTTCTCGTTGGCCAGGACATTGGACCAGGGGGCCGGCGTCGGCGCTCCTTCGCGAAGGGTGATGATGTATTCGCGGCCGTCGGCCGAGAAGGCACCGATGCCGTTGTCCTGCAGCCGCCCCTCAGCGACGTCGCGGAAGGGGCTCGGCGCCGTGCCGATGACCGTCTCAGGATAGGAGGCGGTGTTGCCCGGATCCACCCATCCGGTCACCTCGTCGGCCGTCTTTGCCGGCGCGTCGATGACGAGATCAGGCGGCAGTCGGTCAGCGGGCTCGTGACGGCCGACCTGGGTGGCCAGCGTGCCACGCTGATCACTGATGATTACCCGCGCCACCGATTGCAGCAGCACGCGATCCTCCGCCGACATCTGGTGACCCGGCCGCACGAAGATGCCGCCGGGACGATCCAGCACATTGGCTTCTGGATCCGCCGAAATCATGCCCAGGATCTGGTCCTGCAGCAGCTGGCGATAGCCCGGCTGGCTCTCGTTCCAGATCACCAGATCCGCACGCAGTCCTTTCAGGCGCCAATACGCATGCGCCTGCACCATCTGCCGCACCAGTTCGATGTTGTCGGCGTCCGCGATCTGCAGCAGGGCGATCGGCAGGTCGCCGGATATCCCGTGCCCCCACAGCCCCGACTGACCACGCTGGTTCTGTAGCAGGACGGCGGGGTCGGCACGCAGCAACGGGTTGGCATGCACGATCAGCCCCGCCAGCCGCTCGTACAACTGGGCATCCGTCTGCGAGGCATTGATCTGGCGGCGGACCACTTGGCTGTGGGTCCAGGCGAGATCGAAGACGCGGTCAGCCAAGCGCCGATCCCGGTACTTGTCGACCAGCGCGATGCACGCATCACGATCTGAACCAACGCCCTGCACCATGTCGACCATCACCGTCTGCCCAGGGGCCAGCTCGATCCGGCAGCGGATCGCCACGATGGGATCCAGCACCGAGCCTTCGCTGTCCGACAGCGCGTCAACGGCCAGCAGCGCGTGCGGAGCACGCGGCGTGTTGCCCCGTCCCAGGAAGCGCGCACGGTCGGTCTCGTACGAGATCGCGCCGATGTCGGCATCGTGCACTGCCACGAGGTGGAACATCCACGGTGGGATTTCATCATGCGAGCGCGGTCGCCGCGTGCACAGCAGCGCCTGCTTGTCGCGCACGATCTCGGTCTGCACGAACAGATTGCTGAAGGCAGGATGCTGCTCGTCCGCCGCTGCCGGTGCCAGCACGACTTCGGCATAGGTGGTGATCTCGATGGTGCGGGTGTTCCGGCTGCGGTTGCTCAGGCGCAGTCGGCGCAGCTCGATGTCGTCCTCTGCCGAAATGGCGATCTCGAGATGGCTTTCGTAGCGCTGCCGGCGTCCACGGAACTCCACCTTCGCGTCGGAGAAGATGGCTTCGTACTGGTCTACCGGCGCGCAGGTGGGTTGCAGCGAGGTCGACCAGAAATCGCCGGTCTGTACATCGCGCAGATAGCAGAAGGTGCCCCAATGATCGCGGGTGCCATCTTCGCGCCAGCGCGTGATGGACAGGTCGCGCTGCCGGCTGTAGCCGCCACCGGCACTGGTTACCAGGCTGTGGAAACGGCCATTGGACAGCAATTGCACGGCCGGCCTGGACGTGCCGGGGTTGTGGAAGATGCGCAGGTGCGTTTCGGTTTCCGCGTTCATGGCTGGCTCGCCGACACCCTCCGCCTGGTGTGGGTGGAAGATGCCGCTGCGTGGTACGCGCTCCTGCAGCAGCAGCAGCGAGGCCTGGAACTCCGCGTCGGCAACGAAGCGCTGCTGCATGGGTTGCTGTCTCAGCAGATACACCAGCGACAGCAGCCCCATGCCCTGGTGGTGTGCCATGAACGCACGGATCACGGCATGGTCCTGCCCGTGCGGTACGCGTGCCGGGGTGTAATCAATGGCCTCGTAGAAACCGAAATCGCTGCTGAAGCCCAGCGCGGCCATCTGCTGCAGGTTGAGGCAGGCAGCCTCCGGAGCGACCATCAGGGCCATCATGCTTGCGTACGGGGCAATCACCAGGTCCTTGCCAAGCCCACGCTTCAGTCCCAGGCCGGGTACGCCGAAGGCCCGGTACTGGTAGTTCATCCGTGTATCGACGGTGTTGTAGCCGGACTCGGAAATACCCCAGGGCACGTTGTGCTGTGCGCCGTAGGCGATCTGCGCCTGGACGGCATGCAGTGCCGTCTGGTCCAGCAGCGTATCCGGGTAGCTCGGCATGACCAGCTGCGGCATCAGGTACTCGAACATCGAGCCGCTCCACGACAGCAGCGTGGCGTTGCCATTGACCTCGGTCAACAGGCGGCCGAGCGCGAACCAGTTTTCCTGGGGGACCTGCCCCTGCGAGATGGCCACGAAACTGCACAGGCGTGCTTCAGAGGCGAGCAGGTCGTAGCAGCCACTGTCCAGGCGGCGTTCGTCGACGTTGTAGCCGATCGACAGCAGGTGCCGTGACCGGTCGTACAGGAAGGCCTGTTCCATCAGGGAGAACTGGCCCGCGACATGCGCCAGTCGTTCCATCTCGCGGATGGTCTCGCGCGCACGTGTGGCGGCGGCCGGGTCGAGCACCTGCGCGGCAAGGTCGCGCAGGCTGGGCAGTGCCGCGTCTGCGGGCATCGCCGTGCCGACAAAGTACTGGAGTTCCGCCAGCGCGTCGGTGCAGGCGTTGGCCAGCGCCGTGGGCCAATGCGGAACCGGGACGTCGGCGGGAGCCGCAGCAGGCCACGCCTGCGCAATCGCCTCGGCGTGCCGCGCCAACGACGCCAGGCTGTCGGCTGCCGTGCCCAGTGTGCCGGGAGGCTGCTGCTGGACCTGCGTGAGCAGCGCACGGAACGTGCCGACCGCGGTGGACAGGGCGGCATTGTCCGCGTGGCCGGAAAGCCGGTCTTCCTCCAGCACGCCGAGCGTATCGGCCAGACCCGCGAAGGTCGCAGGGGCGAGCACCGGCGCATCCGCCAGCGCCAGCAGGCCCTGGCGCAGGGTCAGCAGGTGGCCGGCAAGGTTGCCGCTGTCGACGGTGGAGATGTACGCGGGAGGAAGCGGCTGCAGGGTGTCGGTGGTGTACCAGTTGTAGAAATGCCCGCGATGGCGTGGCAACGCGTCCAGCGTGGAGAACACCCGCTGGGTCCGCTCCAGCACCGTCCTGGCCTGCACATAGCCGAAGTCGTGCGCCGACAGGTTGGCCAGCAACGAGAGGCCGATGTTGGTCGGTGACGTACGTCGGGCCACCACGTGGGTGGGGTGCTCACGCACATTGTCAGGCGGCAACCAGTTGTCTTCTGCACGGACGTAGGTTTCGAAGAACGCCCACGTACGCCGTGCGAGCCTGCCCAGGAACGCGACCTGCAGCGTGGACAGGTTCGCGTCGCGGTGCAACGCCGGTCGACCGAGCCGCGCCATGATCAGCGGCGCACCGGCCCACAGGATCAGGAAGGGCAGGGCGACCCACAGCGCGGCAGGCTGCCGTGCGGCGATCACTGCGGCCAGGCCCAGCGATGCCAAGGCAACCGGTCCCATGCTGCGCAGCTCGGCCTGCATGCCATTGCCCAGGCTTCGCTCCACCTCGCTTGAGGGATTCCACTGCAGCAGATGGCGATGGCTGACCAGGCTTCGCCACAGCGTGCGGCCGATGGCCGTCAGGCTGAAAAGCGCTTCGTAAGGCAGGCAGGCCAGGTTGACCGCCGCGCGCAGCAGTTGCTGCGACGTGGCCTGGCCGAGGCGGACCAGATGGGCCTCCATGGGCATGTCCACGGGCATCAGGAACAGGTCACGCAGTGCAGGAATCAGCACCGGCAGCAGCCACAGGCTGATCAGCCATGCCGTCCATGCCAGCGGCGCCGGTGCGATGAACCAGCCCAGTACCAGCAGGACCGTCATGGCGATCGGCACAAGGCTGCGGCGCAGGTTGTCCAGCAGCTTTCCCCGTGACAACCACGACAGCGGATTGCGTTCGTAGCTGCCGTCCTTGCGCGGTACCCACGGCAGCAACCACGGCAACAGCTGCCAATCACCGCGGATCCAGCGGTGCCGACGCTTGACGTCGGCGGCGTAACGGGTCGGGTAGTCCTCGTACAAGCGCACGTCGCTGATCAACCCTGCCCGTGCGTAGCAGCCTTCCAGCAGATCGTGGCTGAGGATGCGGTTGTCCGGGAACCGGTCTGCCAGAGCGAGCTCGAACGCATCGACATCGTAGATGCCCTTGCCGACGAACGAGCCCTCGCCGAAGAGATCCTGGTAGACGTCCGACACGGTGCGCGTGTACGGATCAATGCCGCCCTCGCTGCCGAACATGCGGGCATAGCGCGAGCTGCGCCGACCGCCCAGGCTGGTGCCCACGCTCGGTTGCAGGATGCCGTAGCCCCGCACCACGCGGCGCCGGGTCGGGTCGAACTGGGCCTGGTTGAGCGGATGCGCCAGGGTGGCGATCAGTTCCCGCGCGGCATCGCGTGGCAGGCGGGTGTCGGTATCCAGCGTGATCACATAGCGCACGTCGGCCAGCACCGCGATCCTGCCGGTGACCTGCAGGAAGTCCTCCGTGGCGCCCTCGCGAAGCAGCCGGTTCAGTGCGGCCAGTTTGCCGCGCTTGCGCTCGTAGCCCATCCAGCGCTGTTCGCCGGCATTCCACTGGCGGGGGCGGTGCAGCAGGAAAAACAGGTCGTCTTCATCGCCATGGGCGTGTGTTGCCACGTAGCGCTGGTTGAGTTGGTGTATCAGGTGCGCGGCGCGTTCAAGCAGCGCCGCGTCCGACGGCAGGCTGGCCTGATCGGCGTCGAGGAAGTCGGTCAACAGTGCGAAATGCAGGTAGCGATCACGATTGGCGAGGAAGCGGACTTCCAGTGCTTCGACGAGGCTGTCCACCTCCTGGAGGCTCCCCAGCATGCTCGGCACCACGACGAGCGTGCGCGCCTGCGGCGATATTCCCGTCGAGTAGTCCATGCGGGGCAGCCGCTGTGGAGACGCCAGTACGGTGGCGGCCCAGTTGACCAGCACGATACCGAGCTCACTGAAGGCGAGCACGGCGAGCGTGGCCACCAACGCCAGCAACGCGCCGTGCAACGGCAGCGCGGTGGCCAGCAGGCCCCAGGTCAGCAGGCCGACGATGGTGGCGATCGGCAGCAGGTAGACGGCCAGCGGGATCCGCTGCGGTCGCAGGCGAAGGCGCTTGGACCCGGACAGGGTCTGCGAGAGGCGCGCTTTGAGTTGCGGCATTCCATCGTCAACAAGATAGAAGCCGACGTGGGAGCGGAAGTCACCTGGCGTCGTCTGCGCCGCGGCACGGGCCAGTTCCACCGCGCAGTCGGCGACGATGCGCTCGTCGATGCGCCCCAGCCGCGCGATCCGTTCGACGACGTGGCGATAGCTGTCGCGCGTGCTGAAGTCCATCAGCGGGTAAGTGCCTGCGGGATCCTGGCGCAGGCCGTGTTCGACCACGCTCATGCTTTCCACGAAGTCGCGCCAGTCCATCGTGGCCAGGAAGCGAAGGCTGCCGATGCTGTTGCTGATGGACACCTGGTCCGCCGCCTGCTGCTGGCTCTCCAAGTGGACCAGCTCTTCAGTACGATGGCCCTCGGCGGCGGCCCACTGCTCCAGCCAGGTGATGGGCATGGCGAAGACGCCGCCGCGGCCCTGCAGCCCCCGTGAAAGCTCGGACACGAACGCGCCAGAGAGCGGCGGACGCGAGCGCGCCAGATCGGCGATCACCAGCACCACGTCCTTCGGGCTGGTCGCGGCGACCTGGTTCAGCCGTGCGGCCCAGGAATTGGCCAGCCTGCGGTCCGTACCGTCGTGCACCACGCGCACGGCCATCCGTCGCAGGTTGTCGATCAGTGCCAGGCGCAGCATGATCGGAATCGCCCACAGCTCGCCCAGCTTCAACGGCGCGATCGTCTGGTACGCCGCGATGAAGCGGCTGAGGGTTTCACCATCGATGCGCCCATCACCGTGCGCGATGGCTTCCAGGGACAGCGCGTATACGCGCGGCAATCCTGCCGACGGGCCTTGGGTGAGCGACGGCAGCTGGCGGCTGTAGCCGGTGGGAAGGTGTCGGCGCGCCGTGTGGATCTGCTCTTCGACCAAGTAGTAGTTGTCCAGCAACCACTCGCCCGCAGGCGTGATGCGCATCTCCTCCTGCACCATGGCCGTGAGCAGGTTGAAGGCATCGGACAGCAGGCTCTCGTTCTCTGCAAGCCGGCCCAGCAGGCGTTCCTGGCTGGGGCGCGAGTGCACATCGTGCGAGCGGGCCAGTGCATGGCCGTGGCGTTCCATCTGCTCAACGTTGAACAACGACGCGCGGAGGGGCTCTTCTACTTGAATCGGCGTTCTGACGGTGGCTTGGCGCAAGCGGCGCCAGAGACGTCGGCGCTGGCGTGACCAGCGAGCGAGAACGCGCAGGACCTGAAGCATGGAAGATCCTGATAGCGGCGACGATAACCGCGGAATGTATTCATTTGTTGCATGCGCAGGGGGATAGGGGTGTGACGAAGCGGCGCGCCGGGAGTGCCTTTGCGCTGAATCCGCGTCGCTGTGTATACTATCCCCCAGTATAGTTCATCAGTCTGGATCCGCGATGCCGCATTCTGTCGAAGAGAAGAAAAAAGTGCTGGCTCGCGTGCGCCGGATCCGCGGCCAGTGCGATGCCCTGGATCGCGCACTGGAGGCCGGCGCCGAGTGCGCGCCCGTGCTGCAGCAGATCGCCGCCATCCGTGGCGCGGTCAACGGGCTGATGTCGGAAGTGATGGAAGCGCATCTGCGCGAAGAGTTCGGTCAGCCGGCAGCGTCCGATGCACAGCGCGCCGAGCGCGTGCGCGACATGAGCGCGCTGATCCGTTCCTATCTGAAATGAACCTGGCCCGCCGCGCGGGCCCTCGTAAACAAGCGCGAAACGCGCACCTGCCTACCCTTGTCCTTGCCTGTCCTCTGGAGAATCCACCATGAAGTCCCGCGCCGCTGTTGCATTTGGTCCCGGCCAGCCGCTGAAGATCGTCGAGATCGACGTTGCCCCGCCGAAGAAGGGCGAGGTGCTGGTCAAGATCACCCATACCGGTGTCTGCCATACCGATGCCTTCACGCTGTCCGGGGATGATCCGGAAGGCCTGTTCCCCGCCGTGCTGGGCCACGAAGGCGCCGGCATCGTGGTGGAAGTCGGCGAGGGCGTGACCAGCGTGCAGCCGGGCGATCACGTGATTCCGCTGTACACCGCCGAGTGCGGCGAGTGCCTGTTCTGCAAAAGCGGCAAGACCAATCTCTGCGTCGCCGTGCGTGCCACCCAGGGCAAGGGCGTGATGCCCGATGGCACCACCCGCTTCAGCTACAACGGTGAACCGATCTACCACTACATGGGCTGCTCGACCTTCAGCGAGTACACCGTGGTGGCCGAGGTATCGCTGGCCAAGATCAACCCGGACGCCAACCCGGAGCAGGTCTGCCTGCTGGGCTGCGGCGTCACCACCGGCATCGGTGCCGTCCACAACACCGCGAAGGTGCAGGAAGGCGACAGCGTGGCGGTGTTCGGCCTGGGCGGCATCGGGCTGGCCGTGATCCAGGGCGCGCGCCAGGCCAAGGCCGGCCGGATCATCGCCATCGACACCAACCCGTCCAAGTTCGAGTTGGCACGCGAGTTCGGTGCCACCGATTGTGTGAACCCGAATGATCATGAAGCGCCGATCCAGCAGGTAGTGGTGGAAATGACCGGTTGGGGCGTTGATCACAGCTTCGAGTGCATCGGCAACGTCAACGTGATGCGCGCGGCCCTGGAATGCGCACACCGCGGCTGGGGACAGTCGGTGGTGATCGGTGTCGCCGGTGCCGGCAAGGAGATCTCCACGCGTCCGTTCCAGCTGGTGACGGGCCGCAGCTGGAAGGGCAGTGCCTTCGGTGGCGTCAAGGGCCGCAGCCAGCTGCCGGGCATGGTCGAAGATGCGATGAAGGGCGACATCGAGCTGGCACCGTTCGTTACCCACACCATGGATCTTGAGCAGATCAACGACGCCTTCGAGCTGATGCATGAAGGCAAATCGATCCGCTCGGTCGTGCATTTCTGAAGCGCGCGCCGGCCTGGCGCCGGCGCCTCCTGGACAATTGGAGACACCCTGATGGAACGCATTGAACACCGCGCCTGCGCGGGCGGTTGGCAGGACGTATACCAGCATCGATCCGAGGTGCTGGGCTGCGACATGAAGTTCGCGGTGTACCTGCCCCCGCAGGCGGCGACGCGCAAGCTGCCGGTGCTGTATTGGCTGAGCGGACTGACCTGCAACGAGCAGAACTTCATCACCAAGGCCGGCGCGCAGCGCTACGCGGCCGAGCACGGCATCATCCTGGTCGCGCCGGACACCAGTCCACGCGGCGATGACGTGGCCGATGCGGAAAGCTACGACCTTGGCAAGGGCGCGGGTTTCTACCTCAATGCCACCGAGGATCCGTGGGCGGCGCACTACCGGATGCACGATTACATCGTGGAGGAACTGCCGGCGCTGATCGAAGCCCATTTCCCCGCAACCGACCAACGGGGCATCAGCGGCCATTCGATGGGCGGACATGGCGCGCTGGTGCTGGCACTGCGCAACCCGGGCCGCTACCGCAGCGTGTCTGCGTTTTCTCCCATCGTCGCGCCCAGCCAGGTGCCGTGGGGCGAGAAGGCGTTCACTGCCTACCTCGGCGAAGACCGCAGCAGCTGGGCACAGTGGGATGCCAGTGAACTGGTCGCGACCGCCAGCGAGCGGCTGCCGTTGCTGATCGACCAAGGCGACGCAGACGAGTTCCTGGGTGCACAACTGCAACCGCAGCGCCTGCAGGCCGCCTGCGAAGCCGCGGGCCACCCGCTGCAGCTGCGCATGCAGCCCGGCTACGACCACAGCTACTACTTCATCGCCACCTTCATCGGCGAGCACATCGCCCACCACGCCCGCTGAAAAAAAGGGGACGGAGGGGATTAAGTCGTTTCCGGCCTGACGGCCAGAAACGACTTAATCCCCTCCGTCCCCTTTTTTGCATTCTTCAGTCGTCGTCTTCTTCGGCGGCTTCGCGGCCCTGCTGGCGGATCAGGGCTTCTTCGCGGGCATCGTTGATGGCGTGGCGCACGCTGTCGAGGTCGATGGTGGATTCGTCATGGACGAAGATGCCGGTCAGCGGGCTGTCCGGCAGCAGATCGCCGGCCTCGAACAGGGCCCACATCTCTTCGCCATACCAGCTGTCCAGCAGCTCCGGGGCGAAGCGGCCAAGGTAGGCGGTGAGGTTGTTCACATCGCGCAGCAGCATCGTCCGGGCTGCATTGTTGCCGCCAGCGCTGACCACCTGCGGGAAGTCGATCACCACCGGTCCATCGGGGCCGACCAGTACGTTGTAGGGCGACAGATCGCCGTGGATCAGGCCGCAGCAGAGCATGCGCACGACCTGGCGGACCAGTACCTGATGGAACTCACGGGCCTGGTCCGGTTCCAGCTCGACTTCGCCCAACCGGGGCGCCGAGAAGCCGTCCGCATCGGTTACCAGCTCCATCACCAGCACGCCATGGAAGTAACCGTGGGGTTCGGGCACACGTACGCCGGCGTCGCGCAACTGGTACAGCGCGTCCACTTCGGTGTTCTTCCACGCGGTTTCCTGCTGCTTGCGGCCGTATTTGCTGGCCTTGCCCACCGCGCGGGATTCGCGGCTGCCACGGACCTTGCGGCCTTCCTGATACTGCACGCGCTGCTGGAAACTGCGCTGGGCCATGTCCTTGTAGACCTTGGCGCAGCGCACATCGTCGCCGCTGCGTACCACGTACACAGCCGCTTCCTTGCCACTTTTCAGCGGACGCAGCACTTCATCGATAACGCCGTCGTCGATCAGCGACTGCAAGCCTGGGGGGGTCTTCACGGAACCTCGGTGGGGCGGCCGACGCCAATGGCTGGCCAGAAAGAGGGGGATTTTCGCACCTTCCCGCCGCTGCGGCCACCCGCCGCGAAAAGGGGACGGAGGGGATCAAGGCGCAGGCGGCATGGCCGAAAACGACTTAATCCCCTCCGTCCCCTTTTTTCTTCAGCGGACTTCGCGCAGTTCCCAGTGGTGGCCGGCGAGCAGGCCCATGCGCTGGCGGAATACGTCGCCGTTGATGCTGGTGGTCACCTGCAGGTTGATCCGCAGGTCATCCTGGGTGCCGCTCACGGTGGCGCCCGGATCGGTCACGCCCCACTGTGCGGGGACGGCATCGGGGTCGTTCTGCTTTGCCTTCCATTTGTCGAACAGTGCCGTGGAAGTCAATGCGGCCTGCAGTTCTTCAGCAAATCCCTGCGCGCCCTGCGAATGGAAGGACAGGGCGGTGTCATTGCCGCGGGCTTTGGCCGGGTCAGGCAGGCTGATGTAGTACGTGGTCATCGGGATCTCCGTTCAATGTGCCAAGCGTTGCAGGGGCGAAGTGCAAACCGTGTGCAGAGTGCTCTGGCCTCATCATTCGAAACGATGCGGACCATCCGCGAAGCCGACGGTCAGCGCCCCCTTGCCGACGTTGACCATGCCGGTCAGGCTCATCACCGTTTCATACACTTCTACGCCATGGTCCCCACAGACCTGGCGCAGCGACGCGTAGCCAGGCAGGGCACGCAGTTCGTCCAGTTCGCCGCCATAGCTCAGGCACACGGTCGGGGTCATCAGCCCGGCACGTACGCGCTGGCCGACCACATCGAACAGCTTGGTCACGGCGTTGTCGAAGCCCTTGATCTTGGCCACCGGGCCGGTTTCGCCCCGATACCCGTGCAGTACCGGCTTGATGTCCAGCGCGCTACCCAGCGCCGCACTGAGCAATCCGACGCTGCGATCGCCCTTGTGCCGGGCCCGCGCGCGCATGTAATACAGGTCGCGGGTGATCATGTAGCCATGCACGTTGCCGGCCAGTTCTTCCAGCCGCTCGCGGATCTGCTGCACGCTGGCGCCGCTTTCACGCAGGCGCACGGCCTCGATCGCGGTCACCGCCTGGGCGGCGAACAGGTTCTGCGTGTCGATCACCCGCAGGGCGAAGGGCGAGTTGAAGCCCGCCGCCTGCCGGACGGGTTTGTAATCGTTGAGGATGGCGAAGCTGGCCTGCATCGCGTTGTCGTGGATCGGACTGCGCGTCTTGGTGATGGTCATGCAGAACACGTGGTCGTAATCGATGACCAGGCGCTGCAGGAACAGGTCGCGGATCTGCTGCACGCTGAAGGGGATGGTCTCCGCTTCGGCGCCATGCTCGGCAACGTGGGCATGCAGGAAACTCAGGGTGGCCTGCTCGTCACGGTGGTCGGCCAGGATGGCTTCACCGATCCGCACGGTGATGGGCAGCAGGACGATCCTGTGCTGGGTGATGAAGTCCTGCGGCAGGTCGCAGGCCGAGTCGACGACGATTCCTATACGCATTCGCAGGCCCCCTCCAGGCGCGTTTGCTGGCTTGAAAGCGTGAACGCTATCGCAAAATGGAGGGCCGCGCGCGTGCCGGACGTTCAGCGATTCCGGTGCACGGCGGTGGGCAGGTCCAGCACGGCCTGCCAGTCCGGCTGCATCAGCAGGCCCGGATCGTCCAGCACGGCTGCCATCAACCGATGCGCATCGTTGCCCCAGAACAGTTCGCCATCGACCGACAGCGTCGGCACGCCGAACACCCCGGCCGCGATCGCGGCATCGGTATTCCGGCGCAAGGCCTCCTTCACCTCCACCGCGGCGATGGCGCTGGCGACATCCTCCACGTCCAGCACCTCCGCCAGCTGGGCAAGCGCAGCCGCCTCATCGGCAGCGCGGCCCTGAGCCCAGATCCAGTCGAACAGCGCATCAACGGCTGCCGTGGTGCAGCCGGCAGCGATGCACAGGCGCAGGGCGGGCAGCGGATTGAACGGATGGGCCGGTGGAAAGCGCAGGGCCACCCCTTCCTGCTGCGCCGTCCACAGCAGTTGCCGATAGGCGAAGCGCCGCTTTGCCGGGATCTCTGCCGGCCCCAGGTTGCCCAGGTGATGCAGTACGGCCCCGAGGGCGATAGGGACCGGCTGGATGCGCGGGAACTGCGGCAGGGTCTTCAGTTTCTGCCAGTGCAGATAGGCGTACGGGGAGACGAAATCGAAGTACCAGCGCAGCGCCATTGCATCGTCTCCGTCGGGGTCAGGGCTGTGCGGTGCGCTGCAGGTAGCGGTCGCGCAGCTCGGTCTGGCGCGAACGCATGGGCATCGCCCGCCCGCCCAGCCACACCTGTTCGGCATAGTGGGCCACGTCCAGCGGATCGCCTTCCCACAACACCAGGTCCGCCAGCTTGCCCACTTCGATGCTGCCGATGCGATCGCCGACACCGAGTGCCTGGGCCGGTACGCGGGTCAGACCGGCCAGGCCGTCCGCCCACGGCAGTCCATGCGCTACGGCGTTGCCGGCCAACTGGCGGATCTTGCGCGCGTTGTGCGAGGCATCGCCACTCTGCGCGAAGCTGACCTCCACGCCGGCCTTGCGCAGGCGGGCGGCATTTTCCAGCGTGGCGCCGATCTGGTCGAAGGTCGTGGGCAGGTTGCCCAGGCCGTCGACGAACACGGGCACGCGTGCCTGCGCGAGTTCTGCAGCCAATTGCCAGGCTTCGGCGCCTCCCACGATCGCGATCTTGACCTTCTCGCGTGCGGACCAGCGCAGCAACTGGCGGATGTCCGATGCGCGGTCCACCTCGATGACGATGCGGCCCTTGCCCGCCAGGTAATCGGCCAGCGTGCGGCGTCCCGCGGCGGTGAGCAGGGCATGCGGTGAATCGGTGCCGACCCGGCCACGCGCTTCGTCGATCATCTGCTGCAGCAGCATCCACTGCGCGGCGCGCGACTTGCCGGTCAGCTCGGCGGCAGCCGACCCCAGGCGCAGGTACAGCGCACGCGGGCCGATCGGATCGGCGCTGCCGTCCAGTCGCACCACGCCGCCCTGGCCGGCGACGAAGCCGCCACCGGTATGGGCACCCAGTGCAGTGAAACCGATGCCCTCCACGCGGGCGACCGGCACCAGGATCGAAGCGGGGTTGTAGGCCAGGGTGACGTCGAACTCAGGCCGCAGCGGCTGCGAATCGAGGGTCAGCGTGCTGTCCACGGTGCTCTCTTCGCCCGACACCTCTTCGATGCCGATCTCGGTGATGCCACCAAACAGGGCCGGCGTCAGGGGGCGGCCGTTGGCTTCCACCACCGGTACCCCGGCCGGTGCGGCCAGGCCCGTGCCAATGGACTGGATCAGCCCTGCACGGACCAGCACATCGGCGTTGTCCAGGCTGCCGCGCGCACCCACCGTATGCACGGTTGCATTGCGGATCAGCAGATCCTGCGCTGTGACCGTCATCGGCAGCACGCAGGCCACGGCGAGGAACGCCATCGCCGGGGCAAGCCACGCCCGCTGGCGCTTGATCTTCATGGTCGAACGACTACCCATCACCGCACCTCCTGGCCAAGACGGAAATCAGACACCGGCTTGCTGCCCGGATCGGCGCGGTCGAAGTAGCGGTGGCCGTCGATGAACACCTCGTCGGCCAATGCATACGAACTGAAAGGATTGCCGTTCCATACCACCACGTCGGCGTTCTTGCCGGCCTCCAGCGTGCCGGTGTGCTGCTCGATACCCAGCGCCTTGGCCGCGTTGTAGGTCATCCAGGTGATGGCCCGTTCCGGCGCGATGACCGGCATGTTGGCCCGGCGGGCCGACGCGATCACCTTCGCCGCTTCCTGGTTCAGGCGCTGGATGCCTTCGGGCGAATCCGAGTGCACGATGGCGCAGCTGTTGGCGGGCCGATCCACCAGCGCGATGTTCTCCTGGATGCCGTCGAAGGCCTCCATCTTGAAGCCCCACCAGTCTGCCCACAGCGCGCCGCAGACGCCCTCTGCGGCGAGCCGGTCTGCCAGCTTGTAGGCTTCCACGCCATGATGGAAGGCAGCGATCTTGAAGCCGAACTCGTCGGCCAGATCAAGCATCGTCGCCATTTCATCGGCGCGATAGCAGTGGATGTGCACGCGGATGTCGCCCTGGATGGCGCCCGCCAGCGTATCCAGCTTGAGGTCGCGCTTGCCGCCGCTGTCGCCGCTGCTGTCTTCCTTGTCACCACCGAACCAGCGCTTGGGCTTGGCCGGCTTGCTGGTGTTCTTGGCGATGTAGTCGCTGGCATCGATGAACGCGGCGCGGTAACCGGCGACATTGCCCATGCGCGTACCGGGCGCGGTGCCCTTGCCGCCGTAGACGCGCTTGGGGTTTTCGCCGCAGGCCATCTTCAGTCCCCAGGGGGCGCCGGGGAATTTCATGGCCTGGTAGGTGGTGGTCGGTACGTTCTTCAGCACCACGCCACGCCCGCCCACCAGATTGGCCGAACCGGGCAGGACCTGCATGCTGGTCACGCCGCCGGCGAGTGCCTCGGCAAAACCGGGGTCCTGCGGCCACACGGAATGTTCGGCCCACACATTGGCGGTGACGGGGGCGGTCATCTCGTTGCCATCGCTGTGCGCGCTGACGCCGGGGCTGGGGTAGACGCCCAGGTGCGAATGCACGTCGATCAGGCCCGGCGTCACCCAGCGGCCGCGCGCGTCGATGCGGCGGACGTCGGTGCCGGCCTGCAGGCCGCGGCCGACCTCCGCCACTTTTCCATCACGCAGCAGCACGTCCGCATCGTCCAGGCGCTGCCCGGTACCGGTAAGGACGGTGGCGTTGTGGATCAGTACGGCTTCGCTGCTGCGCGGCTGGTACGTGCTCGGATACGGATCCTGGATGAAGCGCGAAGCGCCGATGGCCGGCGCAGCGGCCAGCGACAGCAGCGCCAGGCCGATGCCGGCGCGCAGCAGGTTGTGCATGATGTCCCCGTAAGCGTGGTGGTGCAGGTCGCTGAAGCTAGCGGAGTGGACCGCTGCTTGCCAAGTGACCTTCGGCCTGGCGCCACCAGCGCGGTGCTGCGGGCCGGGTCACGCACAGCCCGTTGTGTCTCGTAGAATCGCCCCATGAAGAGCACGCAGTTCCCCCTCCAACCGGTGGAGCAGGACATGGACATGGCAGCACAGGTCGTGGCGTTCTGGACCGAAGCCGGTCCGGCGAAGTGGTTCGCGCGCGATGATGCGTTCGATGCCCATTTCCGGCGTCTTTTCCTTGAGGAGCATCATGCCGCCGCATCACGGGCACGCGAGTACTGGCTGTCCACGGCGGAGGGCGCGCTGGCGCTGATGCTCCTGCTGGACCAGTTCCCGCGCAACTGCTTCCGCGGCACCGCCCACTCGTATGCCACCGATGGACTGGCAAGGCATTACGCCATGCGGGCCGTGGAGGAAGGACTGGACCTGCAGCTGGTGCCGAAACTGCGCGCTTTCATCTATTTGCCGTTCGAGCACTCCGAAGACCCGCAGGACCAGGAACGGTCGGTGTCGATGTTCGACGTGCTGGGTGACAAGGAGTACCTGCAGTTCGCCGAACTGCATCGTGAGCTGATCCAGCGCTTCGGGCGCTTCCCGCACCGCAATGCAGTGCTCGGACGGATGCCGACGCTGGACGAGCTGGACTATCTGGCAGAGGGCGGTTTCAGCGGGTAGTGCAGGTGCGTGACCCGCCACGCTGTTGCCCGGTTCGCCGAGCATGGCTCGGCGCTACCTTGAAAAGGCGGGCACAGCGGCCCGCCATCCGGGGAGGGCTCAGTACTTCGGCACGCCGTTGTCGACGTCATCGGACCACGCATCGATGCCGCCGGTCACGTTGTGCACTTTGCTGAAACCCAATGCGCGGAACTGTTCGGCGGCCTGCGCGCTGCGTCCACCGTGGTGGCACAGGAAGGCCAGCGCGGTGTCCTTCGGCAACGCTTCCAGCTCGGCACGACCGTTGCCATCGAACACCTTGAACGGCACGCCGACGGCAGCGATCGCACGCTCTTCGGCCGGGCGCACGTCGACCAGCACGACCGTACCGGCACGCACCAGGTCATCGGCATCGCGCACCGACAGCTCGGTGATCGCCTTGGGGGCGTTCGGGTTGTCGATCGCAAGGCCCTTGCCGCGGATGTCGTCCACCCAGTCGATGGTGACGCCGTCGGCGCGGCGCGCGCTGGCCAGGTCGAACTGCACGCGCAGGCCGTTGGATTCGGCAGCGATGGCATTGGCATCGAACGGGGCCAGCTGGAAGTTCGGTTGGAAACGGGCATCGATGCCCAGCTGCAGCGACGCGCCGGGCGAATCGGCCAGTGCGCCCTTCAGCATCTCCACGGCGGCCGGGGTGACGGTGATCGACGGCGGGGTGCGATCCGGCGCGGCCAGGCCGAGCACGCTGCTCAACTCGCCGCTGGAGGCCATCTGCAGGATGATGTCGCTGCCGCCGACCAGTTCGCCATCGATGTACAGCTGCGGGATGGTCGGCCAGTCGCCGTACTGCTTGATGCCTTCGCGGATGTCCTGGTCGGCGAGCACGTTGACGTGGCCGAACTCCACGCCCAGATCCTGCAGCGCGCCCACGGCCTTGGCCGAGAACCCGCACTGCGGCATGGCCGGCTGTCCCTTCATGAACAGCACGACGCGGTCGTTGGCGAGAATGGTGTCGATGCGCGAGCGCAGGGCGGGATCGAGGGACATGGCGGTTGAAATCCGGTGATATCGAACCGCTGATTCTACCCCCCGTGGCATCATGGGGCATGACCGCTGTGGAAACGCTGCATTGCCCCCCGCGCTGGCCATGGCATGCCCTGGCCGCGTTCGCCGTGTCCCAGGTGCTGGCGCTGGGAGTGTGGCTGTGGGCTGGCTGGGCCTGGGGCCTGTGCCTGCTGCTGGCCAGCCATGCGCTGTTCCTGCTGCCGGTATTCCTGCCGAACAGCCGCTTCTACGCCCCGGTCGTCAGCCGGCTGCCGGCCGCGGTCGACGCGGTCTGGCTGACCATCGACGATGGCCCGGGGCCGGATACGCGCCGCGTGCTGGATCTGCTGGACCGGCACCAGGCACGGGCGACCTTCTTCCTGGTCGGTGAGCGCGCACTGGCCCAGCCGGAGCTGGTGCGCGAGATCGTGGCGCGCGGGCACGACCTGGGCAACCACAGCCATACGCACCCGGAGCGGCGCTTCTGGCGTCTGGGGGCGACGGCCATGGCAGCCGAACTGGGTCGGTGCCAGTACGCCCTGCAGGCGCTGACGGGGCAGCCGCCGCGCTGGTACCGCTCGGTGGTCGGCATGACCAATCCGTTCGTCGCCCCGTTGCTGCGACAGCACGGCCTGACCCGCGTCGGCTGGAGTGCGCGCGGTTTCGACGGCGTGTCCTGCACGCCGGCGCAGGTGCTGGCGCGGCTGGCGCCTGATCTGCGGGCAGGGGCGATCGTGCTGCTGCACGAGGGCAGTGCGCATGGGCACAACCTGACGATCATCGAAGGCGTGCTGCAGGCGCTGGACGCGCGTGGACTGAAGGCCCGTCTGCCTGCGGAATGATGGGCCCGCCCGCCGGCCACAGCGCCTTCCGGCCATCAGCCGGGGGCGAGGTGGGCCACCAGCAGCCAGCTGTTGAACGGTGTTCGCCCATGCAGGGCGCGCGGACGCTCGACCTCAAGACCCGCCTCGACCAGTATCTCGGTCAACGCCTCCGGTCGGGGATAGTGGCGCGGCCGGGTGCGCATCCAGCCTGACAGCCATCCGAGCCGGTCGGTGAGCCGGGTGGTGCGGTCACGGCCATCGCCTGTGTCCAGCGGCGTGCGCAGCAGCAGGCGTCCGCCTGCGGCCACCCGCGCGGCGGCCGCACGCAGCAGGAGGGTCTGCGACGGCGCGTCCAGGTAGTGCAGCACATCCAGCACGGCGACGTGCCCGCAGTGCGCTGGCAAGGGGCGTCGCAGGTCCAGCGGATCGACACGGGCGTCGACCAGCCCGGCACGCTGCAGCGCATGGTGGGCGTGGTGGATCTTGCCCGCATCGAGATCCACGCCGACATACCCCTGCGCACGACCCTGCAGGCGCATCACGTGGCCCAGCAGGCCCAGTCCGCAGCCCAGGTCGAGTACGGGCAACGCATCGGTCGGCAAGGCCTGCAGTACGCCGTGATACAGCGGGTCGCTGCGCAGCTTGGCCTGCACGTAGTAGTAGCGGCTGCGGTTGCCCCAGGGGCTGTCGGGCAGAAAGGCGGTGGCGATCATGCGTGCCTGCGACGGCGGCAGCGGCGAGGGCAAGTGCGCTGCGGAGGACGGCGCGCCGGTCACCCGATCAGGCGTCGCGGGCGAGCAGGCGCTCGGCCAGCGGCAGGGCGCGCTGCGCCCACAGCGCATACAGCGCGGCGGAAGGATGCAGCCCATCGTCGACCAGCATGGCCGGTTCGGCCCCGTGCTGGCGGGACAGGTCGGTGATATCCACGAAAACCACGCCGTGCGCGTTGCAGATATCCTCGGCCGCACGATTGTAGTCATCCAGCGCCCGTGCGATCGCCGCGCGGTCGCGACCCTCGGCAAACGGGGTGACGCCCCAGTCCGGGATCGACAGCACCAGCACCCGTCCGGCGTTGCCGCCGGCGAAGGCAAGCGCGCGCTGCAGCAGCGCGGTGAACTCCACCGCGTACGCATCCACGGCGCGCGCGCGGTACTGGTTGTTGACGCCGATCAGCAGGCTGACGAAGTCGAAGGGACCACGGGGCGCAGCGTCATCGATGCCGGCATCCAGTTCGTCGGTCGTCCAGCCGGTGGTGGCGATGGTATGCGGATCGGTCAGCGCAATCCCGCGGGCACGCAGCAGCGCCGCCAGTTGCTGCGGCCACCGACCGGCCACCGGTACGCCTTCACCGATGGTGTAGGAATCACCCAGGGCCAGCCAGCGCATCGTCATGCCGGTCAGGCGACCGCCGAACGGCGTGGCTTCAGCGGCACGACCTTGCGGTTGGCCTCTGCACGGCGCGCCAAGGCGCGATCAATGCGCGCGAATACATCGCGCATCACGGCCGCTTCCGGCAGCAGGGTGACCCGGAAATGATGGCGGTACGGCACGTTGAAGCTGGAGCCCGGTACCACCAGCACCCCTTCGTTGTTCATCAGGTCGAGCGCGAACTCATGGTCATCCACGCCCTTCGCGGCATCACCGACGATGGCGGGGAAGGCATACAGCGCGCCGGCGGGAGCGACCAGCGAAAGATGCTCGCTGGCGGCACAGGCGTCGATCACTGCGCGACGGGTTTCGTACAGGCGGCCGCCCGGCGTACACAGCGGGCTGATCGTATCGGGCCCGTTCACGGCCGCGTCGATCGCGTACTGGCCCGGCACGTTCGCGCACAGGCGCAACGCGCTCAGCAGGTCCATCGCCGCACGGAAGTCGCCCAGCCGTTCCGCCTCGCCGGACAGCATCGCCCAGCCCACCCGCCAGCCGCAGGCGCGATGCACCTTGCTCAGGCCGCTGAAGGTGAGGCAGGGCAGGTCGCCGGCGAGCGGGGCCACCGGCTGGAAGACCGCGTCGTCGTACAGGATCTGGTCGTAGATTTCATCAACCATCAGCAGCAGGTTGTGCTTGCGCGCGATGGCGACGATGCGCTCCAGCAGCTCACGCGGATAGCTCGCGCCGCTGGGGTTGTTCGGGTTGATCAGCACGATGGCGCGGGTGCGCGAAGACACCAGGGCTTCGATCTCGTCCGGATCGGGCTGGAAGCCGTTTTCCGGCGCGCAGCGGTAATACACCGGGCGACCGTCGTTGAGGATGGTGGCGGCCGACCACAGCGGATAGTCCGGCGAGGGCACCAGCACTTCATCGCCCGGGTTGAGCAGGGCGCGCAGGGACAGGTCGATCAGTTCGCTGACGCCGTTGCCGACGAATACGCGGTCCGGATGGGCATCGGGTGCACCACGGCGGGCGTAGGCCGCGGCGATCGCCTCGCGGGCCACAGGCAGCCCCTGCTGGTGGGTATACGGGTCGGTACGGCCCATGTCATCGGCAATCGCGCGCTGCAGGTGCTGCGGTGCACGGAAACCGAAATTGCCCGGGTTGCCGATGTTCAACTTGATCAGCGTGCGGCCCTGCGCTTCCAGTTCCCGCGCTCGTCGCGCCAGCTCTCCTCGGATCTCGTAGCGCACTTCGGAAAGGCGTTCACGGATGGCCAGGGGCTTGGGCGTGGGGGTGGACATGGCAGACGGGCCGTCAATGGGCATGGAAAGCCCATACTAGCTGAATTGCTGCAGCGCATGGCAAGGGGGCGTGGGGCCTGACGCCGCGCCCGCATGCCCCGCTGCCGGTAGAATGCGCAGGATGACCGAGACCCCTGATTACAACGCCCTGCAGACGATTGGCTGGCCCTGGCCGGGAGCACCCACGGCGGACGACCAGGCCGACTGGTACACCGCGATGGAGGCGCATCCGCAGGCGCGGCCGGCGCGGGTGATCGAGCAGCACCGGACGCACTATGTGGTGGCAGACGGTCCCGATGCGTCAATCAAGGCCGAATCGCTTCCCGAATGGCAGCGCCCGCGCTTTCCCAGCCATGAGCGGCCCGCCGTCGGCGACTGGGTCCTGCTGGAGGGGGTGCGCATCGTCGCGCTGCTTCCGCGTCGTACCGCGATCAAGCGCGGCGCGGCGGGCGAGCATTATCACCAGCAGGTCATCGCCGCCAACGTCGATACGGTGTTCATCGTCTGCGGACTGGATTCGGATTTCAATCCACGCCGTATCGAACGGTATCTGCTGCTGGTCGGTGGCGGCGGGGCCGTGCCGGTGGTGGTGCTGACCAAGGCCGACCAGACCGAGTACAGCGAAGATGCGCTGGCGGTACTGGATGAACTGAAAGCGCAGGGCATCGCCCTGCGTGCGGTGAACGGACTGGATGCGGACAGTGTCGCCACGCTGCATCCGTGGTTAGGCCCGGGCCACACGGTGGTGCTGGTCGGGTCCTCCGGGGCCGGCAAGTCGACGTTGACCAACACGCTGCTGGGCGAGCAGCGGATGAAGACGAACAGCGTGCGTTCCAATGACTCGCGCGGCCGCCATACCACCACGCACCGTGCGTTGATGCCGCTGCCGATGGGCGCCTGCCTGATCGATACGCCTGGCATGCGCGAGCTCAAGCCGACCGGCGAAGAGACGCTGGCCGAAGGGGGCTTTGCCGATATCGAGGCGCTGGCCGAGCAGTGCCGGTTCCGCAACTGCCTGCACCAGCAGGAGCCCGGGTGCGCGGTACGCGCGGCGATCGAGGACGGCACGATCGAAGAGACCCGCGTGTTGAACTACTTCAAGCTGAAGGACGAAGTGGCTGCCGCCGCCGCCAAGCTGGCGGTACGCCAAGCGGAGACGGCGCAGGAGCGACGTACGGCCGCACGCCGCGGCGCCGGCAAACCACGCCGGCGCTGACGCCGGTTGGGGCGGGTAGTGACGGCCGCTGGCCTTCAGCCGTTGATGTTGATGGCCAGCGGCCATCACTACCGGGCCGTCAGCCCTTCCTGTTGATGGCCAGCGGCCATCACTGCCGTATAGTCTGCTCATGGACCAGAGCACGACGCTGGATCGCGAAGTGGCCCACCACGCTGCGCTTGATGCGCGGCTGGTCGAGGCCGTCGGTGGCATCCGGCTGCTGAGCCTCACCAGCTGGCCCGCCGCCCTGCAGTCCCCGTTCCTGGCGAGCATGGCCAGTGGCCAGCCGCGGTTGCCGCACGTGGAGTATCCCCAGCTGGATTTCAGCGATGCGCGACGTACGCTGGCCGCGCTGACCGCCGAGTGCGATGCCGATCATCCGCTGGGTCGCTATGTCGCCGAGTCGGCGCAGAGCTGGGATGTTGCCGCGCAGCTGCTGGAAGGGTTGGGCACGGCCGCGGTCGATGCCTGCTCGGTGCAGCTGTTCGGATCGCCCGAGCAGCCGCTGCCGGGAAACGGACCGAGCACCCGCGACGCGGCCCGGCATTTCATCCAGATTGCCACTGAACTGGATCACGAACTGCTGGCGCCGGAAGAGCAGGTGCCGGTCTCGGCGACGGCGCTGCAGTTGCAGCTGCAGGGCGATCTGGATGCCTTCTTCGAGTCGCGCATCATCCAGGTGCAACTGGATCCGCAGCTGGTTTCCAAGGCCGCTGCCGGTGCTACCCGCCTCCGCCTGCGGACCAGTGCGCGCTTCAGTGCCTATGACCGCGCGCAGTTGTTCCACCATGAAGCGCTGGTGCATTCACTGACCGCGCTCAACGGGCGTGAGCAATCTGTGCTGCCCAGCCTGGCGCTGTCCTCGCCGCGCGTCACCGCCACCCAGGAAGGCCTGGCGACCTTTGCCGAGCAGATCACCGGCAGCATCGACATCCAGCGCCTGAAGCGCATCAGCCTGCGGACAGAGGCCATTGCGATGGCACGGGAGGGCGCGGACTTCATCGAGGTCTACCGTTACTTCTGCGCGGCGGGGCAGAACGCGGAAGAGAGCTTTGCCTCTGCGCAGCGGGTGTTCCGCGGTGTACCGCCCAGCGGTGGCATGGCCTTCACCAAGGACACGGTGTACCTGCGCGGGCTGGTGTCGGTGCACACGTTTTTCCGCCACATGCTGGCCGAGGATCGCCTGCAGGTCTGCCGGTGGTTGTTCGCTGGCAAGATGACGCTGACCGATGCGATCACCTTCGCCCCGTTGTTCGAGGCGGGCATCCTGCAGCCACCGCGCTGGTTGCCACAGTGGGTGAGCCGCGCCAATGGGCTGGCCGGGATGCTGGCGTTTTCCCTGTTCGCCAATCGGATACGGATGGATCAGCTGTTGCCGGAGTGAGTGCGGCGAACGGGTGAGACCCCCTCGCGGGTGGCTGGTTCAGAGCTGCAGCCGTGGGGCAGGGCGGGGAGGCTATGCGGGGCACGCGCAAGTACGTCCATGTAGCTCTTCGCGGCTCCTGCCGCTCAAGGCCCCGCACAGCCTCCCCGCCCGGCCCTCTGACAGGTTCCGGTGGCCGCCACCCACGTAATAAAAGAAAGAAAAGCGGTAGCGCCGAGCCATGCTCGGCGGCTTTTGCTTTTGCTTTTGCTTTTGCTTTTGCTTTTGCTCTTGCTCTTCTCTCTCCCCCAACCCGGCGGGGGCGGCCCACTGTCCGGAGGCGGGGCGAGGGAGCCATGCAGGACCCTTGAGCCCCCGGACGGGGCGAAAGGAGCCTACATGGACGTACTTGCGGCGTGTCCTGCATGGTTCCCTCGCCCCGCCTCAACCCATGAAACCAAACGCCCGCCGAAGGTTAAAAATCCACACCCACTGTCATGAACACCTGGCGCGGTGCGCTGGCGTGGATCGCGTAGCGGGTGCCGGTCGGATCGGTCGGGGCGAACGAGCTCAACTGCCCGGCATAGCGCTTGTTGGTCAGGTTGGTCGCGTTGAGCGATACCTTGATGTCGCGCAGGCCCATGCCCGGTCCGAAGGAATAGCCCAGTCCGGCATCGAAGGTGGTCACGCCCGGCACTGACTGGTCGTTGGTGTAGGTGTAGTAGCGCTTACCGGTGTACTTGGCACGCACGCTGGCGAAGAAGCCGTCGCGGTTCCAGCTCAGTTCGCTGGAGGCCATGCGCTGCGGGGTGTCGACGGTGATCTTGCCGGCCACCGGCACGACAGCGCCGCCGGACGTGTAGTCGTCTTCGTAGGTGGTCTTGTTCCAGGACAGCGCGTTGTACCACTGCAGGCCGTCGATCGGCTTGAAGATAAAGGTCAACTCGGCGCCCTGGCTCTTGACCGAGCCGACGTTGATGAAGCGCGTGATGCATTCCGGCCGCGTGCCGACTTCGATGCTGGTGCACGGGTTGAGCGACAGCAGGCGGTTGTCGAACATCACGTGGTAAGCCGCCAGGGACGCTTGGTACTTCTCGCCGAAGCGACGGAACCCTGCCTCGAACGTGCGTGACTTCTCCGGCTCCAGGTCATCCACGCTGGCAGCGAAGGACTCCGGGGATACCTGCAGGGGGCCGCCACTGCCGCCGCCGACGAAGGCCGCGATGTTCTCTGCATACGAGGCGAACACTTCCTGCTGGGGACTCAGCTTGAAGCTGATGCCGGCCTGCGGCAGCACCGATTCCTTTGCGGTCAACGTGCCGGATGCATAGAGCGATTCGTTGCCCGGCTTGGCGCGTGCGGTCATCCGGGTGTTCGGACTCTTGATGCCGACATCGACGGTCATGCGATCGTCCATGAAGCGCATGCGGTCCTGTACGTAGAACTGCCGCGTGCGGATGTCGAAGTCCTGGTCGAACAGGCGGCGATCCGGATGGTTGAGGTACGTGTCGTCCAGGAACGGGCCATCGATGTAGTAGAAATTGCGTTCGACGTTGTGGTCGTTCTTCTCGTACCACAGGCCGGCCTCCAGCTCATGCAGACCCACGCGCCATGTCAGCGCCGCCGTGAGACCCTGGCGGTTGATGGTGTAATTGGTACTGCGGATCGAGATCGGCAGCGCGCGATCTGTGCCGGGGTGGGAGGGCTGGCCCGGTGCCCACCAATGGCCTTGGCCGCGGTTCTCGTGGTGGTAGGCCAGCAGCTTCAGTCCGGCTGCGTCGCCCAGTTTGACGTCGGCATCCAGCGCGTACAGGTTGTCGTCGCGCAGCGCACGGCTCTGGTAGTACGCATCATCGATGCTGTTGACGCCGCCGCTGAAGGCGCAGCGTGCCGGATCGCGTGTGGCCGGTGCGCAGTACGCGGCGGCAACGGCGCGGTCCCAGTCCGGTGCGTAGATGTTCCAGTCATAGCCCAAGCCGCGTTCCAGCATGCTCTTGGACAGGTACGCATAGTTCGCCTGGCTGGCGCGCGAGGTCGCCGCGAAGGCGCCGAAACGGTTGTCACCGACCTGCCATACGGCTTTCGCATTGAACTGGCGCGTGGTCTGGTTCTGATACGGCGCGGCCCACATGTCGGCGTCCTGGTGCACACCGGACACATAGGCGGAAAAACCGTTGAGGTCGCCGGTGTCCACGCGCAGATAGCCGCGACGCTGGTTGTCATCGCCGGCAGTGATGCTGGCACGACCACCGAACTCGGTGGAGGGGTCCATCGAGAAGTATTGGATGGCGCCGCCCAGGTTGCTGGTGGACGCGACCCCCAGCGAGCCGATGCCCTGCGAGAGCTCGGCGCCGGCGAGATTCTCGGCGATCAGTGCGCGGGCGATGCTCAGGCCGTTGTAGTTGCCGTAGCTGTTGTCGCCCAGCGGGATGCCGTCCAGCGTGTAACCGAGGCGGCTCTTGTCGAACCCGCGCAGGCTGATGGTCTGTGATTCCTCATTGGCCCCGAACGCATCGTTGGATTGCACCGACACGCCGGGCAGGCGATCCAGGATCTTCTGTCCGCTTGTGCCGGGCGGCAGTACCTGCTTGTCCACGGCCGTGATGCGCTGCACCTGGCGGGTTTCGCCTTGACCGATCACCGAAACGGCGTCCAGGGTCTGCGCCGTGACGGCGGTATCGGCGAGGGTTTCGCCGGCGGCGTGGGCATTGGCGGCGCAAAGCGCGATCGCCACGGCAATCGTCAGGTGTCGGGTCTGCATGTCGGTCCGTTGCATGGGGGAAGGCCTGCGTGCTGCAGGTCACCAACCACTATGCAAAGCGGAAATGACGGCTTTTTGACGGTAAAGCGAACGTTCGTTGTAACTGCGACGCTGTTCGCTTTATGCAACGGGAACGCACGCTGGCACCCAGGGTAGCGCCGCGCCATGCCCGGCGAGCGCAGCGGAAAGGGGGTGACGACCACCCGTCGTCACCCCCCCGCGTGCCACCGCATCGCATCACCCCATGTACAGACCGCCGTTGACCGGATAGTCCGCCCCGGTCACGTACGCGGCGTCGTCCGAGGCCAGCCAGCCGCACAACGCGGCCACTTCCTCCGGTTTGCCCAGGCGGCGGATCGGCACCGAGGCCGCCAGCCGGTCCAGCACATCGGGCGGGAAACTGCTGATCGCCTGGCTGGCGATATAACCGGGCGAGATGGTGTTGACCGTGACCCCGCGCGCTGCGGTCTCTGCAGCGAGTGCACGGCTGAAACCGTGCATGGCGGCCTTGGCGGTGGCGAAGTTGACCTGGCCGATCTGCCCCTTGTGCGCGCTGACTGAGCCGATGTTGATGATGCGCCCCCAGCCACGCGTGGTCATGCCGTCGACGACCTGCTTGGTGATGTTGAACAGTGAGTTGAGGTTGGACGCGATGACCGCGTTCCAGTCATCGGCACTCATCTGCCGGAACAGCACATCGCGGCTGCCGCCCGAGTTGTTGACCAGCACGTCCACCGCCCCAACATCGGCTCGCACCTTGTCAAACGCCGTAGCGGTGGAGGCCCAGTCGGTCGCATTGCCTTCCGATGCGATGAAATCGAAGCCGAGGTCGCGCTGTTCACGCAACCAACCGGCCTTGCGCGGCGAGTTCGGCGCGCAGCCTGCGACCACCGTGTGGCCCGAGCGTGCCAAGGTCTGGCAGATCGCGGTGCCGACACTGCCCATGCCGCTGGTGACGTATGCGATGCGAAGCGTCATTGGTTTCTCCAGGTTGCGGAATACGGGCCGCCTCAGGCGGACAGCGGATACAGCGAGAACAACAGGCCACCCGCCATCAGCAGCAGGGAAATCAACACCGCCCACTTCAGGGTGAACTTCTGATGGTCGGCGAACTCCACCTTGGCCAGGCCCACCAGCAGGTAGGTCGAGGGCACGAGCGGGCTGAGCAGATGTACGGGTTGGCCGGCCAGCGAAGCGCGGGCCATTTCGACCGGCGTGATGCCGTAGTTGCCGGCGGCCTCGGACAGGATCGGCAGCACGCCGAAGTAGAAGGCATCGTTGGACATGAAGAACGTGAACGGCATCGAGGCCAGCGCGGTGATCACCGCCAGGTACGGCCCCCAGCTCTCCGGAATGATCGCCAGGAAGCTGTGTGACATCGCTTCCACCATGCCGGTGTTGTTGAGGATGCCGGTAAAGATGCCGGCCGCGAAGATCAGCGACACCACCGACAGCACGTTGCCTGCGTGGTTGACCACCCGGCGGCGCTGCTCGGCCAGGTTCGGGTAGTTGATCACCAGGGCGATGGCGAAGCCCACCATGAACAGGATCGGCATCGGCAGCAGGCCCATGATCAGGGCGGCCATCAGCGCGGCGGTCAGACCGAAGTTCACCCACAACAGCTTCGGCCGCTTGATGTCTTCGGCGTCTTCAACCGTGGGCAGCGCATCGCCATCATCGGACACGCTGGAATCCATCCATGAGCCGCCCTGCGGCAGCGACACCACGCCCAGGCGGCGGCGCTCCTTCATGCCCAGGTACCAGGCCAGCACCAGGATGCCGGCGCAGGCGATGACCATCGAAGGAATCAGCGGGACGAACACATCGGCCGGGTCGACATGCAGCGCAGTGGCGGCGCGCGCGGTCGGGCCGCCCCACGGGGTGAGGTTCATGACGCCGCCCGCCAGGATCGTCACGCAGGTCATGTTCAATGCGTTCATGCCCAACCGCCGATACAGCGGCAGCATCGCCGAGACGGTGATCATGTAGGTGGTCGAGCCATCACCATCGAGCGAGATCAGCATCGCCAGAACGGCCGTGCCCATGACGATCTTCAGCGGATCACCCTTCACCACGTTGAGGATGATGCGGACCAGCGGATCGAACAGGCCGGCGTCGATCATCACCCCGAAGTACAGGATGGCGAACATCAGCATGACGCCGGTGGGCGCGATTTTCTTGATACCGTCGAGCATCATTTCATCGATGCCGGCACCGAAGCCACCGAGCAACGCGAAGATGATCGGGACGGTGATCAGGGCGACCAGCGGCGACAGTCGTTTGCTCATGATCAAATACATGAACGTAATGACCATGCCAAAGCCGAGGATGCTGAGCATCATCTGCGGACTCCTTGCGGAAAAGGGCGGGAGGGGAAGGGGAGGGGGGGGTCAGAAGTCGAACTGCAGGCGCCCGGTGACCGCGCGCGTACGGTCGACGGTGACGTCGGC
The DNA here is from genome assembly GCF_014621775.1 of Stenotrophomonas sp. 169. NCBI lineage: Bacteria > Pseudomonadati > Pseudomonadota > Gammaproteobacteria > Lysobacterales > Lysobacteraceae > Stenotrophomonas > Stenotrophomonas sp. 169. The sequence continues at coordinate 892,667 of NZ_CP061204.1, forward strand.
CAGGCGATCGCGGTTGCGGCTCTCGATCAGGTTGAGCATGAAGCGCAGGTTGTCGCGCAGGTACCAGTTGCCGCCCAGCGTCCATGCCTCGGTGCTGCCATCGCGCAGGTCGGGCAAGCCGATGAGATGCTGGTCACCCCGCATCTGGTCATAGCGCAGTGCCAGCTCGAACGCGCCGGCCTTGTGCCGGATATCCTGGATGCGCGCGAAGCGCCCGGTCTTGCGGTCGTAGCCGCGCGACTCACCGGTGACGAACCAGCTCACCATCCCGTAGCCGGCCAGCACCTTGCCGTGCTGCAGGCCGTCGTCGAACGTGGCCCCGCTGAACTCGCCCTGCCACGACCACGGACCGCGTACCTGCGCATACTCCAGCGACCACTTGTCCACATCGGTATCGCGCCCGGCGGAGAAGTCGACCAGGGTCAACCGGCTTTCATCGGACAGGTGGCCTGCCGGACGTGGGCGGATGCGCAGCGCCGGGGCGCCGCTGGCACCGGGGTTGTCGTACAGCTCGCGCGCCAGCGAAATACCCAGGTGCAGCACGTCGCCGGCTGCGGGACTCGGCGCCCACGTGGCACGGCCGCCGGCGGCGCGACCCTTGACCTGCCACGCGTCGATGCTCTCCAGGCTGTACAGGCTGGCCGCCCAGGTGAAGTCACCCGGATTGGCCTGCCAGGACGCGCCCAGGCGATACAACGGCGCCAGCGAGGTGCCCGCGTTGCCGCGCTCCAGAAAGCTGCCGTAGTTGGAGCCGGTGCGGTCATCGAGCGAGAAGTACTGCTTGAACTGACCGACGGTGAGCCGGCCGGCATCGCCGAAGCCGCGGCTCAGGTAGACATCCTTGGCTTCGACACGGTCGCCGGAGAAGTCGGCTTCCATCTTGTAATCGACGACGAAGAACTTGCCGGACACGTCAATCCACGCGCGCCGCACTTCGGTGTCGTCCTTGTTCGGCGTGCCGCGCCCATCGTTGTCGAACGTGGCGAAATCCAGGTGCAGACGGCCACCGATTGCAGCGGTGACTGGGCGCTGATCATCCGCAGCAAACACCGGTGCAGCAGCAGACAACCACACCGCCCCGACCAGCGCACGACGACCGAAGCCCGCCCAACGAACAGAAAACTCTTCCACAAACCCTCCCAGGTGCGCGCCCGGCGCGCGGCCAACGTGGGCACCCGAAACAGGTGCGAGGCCGCAGTCTCTTCCCCGCAAGCTGTCATGCGCCTGTCAGCGGTTTGTGCAGTGCAGCGAACTCCCCACATTCCGCCCGCCGAGCACGGCTCGGCGCTACCGCTTTTCATCTCCCTTCATACGCGGCAGGCAGCAACCGGGAAACCGTCAGGGCGACGGGCGGGGTGGGTATGCGGGGCCTTGAGCGGCAGGAGCCGCGAAGAGCTACATGGACGTACTTGCGCGTGCCCCGCATACCCACCCCGCCCGTCGCCAACCGGTAGTCCAGCTTCAGGGCAGCCGCGAGGGGGTCTCACCCGTTCGACCCACTCCCCGTGCGTTAGCATCTCAACTCCCCCGCACCCGACAACCGCATGCGCCTGCTGCTGGTCGAAGACAACCCGGACCTCGCCGATGCCATCATCCGCCGCATGCGCCGCAACGGGCACGCCGTGGATTGGCAGGCTGACGGCCTGGCCGCGGCCAGCGTCCTGCGCTACCAGGCCTTCGACCTGGTGGTGCTGGATATCGGCCTGCCCAAGCTGGACGGACTGCGCGTGCTGGCGGGCATGCGTGAACGCGGCGACAGCACGCCCGTGCTCATGTTGACCGCACGCGATGGCATCGAAGACCGCGTGCAGGCACTGGATGTGGGTGCCGATGACTACCTCGGCAAACCGTTCGATTTCCGCGAGTTCGAGGCCCGCTGCCGCGTCCTGCTGCGACGGGGCCGCGGCCAGGCCAGCGAACTGGTGCAGATCGGCGGCTTCCAGTTCGACAACGCCGCGCACCGGGTGAGTCTGGACGGCGAGCTCATCGAACTGCCGAATCGTGAGTTCCGCCTGCTGGAGATCCTGGTCGGGCGCAGGGGACAAGTGGTGGGCAAGGACGAAATCGGCAACGGCTTGTTCGGTTTCGACGACGAAGCCGGACCCAACGCCATCGAACTGTACATCGGACGACTGCGCCGCAAACTGGCGGCCGCGCCGCTGCGGATCGTCACCGTGCGCGGCGTGGGCTACATGCTCGAGGCGGCCCAGTCCGCCACCGGAGACATCGATGCAGCGCCGTGAGCGGACGGCGCCGCCTTCGCTGCGCCGCACGCTGACGCTGTACCTGGGCGTGTTGCTGGGGGTGTTCGCCGTGGCCCTGTTGTTCGCTGCACGTGACTACGGCCAACGCGCCGCAAATCGATCCTACGATCACCTGCTGGTGTCCTCGGCGCTGTCCATTGCCGATTCGGTGGCGCTGGTGGACGGCCAGTGGCAGGTCGACCTGCCCTATGCCGCGCTGGACCTGCTGGCCATGGCACCGGAAGACCGGGTGTTCTATCGGGTGGCCGACAGCCGCGGCAGCCTGATCACCGGCTACGGCGACCTGCCACCGGCGCCACGCGCTGCCACGGGCGAAGGTCCTGCGCCGCAGCTGTTCGATGCCCCCTACAGTGGCGAGACCGTGCGCTTCGCCGTGGTGGCACGCACCCTGTCTTCGCCGTCCGCGCAGGGAGAAGTGCGCGTGCAGGTAGGGCAGACGCGGCGTGCGCGCGAAGCGCTGGCACAGGAAATGGTCAACCGCGCCCTGCTGGCCATCAGTGTGCTGTCGCTGCTGTCCCTGGCCCTGGTCGGCGTAGGCGTACACCGTGCATTCCGTCCGCTGGTGCGCGTGGAGCGCGAACTGTCGCGCCGGGAGCCCTCCGACCTGAGACCGTTGGATGCGCACGTGCCGCGCGAGATGGACCAGATGGTCGCGGCGCTGAATCGCTTCATGGAACGCCTGTCCAGCAGCAACGAAACGCTGCGGTCGTTCATGGCCGAGGCCGCCCACCAGATGCGCACCCCGCTGGCCGCCTTGCGCGCGCAGGCGCAGTTGGCGCTGGACGATGACGACCCGGAAGACATGCGTCGGAGTCTGCAGGCCATCGAGCGCAACGCCAGCCACATGAGCCGCCTGCTCAACCAGCTGCTGAGTGACGCCAGCGTCATCCACCGGTCGAACCTGCAGCGTTACGCGCCGGTTGATCTCGCCGAGACCGTGCACCAGGCCTTGCATGAGGCAGTGCCACAGGTGGATCCGATTCCGCGGGTGCAGTTGCTGGTCACCGCGGGACCGGTGTGGGTGCAGGGCGATGCGCTGCTGCTGCGCGAGGCGATCAAGAACCTGATCGACAACGCCATCAAGTACAGTGCGGCCGCGCCATTGCAGGTGGCGCTGACGACCGAGGGCGACAGTGCTGTGCTGACGATCGCCGACCATGGCCCCGGCATCGCCGCTGCCGATGCAGAGCGGGTGTTCGAGCGCTTCGCCCGCGGGGAGGGCGCCGCCGCGGGGGGTGCCGGGCTGGGGCTGGCCATCGTCAAGCGGGTAGTCGATGCCCATGGCGGCCACATCGACCTGGCCAACCGCCGCGAAGGCGGGCTGGTCGCCACCATCACCCTGCCCCGGAGTCATGCATGAGCCGTCTGTTGGCCGCCCTGTTGCTGCTGCTCAGCGCCCTTGCCGCGCACGCCGAGCCGGGGGACGTGCAGCGCTTCCCGGCGACCGGGCCTGCCACGGCGGCCCTGCGCATCCATGGCAGCACGGACATCGAGGTGTTCGCCGTGGTGATCGCGGATTACCAGCGCCTGCATCCGGGCACGGAGGTGATCTACGAAGACATCATCACCCAGGACCTGCACGCGCGTTACCTGGGTGAGCGCACGCGCGTGCCGTCCGCCGATCTGCTGATCTCCAGTGGCATGGACCTGCAGGCCAAGCTGGTGAACGACGGCCACGCGCTGGTGCATCGTTCGGCGCAGGCCGACACCCTTCCCGCGTGGTCGAAATGGCGCAACGAAGCCTTCGGCATCAGCTACGAGCCGGTGGCGATCGTCTACAACACCCGCACGCTGCCTGCTTCGCGCGTGCCGCGCACGCGGCGGCAGTTGCTGGACCTGCTGCGCGCGCCGGATGCGCCACTGCGCGGGCGGGTAGGCACCTATGACATCAACCGCAGCAGCGTGGGCTATCTGCTGGCCACGCAGGATGCCCAGCGCGGCAGCATCGCCGGTGCGCTGCTGGGTGCGCTGGGTGACAACCGCGTCGTGCTGGAAGAACGCACCGGTGTGTTGCTGGACAAGGTGAGCAGCGGCGAACTGTCGCTGGTCTACAACGTGCTGGGGTCCTACGCGCAAGCGCGCATCGACGATGGCCAGCCGCTGGGCATCGTCGAGCCGGAGGACTACACCCTGGTGATGTTGCGCACCGCGCTGATCCCGCGCACCGCACGCAACAGCGCCGAGGCCGGCCGCTTCCTGGACTATCTGCTGTCGCCGCGCGGCCAGCAGGTGCTTTCCCGCGAGGCGCGGCTGATGCCCATCGTGCGCGGCGGCGGCATCGGCAATGGCAGCCCGGAGCGCAGCCTGCGGCCAATCCAGCTCGGCCCCGGGCTGTTGGTGTACCTGGATGCGCTCAAGCGTCGGCAGTTCCTTGATGCATGGAACAGCAGCGTGCGTCCGGCGCGGTAGACGATGCGCTGGGGGCAGTCATTGACTGCAGCCTGTGGAGGCAGCCGACTGAAGTCGGCTCTACAATGGCGGCATGAGCGAACTGAACCTGCTGGTGGCCGATGACCACCCCCTGCTGCGTGCCGCTGTGGTGCATTCGCTGCGGCAGGGGATGCCGCACGTCAACGTGCGCGAGGTGGCCAGTGCCGAGGCGCTGGAACAGGCGCTGGATCAGCAGCCGGACGTTGACCTGGTGCTGCTGGACCTGACCATGCCGGGGGCGCACGGTTTCTCGGCGCTGCTGCATGTGCGCGGTTCGCACCCCGACATCCCGGTGGTCATCCTGTCGTCCAACGACCATCCGCGGGTGATCCGGCGGGCGCAGCAGTTCGGTGCCGCCGGCTTCATTCCCAAGTCGGCGCCGCCGGAAACGATCAGCGAAGCGGTGGTGGCCGTCCTGGATGGCGGCTTGTGGTTTCCGGCAATGGCCGCTGAGCGCTCCGATGCCGATGCGTTGCTGGCCAGCCGGTTGGCCCAGCTGACGCCGCAGCAGTTCAGGGTGCTGCTGTGCTTGGCCGATGGCCTGTTGAACAAGCAGATCGCCTACACCCTGGGGCTGGCCGAGAACACCGTGAAGGTACACGTCACCGCGATCCTGAGAAAGCTGGAGTGCCACAGCCGCACGCAGGCTGCCGTGCTGGTGAAGGCGCTGGAGCCGGAAGGCGACGCCAGCCTGGTGTAGAGGCGTGCTGGGTGCAGGTACACGCCGCGCTGCGCGCTCGCCGAGCGTGGCTCGGCGCTACCGTGGAGCTGATGCCTGATGCCGCGCTGTGCGCTCGCCGAGCGTGGCTCGGCGCTACCGGGGAAGCTGATGCCTGATGCCGCGCTGCGCGCTCGCCGAGCGTGGCTCGGCGCTACCGGGAAGCTGATGCCTGATGCCGCGCTGCGCGCTCGCCGAGCGTGGCTCGACGCTACCGTGGAGCTGATGCCTGATGCCCTGGTAGCGCCGAGCCATGCTCGGCGGAAACCGTCCGTTCCCGAGGCAGACATCCGCCGACCATGGTGCGGCGTTTACCGTTGGTGACGCAGCAGCAGTTGGGTCATCAGGGCGCGCAGCGCAGGGGGGCGCACCGGCTTGGACAGGAACCCCCAGCCATTCGCCGACGCCAGCGCCTTCAGCGCATCATCGCGCTCGGCGGTGACCAGTACCACGGGGGGGCGGCTGCCCCACTGCCCACACAGCGCTTCGTACAGGTGCGGCCCATGAAACTCGCCCATGCGCACGTCCAGCAGCAGCAGTTCCGGCGCGTGCCCCGCGCGTGCAGCCTCCAGCGCCGCCTGCGGTCCGTCGGACTGTTCCACCTCACAGCCCCACTTCTCCAGCAGCGCGCGGGTGGCGGCGCTCACATGTGCATCGTCGTCGATGGCCCACACACGGCGTGCGCGCAGAGGGCTGTCCGCGGTGGTTTCCAGCACCACCGGCGCGCGGGTCACCGCCGATTCCACGACATCGCCTGAGTGGCCCAACGGCACCGCGACTTCGAACATCGTGCCGCTGCCGAGTGCCGAACGCAGCCGGATCGGATGCCCCAGCAGGCGGCCGATACGCTCCACGATGGCCAGGCCCAGCCCGGTGCCGCGCTCCTGTCCATCATGCAGCCGTCGAAACTCCTCGAAGATCTCCTTGTGCAGGCTCTCCGGAATACCCGGGCCCTGGTCATGCACCTGTATCCACAGCCGCGCGCCGTCGCGGCGGCATCCCAGCAGCACGCGGCCGCGCGGTGTATAGCGCAGAGCGTTGGACAGGAAATTCTGCAGGATGCGCCGCAGCAGATCTTCATCACTGACCACCACGGCGCGGGTGGGCACCCAGTGCAGCTGCAGCCCGCGGCCTTCGGCGGCGATGCCGAACTCGCGTGCCATGGTCTCCAGCAGGGGATTGAGCGCAAAGGAGCGTACCCGCGTCTGCAGGCTTCCCGATTCCAGCCGGGAGATGTCCAGCAGGCTGACCAGGATCGCATCCTGTGCCGACAACGCGGCTTCAATGTGATCAACGGTCTGGTGTTGCTCGGCGTCCGCCAGCTTCCCGCGCAGCACCGACACGAACATGCGCGCGGCGTTCAGCGGTTGCAGCAGGTCATGCACGGCAGAGGCCACGAAGCGGGTCTTGTAGCGGTTGGCCTGTTCCGCCTCGCGGCGCGCCTCGTCCAGGTCGTGCGTGCGCTCGACGATGCGATGCTCCAGGGCGTCGGCCAGCGACCGCAGCTCGCGTGCGGCGTTCTTGTAGCTGGTGATGTCGGCGTAACTGGTGACAAAGCCGCCGTCGGGCAGCGGGTTGCCGCGGATCTCCAGCACGGTGCCGTCATCCTTTTCACTCTCGCGCATATGCGGCCGTCCACTGCGCAGGTGGTTGAGCCGGCGTTCGATGGCTTCGTCGATCGGGCCTGGTCCCAGCAGGCCGCGACGCGCGTTGAAGCGGAATATTTCTTCGATGGGGCGACCCACCTGGATCAGCCCGGAAGGAAATCGGAACAGCTCCAGATAGCGCGAGTTCCAGGCGACCAGACGCTGCTCACGGTCGATGATCACCACACCCTGCGGCAAGTGCTCCAGGCTGCGGCTCAAGCCGCGGTCGGCATCCTGCGCCGCTTGCAGCAGCCCGTCCTGCGCGCTGCGCAGCTCCTGCGCATGCTGCTTGAGCAGGGTCTCCAGTTCGCGGCGGCTGCGTTGGCGGTGCGCGGACAGCCGTCGTCGTTGCTGGATGAACAGCGCCAGGAAGCCCAGCGCCATCCAGGCCGCGCCGCCGCCGATCGCGGCACTGCGGGCCACGGCGCTGGCCGCACTGGCGTCATGCAGCAGGTGCAGGTGCCACTCTTCTTCCGGCAGGTCGACGGTCTGCCATAGCAGCGAGCGCGGCATGGCCGGGTCGGCCATGCGCACGATGCGGCCGCCGTCGTCCAGCACGCGTTCGGTACGCGCGCGCAACGGCTGCAGCGCACGGTCGGCATATTGTCGGCTGGCCAGCATTTCGCTGCGCTCACCGCGCCCCAGCTCACGCAGCAGGCGATACCGCCAGGCGTCCTGGTTGGCGAGGAACACCACATCATGGTTGTCGCTGGCGAGCACGATATCGGAGGTGGTCAGCCACTCCTGTTCCAGCGCGGACAGTTCGATCTTGATCACCACCACGCCCAGCCGGATGCCGTCCGCATCGTCGATGGCGTGGGACAGGAAGTAGCCAGGCACCCCGGTGGTCATGCCGATGCCGTAGAACCGGCCGTGTCCGGTGGCCATGGCCTGCCGGTAATACGGCCGGTAGCTGTAGTCTTCGCCGACATTGCTGGACGGCTGGTCCCAGTTGCTCGCTGCAACCGCCACGCCGTCACGGCCGACCAAGGTCAACGTCGACGCGCGGGTGACCTGGTTGGCCTGCGAGAGCTTGAGGTTCAGCCGTTGGCGGTCTGCATCGTCGGGCGCGTGGCGCAGCGCGTCCAGCAGATCCGGGTCCAGCGCCATCACCTGCGGCAGGGTGCCGAAGCGATCGATCCGCTGCTGCAGGCCTTGGGCGTACAACTGCAGCTGACGCTGTACCTGCGCGCTTTCGCCCGCGAGCGCGCGCTGGCCTGCGAAATGGCCGGCGGAGACCGCACACAGCACGGTCCCACCGATCAGCACCAGCAGGGTCATGGCCAGCTTGCGGTAGCGGGTGAGCCGGTACATGCGCCGAGTCTACGGGCAGGGCAGGTCGTTGACCCGACCTGCCCGCCGGCATCGGATCAGAAATGCATCTGCGCGCGGACTTCGAAGATCTCCGGGGTGGTGTGCACGCCACGGCGGCTGGCATCGGCCTTCACGTAGTTGGCCTGGAACTTGAAGTGGCTGGTGAGGTACCAGTTCGCACCGATGGTCCAGTTGTGTTCACGGCCACCCAGCACGTCGGCATCGTCCAGGTCCAGCCGGCTGTAACGCGCCAGCAGTTCCACCGCGCCGTACTCGCGCGCCGGCTTGATGTTGGACACGCTGCCGGCACTGTACGGGCGCGACTCGCCGGTCAGCACCCAGCTGCCCATCACGTACTGGCCGTTGCCGGTGTAATCCGGCTTGCCCTCGCGGGTGATCGTGGCCTGCAGCGCCTCGGCCTGCACCGAGAACGGTCCGCGGATCCAGATGCCTTCCAGGCCTGCACGATTGACCTTGTCCGCGGTGACAAGCGCACCGGAATCCACCAGGCGCAGATCGGTCAGGCCCGCCTCGGGACGCGCGCGGAAACGGGCGGTGGCCTCATGGTGCACATCACGGCCATCACGCCAGCCGCGCGGGTTTTCCTGCGACAGCGCCAGGCCGAGGTGCAACACGTTGGCTTCGGCCTTCACCGGCGTCCACACCGCACGCACGGCCTGCATCGTGCCGGGGTTGTCGCCCTGCAGATCCTTGCCACCGTACACGCCTGCCTGCAGCAGGTAGGCCGGACGTTCCAGCACCCAGTCGAGACCGGTACGACGGCCGGCGTAGAACGCCTGCACCGGCATCGCGTACTCCATGAAGCTGCCGGCACGCGAGCTGGTCACCGCATCCAGGCCGACCGGGGTCTTCATGTAACCGACCCGGAACTTGCCGATATCCTGGCCAGCGAAGGCCTTGCTCTCCACGCGCAGGAACACGTCCAGCCAGGTGTCGGACTGGAAGTCGTAGTACACCATGGCGTCGTACACGCCCTTCTTCTTCAGCGTGGCGCCGAATTCCTTGCGGCGCACGGCGTCGGCGTTTTCGATGTCGCCGGAAAAGTTGTTCCAGTCGTAAGCGATGTTGCCGGTGGCGGCCAACTCGGTGCCGTCAGCGAACGCCACCTTGGTCGGCCAGTTGTCAAAGCCGGCCGCGTTGGCCAGCAGGGGGCTCGCGGCCAGGGACAGGGCAAGCAGGGTAGGGGTCATTCGCATGGGACGGCGGATCTCTATTCGGGAAGTGGAACAACACGTCATCCGCGTGGGCGGGTACGTCGCGACCGGCGCAGTGTAGGGGCAGAACCGGCAGGGAATCTTCCTGAACCGGGGGGTAGTACCAATAGGCTATCTGCTACCGGGCCCCGGGCGCGTACAAAGAGCGCCATCAGATGCCGCGCCACGCACGCAACGTGCCGGGAGCGCCATTTTCACCTACCGGAGCTCGTCATGCACGTTCCCACCGCCACACCGGTGCCCACCAAGCCGCTGCCGTTCTATCGCCAGCTGTATTTCCAGGTGGTGGTCGCCATCGTCCTGGGCGCCGTTCTTGGCCATTACGAGCCGCTGGTCGGCGAAAAGATGAAGCCGCTCGGTGATGCGTTCATCAACCTGGTGAAGATGATCATCGCGCCGGTCATCTTCCTGACCATCGTGACCGGCATCGCCGGCATGACCCACCTGCGCACCGTGGGCCGGGTCTTCGCCAAGGCGATGGCGTACTTCATGTTCTTCTCCACCCTGGCCTTGGTGGTGGGCATGATCGTGGCGCACGTGGTGCAGCCCGGTGCCGGCATGAACATCAATCCGGCCGACCTGGACCAGAGCGCGGTCAACAGCTATGTGGAAAAGTCGCACGACCTGACCCTGGTCGGCTTTGCGATGGACATCATCCCGAAGACGCTGGTCAGCGCGTTCGTGGATGGCAACATCCTGCAGGTGCTGTTCGTGGCGGTGCTGTTCGGTATCGCACTGGCCCTGGTCGGTGAGAAGGGCAAGCCGGTGCTGTCCTTCCTGGAAGCGCTGGTCGCCCCGGTGTTCAAGCTGGTGCACATCCTCATGCGGGCCGCCCCGATCGGTGCGTTTGGCGCCATCGCGTTCACCATCGGCAAGTACGGCGTCGGCTCGCTGATCAACCTTGCCTGGCTGGTCGGTTCGTTCTACCTGACCGCGTTCCTGTTCGTAGCGGTGATCCTGGGCGCGGTGGCGCGCCTGTGCGGCTTCTCCGTATTCAAGCTGGCCCGTTACCTGAAGGCCGAGCTGCTGCTGGTGCTGGGCACGTCTTCTTCCGAGTCGGCGCTGCCGTCGCTGATGGAAAAGATGGAACGTGCAGGCTGCAGCAAGTCGGTGGTCGGCCTGGTGGTCCCCACGGGCTACTCGTTCAACCTGGACGGCACCAACATCTACATGACCCTGGCGGCGCTGTTCATCGCGCAGGCCACCAATACCGAACTGACCCTGGGCCACCAGATCGCCCTGCTGCTGGTGGCGATGCTCAGCTCCAAGGGCGCCGCAGGTGTTACCGGCGCCGGCTTCATCACATTGGCGGCCACGCTGGCCGTGGTGCCGGAAGTGCCAGTGGCCGGCATGGCCCTGATCTTGGGGGTGGACCGCTTCATGAGCGAGTGTCGCTCGCTGACCAATTTCATCGGCAATGCCGTGGCGACGGTAGTGGTCTCGCGCTGGGAAGGCGCCTTGGACCGCGACCGCCTGAAGCTGGCGCTGGACGGCCGCGAAAGCGAGCTGCCGCCGCCGGTGGATGCGCCCCTGCCCGCCGTGACCGCGAACATCTGACCCCTTCCACGTCAGGAGGCGGGGCCCGTCAGTGATGACGTGGCCCCGTCGTTTTTTCAGAGCTGACCCGCCGCGCCGGACCACGCGCGGCATGCGGGCAGAATCCCTCGGGTGGTGCGCTGCAGCATCCGCAGCGACAGCCCAGCGACAGGTCCCCAACGTACAACGGGGGTATGATCCCCTGTCCCTCTTGCCCATTCATGTGCCCAACGTCGATGTCCAACGAAGATTTCAAGCAGGCCGCCCTCGATTACCACCGCATGTCGCCGCCGGGCAAGATCAAGGTCACGGCGACCAAGCCGATGCTGACCCAGCGTGATCTGTCGTTGGCTTACTCGCCCGGCGTCGCGTATGCGTGCGAAGCCATCAAGGCCGATCCGGCGATGGCCAGCGAGTACACCGCGCGCGGCAACCTCGTCGCTGTGATTTCCAACGGCACCGCCGTGCTCGGCCTGGGCAACATCGGCCCGTTGGCCGGCAAGCCGGTGATGGAAGGAAAGGGCGTGCTGTTCCAGAAGTTCGCCGGCATCGATGTGTTCGACATCGAAGTGGACGAGATGGATCCGGACAAGCTGGTCGACATCATCGCCTCGCTTGAGCCGACTTTTGGCGGCATCAACCTGGAAGACATCAAGGCGCCGGAGTGCTTCATCGTCGAGCGCAAGCTGCGCGAGCGGATGAAGATCCCGGTGTTCCACGATGACCAGCACGGCACCGCGATCATTGTCGGTGCAGCGGTGTTGAATGCCATGGCGATCACCGGCAAGAAGATCGAAGAAGTGAAGCTGGCGACCACGGGCATGGGCGCGGCTGGCATCTCTTGCGTCAACATGCTGGTGCAGCTCGGCCTGAAGCCGGACAACATCCTGGCCTTCGACCGTGAGGGCGTGATCCATACCGGTCGTACCGACCTGGATCCGGAAAAGCTGCGTTATGCGCGCGACACGGACAAGCGCACGCTGGCTGAAATCGTCGACGGCGCGGATATCTTCCTGGGCCTGTCGGCGCCGGGCATCCTCACCGCCGACATGGTCAAGACGATGGCGCCGGATCCGGTGATCTTCGCGCTGGCCAACCCGACGCCTGAAATCATGCCGGAAGACGTGCGCGCGGTACGTGCCGACGCGATCATCGGCACCGGCCGTTCGGATTACCCGAACCAGGTCAACAACGTTCTCTGCTTCCCGTATCTGTTCCGCGGTGCGCTGGACGTGGGCGCCACCGCGATCAACGAAGAAATGAAGATCGCCTGCGTCCGCGCCATCGCCGCATTGGCGCGCCGCGCCGCCACCGACATGGGCTCGGCGTACGGCGGTGAGACGCCGAGTTTTGGCCGTGAGTACCTGATCCCGCGTCCGTTCGACCGCCGCCTGCTGGTGGAGTTGTCCGCCGCGGTGGCCCAGGCCGCGATGGATTCCGGCGTAGCGTCGCGGCCGATCGCCGACATGTCCGCCTACCGGCAGAAGCTGTCGGAGTTCGTGTACCGCACCAGCCTGATGATGAAGCCGGTGTACGACCGCGCGCGCACCGACAAGCAGCGCGTGGTGTATGCCGAAGGCGAAGAAGAAGTCGTGCTGCAGGCCGTGCAGAACGTGGTGGACGAAGACCTGGCGCACCCGATCCTGATCGGCCGCCCGGACGTCATCGAGGCGCGTATCCAGCGCTTGGGCCTGCGCCTGAAGATCGGCGAGAACATCCAGGTCACCAATATCAATGACGACCCGCGCTTCAACGAGTACTGGCAGTATTACCACGGGCTGACGGGTCGCCGTGGCGTGACCGTAGCGGCGGCGAAGAACCTGATGCGCTCGCGGCCAACGCTGATCGCTGCGGTGATGGTGGCGCGCGGTGAAGCCGATGCGCTGCTGACCGGCGTGGTCGGCCGCTTCCACAAGAAGCTGGGCTATGTGCGCAGCGTGCTGCCGCTGGAAACGAAGGTCACCTCGACCTCGGCGATGACCGGTGTGATCAACCAGCAGGGCGTGTTCTTCTTCGTGGACACCCACGTGCAGGAAGATCCGACGGCCGAGCAGCTGACCGAAGCCACGCTGCAGGCGGCCTACCGCATGAAGCTGTTCGGCATCGAGCCGAATGTCGCACTGCTGTCGCACTCCAATTTCGGCAGCCACGATTCGAAGGACGCGCTGAAGATGCGCCAGGTCCGCGAGATGCTGCTTAAGCGCAACCCGCGTCTGAACGTGGATGGCGAGATGCAGGGCGACACCGCGTGGGACGAAGCGCTGCGCCAGAAGCTGCTGCCGGGCTCCACCCTGACCGGTCGTGCGAACCTGTTCGTGCTGCCGAACCTGGAAGCGGCGAACATTGCCTACAACCTGGTTCGCGTATTCACCGACGGCGTAGCGATCGGCCCGATCCTGATGGGCGTGGCCAAGCCGGCCCACATCCTGACCAGCAGCGCGACCTCGCGCCGCATCCTCAACATGACCGCGATCGCGGCGGTGGATGCACAGATACGCAAGCAGCTGGAAGCCGAGAAAAAGGCCTGACGGCCTTTTTCGCAGCGGAACCGGTAGAGCCGACTTCAGTCGGCTGGCTGCAGGTATTCGATCCGCTGGGCGCAGCCGACTGAAGTCGGCTCTACCAGTCGGCTGGCTTCAGGTATTTGATTTGCTGGACGCAGCCGACTGAAGTCGGCTCTACCGGTCGGCTGGTTTCAGGTATTCGATCCGCTGGGTGCAGCCGACTGAAGTCGGCTCTACCGGTCGGCTGGTTTCAGGTATTCGATCCGCCGGACGCAGCCGACTGAAGTCGGCTCTACCGGTCGGCTCTACCGCGTGGCCGCCTTGGCGTACGCAGTCCACAGGTCCGGCAGGGTGTGGCCGGTGTGCGTCTGCCACAGGGCGGGGGTGTAGCGCCCGCTGCGCAGGGCGCCGTCCAGGGCCTTCACCAGTCCGGGGTGGGCGGCTTCGCTCCACTTCAGGAAAGCGCCCGTCACCCGGTAACCGGTCTCGGCGGTCTGTCCTTCCTTCACCGTCAGCGGTAGTGCCCATCCGGCGGCGGCGTTGTCGACCCCGTAGCGGTCACGCGCGTAGTCGGCGATGCCTTCCACCAGCCAGCCCGGCACGCGTGCGTTGGCGTATTCCGGGTAGCCTTGCACGATGTGCATGGCTTCATGGGTGACCAGATCAGTGTCACCCGTATGCTTGGCCAGCCAGGCCGGGTTGATAGTGATTGTTGACGCCTTGGCCTTCTCGCCGACGTAGGCGATGCCGTCGTAAGCCGGATCGATGACGATTGCCACCTCGGAGGCGGCGTGCGGATGGAAGTCCGCGCGCTGCGGCAGATATGCCTTGAAGAACGTATCGATGATCCGCGTGCGGATGGCCTCCGGAACGGCGTCGCTGGCATCCCGATAGTGCAGGGTCACACCGTCTTGGCGCTGGGTCGCCTCGAACGCGCACGCAGTCCCAGGGGTAAACAGGGCCAACGTAGCCAGACTGAGCGGTAGCGCAGCATGCGCGACGCGGATCACGGCGTGGCTCCCGGTGCCAGCAGCTCCACCTCGGCCAGTTGCAGGCGACCGGGTGCGTTGATGCGCAGCCGGTACTCGGCGTACTGACCGGGTTTGGCGATGCGGAATGGCCGCGTCTGCCGAGCCCAGGCGAAATCTTCCGCCTTGCGCGCGTCCAGCGTGGTCCAGCGACCGTTCGTGGTACGCGCTTCCAGTGTCCACTCACCACCGCGGATCGCGCCGTCACCGCTGGTCAGCGTATACATCGACGGCACACCCGCGGCCGCACCGGTGAAGACCACGGACGCCTTCGCACCCAGCGGAACAGCGGTGCCGGCATCATCATCCAGCAGGGCGTCCAGCGCGCGTCCGTCTTCCAGCGCGGCCTTCGCACCACGTGCCAGCAGGTCGTGCAGCAGGGCAGGGCGGGCACCACGCGGGGTCAGCGAGGGCAGCGCATCGCCCGCGCCGGTTCCCCAGCGTGAGGGCTGCGGGCCCATCTGGAAGTCCAGCGTTGCGCCGGCAGCGATGACATCATGCGGCAGCCAGGTCTTCGTCCACGGTTTGCCGTTGACCTTCAGCGACTGCACGTACACGTTCTCCGGCGAGTTGTCGGCGGCATTCACCGTCAACACCGCGCCATCCTGCAGCGTCACCTTCGCATGGCGGAACAGCGGCGAGCCGATCGCATACTCCGGCGCGCCCATGCGCAGCGGATACAGGCCGAGCGAGGCGAACAGGTACCACGCGGAGGTTTCGCCGTTATCTTCATCGCCCGGATAGCCCTGGCCGATCTCGCTACCCACGTACAAGCGTGCAAGGATCTCGCGCACATGCTTCTGCGTCTTCCACGGCTGCCCGGTGTACAGGTACATCCAGGGGATATGGTGCGAAGGCTGGTTGCTGTGCGCATACATGCCCATGCGTACATCGCGGGCCTCGGTCATCTCGTGGATGACGCCGCCGTACGAGCCGACCAGGGCCGGATCCGCGGTCTCCGGGGTAGCGAAGAACGCATCCAGCTTCGCTGCAAGAGCTTCGCGCCCACCGTACAACGCAGCCAGTCCTTCGCCATCGTGCGCGGCGGTGAACGCGAACGTCCAGCCGTTGGATTCGGTGTAATCGTGGCCCCAGACGCGGGCATCGTAGTCCTTCGATGGCACGCGCCAGCTGCCATCCTCACGGCGGCCCTGGAAGAAACCTGCGGTGGCATCGAACATCGTCGCGTAGCCTGCCGCGCGGTGGCGGAAATAGTCCGCTTCGGTGGTGAGGCGTTCGCGCTGCGCTGGCGTGCTGGCAGACGTCGCCAGTGCGCTCGCCATGTTGGCGATGCCGAAATCGTTGAGCGCGCCTTCCATGGTCCATGACATGCCTTCGTGCACATCGCTGCTGGCAAAACCGCGGAACGTGGAGCGGTCCATGCCCTTGCGTCCGACATGGCGGTCCGGCGGAACGACGGTCGCGTTCTTCAGCGCCGCCCTATAGGCCTGATCGACGTCGAAACCGCGTACGCCCTTCAGCCAGGCGTCGGCGAAGGCCACGTCGGAACTGGTGCCGACCATCAGGTCGGCATAGCCCGGAGAAGACCAGCGGGCCACCCAGCCGCCAGCGGCATACTGTTCGAGGAACCCCTGCACCAGGTCGCCGGCGTCGTCGGCGCGGAACAGGGCGTAGGCCGGCCACGTGGTGCGGAAGGTATCCCAGAAGCCGTTGTTGACGTACACCCGGCCATCGCGGATGGGCGCGAAGCTGCGCACCGCGCTGCCATCGGTGTTGTCTTCCGCAGCGCTGGCCTGGCTGGCGTAACGCCATTCCGGCGACTGCGCACTGCCCACGTTCTCGTGGCCCGAGTTCGGGTACAGGTACAGCCGGTAGATGTTGGAGTACAGCGTGGTCTTCTGGTCCGCACTGGCATCGCCGATGTCGAAGGCGCCCAGCCGTGCATCCCACAGATCCTGCGCGCGCCCGGCCACGCGCTCGATGTCATCGTCACTGGCCAGTTCCAGGGCGAGGTTGTGCCGCGCCTGCTCCACCGAGATCAACGACGTGGCGATGCGCATGTGCACGCGCCGCTCGCCGCCCGGATCGAACTTGATGTAGCCGGTGGGACGCCCGGTTTCAATCGCCCCACTGCTGCGCCATGGCCGATCGAAGCTGGCCACCACGTACATCCGCGTGGCGCCGTTGGACAGTCCGCTGCGCACGTCGGTGTAGCCGGTAAGCGTCTGCGTGGCTGGATCCAGCGTCAACCCGCCGCGCGCATCCACATTGTCGAACAACAGATTGGCATCCCCCTCTGCAGGGAACTCGAAGCGGAACAGGGCCGCGTGGTCGGTCGGCGCGATGGACGCGCCGATGCCATTGTCGAAGCGCACGTCATAGCGATGCGGGCGCGCCGCTTCATGGTCATGGCTGAAGGCCAGCGCGCGCTTGCGGCGATCTGCCTCCGGCACACCGCGGCTGGCGGACGGCATCACCTGGAACGTCTGGCGGTCACCCATCCACGGGCTGGGCTGATGGCTCAGCGACAGGGCCTGCAGGCGGGGCCGGTTGTCGGTGTCGTTGTGCTCGTTCCAGCGGTACAGCCAGTTGATCACGCCGGCATCGGTGGCCGGCGTCCAGAAGTTGAAGCCGTGCGGTACCGCCGTCGCGGGGATGTTGTTGCCGCGCGAGAACCGGCCGTTCGATTGGGTGCCGCGCGTGGTCAGGACCCAGTCCGACGGGCGCTGCGGGGCCCGCATGGGCTGCGGCGCCAGCTGCACGTCGTCGATCCAGCCCGACACCGGCGCACCTGCGGCGCTGGCTACTTCCAGCTCCACGGCGACCACGCGGCGCCCCTGCAGGCCGGCCACATCGCCCAACCGCACCGCCTTGCGCGCCCACTGCTGCGGATACAACGTCCTGGAGTCGCCCTGTGCACGCGCGCCCAGCGCCACCCCATGCTGGTCCCGCGCTGCGCTTGCCGATACACGCTGGCCATCGTCCAACAGCAGGTCCAGCGACGCGTAGGTGGAAGACACCGTATCGCCGTCGACGATCTCCGGCAGCACCAGCCAACTCAGCGTGGTGTCCGCCTCGATCACCTGGTCGGTCTGCAGCAGTACCTGCCGCGCCGCGCCGCCGGGGCTGGCGTAGTGCACTGCGTGCAGCCCGGTGTAGCCCATTCCGGCCTTGGCCGCGTACGGGTCGCGGGGACCCGCACCGACACGCAGTTGCAGCGGACCGGCTTGGCCGGACACCAGCGATGGCTGGCCGGGCTCGAACGAGGTCAGCATCGGGGCAGCGTGGGCAACGGGAACCAGCACGAGGGCCAGTGCAACGAACAGGGGCGCACGGCGCGCACGGTGGGGCACAGACAGGGGCATTGCGTTCTCCTCCCAGAGCAACGCGGACCATCCTGCTACAGGCAAGTTGGCGCTGACAAGTGCATTTGGTTCGATCCAAATCGCTGCGTTGCTGTTTCAAGGCGATGCTGCGGCGCGCCATATGGATCGATCCATGTGTCGATTCGGGGTTGCGCACCGCATGGCAAGCGGGACGGCCTCGCGCCGACGCGGATGCTAGAATCATCGTCCTCGTACTTCCCTTCACGATGCCCGCCATGAGCCATACCGCCACTGCTCCCGCCAACGCTGAAAAGCGTTACACCGTGCACCGCGGCGACCTGCCGCTGAGCTGCCCGACCCCGGAGATGGCGCTGTGGAACTCACATCCGCGCGTCTACCTGCCGATCGAAGACGAACCCAACGGCGAGGCCAAGTGCGCTTACTGCGGCGCCGTCTTCGTGCTGGCCGACTGAGCGGAAGCGCGCACCGATGCGTCGATTGACCGTGGTGCAGTTGCTGCCGGCGCTGCACTCCGGCGGGGTAGAGCGTTCTACGCTGGAAATCGCCGCCGCGCTGGTCGCCGCCGGCCACCGCGCCGTGGTGGTGTCGGCGGGAGGACGCCTGGTGCAACCGCTGCTGGACAGCGGCGCCGAACATCTCACCCTGGATATCGGCCGCAAGTCGCTGTTGACGCTGCGGCACATGCCGACCCTGCGGCGGTTGTTCGCCGAAACCGGAGCGGACATCGTCCATGCGCGCTCCAGACTGCCGGCGTGGCTGGGGCTGCATGCGGTGCGCGGCCTGCCCGTGGACCGTCGCCCGCACTGGGTAACGACGGTGCATGGGCTCAACACGCCGGGACGCTACAGCGCAGTGATGACCACCGGCGAGCGGGTGATCTGTGTATCGGACACCGTACGCCGCTTCGTCCAGCAGCATTACCCCGCGGTGCCCGCCGAACGCCTGCAGGTGATACCGCGCGGTGTGGATACCGCCCAGTTTCCGCGCGTGGCGCGCAACGACCTGCGGCCCCGCCAGGCGCTGGCGAAGGACGTCCCGTGGCTGCTTGAAGAACAGGGTCCCCTGCTGCTGCTGCCGGGACGGGGTACCCGCCTGAAGGGCCACATCCATGCACTGGCGTTGCTGGCGCGGATCCGCGCGGCCGGCGTGCCTGCACGGTTGTGGATGCTGGGGACCGATGAACCCGGGCGCGAATCGTATCTGAGCGAACTGCGTGCACAGGCCCAGCAGCTGGGCGTGGACGCCGCGCTGCACATCAGCCCGCCCACCTCGCGCATCGCCCAGGCCTACGCCGCCTGCGACCTGGTCCTGCAGCTGTCGGACAAGCCAGAAGCGTTCGGTCGCACCGTGGTGGAAGCCCTGTCAGTGGGCAGGCCCGTGCTGGGCTGGGATCACGGCGGGGTGGGCGAACTCCTGCGTCAGCTCCAGCCCTCGGGCGCGGTCGCGCTGGGTGACGCGCAGGCATTGGGTGAACGCGCGCTTGCGTTGCTTGCACAGCCCCCGTCGCTGCCGAGCCGCATCCCGTTTACGCTGCAGGCCATGCAACGCGACACGCTCCGACTGTATGCCGACCTCGCCGGTTGACTCCCGCTCTGCCCTGATCGACGACCGCGCCGGTCGCTGGGCCCCGTGGGTGGTGCTGGCGTTCGTGGCCCTGTGGCCGCTGCCTGGCATCGCCGAAGGCGTACTGGCGCTGGGGGCGATCTACGCCGCTACGCGGATGGTGATGCGGCGCCTGCGCGGGCAATCGCACCTGCTCAGTACAGCGGCATGGGCCCTGACCAGCATCCTGTTCCTGGGGTACTGGCTGCCGCAGGCGATCTCCGCACCGGATGCCGTGGACCCCGCCGCCGCCTGGACCAAGGCGGCCGCCGGGCTGCGCTATCTCCCCTTCATGTGGCTGGTGGCGATTGCCGTGGCCAGTCCGCAACGACGCGCGCTGACCCTCGGTGGCCTCGCCGTGATCACCGCGGCGTGGACGCTGGATGCGTTGGTGCAGGCAATGGCCGGTACCAGCCCGTGGTTCTGGTCGCTGGATCAGGTGAAGCAGCTGGTCAGCGGGCACGGCTTGTGCAGCCCAGCGGAAGCGGCCTTGGCCGACCGCCTCAGCGGTGCACTGGGTCCCTGCAATCTGAAGTTCGGCCAGGTGCTGGCCAGTCTGTCCGCCTTCCTGCTGTTGCCGGTCGCTGCGCGTTTCGGGCGTCCTGGCTGGTTGTTGGCCACAGGCGCGGTGGGCATCGTGCTGCTGCTGGCCGGGTCGCGCGCGTCATGGATCACCTTCGGCCTCGTGGCTGTGTACAGCGGCTGGCGCGTGCTGGGCGGACGACAGCTGTTGTTGCTGGGTGCGCTGGGGGCGGTGTTGGCCGCGGGGCTGGCGTACAGCGTGCCGCAGCTGCGCGACCGCGTGGTGCGCACCGCGCAGGCCTGGGAAGGCAACGACGATGGCGTGGAGCAGGCGCTGTCCGGGCGCGGACGGATATGGTCCGCGGCGGGCTGCATGATCCGGGCACATCCGATCAACGGCGTCGGCGCGCGGGGGTTCCGCGATGCCTATCCCGCCTGCGATCCGCAGGCCGGGACGCAGGGTGTCTGGGGTGAAGGTCCGGCCCTGCACGCCCATCAGATCGTCCTGGAAATCCTTGCCGAAACCGGTGTGATCGGCCTGCTGCTGTGGCTGGCCGCCTTCGCGCAGGCGTGGCGCGCGTGGCGATTCGCCCCACCGCAGGCGCGCGAACGGGCGCGTCCGGCCATGCTGGCCTTGGCGGTTACCGTGTTTCCCTTGAACACCCACCTGGCCTTCCACTCCACGTTCTGGGGCGGCCTGACGGTGCTGCTCGCGGCCCTGTATGCCGGCAGCCTGCTGGCACGGGACGAAGAGGCGCCGAGCGCCCGGTAGATGCGGCGGGCGGGCGGGGGGTAGAGCCGACTTCAGTCGGCTGCATTGGCTAAGGCAGCCGACTGACGTCGGCTCTACCTATGAGCGGTAGTAATCGCTGCGGCCGCCCGGCTGGCGCTTGAAGCGCCGGTGGATCCACAGGTACTGGTCAGGTGCTTCGCGCACCATCTGTTCGATGGCCTGGTTGACCCGCGCGGTGTCGGCCTCGACGTCCTGGGTCGGGAAATCTTCCAGCGGCGCGCCCACCTTCAGGTAGTAATCGCCGCCTTCGCGACGGTGGAAGTACGGCACCACGGCGCAGCCGGTCATCCGCGCCAACTGGTGCGTGGCCGTGATGGTGGAGGCGGTATGGCCGAAGAACGGCACGAATACGGTGTCCTTGCCCCGCATGTCCTGGTCCGGTGCGTACCAGAGGAAGCCACCCTTCTTCAGGTGGCGCACGCTCGCACGGATGTCTTCGTTGGCGAACATCGCGCTGGCGTAGCGCAGGCGGCCGAACTTCACCGCCCACTCGTACACCGGATTGCGGTGCTTGCGGTACATGCCGGCCAGCTCGACGTGGTCGCACAGCAGGCGCCCGCACATCTCCAGGGTCATGAAGTGTCCCGACACCAGCAGCACGCCGCGGCCTTCGGCCTTCAGCCGATGCAGGTGTTCAACCCCTTCCACGTGCACGCGCGGGCGGATCGCATCGATGCTGCCCCACCAGGCGCGGGCGAACTCAAAGATGCCCACGCCCAGCGCATCGAAGCTGTCGCGCAGCAAGCGCTGGCGCCACGCCGCATCTTTTTCGGGAAAGCACAGGGCGAGGTTCACTTCGGCCGCGCGCCGACGGCTGCCGGCCAGCCGCCAGGCCACCCAGCCGACGCCGCGGCCCAGCGCACGCTGCAGCAACCACGGCAGCCGCGCGATCGCGAAGGCACCGAACATGGCGGCGAACATGGGCCAGTTGCGCGGTTCGCGCAGCGACGGACGGGGGGCGGTGGTGGCATCAGACATGACCCGCATTCTAGCAAGGCGCTGCGGGCACGCTGCGTGTCTTTCCGGTAGGGCTCCCGTATCCTTTGGCGATGCGCAAAGACCCCGTCGAATGGATCCTGCGCGGCCTGTACTCGGCCGTGCTCTACCTGCTGCTGCCGATCACCGTGTACCACCTGGTCTGGCGCGGCTTCCGGGTCCGCGAGTACTTCCGGCGCTGGGACGAGCGGTATGCCTCCTATCCCCACTCCAGCTGCCAGCCCCGTGTGTGGCTGCACGCGGTATCGGTCGGGGAAGTCAACGCGGCGGCGCCGCTGGTCAATGCGCTGCGGGCGCTGCGCCCGGACATCCGCTGGGTGATCACCACTATCACGCCGACCGGGTCGGAGCGGGTGCGCTCGCTGTGGGGCGAGGCGGTGGACCACGTCTATCTGCCTTACGACGTGCCGGGCAGCGTGGGCCGCTTCCTCAATCATTTCCAGCCGAGCCTGGCGCTGATCCTGGAGACCGAGCTGTGGCCGAACATGTTGTTCGGCTGCCGCAGCCGCGACATTCCGGTCTACATCCTCAACGCCCGGCTGTCGGCGCGTTCGCTGCGCGGGTATCGGGTACTGGCGGCGTTGATCCGCCGCGCGCTGCGCACGGTCACCTGCGTTGCAGCCCAGTCCGATGACGATGCCGAGCGTTTCATCCAGCTGGGCGCGTCGCCGGCGCAGGTGCAGGCGCTGGGCAACCTGAAGTTCGATATCGCCACGCCCAACGTGCAGGCATTCGTCGAACGCTTCCAGCAGTCCGTTGCCGGTGATCGGCCGGTGTGGATCGCGGCAAGCACGCACGAGGGCGAAGAGCAGGCCGTGATCGAACTGCACAGACAGTTGCGCCTGCAGCATCCCGGGCTGTTGCTGCTTTGGGCCCCGCGCCATCCAGAGCGTTTCGCCCGGGTGGAGGCGCTGGCCCGCGATCAGGGCTGGCAGGTGACCACCCGCCGCGTGCAGCAGTGGCCCGGCGGAGGTGACGACGTCTTCGTCATCGACACGCTCGGTGAGCTGATGTCGTTCTATGCGTGCGCGCAGGTGGCCTTCGTCGGCGGCAGCCTGCAGGCCATCGGCGGCCACAATCTGCTGGAGCCGGCCGCGATGGGCACAGCGGCGGTAACCGGGCCGCACCTGCACAATTTCGCCGAGATATCGCGGCGCATGCTTGAGGCGGGCGCGCTGCTTGTCGGCAATGACCCGAAGTCGGTGGGTGATCACCTGCATCACCTGTTGGCTGACGCGGCGGCACGTGAGGACATGGCACAGGCCGGTTGTGCGTTGGTAAGCAATGGACGCGGTGCGTTGAAGCGGACGATCGCGTT
Organism: Stenotrophomonas sp. 169; assembly: GCF_014621775.1. Lineage (NCBI taxonomy): Bacteria > Pseudomonadati > Pseudomonadota > Gammaproteobacteria > Lysobacterales > Lysobacteraceae > Stenotrophomonas > Stenotrophomonas sp. 169. The sequence continues at coordinate 915,881 of NZ_CP061204.1, forward strand.
GGTGGAACCCCACCTGCCGCCAGCACTTGAGTCGTAAGTGGCTCGATTACCGCGTTTTTAGGCTTTTTCCGATTTTCTGGTCCACGCGTCCTGCCTAGCTTCGGGAGAGCAGCCACTGGCTGCGTCTCCCGGAGAAGCCGATGTTCCTCTCACCCGTGTCGCACGTCCGTATCGGCGTGCTGTCTGCCCTGCTGCTGCCCGCCTCACTGCTGGCGCAGGATCGCAACGACGACGCACACCCCCGATTCCTCGGTCCCTTGGCCAGTGGCGGCCAGCCGGTGCCGAAAGGGATGGTCAACATCGAACCCTATCTGATCAACAGCACATCGACGTCCCGCTTCGATGCGGACGGGCATCGGCTCGACAGTGATGCGCCCGCGCAGTGGGACCTGGTCGTGCCGATCAACGTGGGCGTCACCGATCGACTGACCATCGGCACCACCCTCGCTGGCCAGTACGATCAGGGCGTTGATGGAGGGCGTGACCTGGTCATCGGCGATACGTCAGTCAAAGCGCAGTACGCGGTGTATGCCAGTGCAGGGGTCCACCACACCGCGTGGGCGGTCACCGCGCAGCGCGGCCTGCCCACCGGGCGCCATGATCGCCTGCAGTACACCGACCGCGCAGGCAGTGGCAGCGGTGCGCAGACCACGGCACTTTCCGTGCAGGGCCAGGCCTACTTCCTGGACGGCATGCTGCGCGCACGCGCCGTGGCAGGCTGGCGCCTTCCTGGCAGCCGCGCCGGCATCCGCGGGCAGAGCGTTTACGGTACTGCCGCCGGATTCAGCGGTTCGGCGCGGCTGGGCAGCACCTTCAGCTCCAGCGTCGCAGCCGAATACAGCGTGCACCCGCACTGGACCCTGGTGGCCGAGGCCCTGTACGAACAGGATCGTGGCGCGCATGTAAGCGGAAGGATGGCCGAGGGTGAGGCGCTGGACAGGCGGGATCCCGCCTCATGGCGGCTGTCTGTACTGCCTGCGGTGGAGTACCACTTCAGCGACCAGGTCGGCGTCATCGGGGGCGTCCAAGTGGGCGTTGCCGGGCGCAACACCAGTGCCATCGTGGCGCCGCAGGTTGCGTTGAACGTCGCGTTCTGACTCCGGCCAGACCGGCCGCGCCGCTGCCATGAGGGTAGCGACGCGGCGCCCATCAGCCACTCGTGCTTGGACTCCAGAATGCCTGGCGCACGCCAGGCAGCGACTGCAACGCATGCACCATGCCGTCCATGGCATCGGCATCCACGGACGTTGCGGTGAGGACGGCTTCGATCTCCACGTCCTCTTCGCCGAACGCGGTCACCTGCAGATCGGTGACCGGATAGGCGTGCCGCTCAAGCGCGCTTTCCAGCGCCGCCATCAGTTCGCGCTGGCGGTGGCGTCCCACGATCACATGCACGATGTTGGTCACTTCCACCGTGTCCGAATCCAGTGGACGGCGGTTGATCGCGTTGACGATCGGCCGCAGCAGGGTGTTCGCGGCGAGCACGAACACCGTTCCCAGCACGGCTTCTGCCAGCATGCCGGTGCCTGCGGCGACGCCGATCGCGGCCGACCCCCATAACGTGGCGGCGGTGTTGATGCCGCGGATGTTGCCCTCTTCGCGCATGATCACGCCGGCCCCCAGGAAGCCCACGCCCGATACGACATAGGCCACCACCTGCAGCGGATTCGGCGTACCACCGTAATGCGCGTGGAAACGCATCGCGATGTCGACGAACAGCGCCGCACCGACAGCAACCAGCACGTTGGTGCGCAGGCCGGCAGTCCGTTGCCGATACTGCCGCTCCAGTCCCACCAGGCCCCCCAGCAGGAAGGCCAGGGACAAGCTGGTGAGGGTATCCAGCGTGGCGGCGATGTCCAGGTGCTGCAACAGGCGCATCAGGCCGCCGCCCCGGTCAGCTGATCACCGAGGAACGCCCACGCAAAGCCGAAGTAGACGAACACGCCGATCAGGTCCATGACCGAGGTGATCAGCGGCGAGGACAGCGTCGCCGGATCGGTGCCCAAGCGCCGCGCGAGGAACGGCAGCAGTGCACCGATGACACCGCCGAGTGCGGTGCAGACCAGCATGCTCAGGCCCACCACCAGCAATACGTCCGTGCCCACGCCCTTGCTGAAGTACGCCAGCACGGCTTCCAGCAGGGCGATGGTGATGCCGAGCATGGCCGCCACCGGCAGTTCACGGCGGATCACGAACCCCACGTGGCGCCAGTTCAATCCCAGCTCACCCAGCGCCATGCCGCGGATCACCAGCGTGGCGGATTGGCTGCCGGTATTGCCGCCCATGTCGACAATGGGGGCGATGAAGGCGGCCAGCACGATGGCCTGGCTCAGCAGTTCCTCCTGGGCGGCGACGAAGGTGCTGGTGATGATGCCGAAGAAGGTCAGCACGGCCAGCCAGAACACGCGCACGCTGAACATCCTGCGCAGGGGGGTGGTCATCACATCCAGATCGCCCCCCTTGCCGCTTGACGTGCCACCAAAGCGTGCGAGCTGATTGGCATCCTGTTGCTTGTCGATGTCCATCGCATCGTCCACGGTCACGATGCCGATCATGCGGTCCTTGTCATCCAGCACGGGTACCGCGAGCAGGTCATAACGGCGGATCAGGTCAGCGGCCTGCACGCGTGGCCACGCCGCACGCACGAACACCGCATCCGGCCGCAGCAGCTCGGCTACGCGAGTGTCGGGCTTCGCCACCACCAGGTCGCGCAGGGACACCGTCCCCTGCAGGTGCCGCTGGGCATCGAGCACGTACAGCACATACACCGTTTCGCTGTCCGGCGCCGTCGCGCGGATATGGTCCAGCGCTGCGCTCACGGTCACGCTGCTGCCGATGGCCACGAAGTCCGATGTCGTCGCGGAGCCGACGGCGGATTCCGGGTACGCGGACAGTGCCAGGACGTAATCGCGCTCGATGTCATCCAGGCCGTCCAACAGCCCGGATTTTCCCGGGGCATCCAGCCGGTTGAACAGGTCGGCGCGGTCGTCGGCTGGCATCTGCGCGAACAGCTCCGACAGCTCCTTGGCCGGCAGCACGGCAACCAGCGCATCCTGCCGTTCGGCGTCGAAGTGCGAGAACAGCATCGCGCGCTGTGGCGTCTCCAGAAGCTGCAGCAACGTCGAGGCAGGGCGGACGCCGATCGCCTGCAGGGCATCGGCAAGATCGGACGGGTGGCAGGTGCGGACCAGCTCGGCGAAGCCCGCGCGATCGGGGGCGTGGGCGAAACGGCGGACGGCGAACATCATCTCTTCGCGGTTCATGGGAAGTCTCCTGTACAGGGTGCGATAGGCAGATAGCCGCGAACAGCGGCGGTGACGGGAAGGGGGTTATCGGGTCAGTGGCAGGTTCAGACCCACCGTGAGCCACGAATCAGAGGTCGCGCCGTGCTGGTAGCCGACGAGCAGATCCAGCGAGGCGTCGTTGCGTAGCAGGCGGCGCACGCCGAGCTGGCTGCTGCGTTGGCGAGCGGCATCGCGGTACTGCTCGGCCAGCACGGACCAGCGCGGTGCGATCCGGATTTCAGTGCCGGCGCCGAAGGTCAGCCCGCGCTCGGTGCGTGATCGCACCCAGCCCGTGTTGGCATGGATCAACACGTCGCCTTGCCGATCCACCGCGATACTCAACGGGACGTTGACTGCCCAGCCGCGGGCCCCACCGTGGCGGAGGTCACCCCCGGTCTGGAGGGCACCGGCCAACTGGATGCGGTCGGCGTGCCAACCGCGCAGCGTGCGCTTGGCACCAACGGCCCACGGGGTGTCACCGCTACCGTGCAGATGGCTCAGTCCGAAGGACCACTCCGTGCCTGCCACGGTGCACGCCGGCACGGCGGTGCGTTCGCTATGGCCGGTGGTGTTGCGGATCCAGCTTTCCAACTGGCAGCTGGATTCGGGCGTGGTGCCGGCGTCGTCCACCAGCAGGCTGGCCGCAGCGTGCGAGGGGCCGCTGACGGTGAGGGTCGCCCACAGCGGGGCAAGGCGTAGAGAGGTGAAGCGCATGGTCGTACTCCGGAAAACAAAACGGATACGCCAGCGGCTCCCACTTGGGCCGAAGGTAAAGAATGCGATGTTCGAAGATCAGGCCGTCGGCAAGGGACGGCGCAGGGCCTCGTCCTGGCGGACGCGACCTGCCTGGCAGTGTCGGATCCGCTCAGTAAAAGCAGAATCTACTGTGACTGTCCAAGCAGGGGCCCCCGGGGCGATGAAGTGCGCGCATGGTGGTCAATTGGACCAGCGCAGGTCAAGCAGAATCCCTGCAAAGCGCGCATATCCGTGCGCTGCGGCACGAATCTGCGTAATGGCAGGCCACTGCCACCTGTCGCGAGGCGTCATATACGACATGGCAGCGCGATGCCGTCTGCGCTGTGGGATGCCGTCGATAGCGGTGACGTTCGGTTTAGTACCTTTCGATAGAGTTCGTATTTTCATATTCCAACTTTCCCCATGTCCGCCCGGCGCCTTGCGCTCTAGCGTCGTCAGCGCAGGCAAAGACGCCTGACTTGGAGAGAGGAACACCATGCACGAACCAACCACCCGGCAGCACGTGTCACGCGCCCGCCTGCTGCTGCTGTTGGGCAGCGTCATGACCACGCCTGCCGCTTTCGCCGAATCGTCGCCCCGTTTCGCCGGCCCTCTGCTGAGTCCTGCGCCCCCACTGCCGGTGGGCATGCTCAACATCGAGCCGTACCTGATCAACAGCCAGCTGCGCGGTGTGTATGACGGGCAGGGCGATCGACACGATGCGAGTGGCCCCGACGGGTGGTACCTGGCCGTGCCGGTGCAGTACGGCCTGCATGAGCGGGTCACCGTCGCCGCGAGTTTCAACGCGTCGTACAACCGCGATGGCGATCAGACGCGTGCGTTCGACATCGGCGATACGACCTTGTCGGCGTTGATCGGGCTGTACAAGGGCGACGGCCCGAACCGCCCGACGTTGACCCTCGCCGTGCGCCAGAGCATCGCCACCGGCCATCACGACCGCCTGGAAGAGCGCCCCATTTCGGTGGCCAGCGGTACCGGCGTGGGTGCCACCAGTTTCGGTCTGCACGGCCAGGCGTATTTCGTCGATGGCCATCTGCGCCTGCGCGCCAGCACGTTGTGGCGCACGCCAGGTGCCAACGCCGGTGTGCGAGGGCAGAGCGCCTTCGGTACCCCGAGCGGTTTCGATGGGCGGGTGCGGATGGGTGCGGCGATGACCAGCCTGCTGGCCGCCGAGTACAGCCTGTCGCGCACCTGGGTGCTGGCGGGCGAACTGCTGCACGAGCGTGAGAGTGAGAGCAGTCTGCATGGCACGCAGCCGGCAGCGGCCGGACGCGACGAATTCCATCGGCGTGACCCGTCGAGCTGGCGCTTCTCGGTCGTGCCGGCGGTGCAGTACCACTGGAACGACAATGTCGCCCTGGTGGCCGGCGCGCAGGTGTCGCTTGCCGGCCGCAACAGCAGTGCGGTGTTCGTGCCGCAGGTCGCGGTGAACATGGTGTGGTGATCGGCTGACGGCCCGCGGCCGTCATGACGAAAAAAGCCACCCGCATGCGGGTGGCTTTTCTGTGTTCACACCGCAGCGGTGATCAGTTGCCGACGGTCGTGCTCGGGTTGCCGGCATCGACGGTCAGCAGGCGATTGATCTCCTGCAGTTCGGCAATGTCCAGGCCACCCACGGCCTGGCTCAACAGCAGGCGGTTCTGCAGGAACGTGTAACGCGCGTTCGCGTAGTCCAGCTGCGCGGAGAACAGGATGCGCTGGTTCTGGATGACGTCCAGCACGGTGCGCGTACCCACTTCCAGGCCGACCTGCGAGGCGTCGTACGCGCTCTGCGCGGACACCACGGCAAGACGCCGCGCTTCGACTTCGCTGATGCCGGCCACCAGGGTCTGGTAGGCATTGCGCGTGTTGCGGTCCAACGCGCGCTTCTGCTGCTCGTAGCCGTCCTGGGCGATGTCACGCTGGGCCAGCGCCTGGCGCACCGCGGACTGCGTGGCGCCGCCGGAGAAGATCGGTACGTTCAAGGTCAGGCCGACACTGTTGGTGCGCGTGTCCGGGCTCAGGCCACCCGAACCGACGCTGTCACCCCACGTTGCGCCCTTGCCCACGCTGGCGCCCAGCGCGAGCGTCGGCAGGTGGCCGGCACGTGCGGACTGCACGCTGGCTTCGGAGGCGCTGACCTGCAGTTCCTGCGCCTTCAGCGCCGGATTCTGCGCGACGGCGCTCTGTACCAGCTGGTCGACGTTGCCGCGGTTGGCCGGCACTTCCGGACGGAAGTCTTCCGGCAGGCCGCGCAGGTTGGTCACCGGCTGGCCGGTCAGTTCGGTCAACGCCTGGTAGGCATCCGCCAGGGTGTTCTGCGAGACGATGGTGTTGGCACGTGCCTGGTCGTACTGGGCGCGCGCTTCATGCACGTCGGTGATCGGCGCCAGGCCGACTTCCAGACGCTTGTCGGCGAAGTCGAACTGCTTCTTGGCCGCTTCTTCGTTGGTCTTGGCCGCGTTCAGCGATTCGATCGCCACCAGCACGTTGAAGTAGGCGGCCGAGGTGCGGACGATCAGGTTGTCGTTGGCCGAATCCAGGGTGAAATCAGCCGCCTTGCTCAGCTCGCGCTGCGCACGCAGCGTGCTGAACTGGCTCCAGTTGAACAGGGTCTGGCTGCCATCGATGGTGTAGGTGCGGCGACGGCTTTCGAAGGTGCCGGTATTGTTGCCCCGGTCTTCGGTACGCGAGCGGTTCAACGAGGCGACGCCGTTGATCTGCGGCAGCAGGGCGGCGCGTGCCTGCACGGCGCCTTCCTTGTCGAACAACCGGGTGGACTCGGCAGCCGAGAGCTGCGGATCGCCATTGCGGGCCATTTCGTAGACCTGCAGCAGGTCGGCGGCATGGGCGGACAACGGCAGCAGGACGGTGGCCAGCGCAATAGCGAGGGTTCGGCGGATCATTGCGGCTTCCTTGGACTCAGAGGTGGAACTGGGGGGCCGGCGCGGCACCGCGCAGGTAATCGATATCGGTTTCGTACAGCGATTCGGTGCTGCCATCGGCGTTGACCAGGATCGCTTCCATCACCGGCGAACGGCCGTGGATGATGTACAGGCGACCACCGGGACGCAGCCACGAGGCGAACTGTGACGGCACCTTGTCCACCGCGCCAGTGACACAGATCACATCAAAGCGGCGCTCGGTCTGCCACGCCAGGGCGTCGGCCACTTCCACGCGCACATTGGTGCCCAGCCCGGTGCTGTCCAGTCGCGCACGCGCGGTGGCGGCCAGCTCCGGGTCGATCTCCAGGCTCAGTACGTCGCGCGCGAGCGCGCCGAGGCAGGCCGAGAGGTAGCCGCTGCCGGTGCCGATTTCCAGCACTTCGTCGCCCGGCTGCAGATCCAGCGCCTGCAACGTGCGGCCTTCCACCACCGGCTTCATCATCTTCTGCCCGCCGTCGAGCGGCAGCTCGATGTCCGCATAAGCCAGCGCGCGGTGCGCTTCAGCCACGAAGGCTTCGCGCGGCAGGCGGGCCAGGACGTCGAGCACCTTGATGTCCAGCACGTCCCAGGGACGGATCTGCTGTTCCACCATCAGTTCACGGGCGTGTGCGTAGTCAATCGTCATGAGGTTCCAATCCAGCGCAGTGGGCCGGCCATTTTACCGGTGCCGGAGGCCGTCGGCGCGCCCAGAGCATGTATTCAGGGCGGCCGGGGACGCAGTGCCGGAAGTCATCGCGACCTCCGGCTTGTTCAGGTTGTACGGATCAGCCACCGCCGGGTGCCGCGGCCACGGGGCGCGGCGCGTAGGCACGCAGGAAGAAGTCCACGCTGGCCGCAACATGGGTGCGGGCATCGCAGGCCGCCAGCGCCGGCCTCAGGCCGCACATCAGGTGCGTATGCAGCTCACCTTTTACCAGCGTCATCAACTGCAGCGCGGCCGTCGGGAAGTCGTCGATCTCCAGCTCACCGCCCGTCGCGCGGGCACGCAGGAACTCGGCCAGCGCGTCAGTGGTGCGCTTCGGGCCCGCCTGCCAGAACATTTCGCGCAGCCGGTCGTCGGTCTCCGGTGCCATCATCACCCGTTGCACGGACACCGCCGCATCGGAGGTGACCATGTCGAAGAAGGCGTGGGCGATCCCCAGCAACTGATCGCGCAGGGGGCCTTCGGCCTCTGCCACGAACAGGGTATCGGGCAACATCTCGATGCACTTGGACTTCACCGCTTCGGTGAAAAGGGCTTCTTTGTCGCCGAAATGGCTGTAGACGGTGAGCTTGGAGACACCGGCCTGGGCGGCGATCGTATCCATGCTGACACCGGTGTAGCCCTGCTCGACGAACAGCGCCTTGGCGGCATCAAGGATCGCGGCGCGCTTGCCCAGGTCCTTGGGACGACCGGGACCGGCCGTCTTGCCAGCAGGTTTCGCGGCACGCTTGGGGGAGAAGGGACACATCATCACGCTAATACTAGACCAATCGGTTCGATATTTATACTATACCGCCGGGTTTACTAATCGCCCGGCGCCCCGCACCGCGTGGCCGCCACCACTTTGAACGCGTTATCAGGACGACTACCGATGAAGATCGTGCGCTGGATGGGACTTGTCTTGGGTGTGGCTGTGCTCGCTGCCTGCTCGGGCAACAAGGAGGAGGCGGTGGCTGCCGTCCCGGTGCTCGTCGTGCATCCTGGCGTGGTGACCGGTCAGGGCGGCACCGTGTTCCCCGGTGAAGTCCGCGCGCGGCAGGAAAGCGCGCTGTCGTTCCGGGTGGGCGGCAACCTGGTCAAACGCGACGTCGATGCCGGCCAACGCGTCAGCAAAGGCCAGGTCCTGGCCGAGCTCGATGTGGCCGACTTCGCCCTGCAGGCGCGTGCGTCGCAGGCCCAGCTGGCCGCCGCCCAGGCCGACCTGGTGCGCGCACGCGACGACCACCGGCGCTATGAGGCACTGGCCGCGCAGCAGCTGGTCAGCCGCTCCGAACTGGATCAGCAGTCCGCTGCGTTGAAAGCGGCGCAGGGCCAGGCGGATGCGGCGCGGGCCAATCTGGATGTGCTGCGCAACCAGGCCGGCTATGCGCAGTTGCGCGCGCCGACGGACGGGGTGATTGCCAGCCGCGAGGCCGAAGCCGGGCAGGTCGTGACGGCCGGGCAGACCATCTTCAACCTGGCCGCCGATGGTGGGCGCGAGGTATTGATCGATCTGCCGGAAGCCACGCTGCGTGACTTTGCCGTGGGCCAGGCCGTGCAGGTGGACCTGTGGAACCGTGCCGGGGCGATGTTGCCGGGCACCATCCGCGAGATCGCCGCCGCCGCTGATCCGCAGTCGCGCACCTATGCCACGCGCGTCAGCCTGGCGGCGGATGCGCTGGCCGATGTGAGCCTGGGGCAGAGCGCGCGCGTGCATGTGGCGCCTTCGGGCTCCGGTGCCGGCGCCCTGCAGCTGCCGCTGGCCGCGCTGCAGCGCGGTGCCGACGGTCGTGCCAGCGTGTGGGTGGTGGATCCCGACACCGCCACCTTGAAGGCGGTGAGCGTGACCACCGGTGCCTACGGTAGCGACAGCGTGCCGGTGTCGAGCGGTATCACCGCGCAGGACTGGGTAGTTGCCGCCGGTGGCCATCTGCTGCGCGCCGGACAACCGGTGGTGGCCGTGGACCGGCAGAACCAGCCGGTCCTGAAGCCGGCCGTCCGCGGTCCTGCCCCTGCGCCGAAGGGCAAGGAGTAAGCCCGTGCGCCGTTTCAATCTTTCCGAATGGGCCTTGGCCAACCGCCCGCTCGTGCTGTTCGCCATGCTGGCCTTCGCCCTGATCGGGGTGTGGTCCTACAAGCATCTGGGTCAGTCCGAAGATCCGCCCTTCACCTTCAAGGCGATGGTGGTGCGCACGCTGTGGCCCGGTGCCACGGCCGAGCAGGTGTCGCGGCAGGTGACCGAGCCGATCGAAAAAGCGCTGATGAACACCGGCGAGTTCGAGTTCATCCGCTCGTATTCGCGCCCCGGCGAATCGCAGGTGATCTTCATGGCCCGCGACGACCTGCGCTCCAAGCAGATTCCAGACCTGTGGTACCAGGTACGCAAGCGCGTGGGCGACATCCAGGCCACGCTGCCACGGGAGATCGTCGGTCCGTTCTTCAATGATGAGTTCGGCGATACCTTCGGCAACATCTACGCACTGACGGGCCAAGGCTTCGATTACGCGGTGATGCGCGACTACGCCGACCGCATCCAGCTGGAGCTGCAGCGCGTGCCCGACGTGGGCAAGGTCGACCTGGTTGGGCTGCAGGATGAAAAGGTCTGGATCGAACTGTCCAATGCCAAGCTGGCCACGCTGGGTGTGTCGATGCAGCAGGTGCAGCAGGCGCTGGCCGACCAGAACGCGATCACCGGCACCAGCTTCTTCGAAACCGCCACCGACCGCGTGCAGCTGCGGGTGAGCGGGCAGTTCGACAGCATCGAGGCGATACGCGCGTTCCCGATCCGTGCCGGTGAACGTACCGTGCGCCTGGGCGACCTCGCCGAGGTGAAGCGGGGCTTCGCCGATCCGGCATCGCCGAAGATGCGCTTCATGGGTGCCGATGCGATCGGTCTGGCGGTGGCGATGAAGGACGGCGGTGACATCCTCGCCCTCGGTGCGCATCTGGATGCGGAGTTCGAACGACTGCAGAAGACCCTGCCGGCGGGCATGCAGCTGCGCAAGGTGTCCGACCAGCCCAAGGCAGTGGAAGAGTCGGTGGGTGAGTTCGTGCAGGTGCTGACCGAAGCAGTGGTGATCGTGCTGCTGGTCAGTTTCTTCTCGCTGGGCCTGCGCACCGGGCTGGTGGTGGGCGTGACCATTCCACTGGTGCTGGCGATGACCTTTTTCGTCATGCATTACTTCGGCATCGGCCTGCACAAGATTTCGCTGGGTGCGCTGGTGCTGGCGCTCGGCCTGCTGGTGGACGATGCGATCATCGCGGTGGAGATGATGGCCACCAAGATGGAGCAGGGCTACGATCGCCTGCGTGCGGCCAGCTTTGCGTGGGAGTCCACCGCCTTCCCGATGCTGACCGGGACGCTGATTACCGCGGCCGGCTTCCTGCCGATCGCGACGGCGGCCTCCAGCACCGGCGAGTACACCCGTTCGCTGTTCCAGGTGGTGACCATCGCGCTGGTGGTGTCGTGGATCGCAGCGGTGCTGTTCATTCCCTACCTCGGCGACAAGATGCTGCCGGACCTGTTCAACCGCCAGCCGCCGAAACCGGGCAGTTTCACCGCGCGCTGGCATGCACGCCGGCAGGCGTGGGCGGACCGCTGGCCGGCCGTGTCGAACCTGGTCGCGCCGCCGCAGCACGGCCACGACCACGATCCCTACCAGCGGCCGTTCTATGTGCGCTTCCGTGGCTTCCTCGACGCTTGCCTGCGCCACCGCTGGTGGGTCATCGCCGCCACCGCGCTGCTGTTCGTCGGCTCGCTGGTGCTGTTCCGCTTCGTGCCGCAGCAGTTCTTCCCGGATTCCACCCGGCCGGAGCTGATGGTGGACATCGAGCTGGCCGAAGGCGCGTCGTTGAACGCTACCCGCGACCAGGCCATCAAGCTGGAGAAACTGCTGGCGGGTCGCGAGGGCATCCGCAACTACGTGGCCTATGTCGGCACCGGTTCACCGCGCTTCTACCTGCCGCTGGACCAGCAACTGCCGGCCACCAACTTCGCCCAGTTCGTCGTGCTGGCCAACGACACCAACGCGCGCGAAAGCACCCGGGACTGGTTGATGGACGAGGTGATCCCGCAGTTCCCGGACGTGCAGATGCGGGTGACGCGGCTGGAGAACGGTCCGCCGGTCGGGTACCCGGTGCAGTTCCGTGTGTCGGGCGAACATGTGGCCCAGGTACAAGCGCTGGCCCGTCAGGTCGAGGCAAAGGTGCGCGCCAATCCGCATACGATCAACGTCAACCTGGACTGGAGCGAGCCGAGCAAGGTGGTGCGGCTGGTGATCGATCAGGACCGCGCCCGCGCGTTGGGGGTGAACAGTGCGCAGGTCAGCCAGTTCTTGGCCAGTTCACTGGCCGGGCAGAGCGTGAGCGTGTACCGCGAGGGCAACCGGCAGATCGAAATGCTGGTACGCGGCCCGGCCGACGAGCGTGCCCATCTGGCGCTGCTGGCCAGCCTGTCGATGCCGACCGCCAGTGGTGGCAGCATCAGCCTGTCGCAGGTGGCCACGCTGGAGCAGGGTTTTGAGGACGGCATCATCTGGCACCGCGATCGCCTGCCGACCGTGACGGTGCGCGCCGACATCGGCGATGGCATGCAACCGCTGGACGTGGTGCAGCAGATCCTGCCGAGCCTGGATGACGTGCGCAGCGAGCTGCCCAGTGGGTATCTGCTGGAAACCGGCGGTACGGTGGAAGATTCGGCACGCGGCCAGGACTCGATCAAGGCCGGCATGCCGTTGTTCCTGGTGGTGGTGGCGACGTTGCTGATGCTGCAGTTGCGGAGCTTTTCCCGCGCGGCGATGGTGCTGGTCACCGCACCGCTGGGCATCATCGGCGCGACGTTGTTCCTGCTGATCTTCCGGGTGCCGTTCGGGTTCGTCGCGCTGCTCGGCACGATCGCGCTGGCGGGCATGATCATGCGCAACTCGGTGATCCTGATCGACCAGATCCAGCAGGACATCGACGCTGGGCATGACCGCTGGGATGCGATCCTGGATGCGACGGTACGCCGTTTCCGGCCGATCGTATTGACCGCGCTGGCGGCGGTGCTGGCGATGATTCCGCTGTCACGCAGCGCGTTCTACGGATCGATGGCGATTTCGATCATGGGCGGGTTGATCGTCGGCACGGTGCTGACGCTGGTGTTCCTGCCGGCGTTGTACGCGGCGTGGTTCCGGGTGCGGAAGGAAGACGGTCGAACGGGCTGAGCCCCCTCGCGGCTGGCTTTCGAGCTGGAGCCTCGGCTGGGCCGGGCGGTGAGGCTGGTCGGGGGACGCGCACAAGTACGTCCATGTAGCGCTCGTTTCGCGCCATCCATGGCGCTCAACGCCCCCGCCCAGCCCCACCGCCCGACCCCTGACAGGTTCCGTGGCCGCCCGCCGCGTAATAAAGAAAAAGAAAAAGCGGTAGCGCCGACCCATGGTCGGCGAGCGAAGCGGGCCGTTGGCGGGAATATTCCGCCGACCATGGGTCGGCGCTACCGCGGACCTCGTTGACCCGTCTGGTGGAGGGAGCCCCTGAGTCAGGGGCGGCCGCGAAGCGGCGGGGTGTGGGTGCTGGTGAGACGGGGCCCGCGGTTTGCGAAGCAAAGCGTGGGAGCGGCAGCGCGAATGCGATGACGTGGACCCGTGCCGCGAAGCGGCGGGGTGTGGGTGCTGATGAGACGGGGCCCATGGTTTGCGAAGCAAAGCGTGGGAGCGGCAGCGCGAATGCGATGACGTGGACCCCGGGCGCAGCCCGGCAACCCTTACCCCTGCAGTCGTGCGACCACCGCTGCCGTAGCCTGCTGCGTCGACACCGCCGCACCGGCCGCAGCCAGGTCTGCCGTGAACACACCAGCATCCAGCGCCGCGTGCACCGCCGCTTCCACCGCAGCGGCCTCCGCGTCCAGCCCCAACGAGTGGCGCAGCAGCATCGCCGTGCTGAAGATCGTCGCGTAGGGATTGGCGATGCCCTTGCCGGCAATGTCCGGTGCCGAGCCGTGGATCGGCTCGTAGATGCCGACCGCGCCGGGTTCACCCAGCGATGCGGACGGCAGCAGGCCCAGTGAGCCGGCCAGCATCGACGCTTCGTCCGTCAGGATGTCGCCGAACATGTTCTCGGTCACGATCACGTCGTACTCGCGCGGCTTGGCCAGCAGGTGCATGGCCATCGAATCGACCAGCTGGTGCTCCAGCGACACGTCGGCGAATTCGTCGCGGCCCAGACGGGTGGCGACGTCGCGCCACAGGCGGGAGGTTTCCAGCACGTTGGCCTTGTCCACCGACGTGACCTTGCCGCGACGCTGGCGTGCCAGCTGGAACGCGCTGCGCAGCACGCGCTCGATCTCCACCACGCTGTAGCTGCACAGGTCGCTGGCCGCATCCGCGGTGCGGGTCTTTTCACCGAAATAGATGCCGCCGGTCAGCTCGCGTACCACCACGAAGTCGACGCCGCGCAGCAGCTCGGGCTTGATCGGCGAAGCGTGCAGCGCGGCTTCGTGCGTGCGAACCGGGCGCAGGTTCGCATACAGCCCCAGCGCCCTGCGGATTGCCAACAGGCCCTGCTCGGGTCGCACGGTGGCGTTGGGATCGGACCACTTCGGGCCGCCGACGGCGCCCAGCAGGATCGCGTCGGCCGCACGGCAGGCATCCAGGGTGCTGGCCGGCAGCGGCGCGCCATGGCGATCAATGGCGATGCCGCCGATGTCGTGTTCCTTGAAGCTGAAGCTGTGATGGAAACGGGTGGCAATGGCTTCCAGCACGGCGACACCGGCAGCAGCTACTTCCGGGCCGATGCCATCACCGGGCAATACGACGATCTCAGCGTGCATGTTCACTCTCGTAACGTTCAATGTCGGGGACACGGCCCAGCAGGTAGCCCAACTGGTCGACACCTTCCAGCAGACAGGTCTGCGAGAAGCCGTCCAGCGGGAACGTGTAGACGCGACCATCGGGGGTGCGGACCTCGCGCGCGGCGATGTCCAGGGTCAGGATATCGTCCGGGCGCTGCATCAGCGCCTGCACGTCGGCCTCGTCCAACACCACCGGCAGCAGGCCGTTCTTCAGCGCGTTGCCCCGGAAGATATCCGCGATCTCGCTGCTGATGATCGCGCGCAGGCCGAGATCGGTGAGGGCCCACGGCGCATGCTCGCGCGAGGAGCCGCAGCCGAAGTTGCGGCCGGCCAGCAGGATGCTGCGGCCTGCATTCTCTGGCTGGTTGAAGGCGAAATCCGGATTGGGCGTGCCGTCGGCGGCCCAGCGCCAGTCATTGAAGGCATTGCGGCCCAGGCCGGCACGCTCGGTCGTGGACAGGAAGCGCGCCGGGATGATCTGGTCGGTATCGATGTTGGTCTGGCGCAGCACCACGCTGGCCGAGCTCAGGGTACGGAAGCCGGGCATCACGCCACCTCCTGGGTGAACAGGTCACGGACGTCGGCAACGTGGCCGTTCACCGCCGCCCACGCGGCGGTCATCGGCGAAGCCAGCAGGGTGCGCGAGCCGGGCCCTTGGCGCCCCTCGAAATTGCGGTTGCTGGTACTCACCGCCAGTTGGCCCGGCGCGACCAGATCGCCGTTCATGGCGATGCACATCGAACAGCCCGGTTCGCGCCACTCGGCCCCGGCCGCACGCACGATCGCGTCGATGCCTTCGGCTTCGGCCTGGCGCTTGACGATCTCCGAACCGGGGACCACCAGCATGCGCACGCGGTCGGCCACGCGACGGCCCTGCAGCACGTGCGCGACTTCGCGCATGTCGCTCAGGCGGCCATTGGTGCAGGAGCCGACGAAGACCACGTCCACCGGCGTGTCTTCGAGGGTGTCTCCGGCATGAAACTGCATGTAGTCCAGACCCTTCTGCGCGGCGGCATCGTGGGCGGCGGGAATCGGTGCATCCACGGCGATGGCCGTGCCGGGATGCGTGCCCCAGGTCAATGTGGGGCGGATGTCCGCCGCATCGATCGACACCTCGGCATCGAAACGTGCGCCGTCATCGCTGCGTAACTGCGACCAGCGCGCCACGGCGGCATCGAAATCAGCCCCCTTGGGCCCGCGCGGGGTGGCGGCGACCCAGTCGAAGGTGATCTGGTCCGGGGCCACCATGCCGGCGCGTGCACCGGCTTCGATGGACATGTTGCACAGGGTCATGCGCTGTTCCATGTCCATGGCGGCGATGGTGCTGCCGCGGAACTCCAGCACGTGGCCGGTGCCACCGTTGACGCCGATCACGCCGATGATGTGCAGGACCACGTCCTTGGCACCTACGCCGGGGGGGAGGGCGCCCTCGACGGTGATCGCCATCGTTTTGGCCTTGCGCTGCAGCAGGCACTGCGTAGCGAGCACGTGGCCGACTTCGCTGGTGCCGATGCCGAAGGCCAGCGCACCGAAGGCGCCGTGCGTGGAGGTATGGCTGTCGCCGCAGACGATGGTCATGCCGGGCTGGGTGAAGCCCTGCTCCGGCGCGATGACATGCACGATGCCGCGGCTGGCCGAGGCCATGTCGAACAGTTCAACCCCGTACTCGGCGCAGTTGCGCGCCAGCATCGCCACCTGGGCTTCGGAGGCGGCGCTGGCGTAGGGCAGGGAGCCATCGGCGCGCGCGGGCAGCGTCGGCGTGGAGTGGTCCATGGTGCCCTTGGTGAGGTCGGGCCGGCGCGGCGACAGACCGCGTTCGCGCAGCTCGGTGAACGCCTGCGGCGAGGTGACCTCGTGGATCAGGTGCAGGTCGATGTACAGCACGGCAGGTGCGCTGTCGGATTCGGGTACGACCACGTGGGTGTCCCACAGTTTGTCGTACAGGGTGCGGGGTGCGGGGGTCATGCGATGGCCTGGCAGGTTGATACGGTGGTGAACATCAAGGCAGAACGGGAAACGGTCAAGGTCAGCGGCGACGCGCGAGCACCCGCAGGCGCACATAGTCGGCCAACGGCTGTCCGGACGCATCCCGGGGCAGTTCGCTGAGCAGTGCGGCGGCGCCCTCGCGCACGCGCGCGGCTGCGCCAGGCGGCAGGTCATCCAGGAAGGGGCTGGCGAACACGCGCAGCCAGCCTTCGATGCCGGTGGGCAGGGGCGTGGGGCGCTCGATCAGTTCGGCGAACTGCACATGGAATCCATGCTGGCGCAGGCGGTCGCTGTAGGTGTCAGCGGTAGGGAAGTACCAGGCGAACGGGCTTTCGCCATGACCATGGGCCACGCGTGCGGCCTGGATGGCACCGACGATGGTGGCCACGTTGCCCTGTCCCCCGAATTCGGCGACGAAGCGTCCGCCGGGCTTCAACGCGCGGCGCACGCCGGCCAGAACGCGGTCCGGCTCGCGCATCCAGTGCAGTGCTGCATTGCTGAACACCGCATCGAACTCTCCGTCGAATGTCAGGGCATGGCCGTCCATCACCTGCGCGTCCAGGCCACGTGCACGGGAGGCGATCACCAGTTCGGGTGATGCGTCGACGCCGGTGATCCGGGCGCCGGTCAGCGCCAGTTCGGTACTGAGCACGCCGTCCCCGCAGCCCAGGTCGAGCACGCGTTCGCCGCTGCGCGCGTCGAGCAGGCGTGCCACGGCACCGCCGAGCACCGGAACGAACCCGGCATCGATGGCGTAGTCCTGCGCGTTCCAGCGCTGGCCGGCATCCACAGGTGGCGCGGCGGTGTCGAAAGCGTTCATCGAAGTGTCCTCAGGCCGTGGCGGGGTGGGGGGCTTCGTTGCTGGCCGCAACGGCATCGCGCTGGCGCAGCAGTCGATTGGCGACGTCCAGCCACGCCAGGGCGGAGGCTTCGATGATGTCGCGGCTGGTGCCGGTCCCCTCGAAGACCTCATCGCCGTTGCGCACACTCAGGTTGGCCTCGCCGCGCGCATCGGCACCGATGCCCACGCTGTGTACCTGGTAGCTGTCCAGCTGCAGGCTGACGCCGGTGGCCGAGGACAGCGCGCCGAACAGCGCATCCACCGGTCCGTCGCCCTGGGCGGTCTCGGCCACGCGGTTGCCATCGGCGTCGGACAGTTCGACCAGCGCATTGGCACGGCTGCCGACATCGCTGATGGTCATCGAGGCCAGGCGATAGCCGGGGGCGCTGGCACCGCCCTGCATCAGCGTCTGCAGGTCCGGGTCGGTGACCACGCGCTGCTGCTCGCACAACGCCTTGAACTGCTCGAACACCAGCTTCAGCTCGTCTTCTTCCAGCCAGAAGCCCAGTGCGCGCAGACGCTGCTCGACGGCCGCGCGGCCGCTGTGGCGACCCAGCACCATCTGCGAATCCTCCCAGCCCACGTCTTCGGGCCGCATGATTTCGTACGTGCCGCGATGACGCAGCATGCCGTGCTGGTGGATGCCCGATTCATGCGCGAACGCGTTGGCGCCGACGATGGCCTTGTTGCGCTGCACCGGCATGCCGACCAGCCGCTGCAGCAGCTGCGAGGTGGATACGATGCGCTGGGTGTTGATCGCGGTGTCCTGCTCGTAGAAGGCCTGTCGCACCTTCAGCGCCATGGCGATTTCTTCCACGGCACAATTGCCGGCGCGCTCGCCGATGCCGTTCACCGTGCACTCCACCTGGCGTGCGCCGCCTTCGATGGCGGCCAGCGAGTTGGCCACGGCCAGTCCCAGGTCGTTGTGACAGTGGGTGCTGAACACCACGCGGTCGGCGCCGGCGACGTCGGCTACACCGGCGATGACCTGCTGGAACATCGCGCGGATCTCTTCCGGGGTGGTGAAGCCCACGGTGTCGGGCAGGTTGATGGTGGTGGCCCCGGCGGCGATGGCGACGCGTGATACCTCGATCAGGTAATCCAGTTCGGTGCGGGTTGCATCCTCAGCGGAGAACTCGACATCGTCGATGTACGAGCGCGCCAGCGCCACGTGCTTGCGCACCGACTCCAGCACCTGTTCGCGGGTCATGCGCAGCTTGTGCTCACGGTGCAGCGGGCTGGTGGACAGGAACACGTGCAGGCGCGGATGCGCCGCCGAGTCCAGCGAGCGTACCGAGGTTTCGATGTCAGCGGCCAGGCAGCGCGACAGCACGGCCAGGATGGGGCGTTGCACATCACGGCCGATCATCGTCATTGCTTCGCGGTCGGACTGCGAACTGGCCGGGAAACCGGTTTCGATCACATCCACGCCCAGCTCGTCCAGCGCGCGCGCCATCACCAGCTTCTGCTGCGGGCTCATGCTGCAGCCCGGGGACTGTTCACCGTCGCGCAGGGTGGTGTCGAAGATGCGGATGCGCGGCGGGGTAATTCGTTCGATGGTCGGCGTGTTCATGGGGAGGTCTCCTCGACAACGGGCAGTGCGGCGTTCAAATGGGAAGGGGAAGCAGCAGGTTTCAAAGGGGGAAGGGCGACCGCCATGGCGGGCGCTCGCAGGGTTTCAGGGCGACGGCGGCGCGGCTTGCGCGGCGCGCGCGGGCGCACGTCGGTCAGCAGGCCGGCCAGCACGGAGGCATCGATGTTGCCGCCGGAGACGACGGCAAATTTCCGGCGGCCGGCGACGCGGCGGCCAGCAGCCAGCGCGAGCGCACCGGCGCCTTCGGCGATCAGGTTCTCTTCCAGGGCCAGCCGCACCAAGGTCTCGCGCAGTTCGGCTTCGCGCACGATCACCACGTCGTCCAGCAGGGAGGCACACAGGCGACGGGTCAGGAAGCCGGGGATCTTCACCCGCACGCCGTCAGCCAGTGACGCAACGGGTGCGATGGGGCGGATGTCACCGCGCATGGCGCGGGCCATCGAATCGACGCCCTCGACCTGTGCGCCGACGATGCGAACGCCCTGCGACTTCAGCGCCAGTGCGACGCCGGAGGCCAGGCCGCCGCCGCCAATGGGGACGATCACCACGTCCGGTGCATAGGGGGCCAGTTCAATGCCGACCGTGCCCTGGCCGGCGATGACATCGGCGTCGTCGAACGCAGACAGGAAGCGATAGTCGTGCTGCTTGGCCAGCTCCACGGCGAATGCCCACGCATCGTCGTAGCTGTCGCCGTGCTGGCGGACGGTGGCGCCCCAATGGGCCACGCCCGCGATCTTGTTGGCCGGTGCGCCATGGGGCATCACGGTGATCGCCTTTACGCCCAGCCGGTGTGCGGCCCACGCCACGCCCTGGGCATGGTTGCCCGCCGAAGCGCAGATCACCGGCCGCGCGTCGCCGCGCTCGCGCCCGGCCAGCAGCGCGTTCAGTGCGCCGCGCACCTTGTAGGAGCCGGTGCGCTGCAGGTTCTCCAGCTTCAGCCAGGTGCCGAAGCGCTCTGCATGGTGCAGCGGCGTCGGCGGCAGGAAGCGGCGCAGGCGGGCCTGCGCGGCCAGCACGTCGGCGACGGTTACATCGCCTACGTCGGGCTCGCTGGCAGCGCGGTCAGGGGCGGGCATGACGATCCACGCGCGGCGCGAACGGTGACGGCGGCGGGCGGCGAAGAAGACGCCCCCGTGCCAGCACCCCATTGGAGGTGCGGGCGTTCATGCGGCGACTCCCAGTGCGGTGACCTGCACCGAGACGCAGTCGTAGATCTTTTCGATCTGGCGGCACAGCGTCTCCGGCGGGCGCGTACCGTCCACCACCAACTGCAGGTGCCAGCGGCCCTGGTCCTGCGCATCGGGGGCGCCATGGATGGCGCGCGGTGCGAAGCCACGGCGCTCGGCCATGCCGATCACCCGCAGCAGGGCACCTTCGGCCGGGTGCAGCACCAGATCAAGCCGGTATTGCATTGGGGGTCTCCTGGCTGACATGGGCGGGGTTGGATTCCAGCATCGTGCTGTTGGCGGTGTTCGGTGGCACCAGTGGCCAGACATTCGCCCGCGCATCAATGCCGACATGCAGCAGCGCCGGGCCCGGCTCGGCGAGCAGCGCGGCCAGGCCGCCTTCGACATCGTCACGCGCATCGATGCGTGTGGCGGCAATGCCGAACACCTTGGCCAAGGCGACGAAATCGGGATTGTCGGACAGGTCGATCTCGCTGTAGCGCTCGGCGAAGAACAGCTCCTGCCACTGCCGGACCATGCCCAGCGAGCTGTTGTCCAGCAGCACGATCTTCACCGGCAGGCGGCAGCGGGCGATGGTGGTCAGCTCCTGGACGTTCATCATGAAGCTGCCATCGCCGGACACCAGCACCACGGTGCGGTCGGGGCAGGCGAACTGCGCGCCCATCGCCGCCGGCAGGCCGAAGCCCATCGTGCCCAGGGCGCCGCTGGTCAGGTGGTTGCGCGGATGGTTGAAGCGGCAATGCTGGGCGACCCACATCTGGTGCTGGCCGACATCGCAGGCGATCACGGCATCGGCCGGCGCCAGTTCACTCAGCCGCTTCAGCAGCGCCGGAGCGTAGATGTGCTTGCCAGGGGCGTCGTAGCGCGCAATGAATTTCTCGCGGTTCTGCGCGCAGCGCGCACGCCATGCGGCGTGGTTGGCCAGCGGCGCCGGGAAGGCCGCGTGCAGGGCACGGATGGCATGGGCCACGTTGCCGGGCACGGCGATGTCAGCCGTGCGCAGCTTCGAGATTTCATAGGCGTCCGCGTCGATGTGCACGACCCGGGCGAACGGTGCGAACTCCGCCAGCTTGCCGGTGGCGCGGTCATCGAAACGTGCGCCCAGCACCAGCAGCAGATCGGCTTCCTGGGTGGCCATGTTGGCCGCCCGGGTGCCGTGCATGCCCAGCATGCCCAGCGACTGCGGATGGCCGGCGGGCAGGGCGCCCAGGCCGCGCAGGGTCAGCACGGCAGGGATGCCGCTGGCCTCGGCGAAATCGCGCAGCGCCTGCACCGCATCACCCAGGGCGATGCCGCCGCCGGCATAGATCACCGGCTTTTCCGCCGCGGCGATCGCGGCGATGGCGTCGGCGATGGCCTGCTCGGCGGGAGCCGGCGGCGGCTCCACGGCGGCCGGCACGTGCGCCGGCAGATGGCTGGCGTCGGCGACCTGCACATCCTTGGGCAGGTCGATCAGCACCGGCCCGGGGCGACCCTCACGGGCGATGCGGAAGGCATCGGCGACCACGCGCGGCAGATCATCGACGCTGCGGACCAGCCAGCTGTGCTTGACGATCGGCAGGGTCAGCCCGAACACGTCCAGTTCCTGGAACGCGTCGGTGCCCAGCAGCGGCGTGGCGACCTGGCCGGTGATGCAGACCATCGGGACCGAATCCAGCATCGCATCGGCGATGCCGGTAATCAGGTTGGAGGCACCCGGTCCGGAGGTGGCGATGCACACCCCGACGCGGCCGCTGGCACGGGCGAAGCCATTGGCAGCCAGCGCAGCGCCCTGTTCGTGGCGGACCAGCACGTGTTTCAGCTGCGAATCCACCAGTGCATCGTAGAACGGCATGATGGTGCCACCGGGGTAGCCGAACAGCGTCTGCACGCCTTCGGCCTCCAGGGCCTGGGTCAGCCAGCGCGCGCCGTTGGGCGGCGCGCTGCGTGGTGCGGGGTTGTTCATGGGAAACCTTGCAGAGCGGGTGGGGGAGGGCCGCGCGGGTTACGCGGCCTGACCTTGCAACCAGACCATCTTGGCGCGCAGTTCCTTGCCTACCTTCTCGATGGGGTGATCCAGGTCGGCCTGCTTGAACTTGTTGTAGTTCGGCAGGCCCGCTTCGTACTCGGCCACCCAGTTCTTGGTGAAGGTGCCATCCTGGATGTCCTTCAGGACTTCCTTCATGCGCTCCTTGGTGCCGGCATCGATCACCCGCGGGCCACTGACGTAGTCGCCGTACTGCGCCGTCTCGGAGATGAACTCGAGCATCCGCGAGATACCGCCTTCGTAGAACAGGTCGACGATCAGCTTCAGCTCGTGCAGCACCTCGTAGTAGGCGATCTCCGGCTGGTAGCCGGCTTCGACCAGCGTCTCGAATCCTGCCTGCACCAACGCCGAGGCACCGCCGCACAGCACGGCCTGCTCGCCGAACAGATCCGTCTCGGTCTCTTCCTTGAACGTGGTCTGGATCAGGTTGGCGCGCGCGCCACCCAGGCCGGTGGCATAGGCCAACGCATGCGTGGCGGCGTTACCGCTGCGGTCCTGGTGGACGGCCCAGATGCACGGTACGCCGCGGCCGATCTCGTATTCGCGACGGACCAGCGCACCCGGTCCCTTGGGCGCGACCAGCACCACGTCCAGGTCATCGCGTGGGGTGATCATGTCGAAATGCACGTTCAGGCCATGCGCGAACAGCAGTACCGCGCCCTGTTTCATGTTCGGCGCCAGCACGTCCTCGTAGAGCTTCTTCTGCACCATGTCCGGGGTCAGCACGGCGACCAGGTCCGCGTCCTTGACGGCCTCCGCCGGTGCCTTGACGGTGAAACCATCGGCCTGTGCCTTTACTTCGGTCGGACCGCCGGGGCGCAGGCCCACCACCACGTCGAAGCCGGATTCGCGCAGGTTCAGCGCATGCGCGCGGCCCTGGCTGCCGTAGCCGACGACAGCGATCTTGGTCTGGGGCAGGTCGTTGGTGCTCATCGTGGTGGTTCCTTGCAGAGGTGTTGGGTGAGGAGGGAGGGTGTTGCCATGTTCTGAAACGAAAAAACCCGCGCCGGGACCGGTGCGGGTTCTGATCGAGTACCTGTGTGTCTGTTGCTTACACGCTGGCTCGTCCCGCTCCGGTGGGCTGGCTAATAAGTACGAGTACGAGGAGCGAACGCAGCGAGGCGGCGCCGGTGATGGCGGGCTCGGAGTTCGTCGGCGGTGGCGTGTGGCGCTGCAACATGGGTTCGAGGAAAACATGCGCAACGGGGTCTGTCAACCCTTCGCGGAACATGCGGATTGGTTACCCGTGCATCCATGCGAAACCCTTGTCTGGCCTGCATTGTTGCGCCTGAAACGACCTGCCGGCCATGGTCGCGCAGGCGTCGATCGCCTCATCCGCGCGATATCCCCAGCACCCACCTTCCCAGGGTGACCTATGCCGCATAGGCAGCAGCACGCAGACGCGCGACTATCGATCATCTTCCTCATGGATGCCCTCGACGTGACCCGACGAATTGCCCGCGGCCTGCTCGCCGCCGCCCTGCTTGCTGCCTTGCCGACACTGTCCTTGGCGGCTGATCGCATTACCGGCCAGGGGTTTGCCACCCGCTCGGAGGTGATCGCCCCGCACGCGATGGCCGCCACCTCGCAGCCGCTTGCGACGCAGATTGCGTTGGATGTGATGAAGAACGGCGGCAGCGCCGTTGATGCGGCCATTGCGGCCAATGCCGCGCTGGGCCTGATGGAGCCCACCGGCAATGGGGTAGGCGGTGATCTGTTTGCGATCGTGTGGGATCCGAAAACGCAGAAACTGCATGGTTATAACGGCTCGGGGCGTTCACCCCGTTCGCTTACCCTGGCGGAGTTCAAGCGCCGTGGACTGAAGGAAATTCCGGCCACGGGTCCGTTGCCGGTGTCGGTCCCGGGTGCGGTGGATGGCTGGTTCGCGCTGCACGAACGGTTCGGCCGCAAGCCGATGGCGGACAACCTGGCGCCGGCGATCCGCTACGCGCGCGAAGGCCATCCAGTCGCTGAAGTGATCGCCTACTACTGGGATCGCTCCGTGCCGCGCCTGTCCGTGTATCCGGGATTCAAGGAGCAGTTCACGGTGGACGGCCATGCCCCGCGCAAGGGCGACATGTGGAAGAACCCCAACCTGGCCGACACGCTGCAGAAGATCGCCGACGGCGGGCGTGATGCGTTCTACAAGGGCGACATCGCGCGCACCATCGATACCTATTTCAAGGCCAACGGCGGCTACCTGAGCTTCGATGACATGGCCGCGCACCACGGGGAATGGATCGAGCCGGTCAGCAGCAACTATCGCGGCTTCGATGTCTGGGAGCTGCCGCCCAACAGCCAGGGCATCGCCGCGCTGCAGATCCTCAACGTGCTGGAAGGGTACGATTTCTCGAAGATTCCGTTTGGCTCGCCCGAGCATGTGCACCTGTTCGTCGAGGCGAAGAAACTGGCGTTCGCCGATCGCGCGCGCTTCTATGCCGACATGGCATTCCAGCCCGCCGCACCGGTGGCCAGGCTGATTTCCAAGGAGTACGCGGCCCACCGACGCGCGCTGATTTCGATGGACAAGGCATTGAAGGAAGTACAGCCGGGCACGCCGAAGCAACTGGAGGAAGGCGATACGATCTATCTGACCGTCGCCGATGCGGACGGGATGATGGTCTCGCTGATCCAGTCGAATTACCGCGGAATGGGCAGCGGCATGGCCCCGCCGGGGCTGGGGTTCATCCTGCAGGACCGTGGCGAAATGTTCGTGCTGCAGAAGGATCATCCCAACGGGTATGCGCCGGGCAAGCGGCCCTTCCAGACGATCATCCCGGGCTTCATCACCAAGGACGGCAAGCCGTATGCCAGTTTCGGGGTGATGGGCGGTGCGATGCAGCCGCAAGGCCATGCGCAGATCGTGATGAACCTGGTGGACTTCGGCATGAACCTGCAGGAAGCCGGCGATGCGCCGCGGATCCAGCACGAAGGGTCAACCGAGCCGACGGGCCAGGCGACGGCGATGATCGACGGGGGCGAGGTGAACCTGGAGACCGGATTCGCGTATGACACGATCCGGGCGTTGATGCGCAAGGGCCATCGGGTCGTGTTCGCGGACGGTCCGTACGGTGGCTACCAGGCGATCATGCGCGACCCCGATACCGGCGTGTATTACGGCGCGTCGGAGAGCCGCAAGGACGGGCAGGCGGCGGGCTACTGACGTCGAACGGTCGGGCGGTCGAACGGGTGAGACCCCCCTCGCGGTGGGCGCTGACAGCGGGCTGCTTGCTTGGGGCCGGGCGGTGAGGCTGGGCGGTGAGGCTGGGCGGGGTCCGGCAAAAGCCGCTCCTGCGTGCCTCGTTTCGCGCCATCCATGGCGCTCAACGCCCCCGCCCAGCCCCACCGCCCGGCCCCCTGACAGGTTCCGTGGCCGCCCGCCGCGTATGAAAAAAGAGAAAAGCGGTAGCGCTGACCCATGGTCGGCGAGCGCAGCGGGCCGTTGGCGGAAACATTCCGCCGAGCACGGCTCGGCGCTACCGCGATGACGGTATACCGTCGGGTGGAGGGAGCCCCTGAGTCAGGGGCGGCCGCGAAGCGGCGGGGTGTGGGTGCTGGTGAGACGGGGCCCACGGTTTGCGAAGCAAAGCGTGGGAGCGGCAGCGCGAATGCGATGACGTGGACCCGCGCCATGGATGGCGCGAAACGAGGCACGCATGGATGCAGCTCTTGCCGTCCCCCGCCAATCCACCCCGCCCCACCAGCACGCAGCACTGCAGCCGTTGCAGTTGAAGTTGCACTTGCACTTGCAGTTGAAGTGGCTTCAAGCGGGCCGCCGGGCTGCAAGCCCGGCCACCCATCCACAGGTCAGTCGCGCGCTGCGGCCCGTGCCGACTCCTCGCGGGTCTCTTCCTGTGCCGCCATCTCGCGTTCGATCCAGGACTCGATCATGTGCCGCGCGCGCTGCGCCTTGCGCCGCTCACGTGTCCATTCCTCGTCCAGTACGCGGTACAGCGACACCATCACCAGCACCATCAGGAAGGCAAATGGCAATGCGGTGATGGTGATCATTCCCTGCAAGGCTGACAGGCCACCCGCGAGCAGCAGCGCAGCGGCGATGAGCGCCACGGCAACACCCCAGGCAAGCTTGCGCTTCTGCGGTGGGTCGCCGGGCTCGTCCGTGGACATGCTGGCCAGGACCAGCACCGCCGAATCCGCCGAGGTCACGAAGAAGATCATCAGCAGCACCAATGCGACGCTGGAAAGGACCAGTGGCATCGGCAAGCTGTCGAACATGGTGAACAAAACCGTCTCGTACCCGTTGCCCAGTGCTGCCACCAGATCGACATGGCCGAACAGCTGTGACCACAACGCCGTGCCGCCGAATACGGAGAACCAGACAAAGCCGAGCACGGTCGGCGCGATCACTACGCCGATGACGAACTCGCGCACGCTGCGGCCGCGCGAAATGCGTGCGATGAAGGAGCCGACAAAGGGGGCCCAGGCGATCCACCACGCCCAGTAGAAGATGGTCCAGTCCGCCACCCAGGTGCTGCCCGAGAACGGCGACATGCGCAGGCTCATCGTCACCAATTGGTTGAGGTAAGAACCCAACGTGGTGGTGAAGGTGTCGAAGATGAAGCCGGTCGGCCCAAGCACAAGCACCATCGCCAACAACAGCGCGGCCAGGCACAGGTTGAAATTGGACAGCCATTTCACCCCACGGCCCACGCCGCTGAGGGTAGAGGCCATGTACAACACGAACGCCACGGCGATGATGACCATCTGCGTGGGAATGCTGGCGGGGATCCCGAACACCCGCTCCAACCCTGCCGCGATCTGTACGGTGCCGAAGCCCAACGTGGTGGCAACGCCGATGGCGGTGGCGACCACGGCGGCGATGTTGACGACATGACCTATCCAGCCACGATGGTGCCGGCCGATGATGGGCTGCAGCATGTCGCTGACCAGCCCACGTCCATTCCGGTTGAACTGGAACCACGCCATCGCCAGGCCGATCAGCGCGTAGATCGCCCAGGGGTGCAGGCCCCAATGGAAGAAGGCATAGCGCATGGATGCGCGCGCGGCCTCCATCCCCATCGGCTCCAGTCCCTCCGGGGGCTTGGCGAAATGCGAGATGGGTTCTGCAGCGCCCCAGAACACCAGGCCGATACCCATGCCGGCGGCAAACAGCATCGACAACCAGCTGGCCCGGGAAAAATCCGGTTCAGCGTCTTCTCCGCCGATGCGCAGGCTGGCGAAGCGGCCGAATGCGAGATACATGAGAAACGTCAGAGACAGGAACACGACCAGCAGATACAGCCAGCCAACACCGCGGACGACCTCGGCCAGCATGACCTGGACCACTGAATTGAAAGGGCCCGGCATCAAGCCGGCGAGCAGCACCAGTACGGCGACCAGTGCGATGGAAATTCGAAACACCATGAAGGGGCTTCTCCGTTCAGGATATGAGGGAGCGAGCAGAAGCTTGCAGCGCATTGCCAGCGAAAAGCCAGCAATGCAGACGGATTGCCAGCGGTTGGAACCAGAGGGCAGGCGCAGGAACGCGCGGCCGCAGTGTACGTGCTGCATCGTCACGGCGCTGTCAGTGTCGTCGGCGACAACGCTTGTGTGCTGTAATGCGCGCCGAAGCGGGGGTACCGCGGCCATAGGGCTGCGGTTGAGATAGTCCCTTGGAACCTGATCCGGCTGATACCGGCGTAGGGAAGCTTCGCAATGCCGACCGTGCGTGGAGTCCGCCCCTGGCGTGTCCGTGCGCGTGCGCCAGTGCGCCGCCGCTTCGTCCCTGACCTTACTGGACGATGCCCGATGAACGCACCGCGTGACAGCCTGCAGCAGCAGGCACAGCAGCTCTCCGCCGCCGTAACCCGGCCCATTCCCGGATCCCGCAAGGTGCACGTCACGGGGTCCCGCGACGATGTGCAGGTGCCCATGCGCGAAATAACGCTGGCACCCAGCCCGGCGATGTTCGGCGGCGCGGACAATGCGCCGCTGACGGTCTATGACACGTCCGGTCCCTATACCGATCCCGATGTGCGCATCGACCTGTCCCAGGGCCTGCCGGCGCTGCGGGCGGGCTGGGTGGAAGAACGCGGCGATACAGAAGCGCTGCGCCGCGTCACCTCCGCCTTCGGTCGTTCGCGCGAGCTCGACGCGCGCCTGGATGCCGTTCGCTTCGGCTCCCGCAACCCACCGCGCCGTGCGGTCGTCGGCGCCAACGTCACCCAGATGCACTACGCACGGCGCGGCATCATCACCCCGGAGATGGAGTTCGTGGCGATCCGCGAGAACCAGCGGCTGCAGGAGGTGCGGGATGCCGGATTGCTGCAGCAGCATCGCGGGCAGGCCTTTGGTGCCTCGATTCCGCAGACCATCACCCCGGCGTTCGTCCGCGACGAGATCGCACGCGGGCGGGCGGTGCTGCCGAACAACATCAACCATCCGGAAAGTGAGCCGATGATCATCGGCCGTAATTTCCTGACCAAGATCAACGCCAACATCGGCAACAGTGCGGTGTCTTCAGGCATTGCCGAAGAGGTGGAGAAGCTGGTCTGGGCGATCCGCTGGGGCGGCGATACGGTGATGGACCTGTCGACCGGCAAGCACATCCACGAGACACGCGAGTGGATCATCCGCAACTCGCCGGTAGCCATCGGCACTGTGCCGATCTACCAGGCACTGGAAAAGGTCGACGGACAGGCGGAAGCACTCAGCTGGGAAATCTTCCGCGACACGCTGATCGAACAGGCAGAGCAGGGTGTGGACTACTTCACCGTGCACGCGGGCGTACTGCAGCGCCATGTGCCGTTGACCGCCAACCGGGTGACCGGGATCGTCTCGCGCGGTGGCAGCATCCTCGCCAAGTGGTGCCTGGCGCATGGCAAAGAGAACTTCCTCTACACGCACTTCGAAGAGATCTGCGAGATCATGAAGGCCTACGACGTGACGTTCTCGTTGGGTGACGGCCTGCGCCCGGGCTGTATCGCCGACGCCAACGATGCGGCGCAGTTCGCTGAACTGGACACGCTGGGCGAACTGACAAAGATCGCCTGGAAACATGATGTGCAGACGATGATCGAGGGGCCGGGCCACGTGCCGATGCACCTGATCAAGGAGAACATGGACAGGCAGTTGCAGGTGTGCGGCGAAGCACCGTTCTACACCCTGGGGCCGCTGACCACCGATATCGCTCCGGGCTATGACCACATCACCAGTGCGATCGGCGCGGCCATGATCGGCTGGTACGGCACGGCAATGCTCTGCTATGTCACGCCCAAGGAGCACCTGGGGCTGCCGAACCGCGAGGACGTGCGTGACGGCATCATGGCGTACCGCATCGCCGCGCATGCCGCCGACCTGGCCAAGGGCCACCCCGGTGCCCAGGTGCGCGACAACGCCTTGAGCAAGGCGCGGTTCGAATTCCGCTGGCAGGACCAGTTCAATCTCGGCCTGGATCCAGAGAAGGCGAAGTCCTTCCATGACGAGACCCTGCCGAAGGACGCGCACAAGAGTGCCCATTTCTGTTCGATGTGCGGGCCGCACTTCTGCTCCATGAAGATCAGCCAGGAGGTGCGTGACCAGGCTGGATGACCCCATCACGCCCTTCATGGGTATGCTGCCGCGATCGCTCCGAGAGGCCCGCCCATGCCCATTCCGCCCACCCTTCGCTGGCTGGCCATTGCCCGTCGCCACCCCTCTGCGTGGCTGCTCGGCGTGCAACTGCTCGGCGTGCTGATGTATCCGGCGATGGACGAGACAGCCGCAGGGCGTGCGGCGGTGGGCACCTTCGGCATCGCGGTGCTTGGCCTTGCCCTGTGGGTGGTGCAGCGCAGCCCGCTGGGAACCTGGCTGGCGCTGTTGCTGGCGGTGCCGTCGGTGGTGTTTTCCATCGCCGCGGTGCTGCTGGGCAATACAGGCCTGGGCACGGCGGCGCAGTTGCTGGAGAGCCTGCTGTATTTCTATACGGCAGGCGCCTTGATCGCCTACATGCTGCAGGACCATAAAGTCACGCGCGATGAACTGTTCGCCGCAGGCGCCACGTTCACTCTGTTGGCGTGGGCGTTCGCGTTTGCATTTTCCGTGTGCCAGCAGTGGTACCCCGGCAGTTTCCTGGCGGCGAGCAGCACGGATTTCCGCACGTGGATGGAGCTGCTTTATCTCAGCTTCAGTTTATTGTCCGGGGTCGGACTGAGTGACGTGGTTCCCGTGCACCCGCAGGCGCGCGCATTGGTAATGCTGGCGCAGTTTTCCGGGGTGATGTACGTGGCATTGGTGGTATCCCGGCTGGTGGGATTGACCATGCTGCAGCACCCTCGAAAATGAATGCCAGATAAAAAAATCGCGCCCCGGAGAGCGCGAATGATGAAACTTATTATCTGAATACGTAGGCGAGAGAGTGCCGGATGTTTGACGCTGCATGTGCGGTCAACCTGCATAGGCTAGTATTCGCGCGCTCCAGTTTTTTTGCGGTTTGCGTCCATGGTGTGTGCAGAGTCTGGCCGTTCGGTTTCCACGTCCTGGAATGACTGCACGGCTGTACCGCGACCCGTGCGCCCCTACGTTCGAGATACATGAACATCAGCAACAGCTCCCTGCGTGACGCGGACATCCTGCGCATAGGCGAATGCACCGTGACCTTCTCGTCGCGTGAAGTGCAGGTCCCGGGCGTGCGTCGTCTGCGCAGGCTCACGCCGAAGGCAGCAGGGGTGTTGCGTGTGCTGGTGACCAGCGGTGGCCGCGTGGTCACCCGCGATGAGCTGTTTGCCGAAGTGTGGCCCGATACGCTGCCGACCAACGATGTGCTGACGCAGGCGGTGACCCAGCTGCGCAAGGCCTTCAGTGGTGATGAGGACGGCGCCACCACCTATATCGAGACCATCGCCAAAAGCGGGTATCGCCTGCTGGCCGCCGTGAGCGTGGTCGAGGCCGAAGAACCCGCCGCGATCATCGATGACGCGTCATCCGAATTACGCGCCGTCGGCTTGGAAGGTGCCGCGGTAGGCGAGCCCGTCGCTGCAACGCGCCCGAATGCCGATCTGCCGCCGCGGGTCCCCGCTTCACGGCGTGGTACCTGGCGGCGCGTGCGCCGGTGGGTGCTGCTGGCGATCGGGGTAGCGATGCTGGTGGCTCTGTGTGTGATGGCGTGGCTGCTGCAGCGCACTTCGCAGCAGTCACCCGTCGATGCGGCCGTGGAGAACGGGACGCGTGTCATCGGCAGCCCGCAGCGGCCCTATCGACTGATCACCGCTACGGCCGGGTTTGAGACCTATCCGACCTTGTCGCCGGACGGATCGCAGGTGGCCTACGAGGCCAGCGATGAGGAGGAGGGCGGCCAGATCAAGGTGCAGACCTCGGGCAATGCCCCGGCGCGTGACCTGGTCGAGCGTCCGCCAGGGGCAACGGACCGGTTCCCGAGCTGGTCGCCGGACGGTCGCGAGATCGCCTTCGCCCGCTTCTTCGACGACGGCCGCTGCGAAGTCCTGATTTCCAGCGCAACCGGTGGCAACCTGCGCCAGGCCACGCGCTGCGATGGCACCGAGTTGCTCAGCTTCGACTGGGCACCGGATGGCCGTTCGCTGGTCTTCGGCAGCATGATCGGCGCCTACGCGCATCGCGGCATCCGCCTGTTGGACCTTGCCACCGGTGCGTGGAAGCCGCTGGCGTACGCCGCCCGGGACGATGACTTCGACTATGCGCCACGGATTTCGCCGGATGGTCGTTGGCTGGTGTTCGTGCGCAATCCGCAGGTCGGTGATTTGTGGCGGATGCCGGCCGGCGGAGGACCACTGGAGCAGTTGACCGATGATTCCGCCGAGATCCGCGGCTGGGCCTGGCTCAGCGACAGCCGGGAGATCGTGTTCGGACGGCGCGTGGACAGTGAAGTCCGCTTGTACCGCCTGGATACTGAAAGCCGCCTGCTGCGCGATGTCGGCCTGGACGATGCACAGTGGCCCGCCGTGGCGCGTAACGGCAACATGCTGGCTTTCGTCCATCGCAAGGCCCAGTTCGCCCTTTACAAAGTGCCTTTGCAGGATGTGAGCAAGGCCGAGCGGATCTTCGCCTCCAATGGCCGTGACAGCCAGCCGATGCTGGCGCCGGACGGCAGGCATCTGGTGTTCGCCTCCGATCGCTCCGGCAGTTATGCGTTGTGGTGGGCAGACAAAGAGCACCCACAGTCGCTGCGCCCGATCGAAGGCCTGCGGCCGGAGGCGCGCCAGCCACCGGACTGGTCGCCGGACAGCCGCCACCTGTTGGCCTTGGGGCGTGACGACCACGGCGAACCGCATGTGTACGAAATCACCCCGCGGGACGAGCAGGTCACCCAACTGCCTGTTCCCGCGTCGCGCCCCCTGCAGGCGTTGTATACGGCCGATCCTAGCCGGGTACTGGTGATCGAGCGCGATGACGAGCAGCGCACGCGACTCATCCTGTACGACCGGCGCAGTACGCCGTGGCAGCGGCTGGCCACTCTGGATGGGGTGTCGCAGGCGCGGTTCGACGCGGCACGTCGACGTGTGCTGTTCACCCGCTTCGGGGCGGGCGGTTTGTGGTCGGTGGACGATGCTCTGACGGCCGCCAGCGTGCAGCAGATCAGTGCCGACAGGCCATCGCGTTGGCGCTACCGCACGTGGAGCGTGGCCGGCAATGGCAGCATCGATTATGTGGACGCATGGGCGGGATGCAGTACCGGCCTGCAGCGCCTCACCGCGGGCGCCGAGCCGCTTACCCGCTGCCTGGATGCCCGCCGCCTGAGTTCAGGCACCGGATTCAGTACCAGCGATGACGGACGTGACCTGTACGTGGCGCTGGCGATATCTGACGGCGCGGATGTCGGCGTGATGCAGCTGCCCGAATCGACTGGCGAGGTGTTCCCGGCGTTCATCAAGCCATTGATTCTGAAAGACTAGTTTCTTTCGTAAGTTTTTCGTCGGCCCCTCGTGTCGATTTCGTGGCGAAGTCGTCGCAACGTCCTGACCGCTGGCAGCTCATTTGGCAAAACGGATGCCCTGTATTGGCAAACCCGTGGTGCCCCTATGCGTCAGCTCGCCCTCGCCGATCGCGGCCAGTCCCTCTCCCTCGACAAGTCGCTCGACGACGCCACGCCGATCTGCCTGAGCGTCGCCCGATTGGGCAGCCTGCAGACGGCCGGCAGCTGCTTCACGGTCTGGATC
The DNA here is from genome assembly GCF_014621775.1 of Stenotrophomonas sp. 169. NCBI lineage: Bacteria > Pseudomonadati > Pseudomonadota > Gammaproteobacteria > Lysobacterales > Lysobacteraceae > Stenotrophomonas > Stenotrophomonas sp. 169. The sequence continues at coordinate 949,122 of NZ_CP061204.1, forward strand.
CAGGTGCGGGGCAGTGCATGGGTGGAGGCCAAGGAAGGGCGTTTCCGCCTGCGGCGCGGCGAGTGGATCGCCTTCGAGAAGGAATCGCGGCCGTTGGTCCAGGCCGGACGCGATGGCCTGTGCGTCGGCCTTGCGCTCAATACCGATGCCCTGCGCATGCTGATGGAACTGGCCGATTGCGGGCTGTATGCCGGACGTGGGCAGATGAACCGCTCGGAGCTGCGGGTCGCCTTGCGCTTGTGGCGCGACGCACTGGACAGCGGCCTGCCAGCGCAGGCCCTGCGCCCGATGCTGCTGCATCTGGCTTCACTGCAGCGCACGATGGCCGGTACCGTACAGCGCTGCCCTGGCCGTTCGCGCAGTCGCAAACGCCAGGTATTCGGCCGCATGCAGCGCGCGCGCCTGTACCTGGAAGGCAACAGCCACCGCGTGGTGCGGATCGGTGAACTGGCCGAGCTGACCAACTTCTCCAGCTGGTACCTCTCCAAGACCTTCCAGAGTCTGTACGAAGAAAGCCCGCAGTCGCTTTCCGCACGCCTGCGGCTGGAACGCGCGGCTGACCTGCTGCGTGATACCGACATGATGATCGGCGAAGTGGCTGCAGCCAGCGGTTTTGACAACTGTTGCAGCTTTGCGCGGGCCTTTCGTGCCCGTTTTGGTACGTCAGCGTCCCACTTCCGTGTGAACGCAGACAAGCTGTCGCCACAGTCGGCAAAGTCTCTCGCTGCCTCACGCAAACCAAGGACCGCAACACAATCGTAACGTTTGGGGGCGCTTTAACACGCCACTAACGTACCTTGGAGAGAGACATGAATTTTCGTAACCCCGCCGTGCGGCTGGGCATGCTGCCTGCCGGCATTGCGCTGGCGCTGAGCCCGAGCTTTGCCTCGGCGCAGGAAGCCGCAGCAGGCACCACCGACCTGGACCGCATCTCGGTTACCGGCTCGCGCATCCGCGCAGCCAACGTCGAAACGCAGCAGCCGGTGCTGACCCTGAGCCGCGAAAGCCTGGAAAAGCAGGGCTTCTCCTCGGTCGCCGAAGTGCTGAACAACCTGACATCGGCCGGCTCGCCGGCGATCTCGCGTTCGGACACCTTGTCTTCGGGCGAGAACGTCGGCGGCTACTACGTCGATATCCGTAACCTGGGCGCCGAGCGCACCCTGGTGCTGATGAACGGCAAGCGCCTGGGTGCCAGCACCTCGGGTCTGCAGGATCTGAGCCAGATTCCGATCGGCGCCGTGGAGCGCATCGAAGTCCTGAAGGATGGCGCTTCGGCCATCTACGGTTCGGACGCGATTGCCGCCGTGGTCAACGTGATCACCCGCAAGAATGTTGAAGGTGGCGAAGCCACCGCGTACTTCGGCCAGTACGGCGAAGGCGACGGCGACACCAGCCAGTACTCCATGACCCTGGGCTCCACCGGCGAGCGCGGCAGCGTGACCCTGGCGGCTGAGTATTCCAAGGCCGATCCGGTGTGGGCGAAGAACCGCTGGTACAGCCGTGACGGCAACCGTGGTCCGAACTCGACCCCGGCTTCCTGGAGCGCACTGAGCCAGAACGGCAGCTTCTGCAACCCGCTGGTCTATGACTGCTCGCCGACCTCCACCACCTCGGTGTGGCAGACCCTCAATGCGGGCGGCGATCCGAGGAACCCGGCGGATTACCACGTCATCACGCCGAGCGAGTTCGCCAACTCCAACGAGCAGATGACCGTACTGACCGGTGTCGAACGTAAGTCCGTCTACATCAACGGCACCTACGACTTCACCGATTCGATCAGCCTGAACACCGATTTCCTGTACAACGAGCGCAACACCTTCGGTCAGCTGGCCGGTTATCCGTACCAGTCGCAGGCCTTCGACACCCCACTGTCGGCTGACAGTGCGTTCAACCCGGTCGGCCAGAACGTCGAGTTCCGTCGCCGCCTGTGGGAAGTGCCGCGCACCACCGACAGCCAGCTGAAGACCACGCGCTTTGCGCCGACCGTCAGCGGCTTCTTCGACTTCGCCGGCAAGACCTTCGATTGGGACGTCGGTGCGCTGTACAACCGCAACGAAACCATCGTCACCAGCCGTGGCGATGCCAGCCTGATCTCCACCGCACAGGCCCTGGGCCCGTCGTACATCAACGGCGCCGGCGTGGCGACCTGTGGTGTTGCCGGCGGCCCGGTGATCGCCGACTGCGTGCCGTGGAACCCGCTGCTGCCGTTCGGCGTGGCGGGTCAGGGTTCGCTGTCTGACCCGGCGCTGCAGGAATACCTGTTCCCGACCTTCACCACCCGTGGTGAGACCAAGACCACCAGCTTCACCGCCAACCTGGCCGGCTCCATCGTGACCCTGCCGGCCGGTGACCTCGGCTTCGCCGTGGGCGTGGAGCACCGCGAGGAAGAAGGCAGCTACGTGCCGGACGCGTTCGCACAGTCGGGTCAGTCGACCGGCCTGGGCCAGAAGCCGACCCGCGGTGAGTACGATCTGGACGAGGTCTACCTCGAACTGAACGTGCCGATCCTGTCGGACATGCCGTTCGCCAAGGAACTGAGCCTGAACCTGGCCAGCCGTTACTCGGACTACAGCAACTTCGGCGACACGGTCAACAGCAAGTTCGGCATCACCTGGCGTCCGCTGGATGAACTGCTGGTCCGTGGTACGTACGCCGAAGGCTTCCGTGCCCCGACCATCAGCGATCTGTACGGTGGCCTGAGCTCCAGCTTCGAAAGCTACACCGATCCGTGCGGCGTCGGCGCTCCGGGCAGCGTTGCAGGCAACGCCGCCTGCCTCGCCGCTGGCGTGCCGGCCAACTACGCGCAGCTCGGCCAGGGCAACCAGCCCTGCCTGACCCTGCCGTGCGCCACCAACGACCAGTTCATCTCCGGCGCCAACCCGGAACTGAACCCGGAAACGTCGAAGAGCACGACCGCCGGCCTGGTCTGGAGCCCGCGTTGGGTGCAGGGCCTGGACGTGTCGCTGGATTGGTACAAGTACGAAATCAGCGACATGATCATCGCTGACAGCGTCGACCGCATCCTGCGTGACTGCTACGTGCTGGGTGATTCCGCACGTTGCGCCAGCGTCGTCCGCGGTCCGGCCGGCAACATCACCGCACTGACCTACGGCACTGCCAATCTCGGCAAGCTGGAAACGCAGGGCTGGGATCTGGGCGTGAAGTACCGTCTGCCGGAATTCGCGGTCGGCAACTTCGCCATCGACTGGCAGACCAGCTACCTGTCGTCGTATGACGAAGAAGGCCAGAACAGCGCCGGTGACACCATCACCATCGGTCGCGTGGGCGAAGCGGGCCTGTTCCGCGTGCGTTCCAACGCCACCCTGAGCTGGACCAAGGGTGACCTGGGCGTCAACTGGACTGCGCGTTACTACTCGGGCATCCAGGAAGACTGCATCGCGATCGGTTGCACCAACCCGGATCGTTTCCAGAATGGTGAGACCGCGCCGATCCGCAAGACCGGCTCGAACACCTTCCACGACCTGCAGGTGAGCTACAACGCGCCGTGGAATGCCACGATCGCCGTTGGCGCCAACAACGTGTTCGACCACCGCGGTGCGCTGCAGTACACCGCACCGAACAGCAGCTTCGCTTACTACGGCGGCTTCGACGTGGGTCGTTTCATGTACATGAAGTACACCCAGCGCTTCTGATCCATCGAAGCAGTGGTGCATGAATGAGAAGGGCGGGCCGCAAGGCCCGCCCTTTTTTTGTTCGTTTGCAGCGGGCCGTCTGTGGATACCTTCCGCCGAGCGTGGCTCGGCGCTACAGAAGCGTCCGGAAACGGTGGCGCCGACCCATGGTCGGCGAGCGCAGCGGGCCGTCTGGGGATACCTTCCGCCGAGCGCGGCTCGGCGCTACAGGAGCGCCCGGAACCGGTAGCGCCGACCCATGGTCGGCGAGCGCAGCGGGCTGTCCGCGGATACCTTCCGCCGAGAGTGGCTCGGCGCTACAGGAGCGCCCGGAACCGGTAGCGCCGACCCATGGTCGGCCAGCGCAGCGGGCCGTCCGCGGATACCTTCCGCCGAGCGTGGCTCGGCGCTACAGGAGCGCCCGGAACCGGTAGCGCCGACCCATGGTCGGCGAGCGCAGCGGGCCGTACGCGGTTACACCGCGCCGCGCCCTTGGCCCGCTTCAGCCGATCACGCCTCGGCCGTGCTCAACCCCATCAGGGCGTTCGCCTGCTCGCGCCACTCCGGCAGCTTATGCAGGACGTTGGCGCGCTGCAGATAGTCTTCATCCACCGCTTCACCGTTCACCAGCGCCAGTGCGACATGCACCGCGCCGGTTACCCAGAAGCTGCGTGTGCTGGAGCGCTGCGGTTGCAGGTGGAAACCCACGGCTTCCACGATCGGCATCGGCAGGCCCCACAGGCCCAGCAGGTAGGCACCGGCCTCGGCGTGGCCGGGCCGCGCATCCTCGTCGCCGGCGGGCTCGGTGCGCTCATTGCGCACACCCGGCAGCAGCAGGCCGATGTCGGCCAGCAGCGCAGCGGTGGCACCCAGTTCGGCACTGGAGGCCGGCAGCAGGCGCGCGGTGAGTCGGGAGGCCATCAGCGCGCGCTGCTGCAGCGCATTGCGCTCCGACACCGGCAGCGTGGGCGTGGAAAACACTTCGCTGGCCAGCACCAGATCGCGCAGAGTGGCCAGGCCCAACCGGGTCACGGCGGAGCGCAGGTCGGAAATCGTACGGCCGCTGCTGAAGAACGCCGAATTGGACAACTGCAGGACCTTGGCCGCGATGGCGGGGTCGGCGGCGACCAGCTTGGCGACTTCGGCGGTGTCGGCGTCGTCGTCATGCTCCAGCGCGCGGGTCAGGCTCATGTACAGGTGCGGCGGCGAGGGCAGTTTCTCGATGCGGCCGATGGCATCGCGCAGGCGCGGGCTGTCCAGCAGTTCGCGCAGCTCTTCCAGGCTGCTGAGCGCTTCGAGCAGGACCTCAGGGGCCAGCGGAAGCGGCAGGAAACGATGGGCCACACCGATCAATCGCGCCGGCGGCGGACGGGTGCCCTGCTGTGCATCGATCAGTGCCACACGGATGGTCTGCGGCCGCAGGGTACGGATCTGCCCCAGCAGCATGGTCGCGTCCATGTCGGGCAGGTACGGGCTGACAATCACCGCATCCAGCGCGGTAGCCGACACCGCGGCCATCGCCGCATGCCCATCGGTCACCGTAGTGGTATGCCAGTCTTCCCCAAGATCGGCAATGAATTCGCTCAGCTCAGCCGGCAGGCTGGCTTCGTCCCCAACAAACAGAATGCGCACGACACGTTCCCCTGGCGGACCATGGCAACGGCCATGGTCGATGTGAAGTGTCGCAATTTAACCGATCCTGCGTGACGGGGGATGTGCCACAAGGCCGAAACGTGCGCTGCATCGCTCTGGCGGGGTCCGCCAGAGCGCCTGCAGGCCGTTTGATCAGGCCTTTCCGTCCAGGTAACGCTGGTGGGCTTCGACCAGGATGGCCTTGGCTTCTGCCGCGCCTGCCCAGCCGTCCAGCTTGACCCACTTGCCCTTTTCCAGGTCCTTGTAATGCTCGAAGAAGTGGCCGATGCGCTCCAGCCAGTGGCTCGACACCTGGGCGATGTCTTCCACGTGGGCGTAGCCGCTGAACACCTTGGAGATCGGCACGGCCAGGATCTTTTCGTCGCTGCCGGCTTCATCGCTCATCTTCAGCACGCCGACCGGACGGCAGCGGACCACCGAGCCGGGGATCAGCGGCAGCGGCAGCACCACCAGCACGTCGGCCGGATCGCCATCGCCACACAGGGTGCTCGGCACATAGCCGTAGTTGCACGGGTAGCGCATCGGGGTGGACAGGATGCGGTCAACGAAGATCGCGCCGGTGTCCTTGTCCACTTCGTACTTGACCGGCTCGGAATCCTTTGGGATCTCGATGATGACGTTGATTTCTTCCGGCGGGTTCTTGCCGGGGGATACGAGTTCCAGACCCATTGCTGTGCTCCGATTGCGGGGGCGAAAGAGCTCCATTTTATGCCTTTGCCGGGCCAGGTGTCGTGGCAACGTCCGACAGCGCCGGGTGCGCGGCACCCACGGCGCGCAGGGCCCTGTGCCGATCGTGCTGCGGCTCTGCAGGCGGGATGCTGACAGTCACTGCAGAGGGGCTATTTCATGTTTTCGTTCAAAGGCTTGCAGCGGATGGGCGGCGTGGCGTTGCTGGCCGCCATCGCCCCTTCGCCGCCGATCGTGCCTGCGGCCGGTTCCAGCGTCGCGTTCGTCGACCTCATCGACTACCCGACCCAGGAGGCCAACTGGGACCGCTTCCATTCGCTGGAAGATCGCCTGGCCGGCGCTTTCCATGACGCCTGTGCCGATGGCGGTTGTGCACCGCGCCGTTTCCTCTGGCCGATGCAGCTGCGCTGTTCGGTGCAGACGCCGCAGGCCACGGTGGCCGCCTGCGCCTGGGTCATTGCAGGAAGCCATCTGACGGTAAGCGCGGCGGGCCGCATCAAGCCCGACGTCATCGTCTGGCGGTGCCTGCTGCCGCTGCCGACGTCCATTGCGGTGGAGCCGTTCCATGCGGCATTGGAGGTGCAGGACCCGCTGTCGGTACGCCTGCCGGGGGCATCCGCCACGTTGCGGCAGGGCGTGCAGGACTGTCTGGCGGCGCCGGGGAGCCGCACATGACGCCCCTGCTGATGCTGGTCATCGCCGCGATGTCGCCGTCACCGGCGTATGTGGACGCGCGCGATTATCCTCTGCCTGGCCAGGGCGCCGCGGCCTTTGCGGGCATGGAGCAGGCCCTGGTGCGCGGGTTCGATGACATCTGTGGCGACACGTTCTGCGAAGGCGACTACGGCAACCTGCGCGCGCTGCAACTGCGCTGTGCAGTCACCGCCCGGGGCGGCATCGTAGCGGAGTGCGCGTGGAGCTTCGCGGGCAGCCATGCCACCGTCACCGGCAACGATCCGCTGCCGGTGGTGGAGGCCAGAACGTGGATCTGCCGTGTGCCGCTTGCACCGGGAACGCCGTTGCCGGTGCTGCTCAGCACGCTCAGCGGACGCGATGCGCTGGACACGCGACTGCCCGGTCGCGATATCAGCGCCTACGACGCGTTGACGGATTGCCTGTGATCGCCAGCGGCGTTCAGTGCCCGGATGACGCCTTGTCTGCATCGGAATGCAGCGCTTCGTTCAATTCGTCCACGACGATGGCCCACGCCGCGTCGGACTTCAGCGACTCGGAAAGAAACTGACGCTGGCTCTCGCTCCAGATCGATGCCTGGGTGACTTTCACGTCCGAGGGCAGCTGATTGCCGACGATGAACGCCGCAATGGCTTCTTCGCTTTCATCCAGTCCAAGCTGCAGGAACAGGTTGGTCATGTTCGGTTCGGTGGTGATCATCGTGGCGTGAGTCCCATTTTCAGTATCGACCCGCATTATGCAGGGCGGCCGCGACGCCGTGATGTGACGGATGTGCGCAGTGCCGGGCGGCGGACAGCCATCCGTCGCCCGGCATCTGACGGGGTTACAGCAGCGGAACCAGCAGCAACGCCACGATGTTGATGATCTTGATCAACGGATTGATCGCCGGGCCCGCGGTGTCCTTGTAGGGATCACCGACGGTGTCGCCGGTCACCGCTGCCTTGTGTGCCTCGCTGCCCTTGCCGCCGAAGTGACCGTCTTCGATGTACTTCTTGGCGTTGTCCCAGGCACCGCCCCCGGTGGTCATCGAAATGGCGACGAACAGGCCGGTGACGATGGTGCCGATCAGCAGCCCGCCCAGCGCACGCGGCCCCAGCAGCAGGCCGACGACCACCGGCACCACCACGGGCAGCAACGACGGCAGGATCATCTCGCGGATCGCCGAGCGGGTCAGCAGGTCCACCGCACGGTCGTACTGGGGCTTGCCGGTGCCCTGCATGATGCCGGGGATTTCGCGGAACTGGCGACGCACTTCCTCCACCACGGCGCCGGCTGCGCGTCCCACGGCTTCCATCGCCATCGCGCCGAACAGGTAGGGAATCAGCCCGCCGATCAACAGGCCGATGATCACCGTGTGGTCGGACAGATCGAAACGGAATTCCTGGCCGGGATTCGCCGCCTGCAGGTTGTGGGTGTAATCGGCGAACAGCACCAGCGCCGCCAGTGCGGCAGAGCCGATCGCATAGCCCTTGGTCACCGCCTTGGTGGTGTTGCCCACGGCATCCAGCGGATCGGTGATGGCGCGGATCTCGGGCGGGAGTTCGGCCATCTCGGCAATGCCGCCCGCGTTGTCGGTGATCGGTCCGTAGGCATCCAGTGCCACGATCATGCCCGCCATCGACAGCATCGCTGTGGCCGCGATGGCGATGCCGTACAGCCCGCCCAGCGCATGCGCGCCCCAGATCGCGGCGCATACCGCGATCACCGGCAAGGCGGTCGACTTCATCGAAATCCCCAGGCCGGCGATGATGTTGGTGCCGTGCCCGGTGGTCGATGCCTGCGCAACATGCTGCACCGGCTTGTACTGGGTGCCGGTGTAGTACTCGGTGATCCAGACGATCAGACCTGTCAGCACCAGGCCGATCAGCGCGCACCCGTACAGCGCGTAGGGTCCATGCACGTTGTCACCCATCAACGCGGTCGTGACCGGGTAGAACGCGATGGCCGCCAGCACCGCAGACACGATCACGCCCTTGTACAACGCGCCCATGATCGAGCCGCCGTCCTTCACCTTGACGAACATCGCGCCGATGATCGATGCGAGGATCGATACCGCGCCTAGCACGAGCGGGTACAGCACGGCATTGCGCCCAGCTTCGCTGATCATCAGGCTGCCCAGCAGCATCGTCGCGATCACCGTGACGGCATAGGTCTCGAACAGGTCGGCCGCCATGCCTGCGCAGTCGCCGACGTTGTCGCCGACGTTGTCAGCGATCACCGCCGGGTTGCGCGGATCGTCTTCGGGGATGCCCGCTTCCACCTTGCCCACCAGGTCAGCACCGACATCGGCCCCCTTGGTGAAGATGCCGCCGCCGAGGCGGGCGAAGATCGATATCAACGACGAGCCGAACGCCAGGCCCACCAGTGCATGCAGGGCCTGGGCGACATCCAGCCCCAGGCGCAGCAGCAGTGCGTAGTAGCCGGCCACGCCGAGCAGGCCCAGCCCGACCACCAGCATGCCGGTGATGGCACCGCCGCGGAACGCGACATCCATCGCGGCGCTGATCCCGTGGCGCGCCGCTTCGGCGGTACGCACATTGGCGCGGACCGACACGTTCATGCCGATGTAGCCCGCTGCACCGGAGAGCACCGCGCCAAGGGCGAAGCCGATTGCCGTGTACCAGCTCAGAAAGAAGCCGACGAGGACGAACAGCACGGCACCGACGATGCCGATGGTCAGGTATTGGCGATTGAGGTAAGCGCGCGCGCCTTCCTGGATGGCTTCGGCGATCTCGGCCATGCGCGCGTTGCCGCTGAGCTGGCGCAGGATCCAGCGCGCCGAAATGATGCCGTAAAGAATGGCGATGACGGCGCAGACCAGCGCCAATGACAGTCCATGACGTTCGAGCATGACCCCTCCGAGGTGGATGATAGGCATCCAGCGGTGGTGAACTTCACCACGAGGGGGACGACGGGCTGCAACGTTGGAACCGACCCGTGCCGACCTTGGCGGTCGTCCGACGTATGGCGGTGTTCAGCATTCCCTGGTGGCCGCAGTATGCGGGCCGCCGTGCGGGGGCGCCAGCGTCTTTGCGCGCGGTTAAGCCGGAGGCTGCGACTGTTCGGCCATTCCTGCCGTGGAGAACGCCAATGCGCCTGCCTTTGTTGATGATGTCCCTGTTGTTGCCGTCACTGCAGGTACTGGCCGCTGAAACGCCCGAGCTGCAGCGTGCGGTGGGTGCGGCGCAGGCGGTGGGTGCGGTGCATACACTGCGGCAGATCCCCGAAGCCTGTGCACGGCTGGAAGGCACCTTCACCGGTGACGCGGCGCAGCCCTATCGATTTGCCCCGGTGCGTACCAGTGAGCAGTGCCAGCCACGTGCCCGGTTCGTCGACTACGCCAAGGCGCAGCCCACCAGCGACAAGGGCTGGAAGCTGAATGACGTGATCCGTGTGCCGGCGGCGGCCTGTCCTTCGCAGCAGGCGGTGGTCCGCGTGTGGCGCCTGCCGGTGACGCCGACTGCAGAGCGCGACGGCCAGGGCCAGTCGCGCATCTATCTGGAAGACGCCAAGAAGCTGGCCGCAAGCGGGAAGGTGCCGCCGGTGACGATGTTCGCCGCGCAGCTGAGCATGGAAGGCAAGGCCTGCAACTGATGCACGGGTAGCGCCGCGCCATGCTCGGCGGCGACGCCCCCGCATGCTTACCCGGCGAACGCGTCCAGTTTCTTCTTCACCGCGAGGTTCTTCAGGGTGACGTACTTCGGCAGTCCATCCGGGCCGTAGGGAAGCGGCGCTTCGCCCTTGATCAGCGGTTGCAGGTACGCGCGTGCTTTTTCGGTGATGCCGAAGCCATCACGACGGATGAAGCCGGCCGGCATTTTCTTTTCATGGTTGGCGATCTTCGCCAGCGGCGCGGCTTCGATTTTCCAGCGGTACGGCTTGTCGCTGGTGCGCACGATCACCGGCATCACCCCGTTCTGGCCTGAAAGCGCCAAGCGCACGGCCGCCTTGCCTACGGCCTGGGCCTGGTCCCAGTCGGTCTTCGAAGCGAGATGACGGGCCGAGCGCTGCAGGTAGTCAGGCAGGGTCCAGTGCACTTTGTAACCGAGTCCGGCCTTGACGCGTGCGGCCAGGTGCGCCGCGACCCCGCCCAGCTGTGTGTGGCCGAACGAATCCTTGCCGCCGCCGGCATCGGCGACGAAGGTGCCGTCTGCCGTGGCGATGCCTTCGGATGCGACCACGACGCAGTAGCCGACGCGTTTGACCACGGCATCGACCTTGGCCAGGAACGCCTTCTCGTCATACGCGCGCTCGGGCAGCAGGATCAGGTGCGGCGCGTCGTCTTCACCCGTGCCCGCCAGCCCGGCGGAGGCGGCAAGCCAGCCCGCGTGGCGGCCCATCGCTTCGTAGATGAAGACACGCGTGGACGTCTCGGCCATCGCCGCCACATCCAGTGCGGCCTCGCGCACCGAGACCGCGGTGTACTTGGCGGCCGAGCCGAAGCCCGGGCAGGTATCGGTGACCGCCAGGTCGTTGTCGATCGTCTTGGGCACGCCCACGCAGGTCAGTTCGATGCCGCGCGAACGGGCAAGCTCCGACACTTTCAGCGCGGTATCGGCCGAGTCGTTGCCCCCGTTGTAGAGGAACCAGCGCACGTCGTGGGCCTGCAGGACCTGCAGCAGGCGGTCGTAGCGGTCGCCATCATCCTGCAGTGACTTCAACTTGTAGCGGCACGACCCGAAGGCGCCGCCGGGGGTGTGGGCGAGGGCGCGGATGGCGGCAATCGACTCGCGCGACGTATCGATCAAGTCCTCCCGCAGCGCGCCGAGGATGCCGTTGCGGGCAGCGAGCACCTTGATGCCGCGGGCGCGCGCTTCCTGGATGACGGCCGATGCGGTGGCATTGATGACGGCAGTAACGCCGCCGGACTGGGCGTACAGCAGAGTGCCTTGGCGCATGGAAACTCCATATCGGGGGAGGGACATTGCAGGGACATTACCCGGATGCGGTAAAGTGCGGGTATTGCAGTGCAGCGATACCGGCCCGTCCGGTCCTCGCACTTTCATGAATTTCAACACGTTGGAGTCAGCTCGATGCGATTGGTATTGTTGGGGCCGCCCGGTTCGGGCAAGGGTACGCAGGCCACCCGCCTGAAGGAAAAGCTCGGCATCGCCCACATCTCCACCGGCGATCTGCTGCGCGCTGAAGTCGCTGCCGGCACCGATCTGGGCAAACAGGCCAAGGCAGTGATGGATGCAGGCAACCTGGTGTCCGACGACATCCTGCTGGGCATGCTGCGTTCGCGACTGGCGCAGGACGACGTGGCCAAGGGCTTCATCCTGGATGGCTATCCGCGCAACGTGGCGCAGGCGCAGGCCCTTGACGGGGTGCTGGCCGACATCAAGCAGCCGCTGGACGCGGTGGTGCAACTGGACGTGGACGCTGATCAGCTGATCGAGCGCCTCGCCGGGCGTGCCAAGGAGCAGGGCCGCGCCGATGACAATCCGGATTCGGTACGCCAGCGCCTGCAGGTCTACACCGAGCAGACCGCGCCGGTGGTGGATTTCTATGCGGCACGCGGCACGCTGTCGCGGCTGAACGGCATCGGCGAACTGGATGAAGTGGAAGCACGCATCCACGCTGCGCTGCCAAAGGCCTGACGCACGAGGGCAGGGCCAACGGCAGAGCCGACGGTAGAGCCGACTTCAGTCGGCTGCCGTGCGGTGGAGCAGCCGACTAAAGTCGGCTCTACCGGCGGATCGATCGATGGCAGATCGACCGCCCGCGGAGCGACCACCAGCAGATCGATCGATGGCAGATCGACCGCCCGCGGAGCGACCACCAGCAGATCGACCGATGGCAGATAGCCCGTCCGCGGAGCGACCGCCAGCGGATCGCCCGTCAGCAGATCGACCTTCAGCGTTTCCGTCGTTCATGCCGCGCCCGATCCAAAAAACACAGGCCTGGTCCGTTCGGACCAGGCCTGTGTCGTTTGAGGTGCCAGCAGGTGGGCTTGCTCAGGGCCCCGCAGCGTGAGCTCCCATGGGGATGGTCACTTGGGGAGTAGGACCGGTTGGGAACTGCGGCTGGCGAGATGAATTGTGTCCGTGTTCATACTTTGCCGCTATCGGGAATTCCCTGACATGTGCTTGGCTTTTCCTCACCGAAAGGTCAGATTTTTCTTACCTATGACCGCCTGACCCCCTGCACGCTGCGCCAGATGATCGGTGACAATGTCATGCATGAGCAACCTACATATCCTCGGAATTGCCGGTACCTTCATGGGCGGCGTGGCAGCGCTGGCGCGGGAACTCGGCCACGCAGTGAGTGGTAGCGACCAGGCGATCTATCCGCCCATGTCCACGCAGCTGGAAACGCTGGGCATCCAGCTGGACCAAGGTTATCGCGCCGACAGCGTGCCGCCGCGCACCGATGAGGTGGTGGTGGGCAATGCGCTTTCGCGCGGCAACCCGGCTGTCGAGGCGGTACTCGATGCGGGACAGCGCTATATCTCCGGCGCGCAGTGGCTCAGCGAACAGGTGCTGCCCGGCCGCGATACGCTGGCGGTCGCCGGTACGCACGGCAAGACCACCACCACCACCATCCTGACCTGGCTGCTGGAATCGGCGGGCCGTTCGCCGGGTTTCCTGATCGGCGGTGTCGCTGAAGACTTCGGGGTATCGGCCCGCGTTGGTCAGGGCCGCGAGTTCGTTGTCGAAGCTGACGAGTACGACACGGCGTTCTTCGACAAACGCAGCAAGTTCGTGCACTACCGCCCGCTGGTCGCCGTACTCAACAACCTCGAGTACGACCATGCCGACATCTTCCCGGACGTGGCCGCGATCCAGCGGCAGTTCCACCATCTGGTGCGCACGGTGCCGGCGCGTGGCCGCCTGATCGTCAACGGTGAAGACGCCCACCTGGCGGAAGTACTCGCGATGGGCTGCTGGACCCCGGTGGAGCGCTTTGGCTTCGATCCGGCACTGGAGTGGCACGCCGAGCTGATCCGCGCCGATGGCAGTGCATTCACCGTGCATCATCATGGCGACCTCGTCGGCGAGGTGCACTGGCCGCTGCTGGGGCGGCACAACGTGTTGAATGGATTGGCTGCCCTGGCTGCCGCCCATGCCGTCGGCGTTGAGCTGGCGACGGTGCTGCCGGCGCTGTCGGGCTTCCGCAGTGTGAAGCGCCGGTTGGAGGTCATCGGACAGGCCAGCGGCATCACCGTGTACGACGACTTCGCCCATCATCCGACGGCGATCGCGACCACGCTTGAGGGTCTGCGCGCCAAGGTAGGCGATGCACGGATCGTCGTGGCGATGGAGCCGCGCAGCAATTCGATGCGACTGGGGGCGCACGCGGATGCACTGGCACCGTCGCTGGCGCTGGCAGATGAAGTGGTGTTCCTGCACCGGCCGGAGCTGGCCTGGGATGCGGCAAGCGTGGTGAAAGCGGTGCGCGGCACGGCGCATGCCGTGGTTGACATCGATGCCCTGCTCGCACGTCTGCAGGCGGCGTCCCGGCCCGGCGACCATGTGGTGTTCATGTCCAACGGCGGCTTTGACGCCGCGCCGCGTCGTTTCCTTGCGCAGTTGCAGGCACGATGAGCGGGCGCGTTGCACTACCGCTGTTCCCGCTGCACGCGGTGTTGCTGCCGGGCGCGAGCATCGGCCTGCGGGTGTTCGAGCGACGCTACCTCGACATGCTGCGTGACTGCAGCCGCGAAGGCAGCAGTTTTGGTTCGTGCCTCATCCTGCAGGGCGAGGAAGTGGGTGCAGCGGCGCTGCCTGCCGCGTTCGGCGTGGAAGCGCGCGTCGAGGATTTCGACATGGGCCGCGACGGCGTACTGCAGCTGCGACTGCGCGGCGCCCGGCGTTTCCATGTGGAGCAGACACGCGTGCGTGACAACGGTCTGGTGGTCGGTGAGGTCCGCTGGTGCCCTGCAGATGACGATGACGAACTGAGGCCGGAGCACGCGCTGTTGTCCACGCTGCTGCAGCACATCATCGAGCAGGCCGGCAGCGACTACGCGCCGACCTCGCCGGCGCAGCTGGACCAGGCCGCGTGGGTCGGCTGGCGGCTGGCGCAGCTGTTGCCGCTGGAAGAACCCCAGCGATTGCAGCTGCTGCAGCTGGACGACGTGCACGAGCGACTGGACCGGATGCTCGGCTGGTTGCCTTGATCCATCCGGTGCGCCGCGCCGGGCACGGCCCCCAGCTGATGCAATCAGCGAAGACCCGGTAACGCCGAGCCATGCCCGGCGTCTGCCCTGCGGACGCTGTCAGCTCATTCGCTGCGCAGGCGCAGCACGGGCAGGCCGCTCTCCGGATGCACGTCTTCCTGCATCGGCATGCCGTCGACTGACGTCTTGACCGCCGCCAGCGCGGGGTCCACGCCCCGCAGCGGATGCCACATGCCGATCCATTCGAAGTGACGGGTGAAACGCAGGGTCTGCGCGCTGCCCAGCCACAACGGCACATTGCCCGGCTGCAACACCTTCGCGGCAGGCCACAGGCGCAGTACGTGGCGTTCGTCGGCACGCTCGCCGTCGCGCACCATCAGCAGGCTCTCCACCTGCGTGTCGAGCGTGGCCGGCAGCACCGGCAGCTGGTCCGGACCGGTGTCCTGGTCCAGCATCAGCAGCGCTTCTTCCCAGCCAGCCTGGGCCTGCACCTTCCAGCCCTGCGCTTCCAGGCGGGCCTGCAGCGGCGCCAGCGGGCCGGCTACCTGCACGTCCAGCGGCCAGCGCTGGTCATCATCGAACTCGTTGCGGCGCGACGGCAGCGCCTTCCAGTCGTGCTGCCACCACTGCGTGTACGGCAAGGCGACCGGTGCCGCCTGATGCGGTTCGAACCGCTGCAGCTTGACCGGGATGTTGCGTGGCGCGTACCAGCAGGCGGCGATGGTGAAGACACCATAGAACAGCCATGCGGCCGGTTTGACCCAGAACGAGCGGTTGAAGCGGCGACGGTAGGCGATGCCGAGCACCAGCAGCCAGAACATGCCGAACAGCATTCCGCCGATGACATCGCTCAGCCAGTGGGCGCCCAGGTAGATGCGCGCGAAGCCGATCAGGCTGACCACGAAACCGGACACCAGGTACGGCCATACCCGCGTGCGGCCGGGCAGCTCACGGGCAATCAACACCGCGAAGAAACCGAAGGTGATGGTGGCCATGGTGACCGACACCGACGGGAAGCCGAAGCCGCTGCTGGCATCCGGCGGGCGTACGACATCCACGGTGGCGCCCAGCAGCAGGGTCAGCGCCAGGCCGAAGGCCAGGGCGGCCAGCCAGTGCGCGGCGGCCATCCAGCGCCGCCGCCAGAGCAGATAGCCCATGCCGGCGGCAGTGGCCGGCAGCAGCACCTGCCATGCGCCCAACGAGGCCAAGGCGGCCATCGGGTAGTCGGCCAATGGATTGCGCAGCGCCAGCATGGCCTGGTGCACGGCCAGATCGATACGCAGCGGCTCACCATGGGCGACCACCACCGTCAGCAGCACGAACCAGCCCCAGCCCAGCATCAGCAGCATCAGCGCCAGCATGGCGAGCGGCACGGATTCGCGGCGTTGTGGATCGAACACGGACACGGAGTACCGACCGAGCGTGGGATGGCGCTGCGACCAGGCCAGCAGGCGCGCCAACCAGCTGTCCATGCGCGCGGCCGACCAGCGGTAGCCGTACAGCACGATGGCCCACACCAGCCCCAGGATCACTGCCAGCAGACCCACCACCACGACCAGTCGACCGGCAACCGCCGCGACCGCATCGTAGGCGCCGCCCAGGACCCAGCCCGGCAGCAGGAACAGCACCGCCCAGGAGATGCTGGCGATGCCGCTGGCCTGCAGGTAGCGGTTCACCGGCATCTTCATCATGCCGGCGATGGCCGGCACGAAGGGACGGATGGCACCGACGTAGCGGGCGACGAGGATGCTCTTGAAGGCATTGCGGCGGAACATGGTCTCGCCGCGATCAAGCAGCTGCGGATAGCGGCTGAAGGGGAAGACGCCGCGCAGGCGGTCACCCCAGCGGCGCCCGATCCAGTAACTGATGCCGTCGCCGGCCAGTGCACCCACTGCCGCGCAGGCCACGGCGTACGGTCCGGAGATCTGGCCCAAGCCGATGAACACACCCACCGCAAACAACAGCGGCAGGGCGGGCACGATCGCACCGAGAATGATGACCGCATCGCAGAAGGCGATGAGGAAGATGGCCGCGCCGGCAAGTACCGGATGGGCGGCAATCCACGCAAGCGTGGCGTCGATCCATGAAGAGTCCATCCGCCCGATTATAGAGGGCCGTGGGTGACTGGGTGCCTGCCCGTGGTCCCCCCAGTGATGAACCGATCTATCAAATAGAATGGGCCATGGCCGATCATCCCCACTCTGCGCAGCATGCGCTCAAGTCCGACAGCTTCGGCCGCATCCTGCTGGTAGAGGAGGGCGGGCGTCGCTTCGTGCGGCGTGACCTGGGGGCCACCCCCTGGTGGCTGCGGGTGCCCGCCTGGTGGCTGGCGCGACGCGAAGCCCGCGCGCTGCAGCACATCGAGGGCATGCACGACGTGCCACGGCTGCTGGCGTGGGATGGGCGGTGGCTGGATCGCAGCTTCATGGCCGGCGATGCGATGTACCAGCGGCCACCACGCGGCGATCTGGCCTGGTTCCGCGCCGCGCGCCGGCTGCTGCAGACGCTGCACCGCCGTGGTGTCGCGCACAACGACCTGGCCAAGGAAGCGAACTGGCTGGTGACGGAAGACGGCCGTCCGGCGCTGATCGACTTCCAGCTGGCGGTGATCGGCGCGCCGCGCTCCCGCTGGATGCGTCTGCTGGCGCGGGAAGACCTGCGTCATCTGCTGAAACACAAACGGATGTACTGCCGTGAGGCGCTGACGCCGGTAGAAAAACGCCTGCTCAAGCGGACGTCGTGGGTACGCGAGGTCTGGTTCGCCACGGGCAAACCGGTCTATCGCTTCGTTACACGGCGCATCCTGCACTGGGAAGACAACGAAGGGCAGGGGCCAAAGCCCTGAGCGCGCACCCGCGCAGATCAGGTCTGTTGGCGGTCACGCCCAACCGCTCATTCCACCAGCGCCTTGCCCACGAAGCGCCGCTGCGCGTCGAAGTCATACCCCACCTTGAGCATCGCCACATCCGCACACGCATGACAGTCGCGTAGCGGCGTCTGGTAGATCAGGCGAATGCCGCCGCCGTCGAGCGGTGCACTGCCCACGGACTGTGCCGGAGCGAACAGGGTTGCAGCCGGATGCGACGCCAGCAGCGAGCGCACTGCGGGGACCGCCGCGAGCTCGCCCGTTGTGGGATCGGCATCGACATCGATCCGCTTGCCGGCTGCATCGACCAGGCGCGTGCTCTGGTTGGTGTTGGCGCGGAATGGATACTCGACCGTCGCCACGCCGATGCCCTCGTGCGGGTGCCAGGCCGACACATGGCCGAGCTCGCCGCCACTGGAGACCTGCTCGGCGGCGCTGATCGCCGCCGCACTGGCACCGGCGGTGCGCATGGCCTGCAACAGGCAGTCGCGGGTCGCGGCTGCGTCGCCCTGCCGGCAGGCATTGAGATCGCCGTTCCAGACGCTGTGGCTGCTCCATGGAGTCGCTGCGGCCGGCTGGGCGCCGCCTGCCGTGGCGTCCGCAGCGGGGGGAGGCGCGGACGGCGGCGACGGGGGCGTGCGGTCCTGACACGCCGCCAGCAGCAGTACGCAGGCAGGCAGGAGAAGCCATTGATACCGAATCTGCATGGCGCGCTGCCTTTGCACGGGACAGCGGGAGTATCGGCGACCGCGGTTAAGCGCGCGTCGAGGCGGGGCATAATGTCCCATCAGGCTACGGCCGGTTCGCGGGTAAAAGACGATGGCCACGCTGCAGGGCAAGACCCTTTTCATCACCGGTGCCTCGCGCGGCATCGGTCTGGCCATCGCGCTGCGTGCCGCGCGTGACGGTGCCAACGTGGCAATCGCGGCGAAGTCATCGGTGGCCAACCCGAAGCTGCCCGGCACCATCCACAGTGCCGCCGAGGCAGTCACCGCCGCTGGCGGCCAGGCGCTTGCCCTGAAGTGCGATATCCGCGAGGAGGACCAGGTGCGCGCGGCCGTGGCGGCCACCGTGGATACCTTCGGCGGCATCGACATCCTGGTCAACAATGCCAGCGCGATCTGGCTGCGCGGCACCCTGGAGACGCCGATGAAGCGTTTCGACCTGATGCAGCAGGTCAATGCGCGCGGCAGCTTCCTGTGCGCGCAGGCGTGCCTGCCCCATCTGCTGGAAGCGCCCAACCCGCATATCCTCAGCCTGGCGCCGCCGCCGAACCTGGACCCGAAGTGGTGGTCGCCGCACACCGGCTACACCCTCGCCAAAATGGGCATGAGCTTCGTCACCTTGGGGTTGGCTGCGGAGTTCGGTCCGCGGGGCGTGGCGGTCAATGCGTTGTGGCCGCGCAGCGTGATCGCCACCGATGCGATCAACATGATTCCCGGCGTGGACGTGGCCGGCTGCCGCACGCCGCAGATTGTGGCCGATGCCGCACATGCGGTGCTGGTACGTGAGGCCGCGGGGTTCCATGGCCACTTCCTGCTGGACGACGACGTGCTGGCCGATGCCGGCATCACTGATCTTTCCGGCTATGCGGTGGATCCCGCGCAGCCGTTGCTGCCGGATCTGTTCCTCGACTGACTACACGGGGCGTCGACAACGATTTTTGCTATGGTGCGCGGCTGAAATCGTTTTCAACAAGGATGTTTCCGATGCTCCCGACCCTTCGCATTGCCGTGCTGGCTGCTGCCGTATCGACGCTGCTGGCTGCCTGCAGCGGTGATGCCGGTACCGCACCTGCCGCGTCCACGGCCGATGTCGCCGCGCCGCAAGCCGATGCAGACCAGGCGCTGACCGCCAAGCTCAATGCCTACATCGCGTGTTTCAACCAGGTGGATGCGCGGGTGCACACCGGCGCAGGGCATTACACGGGCTGGATGGATGACCCGACGAAGGGACCATCCGGCAAGGAGGCCACCGTCTATGCGCCGTATGACATCAGCGACCATGACATGAAGCTCTGCGATGCCCCGCTGTCGGGTGCGATCGCCGCGACACCGGCGTTGCCCGCGCTTGACGCGGCCGCCGGACGCTATCGCGACGCGCTGATGACCCTGCAGCCGCTCAGCCACCAGGTGCACGATTACTACGAGCGGCAGGACCACGAAGACGACCAGTTCGCCAAAGGCAAGCAGCTGCATGACCCGCTGATGCGCGCGCTGTCGTCGTTCGTCGAGGCCAGTGAAGCCTTCAGTGCGGAGCTGGATGCACAGAACGACGCGGCGCAGCGTGCGCAGTTGAAGGTACTCGAGCAGGCGGAGGGGCGTACCCGCGAGTATTACCGTCTGGCGATGATGCTAGACGCCAAGGTGATCGTGGGGCTGCTGCAGGAGGACGCCTTCGATGTCGCGCGCGCCACGGCGCTGCTGGAAGGATTCAACCAACTGTCTGACGAAGCGCACGCCAAGGTGGCTGACGCCGAGCCGGGCAAGCTGGACTGGAACAGCTTCGAAACCGCCGCAGAGAAATTCCGTCGCGAAGGCAAGGCGCGGGTCAAGCGCGTGAGCGAAAAGACCGCCTACACGCAGATGGAGAAGGGATGGCTGGACAGTCCCACGCTGGCGCCGGAAGGGTCTCCCGGTCGGTTGCTGCGCACCTATAACGACCTTGTCTTCCAGAGCAATCGCCAGTAAGTCGGCGCCTGTCGTTCATTTTTCATACCGTAGGGAATACTCCATGACTGCTTCGACCCGCCTGCTGCCGCTTGCTGCAGCCATCGCCTTCGCCACGCTGTTTGCCGGTTGCCAGAAGCACGGCACCGATGCCGCTGCGGTCGACGGCGCCGAGAAGATCAACGCCTACATCGCCTGTTTCAATGGCGTGCAACAGCCCATCCAGGAAAGCTACGAGACCTACGTCAGCTGGATCGCCAATCCGGAAACGGGGCCGACCGGCAAGGAAAGCACCATCCGTGCGCCGGGCACCGTGCTGTCGCACCGTGTCGAGATGTGCGGCGCGCCGATGACCGCCGCACTGGCGCAGACACCGGCCAACCCCCTCCTGGATCCGGTGGCGAAGACCTACCAGGAACGCTTCGCCACGCTCAACGAGCGCATCGAGGACGCGGGGCGCTATTACACCCGTGAGGACTACAAGCGCGACGGCGGCGAAGGGCTGAAGCAGCGCCATGCGCCCTTGATGCAGGCGTACGCGGCCTTCTTCGAAGCCAGCGATGCGATGGACGCAGCGCTGGAGCAGAACGAAGACACGCGCCGCCTGGCGCAGATTGAAGCCATCGAGAAGGGAGAGGGCCGCAACGCCTCGTACTACCACCTGAAGATCATCGGCGATGGCAAGCAGCTGGTGAAGCTGCTCAATGCTGAAACACCGGACGTCGCTGCGGCGACCGCGCAGCTGTCGCGCTACCAAGCCACGCTGGAAGAGGCGCAGAAGGCCAAGGTGGGCCAGGGCGATGCGATGTGGGGCCACATGGAGCGCGCGGCCGACAAACTGGCCAGCGAGGGCGGCCGTCGGATCGAGCGGCTGAAGTCCGGGCAGCCGTTGAACCGCAGCGAGCAGATGCTGCTGGAAAGCGGCTCGTCGCTGGCACCGGGTGGCACCCCCCAGGCCGTGCTGGCCAGCTACAACGATCTGGTCGACATGAGCAACCGCATGGCGCGTTGATCGCGCTGCGTATCGGGTGACGACGGTATGTCGTCACCCGGTCATTGGTTGAAGATCTCCGGCAGGGGCTCTGCGCACTGCCGGCAGTAGCGTGCATCGGGTTCGTGTCCCTCCACGCCGCAGCGTGGGCAGCCGCGCGCATCGCGCTTCTGCTCGTGTCCGGCATCGCGCAGCGTGCTGGCCAGCTCGGCGGTATAGATGCCCGTGGGCACCGCGATGATGCTGTAGCCGATCAGGATCAGGATCGACGTGACGAAACGTCCGAGCACCGTCTGCGGCACGATATCGCCGAACCCGACCGTGGCCATCGTCACCACGGCCCAGTACATGCTGCTGGGAATGCTGGTGAAGCCGTGGTTGGGGCCTTCGATGAGATACATCAAGGCACCGGCGATGATGGTGATGGTGATGACGGTGAACAGGAACAGCAGCACCTTGCGCCGGCTTCGCCACAGCGCCAGCATCAGCACGCCGCTTTCCTCGACATAGCGCGTGAGCTTGAGGATGCGGAACACCCGCAGGATGCGCAGCGCACGCACGACCAGCAGGGTCTGCGCGCCGGGGATGAAGAGGGACAGGTAGGCCGGCAGGATCGACAGCAGATCGATGATCCCCCAGATGCTGACCGCATAGCGCAGCGGGCGCTTCACCACGATCAGGCGCAGCACGTACTCGATCGAGAACAGGATCGTGAACGCCCATTCCAGCGCGTACAGCGCGGTCGCCCAGCGCAGGTGGAGGTGCTGCACGCTGTCGATCATCACCACGATCACGCTGCCGATGATGGCCAGTACCAGCAACAGGTCGAAGTTGCGCGACGGTGGCGTATCGTGCCGGTAGATGATGTCGAACCAGTAGCGACGCCAGCCGGACGCGGCGGCAGGATTGAGCTGGGGGGCAGAGAAGGGGCGCATGGTCCATTGTGCAGCACGGGTCGCGGGGCGAGAATGGGCACCTTCCGAAGCTCTCCGGACTGCCATGACCGCTGCCACCGATCCGCTGATTTCTCTTTCGCACTATTACCTGCCGGTCTACAAGCCGCGCCAGGTCGTGCTCGAGCGCGGCCAGGGCGCGCGCGTATGGGATTCGCAGGGGCGCGAGTACATCGATCTGGCCGCTGGCATCGCGGTATGTGGCCTGGGCCATAACGATCCGGACCTGGTGGCGGCATTGACCGAACAGGCCGGCAAGCTGTGGCACACCAGCAACGTGTTCTACAGCGCGCCGCCGCTGCATCTTGCCGAGGAACTGGTGAAGGCCAGCCGCTTCGCCGAGCGCGTGTTCCTGTGCAACTCGGGTGCAGAAGCCAACGAAGTGGCCATCAAGATGGTGCGCAAGTGGGCGTCGTCGCAGGGCCGTCCGGTCGACAAGCGGGTCATCGTCACGTTCCGCGGCAGTTTCCACGGCCGCACGCTGGCAGCCGTGACGGCGACGGCGCAGCCGAAGTATCAGGAAGGGTACGAGCCGCTGCCGCAGGGCTTCCGCTACGTGGACTTCAACGATGAAGTGCAGCTGGAGACCGCAATGGCCGCCGGCGACGTGGCGGCGGTGATGCTCGAGCCGGTGCAGGGCGAGGGCGGTGTGATGCCGGCCAAACCCGGGTTCCTGAAGCGGGTGCGCGACCTGTGCGACCAGCATGACGCGCTGCTGGTGCTGGATGAGATCCAGGTCGGCATGGGCCGCACCGGTACGCTGTTCGCGCATTGGCAGGATGGCGTGGTGCCGGACATGGTGACCCTGGCCAAGGCGCTGGGTGGCGGTTTCCCGATCGGCGCGATGCTGGCCGGTCCCAAGGTGGCCGACACCATGCAGTTCGGCGCGCACGGCACGACCTTTGGTGGCAATCCGTTGGCGGCCGCAGTGGCCCGCGTGGCACTGCGCAAGCTGGCGTCGCCTGAAATCGCGAGCAACGTCAGCCGCCAGTCGCACGCACTGCGCGAAGGATTCGAGCGGATCAATGCCGAGTTCGGCGTGTTCGGCCAGGTGCGCGGGCGTGGGCTGATGCTGGGCGCCGTGTTGTCCAAAGCGCATGCAGGCCAGGCCGGGGTGATCCTGGATCACGCCGCCGAGCACGGCCTGCTGACCCTGCAGGCGGGCCCGGACGTGCTGCGCTTCGTGCCCGCGCTGAACATCACCGACGAAGAAATCGCCGAAGGCCTGAAGCGCCTGCACGCGGCGGTAGCGAGCTACATCGCCGCCCGCTGACGCGAGGTAGAGCCGACCGGTAGAGCCGACTTCAGTCGGCTGCTTCAACATCGGAAAACAGCCGACTAAAGTCGGCTCTACCCCCCGGCCCCGTCCGCCCGCGCAGCCCCGCCCCGCGCGGTGCCCCCCCCGCATGTCCAGCGCTACGCCAGACCGTAGCGCTTGAACACACGCCCCAGGCTGCGGCCATCGTCCGCCGTCTCCGCATGCAGGCCCGCCAAACGTGCGCCGCGCACATTGCGGAACAAATCATCGATGAACAACGTCCGCCGCGGCGTCGCTTTCACCCAATCCAAGGCACGCAGGTACACCGCCGGATCCGGCTTGCGGCCACCGAGCATCGCGCTGCACAGAATGTGACCACGCGCCCGCACACACAGCGTCGGCAGCAACTGCGCGAGCACCTCGGTCATCATCGGTCCGTTGTTGGTCAGCAGGCCGATCCGCAGCGTGGGAGGAAGGGCCAGCACGCGCTGTATCACCGCATCACAGGGTCGGCTGGCCACGACGCGGGCAGCGACCCAGGTCGGGGCGTCGACGTCCGCATCCAGCGCCGTGCTCAGCCGTTGCAGGTAGCCGACGGTATCCACGTCGCCACTATCGTAAGCAGCGTCCAGCCCACCCGCCTGCAGCGCGTGCGAAACACGGAGGGCAGGCACACACAGGGCCTCGGCAAGATGGCGTATTCGCCGCGCACCGTCGTAGTCCAGCAGCACGCCGTCCACATCCAGCAGCAGCACGTCGATAAGCGGATTCATCACAGCAGCATGCCTGACTCCAGCGCGCCGGTGCGACCCCCTGTCGCAGCCACCGTCATGCCGGAGTTCCTACAATGCAGGCTGGGTAGAACGGGAGTAGACGGATGCGCAGTGCGTGGGTGTGGATCGCAGGAATGGGGGCGCTGCTGATGGCGCCGGCCGCCATGGCGCGGGTATGTGCCGTGAGCATCGACAGTACCGACCAGATGACCTTCAGCAGCCGGGAGATCAAGCTGGCGGCCGATTGCAGCGAGGTCAACCTGACCCTGCGCCACACCGGCAAGCTGGCTGCGACGGCGATGGGGCACAACTGGGTGTTGACCCGTACAGCGGATTACCAGGCAGTGGCGATGGTCGGCATGCGCGGCACCCTGGCCGACAGCTACGTGCCAAAGGCCGACGCGCGCGTTCTCGCTCATACCAAGGTGATCGGCGGCGGTCAGAGCACCACCCTCCGCTTCCCCACCACGCTCCTGCGCAAGGGCGGCGACTACACCTTCTTCTGCTCCTTCCCCGGCCACTTCGCCATGATGAAAGGCAAGCTGACGTTCGGCTGATAAAAAAAGGGGACGGAGGGGATTAAGTCGTATCTGGCCCAACTGCAGGCCAGATACGACTTAATCCCCTCCGTCCCCTTTTCTGCTCAGGCGTTGAAGGCGATGCGGGCGGCGGCGAGGGTCGCGTCGATCACGTCGTCGTCGTGCGCGCTGGACAGGAAGCCAGCCTCATAGGCAGACGGGGCGAGGAAGACGCCCTGCTCCAACATCGCATGGAAGAAGCGGTTGAACGCGGGGATGTCGCAGGCGATCGCCTGGGCGTAGGTCTCCACCTTCTGATCGGTGAAGAACAGGCCGAACATTCCGCCGACCTGCGTGGTGGTGACGCGTACGCCAGAATCGGCTGCGGCCTGCTCCAGACCGGCACACAGGCGTGCGGCACGGGCGGACAGGTCGGCATGGAAGCCCGGTTGCTGCACCAGTTCCAGCATCGCCAGGCCGGCGGCCATCGCCACCGGGTTGCCGCTCAGCGTGCCCGCCTGATAGATCGGGCCCGACGGGGAAATCTGCTGCATCAGTTCGCGTTTGCCGCCGTAAGCGCCCACCGGCATGCCGCCGCCGATGATCTTGCCAAAGGTGGTCAGGTCGGGCGTGATGCCGTAATGCGCCTGCGCGCCGCCCAGCGCCACGCGGAAGCCGGTCATCACTTCATCGAAGATCAGCACGGTGCCAAAGCGCGTGCACAGCGCACGCAGATGCTGCAGGTAGCCCTCGCGCGGCAGGATGCAGTTGGCGTTGCCGACCACTGGCTCGATGATCAGGCCGGCAATGTGCTCGCCCTGCGTTTCAAACAACGCCGTGGCGGCATCGAAGTCGTTGTAAGGCAGGGTCAGGGTGAGCTCGCTCAGGCCGGCGGGGACGCCCGGTGAGGTCGGTACGCCCAGGGTCAGCATGCCGCTGCCGGCCTTCACCAGGAACGAATCGCCGTGGCCGTGGTAGCAGCCTTCGAACTTGACGATGCGGCTGCGGCCGGTCGCACCGCGGGCCAGCCGGATCGCGGACAGGGTGGCTTCGGTACCGGAGTTGACCATGCGCACCATCTCGCACGACGGCACCAGCCGGGTCAGGGTCTCGGCCATGGTGACTTCGGCCGCACAGGGTGCGCCGAACGACAGGCCGCTGTCGGCTGCCTTCTTCACCGCCTGGCGTACTGCCGGGTGGTTGTGGCCGACGATCATCGGGCCCCACGAGCCGACGTAGTCTATGTAGCGATTGCCATCGACGTCGTACAGATAAGCGCCATCAGCGCGCTCGACGAAGAACGGCTCGCCACCGACCGACTTGAACGCGCGCACCGGCGAATTGACGCCGCCGGGCAGCAGCGCCTGGGCGCGGGTAAACAGGGCGTGGGACTGATCGTGGTTCATGCGCGGGAATCCTGGAAACATGCGAGGTAGGCGTGCAGGCTGGCGACCGGATCGTCGGCCTCGAACACGCTGCTGATCACGGCCACCAGCTCGGCGCCGGCGGTGATGACGGGACCGACATTGTCCGGCGTCAGCCCGCCGATCGCCACCCGCGGTACACCCAGTGCGGCGCTTTGCCGCAGCAGGTCAGGGTGTGCGCGACGGGTGGTGTGCTTGCTTCTGCTGGGATGGAAGGCGCCGAAGGCAATGTAGCTGGCGCCCGCTGCCACGGCACGTTCGGCCAGGCCCAGGTCGTCATAGCAGGAGGCGCCGATGATGGCCCGGGGGCCCAGCAGGGCGCGCGCGGCGGCAATGTCGCCGTCGTCCTCGCCGATATGCACGCCTGCAGCGCCGATGCGCTGGGCCAGCACCGCGTCATCGTTGATGATCAGCGGCACGCCATGCGCATCGCACAGGGCCTGCAGGGCGGCGGCCTGTTCGTGGCGGAGCACCGCATCGGCGGACTTGTTACGGTACTGCAGCCAGCACGCACCCGCCGCCAGCAACGGGGCGACGCGAACCAGCAGGCGCGCTGTGTCGGCTTCGTCGGGGGTGATCAGATAGACGCCGCGAGGCGCCACAGGGGCTCGGGTCATGGATGGCTACCGGTTGTGCGGCCGCAGTGGGACAATGGCCGCAGGATGCAGAGGCAAGGCCATATCTTGAAGGGTAATGTGATCTTTAAGGATAACGTGCGATGAGCGAGAGTCGCCCGAACGCGGCACGCACGTGGATGTGCGTGGTCTGCGGCTTCCTGTACCACGAAGTGGATGGCCTGCCCGAAGAGGGCATCGCCCCGGGAACGGCGTGGGACGACGTGCCGGAGGACTGGACCTGCCCGGACTGCGGCGTCGGCAAGGATGACTTCGAGATGGTCGAGATCGACTGAGCCCCGACGAGACGCTGCGCCGAACGCCCAGCCTGGCGGCGGTCAATGCAGCCGCGTGCGCGGCCCGCCCAGGTCGACCAGTTTCTCCCGCAAGGCCTGGGCGTCGCCCGCGTCCGGGTTGCGCTGGACGTAGCGGCCGAGGTCGCGACGCGCACCGGCCAGGTAATCCAGTTTCAGGTACGCCAAACCGCGGTCACGCAGGGCGTCACCGCTGTCCGGCGCGAGCTTGAGCAGGCGATCCGCACTGCGGGCGGCGCGATCCCACTGATGGTTCTCGGCATAGACGCCATGCAGGTTGCGCAGCATGCGCATCAGGATCGCGCGGCTGGGGGCGGGATCCAGTATCTGCGCCAGCACCTGGTCATCGGGCAGCTGGCCGCCCAGATGCGAACTGGCGCGCTCGCGGAGCTCCTCCACGCTGAGGGGCCGGCCACCGTTGAAGGGGTCCATGACCAGCACCCCCTCGTCCATCGGCAGGCGGACCAGGAAGTGTCCTGGGAACGAAATCCCATCCAGGGTAATGCCCAGCCGGCGGGCGACTTCCATCTGCACCAGGGCGAGCGAAATGGGATTGCCCAGACGACGTTCGAACACTTCGTTGAGGTAACTGTTGCGCGGGTCGTAGTACTCGTCGTGGTCGCCGCTGAAGCCGAGCTCGTCGAACAGATGGCGGTTGATGGCGGCCATCTTCAGCGGCGCGGCGGTAATCGTGTCCACCTCCGCCTGCAGGTGCTCGACATAGCCCTGCAGGGTGGCGTCGTAGCGTGCGGGATCCAGCCCAGGATACTCATCGCGGGCGATCAGCAGGGCGGTCGGCAACAGGGGCAACGACTCGTCATCGAGTTCGGCCAGCGAATCCCAGTCGGGCAATGTCATCCAGTCCTGCATGCAGACAGACTGGAGGCATCGCCCTCGGTATTCAAGCTGCGCGGCGTGAAATCAGGCCGCGCAGCAACCGCGGTTACGGGATGCCGGGACCGAACTTCAGTTCCGAGCCATCCTTGAGTTTCATCTTTTCGGCCTGCCCCGCATTGAGCTCCAGCACGTAACGTGCGGGCCCGGTGCTCGGGTACGGCGGGCACATGTCGCCCGCCGAGCAGGGCGGCACATCGCGCTGCTGACTGACCAGCCTGCGCGCGCTGTCGAAGTACAGGATGTCCAGGCCCAGCTTGGTGTTCTTCATCCAGTACGCCTGCTGTTCCTCGCGATCATGGATGAACAGCATGCCGTGGTCCTCGGGCATGCTGTCGCGGAACATCAGGCCGCGCGCACGCGTCTCGTCGTTCTGCGCAAGCTCCACCTGGTAACGGGCACCTTCCAGTTCCACCCAGTGCTGGGGCGCGCCGGTGGCGCAGCCGGCCAAGGCAAGAAGGGGCAGCAGGAGCAGGGTACGGATTGACATCGTGTTTACCTTTTCGGGGGAGCGGGCAGGATTCACAGCACCACGGGCGGTTCGCCGCCAATGATCACCACGTCGGCGCGGCGCCGTGCGAACAGGCCGACGCACACCACGCCCGGCAACTGGTTGAGCTCGCGCTCAAGCTTCTCCGGATCGGTGATCTGCAGATGGTGGATATCCAGGATCTGGTTGCCGTTGTCGGTCACCACGCCTTCGCGCCACGTCGGCTGCCCGCCGGTCATGTCGCGGATCTGCCGGGCGACCAGGCTGCGCGCCATCGGGATGACTTCCACCGGCAGCGGGAACCGGCCCAGCACGGGCACCTGCTTGCTCGGGTCGACGATGCAGATGAAGCGCTCGCTGGCCTCGGCGATGATCTTTTCGCGGGTCAGTGCGGCACCACCGCCCTTGATCAGGCACTTGCCCGGATCGCACTCGTCGGCACCATCCACATACAGCGACAGCGTGCCGGTGTGGTTGAGTTCCATCACCTCGATGCCATGCTTCCGCAACTGCGCGGTGCTCTGCTCGGAACTGGACACGGCGCCCTTGATACGGTGCTGGATACGGCCCAGTGCGTCGATGAAATAGGCCACGGTGGACCCGGTGCCGACGCCGACGATCATGCCGTCTTCAACGTACTCGATGGCTTTTTCGGCGGCCAGGCGCTTGGCTTCGGACATGCGGAGAATCTCAGGAGGGGAATGGCGGGAGGGAGGCGGACAGGTCGCAGCAGGCGGGGCGGCGTCAGGCTTTCTTTTCCAGCGACAACAGCAGCTTCCACTGCGCGGCCGTCACCGGGAACACAGACAGGCGATTGCCTTTGGCGGTAAGCGGGAAGCCCTCGCCGAGTTCATCGGTGTGCTGCTTTATCTCGTCCAGCGCGATCACCCGGGCCAGCTTCCGTTCGAAGGCCACGTCCACCAGCATCCAGCGCGGTTCTTCGCGGGTGCTCTTCGGGTCGTGGTAGTCCGATGTCGGATCGAACTGGGTGTCGTCGGGATAGGCGGCACTTGCCACGGTGGCCACCCCGACGATGCCGGGCACCTTGGTATTGGAGTGGTAGAACAGGATGCCGTCGCCGACGTGCATGCCGTCGCGCATGAAGTTGCGCGCCTGGTAGTTGCGTACACCATTCCACGGCTCGGTGCCGACGCGCTGCAGGTCGTCGATGGAAAAGGCGTCCGGTTCGGACTTCATCAGCCAGTAGCGCTTGCGGGCAGTCATGCGTTCACGGGGGAAGTGAAAAGGGTGGTCGCCTCGGTGCAGATGGCATCGACCTGGACGTCCCACGACGCCACCGGCAATGCATCGACCTGCTGCACGGCGAAGGCCGCGCCGACCAACCACGGCGGAGTGGGGCGATCGTGCCGGAAGGCGAAGCTGCGATCATACCAGCCGCCTCCCATGCCCAGGCGCCCACCGCCGGCATCGAAGCCCACCAAGGGCGTGACCACCAGGTCCATGTCAGCGGCTTGCAGGGTGTCGGCCGCGGCAAGGTCCGGTTCGGGTATGCCGAAGCGGTTCTGCCGCAGCGGCTGACCCGGACGCCACGGCGCGAAGCGCAGCACGTCACCCTGCAGCACGGGCAGGCAATAGGTCACTGCTTCGGGCAGTCCCACCTGCCAGCGATGCAGGGCGATCTCGCCATCCATCGCCCAGTAACCGGCGACATGGCCGTGTCGGGGCGCAAAAGGCAGGGCGAACAGGCGCTCGGCCAAGCGATCCGCCGCGTCGATGCGGACGGCAGCAGGCAGGTCGCGACGGCGCTGCCGCAGAAGGGCACGCAGGTCCTGGCGCGGATCGGTCATCGTCGGCTCGGCGGTGAGGGAATCGCCCCATTGTGCCGCGTGCCGCGCTGGAAAAAACAAAGGCGACATCCGAAGACGCCGCCTTTGTCGAATCTTGCATTCTCCGCAATGACGATGCATGCGAAACGACCTTGAACCCAGGGGCTCAAGTGGGAACGCTGGGGGGCCATCGGGCTTCCCGCTACAAGGCGGACCTGCACTCCCGGCTCCGTCGCGCTCCCGGTGTCGTTCTTAAGGGACAAGGCGAATGTTTGCACATGCCGTCGTGTACCGCAGAGAACGCACCAACAGTATAGCGAGCCCACTGCGGAGGGGTAGTCCGTTCGTCGGCAACAGTGCGTACCAATTCAGAAACGGGAAAAGGGGGACGCAGGCGATCAAGGCGCGATACGCAGTGTCAAAAACGCCTTGATCCCCTCCGTCCCCTTTTTTACTGGTCGATCGCGCGGTCGAGGCGGCGGTTGAGGTCGGACAGGGTCTGCTGCAGGGCAACGGCCTGGCGGGCATTCTCGTCGCGCAGCTGCTGCAGTTCGTGGGCCAGGTTGAGGGCTGCCAGTACGGCCACGCGATCTACGCCGACCATCCGGTTGCTGCCCCGGATTTCGCGCATCTTCGCATCCAGAAGGCGCGAGGCGGCCATCAGGCTGTCGCGCTCTTCTGCGCCGACCCCCACGGTGTAATCACGGTCCAGGATGCGGACGTTGACCGGTTCTGCGCCGCTCATGTGTGCTGCTCCAGGGATTTGAGCCGGGTGATCATCGCTTCCACGCGCGAGCGGGCCTGTTCGTTCTTGGCCAGCAGGGTGGAGCGCTCGGTGGCCAGCTGTTCCTGCTGGTGGCGCAGGCTGCGGTTCTCCTCGGCAAGGCGCTGGTTGCGCTCAAGCAGCGCCTCCACCCGGGCGGCGAAGGCCTGCAACTGGTCGAAGGGGCTGGGATGGTCCATGGGCGCAAGAGTCTCAGGGGGTTTGACCACGGTCAAGCGTCGGCGCAGATAGGCTGCGAGGTGACGCGTCCCGTTCTAAACTAGCCCATCGGCGACACGAGCGGTAACGCGCAGGTCGCCCCCTTACCGAGATGAGCTTGCAGATGACCGAACTTCCTTCCGTCGACGACGTCTTCCGTGCCAGTGCCACGCTGGGCCTTGGCGCGACCCCCGCCGAACTGCATGGCGGCCTGTGTGGCTGGCTGGCTGCCGGCGGTGCGCCGGGAAATGACTGGCCGGCCCGCGTGCTGGCGGACGATGCGCTGCCTTCCGTGGCCGAAGGGAGTGCGCTGGCGCAATTGCTGGAGGCGTCGGTGAAGCAGCTGGAAGACCGCGATTTCGGCTTCGAGCTGCTGCTGACCGACAGCACGGCGACCAACGACCAGGTCGATGCCCTGTTTGGATGGGCGCGCGCCTTCCTTGGCGGATTCGGGCTGGGCTCGGGCCATAGCCGGCCGCCGTTGTCCGAAGAAGGCGAAGAAGCGCTCAACGATCTGGCCAAGCTGGCCCAGGCGTCGAGCGAGGATTTTGATAGTGACGCCGAGGACGACGAGGAAGCCCTCGCGGAAATCGAGGAGTTCATCCGCATCGCGGTGCTGCTGCTGCACGGGGACTGCGTGATGGCTGCACGCCATCGCCAGCGCCTGAACTGATGGGCGGGGCGCGCGCGGACCTCCGTCAGCGCACCGGCATCGGTGCCGCCGAATACAGGCGCCGCCGTCGCCAGTTGATGGAGATGGCGGGCGACGATGCGATCCTGGTACTGCCGGCAGCGTCGGAGAAAGTCCGCAGCCTGGATACGCATTACCCGTACCGGCAGGACTCGGATTTCTGGTACCTCAGTGGCTTCCCGGAGCCGGATGCCGTGCTGGTCCTGGTGCCCGGCCGCCGCCATGGGGAAGTGATCCTGTTCTGCCGCGAGCGCGATGCCGAACGGGAGGCATGGGACGGCGCGCGGGCCGGCCAGGAGGGCGCCGTGGCGGATTTCGGCATGGACGATGCGTTCCCGATCGACGATCTGGACGACATCCTGCCCGGCCTGCTGGAAGGGCGTTCGCGCGTCTACTACCACTTTGGCCGCGATGCGGAGTTCGACCTCAAGCTGATCGGCTGGGTCAACCGCGTGCGATCGCAGGTGCGGCACGGTGCGCAACCGCCGCACGAGTTCCTCGAACTGGGCCATCTGCTGCACGAACAGCGCCTGTTCAAATCGGCGGCGGAAGTGGCGGTGATGGACGAAGCAGCGCGGATCAGCGTGCAGGCGCACCAGGCTGCGATGCGTGTCGCGCGGCCTGGTATCCATGAGTACGAACTGCAGGCCGAGGTGGAGCGCGTGTTCCGCGCCCACGATGCCTGCCCCGCGTATTCCAGTATCGTCGGGGCCGGTCACAATGCCTGCATCCTGCATTACCGCGACAACAACGCGCGCTCACGCGATGGCGATCTGGTCCTGATCGATGCAGGTGCGGAGTATCGCAACTACGCCAGCGACATCACCCGTACGTTTCCGGTCAATGGACGCTTCAGTGCCGAGCAGCGGGCGCTGCATGACCTGGTCGGTGCGGCCCAGGCTGCGGCGTTGGCGCAGGCACGGCCGGGTGTGGCGTATGAGGCGGGCCATCTGGCAGCGGTCACCGTGCTGACCGAGGGCCTGCTGCGGCTCGGGCTGTTGAAGGGAACGCTGGAGGCCAACATCGCCGAGGCGCATTACAAGCGCTTCTATCGGCACAAGACCGGTCATTGGATCGGCCTGGACGTGCACGATGTCGGCGATTACCGCTTGGCTGGCGAGTCCCGCCTGTTGGAGCCGGGCATGGTGTTCACCATCGAGCCGGGGCTGTATGTGAGCGCGGACGATACGAGCGTGGACGCGCGCTGGCGCGGCATTGGCATCCGGACCGAGGATGATGTGTTGATCACGGACAACGGGCACCGGGTGCTGACCGAGGGTCTGGCACGCAGCGCGGACGAGATCGAAGCGTTCATGCAGGGATGAGGGGGTTGCCGGGGTTGCGCCCGGCGCTCGCTTTGAAGCCACAGCCACAGCAAAGGCAACGTCAAAGGCTGCTGGGCTGCGTGTAGGCGGGGCGAGGTGGGGTGGCGGGGGACGGCAAAAGCTGCATCCATGCGTGCCTCGTTTCGTGCCATCCATGGCACTCAACGCCCCCGCCAACCCACCCCGCCCCACCTTCGACAGGTCCGTGGCGGCCATGGACACGTCGGGCATGCCGACATCGGTAGCGCCGACCCATGGTCGGCGGAACGTTTCCGCCAACGGCCCGCTGCGCTCGCCGACCACGGGTCGGCGCTACCGCGGACCTCGTTGACCCGTCTGGTGGAGGGAGCCCCTGAGTCAGGGGCGGCCGCGAAGCGGCGGGGTGTGGGTGCTGGTGAGACGGGGCCCACGGTTTGCGCAGCAAAGCGTGGGAGCGGCAGCGCGAATGCGATGACGTGGACCCCGCCATGGATGGCGCGAAACGAGGCACGCAGGAGCGGCTTTTGCCGTCCCCCGCCCAGCCCCACCGCCCGGCCCCACCCCAGATGCACCCCAGCCCGCCGCGAGGGGGTCTACCCGTTCGCTGCCGCCGCGAACTCCGGACGGGTCAGGTTATCGGCTTCGCCGGTCGTGCACAGCACTTCGTCTTCGATGCGGATGCCGCCGTACGGACGGAAGAAATCCACCCGGTTCCAGTCGATGCTGGCGCCATGACCGGCCTGCTTCACTTCGTCCAGCAGCATGTCGATGAAGTACAGGCCCGGCTCGATGGTGACGACCATGTCCGGCTCCAGTACGCGTGTCATGCGCAGGTAGGGATGGCCGGCGGGGCGTTCGATGCGGCCACCGTCTTCGCCCGCCGCGAAGCCCGCGACGTCGTGCACCTGCAGCCCGATCAGGTGGCCCAAGCCATGCGGGAAGAACGCGGCGCTGACGCCGGTCTCCACGGCCGTCTGCGGCGACACGGTGATGACGCCGAAATCCTTGAGGACGCCCATCAAGGAAAGATGCGCGTCCACGTGCAACTGCTTGTAGTCCACACCTGCGCGCACCGACGCGCACATCTGCTGCTGCGCTGCGTCCACGGCGGCGATCATCGCGGCGAACTCATCGTGGCCGTGCATGGCGTAGGTGCGGGTGATGTCACTGGCGTAACCGTGCGCGCTCGCGCCTGCATCGATCAGGAAGCTGCGCAGCGGCTGCGGCGCCTGCCGGCCCAGTTCGGTGTAGTGCAGGACCGCGGCGTGTTCGTTCAGCGCCACGATGTTGCCGTAGGGCAACTCGTTGGCATCCTGGCCGACGGCGGCGCAGTACGCCATGTGGATGGAGAACTCGTCGGCCCCCCCGCGGAAAGCCGCTTCTGCCGCACGATGGCCGCGCACGCCCGATACCTGCGCCTGACGCATCAGGGCGATCTCATACGGCGTCTTGTACGCGCGGTGGTAGTCCAGATAGTTGACGACGCCCGCCGGATTGTTCGGCGCCCAGTCACCCAGCGCACTCTGCGGTTCGCCCAGCACGGCGCAGCGCGCACGGTCCTTGGGCAGCAGCGCCAGCGCCTCTTCCGGCGTACGGATGATGTGGATGTCGAAGTGGCCTGCCCACCAGCCGCTCGGTGCATCCGGCACCACATGCCAGTAGTCGAAAGGCTGGTGGAAAATCACCTTGGGACGCTCGCCCGGCGTGAACACCAACCAGCTGTTCGGCACGCGTGTCAGCGGCAACCACGCCTTGAACTGTGGATTGACGGCATACGGGTAATCGCGATCGTCGAACACCTGGTAGTGCAGGGTGCCACTGGGAATCACCAGATGATCGAAACCGCCGCGGGCCAAGGCGGTCTCTGCACGTTGGCAGAGCACAGCCAGGTGGTCGGGATAGAGGACGCCGGGGTCATGCTGGATCATCGCGGTAACTCGTTGGAAAACAATCCACGATTGTGCCGCAAGCGCTGCCTGGCTGCTGTGCCGGAACCGGCGCTGGGCGTGATGGGGAATGCCCGGCACCGCGCAAACCCCGGGCAGGACGGCGTCAGTCGGGCTGTTGACCGATCCAGCTGCGCAGCAGGTCGCGGTGTTCACGCCCCAGGGTGATGAAGCGGAAGCCCGCCCACGTCTGGCCAGCCACGTGCGCGGGATCGGCCCAGAGCAGATGAACACCCACATCGATCGGCGCACGATGTCCGTCACTGAGCGGCAGGGTGAACTGCAACTGGTAGAGGGCATCCTCGCGCAGCGGCACCGAGGCCAGCATCAGCATGCCGGTTTCCGAGACGTTGCCCAGGCGGCCGATCACCCGCTCGGTCATGCTGTCGGTCACCGGCACCAGGTCGGCGACATTGCGCCGGGGCGCGCGGCGGGTGTCCGGAGTGTCTTCGACGCCGTTCATGCGGGGTCTCCCAAGCGGTTGCCTGCAAGCGTGCGCAGCGTACGCAGCGTGGCCTGCCAGGCACGGTCGATCAGGCGGCCGTTGTCTTCCGTCACGATCCGCGCCTGCTCCAGCGCCATCAGCCGCGCCAGGGTATCCAGGGTGTACTCGGCGACCTTCTGGCCGCGTGGATTGACGAACAGCGCATGCTCGGTCACCAGGCTGTACCAGGACAGGCGCTGCCGGTGCAGGTCGCCTTGCTGGTTGATCACGAACTCGAACCACGTGCCGAAGGGCAGGGTGCGCAGTTGGCGGTAGCAGTCTTCTTCCAGAGCGCTGCGCGCAAGCGGCGCCAGACGCCGTGTGTCGTGGCCATTGGCCTGCTCGCCCAGCCGGGTGCGCGCCTTCAGGCGCGCTGTCAGTTCGGTGCGCGAGCTGCTGTCATCTTCGCCGCCCGGCGTGGACAGTCGCCGGGCGATCGCATGCGCCTCGTCCTGATGGCAGCCGATCTGCAGCACTGCGGCTTCCAGCTCCGCACACAGCAGGTCATCGGCGGCGTGTTCGCCCCCCGGTGCCTGGGACGTGATGTCCGCGATGCGCGTGGTCTGCTGCAACCGCTGCTCCCACAGTGCGGAGTCTTCGCCATGACGCAGTTGGGTCAAGGTGAGCACATCGGCCCATGCCTGGCGCAGCAGCGTCTGCACGAAGCGCGGCGGCTGGTGCTGCGCGCAGCAGTGCTCGATCAATGCGGTGGCCTGTTGGCGTGCGACCTCAAGCCGCTCCTTGCCGCGCGCCGCTTCCACATGGCGCCGCTCGGCCAGCTCGGCCTTGTGCGCGGCCGCGCGCAGGTGCTGCTGCACTTCGTCGTTGGCCGCAGCGAACACCTCCGGGTCGTCGTGGTACTGCTCGACCACCGTCTCCACGGTGCGTTCGATCTTCTGCACCAGCTGCGGATCGAGATCGTCGGCCTGCAGTCCACTCGCGCTCAGTTCGGCGATGGTGTTCAGCAGCTCGCGCGCGGGATGCTCGTCGCGCACGAAGAAGCCAGGATCGGCCAGTGCCGCGCGCGCCAACGGGACCTGCAGGCGACCCACCAGGTCATTGGTGGTCGACTGTGGCCGTTGCTCGTGGCGGATCTGCTGGAACAGCAGGCCCAGCAGGTCCAGGGTGTCACCATCCTTCACGGTCAGCGCGGCGTCGTCCCCGTGTTCGGCGCGCAGCTGCGACAGCAGGGCGGCCTGCAGGTCGGCCATGCTGTGCGAGGCCGCACCATGGGCGATGCGGGTCTGCAGCTGCATCAGGACGGCATCGACGGTCGCGCTGGGCACGGCCGTGGCCACCGGGCGCGCCTGCGTGGGCGCGCTTGCCGCGCTCCCGGGTGCCGCCGCCTGTGTTGCGAGACCCGCGCTGCCCACGTCGGCTGCGTGACCGGGGTGACCGGCGTTGCCGGCATCACCCGGCGGCGCAATCGCGCCGCGTGCGCCGGCAAGCAGTTGATGCAGGGCGCTCATCGCGGGCGAGGCCAGATCCACCGACGGCGAAGGCAAGGGGGGGGGAGTCGCCGCACTGGCGGCGGACGCCGAGGGCACCCCGGAAGCGGGTGCGGGCACAAGCGGCTCGGGGCCGGCCATGCCACCCAGCGTGTCGTGCATCATGGCCGACCATGAGCGGGTGGCACTGCTGTTGGCGCCGTTCCATGAGGTCACCGGCGTGGCGCGCGGTCGTGCCGCTGCTGCCGCGCCGGCAGTGCGGCCCGGCTGGGTCACGATGCGCCGGGTCGCCGCGGAGCGGGCCAGGTAGGGCGTGTACACCAGGCCAGGCAGCACGCCTTCGTGGCCGAGCAGCACGTTGGCGCGTTCCAGGAGTTCGCCCAGACGCTCCAGTACCTGACGTTCGAAACTGCGGTACAGGGCCAGCTGCGCATCCAGCTCCAGCCCGCCTTCGTCGCCCAGTCTGCGCACGATGGCGCACAGCGTCGACGGTCCCAGCGGCACGTGCTCGGCGTCCACTGCGGGCGCGGCTGCCAGCACCGCCATGCGCTGGCCCAGCAGCTGCAGGGCATTGGCCGAGCGCTGCAGTTCGCGGCGCATGATGTCCACCAGCACGATGTCGCGATCGATATCGACGTCATTGACCAAGGTCAGCGTGGGCACGGCCGCACGCACGGGTTCGACCCGTGCGGGTGCTTCGCCCGGCGGCGCGAAGAGGGCGGCGAATGCTTGGGCCAGCTGCTCCAGGAAACGCTGGCTGAAGCCCTCGGAGAAAGGGTGGATCTGCCGTGCCTGGGCGAGCAGGTCGGCCTGCACCTGGCCATTGCGGGCGCGTTCTGCATCCCGCAGCAGTTCACGCTCCAGCTCCACCACGGTCAGGGTCAGCGGTGCGGTCAGGGACTGCCGGGCAAGACCCAACAACGCGCCGAGCAGCCGACGCACGCGTGGAGGTGCGTCGACCGCGGCAAAGCGCGCGGCGTCCCCGGGCATCGGCGGCGGCGAGGCTGACATGATGGTGGACGTCCGTTTTCCCCTGGTCGGGCTCGGAATCTACCCTGTCGGCCGGTGCGGCGCTACTCGCCCAGGAACAGCTCCACCACGTCATTGGTGAAGCGGCGGCCCAGTTCGGTCGGGCGCAGCAGGGCGTCGGCAGGGCGGTGATCGTGGTGATCGGCGCAGGCGTCGTCCGCGCAGGTGCCCCCGTCCTCGCCCGCTGCCGGGTCCACGGTCTCCAGCCAGCCGCGCTGCACGGCCTGCTGCAGCGGACCGTCGAGCGCGCTGCGCGACAGCCCGGTGCGCGATTCGAAATCACGCAGGGTGAATCCCTCATGCAGACGCAGCAGGTTCAACATGTACTCGAACGGCAGGCGGGCGGCGGCGATGACATCGTCGCCGCCGATCCCCGCTGCGCTGCCGGCGGTCTCCATGAAGGTCTGCGGATGCTTGGGTTTCCAGCGACGCAGCACCTGCTGTTCCGCGCCGGAGCTGATCTTGCCGTGCGCGCCGGCACCGATGCCCAGGTAATCGCCAAACCGCCAGTAGTTCAGGTTGTGTGCGCTCTGTCGGCCAGGTCGCGCATACGCACTCACTTCGTACTGCTCGAAGCCGGCCTGTGCCAGCAGGGACTGGCAGTGCTCCTGCATGTCCCAGGCGCTGTCTTCGTCCGGGATGCCCTGCGGCGGGCGGGCGAAGAACACGGTGTTCGGTTCCAGCGTCAGCTGGTAGTGCGACATGTGCGCCGGCTGCAGGGCGAAGGCACGGTGCAGATCATGCTCCGCGCCGGCCAGGGTCTGACCGGGCAGCGCGTACATCAGGTCGATGTTGAGGTTGTCGAAGCCGGCGTCCTGCGCCATCTTCACCGCGCGCTCGGCCTCGGCACTGTCGTGGATACGCCCGAGCCGCTTCAGCGCGTCATCGTCGAAGGTCTGGATGCCGAAGCTGAGGCGGTTCACGCCGGCCGCGCGGTAACCATCGAAACGCCCGTGCTCGGCGGTGCCGGGATTGGTTTCCAGGGTGATTTCGGCGTTGGGGGCAAAGCGCAGGCGCGCCGAGGCCTGCTGCAGGAACCGGTCGATCGCTTCGGCGGGGAACAGGCTGGGCGTGCCGCCGCCGAAGAAAACGCTGTGCACCACGCGGCCCCACACCAGCGGCAGGTCCTGGTCGAGGTCGCGGATCAATGCATCGATATAGGCATCGAAGGGCAGCGCGCCTTTGGCCTGGTGCGAGTTGAAATCGCAGTACGGGCATTTGCGCACACACCAGGGCAGGTGCACATACAGCGACAGCGGCGGCGGAATCAGGGCAGGCAGCATCGGGGCAGGCATGGGCGCTTCGCTTACAGGACGATCGAAGACAGTCGCTGCTTCAGTTGCTGCAGCGCCAGCGCGCGGTGGCTGAGGGTGTTCTTCAGCGCCGGCTCCATTTCCGCTGCGGTCAGGCCGTGGCGGGGGTCCAGGAACACCGGGTTGTAACCGAAGCCGTTGCTGCCGCGCGGCGCGTCCAGGATCAGCCCTTCCCAGCGGCCTTCGCAGATCAGCGGCTGCGGGTCGGTGGCATGGCGCAGCAGCACGATCACCGCGAAGAACCGCGCGGTGCGCTGGCTGGCCGGCACGTCACGCAGGTCGGCCAGCAGCTTGGCGTTGTTGGCAGCATCGTCAGTCGGGCTACCGGCGTAGCGTGCGCTGTACAGGCCAGGGGCACCGCCCAAGGCATCAACGATCAGGCCCGAATCATCGGCCAGCGCCGGCATGCCACTGGCCTGGCAGGCGGCGCGCGCCTTGATCAGCGCGTTCTCGACGAACGTCAGGCCGGTTTCCGGCACATCGCCTACGCCCGCTGCGGCTGCCGAGACGATCTGCAGTGGCAGGTCGGCCAGCATCGCCTGCATTTCCTTCAACTTGCCGGCATTGTGGCTGGCCAGTACCAGGCGCCCGTTCACGGCGTCCTTCATGCGCGCAGCTCCAGCAGATCCCAGGTGTTGCCGTACAGGTCGCGGAATACGGCGACCGTGGCGTAGGACTCCTGCCGCGGCGCTTCAAGGAACTCGACGCCCGCCGCACGCATCGCGGCATGGTCGCGTGCGAAATCATCGGTTTCCAGGAAGAAGGCAACGCGGCCACCGGCCTGGTCGCCGATGCGCGAGGCCTGCACGTCACTGCTGGCGCGGGCCAGCAGCAGGCCGGCCCCGCCGTCGGCGGCTGGCGCCACCACCACCCAGCGCTTGCCGGCGCCCTGGTCGATGTCCTGCTGCAGCTGGAAGCCCAGCGCGCTGGTGAACCAGGCGATGGCGCGGTCGTAGTCATCGACCAGGTAGGTGGTCAGGGCCAGCCGACGCTTCATGCCGACAGCGCCGCCTGCTGGGCGGCGAGCAGTTCGCCCACGCCCTTGTCGGCCAGCGCCAGCAGCGCGTCCAGCTCGTCGCGGCGGAAGGCGTGGCCTTCGGCCGTGCCCTGCAGCTCGATGAAGCCGCCGCCATCGTTCATCACCACGTTCATGTCGGTGTCGCAATCGCTGTCTTCGGCGTAGTCCAGGTCCAGCACCGGGGTGCCGCGGTAGACGCCGACCGACACCGCTGCGACGGCACCGATGATCGGGTTGCGCTTGATGTCGCCGCGCTTCATCAGCAGGTTCACCGCGTCGGCCAGGGCGACGTAAGCGCCGGTGATGGCCGCGGTGCGGGTGCCGCCGTCGGCCTGCAGCACGTCGCAATCCAGGGTGATGGTGCGTTCCCCCAGTGCATTGCGGTCCACGCAGGCGCGCAGGCTGCGGCCGATCAGGCGCTGGATTTCCAGCGTGCGGCCGCCCTGCTTGCCACGCGCCGCTTCACGGTCGCTGCGGGTGTGGGTGGCGCGCGGCAGCATGCCGTATTCGGCGGTGACCCAGCCTTCGCCCTTTCCGCGCAGGAAGCCCGGTACGCGGTTCTCCACCGTGGCGGTGCACAGCACGCGGGTTTCGCCGAAGCACACCAGCACCGAACCTTCGGCATGGCGGGTGAAGCCGCGCTGCAGGGTGACAGTGCGCATCTGGTCGGGCTGGCGGCCACTGGGGCGGGTATTGGACATGGCGGGGTACCGTTGGAGCGGGAAGAACGCGTCCACGCCCGCACCCTGATCGGGGCAGGCAGGGAGGCTCGAAAGAAGCCGCTAGGGTACCATTCCCTCTTTGCAAGCATCTGGAAATCCCATGATCCGAAGCATGACCGCCTACGCTGGCGGCGAGCGCGCCACCGAGTGGGGCACGCTGGGCTGCGAGCTGCGTTCGGTGAACCACCGCTTCCTTGAAGTCGGTACCCGCCTGCCGGAAGAGCTGCGCGCGCTGGAACCGCAGCTGCGCGAGCGGATTGCCGCCCGCCTGAGCCGTGGCAAGCTGGACCTGGTCATGCGGCTGCGCACGCCGGAGGCGTCCGCCAGCCTGCAGGTCAACGATGTGCTGCTGGGCCAGCTGGGCCAGCTCGCGCACCGGCTTACCTCGGATTTCCCGAACCTGCAGGTCAACTTCACCGAGCTGCTGCAGCTGCCAGGCGTGCTGCAGGGCGAAGCCGCCGATGCCGCCGTGTTGCAAGCCGAGGCGCTGTCCCTGCTGGATCACGTGCTGGATGGCTTCGTCGCTGCCCGCGAACGCGAGGGTGACACGCTGTCCACCGCGATCAGCGAGCGCGTGGACGCCATCGACCGCATCGCCGCCGAGGTCCGCACCCTGATCCCGGCC
Organism: Stenotrophomonas sp. 169; assembly: GCF_014621775.1. Taxonomy (NCBI): domain Bacteria; kingdom Pseudomonadati; phylum Pseudomonadota; class Gammaproteobacteria; order Lysobacterales; family Lysobacteraceae; genus Stenotrophomonas; species Stenotrophomonas sp. 169. The sequence continues at coordinate 991,022 of NZ_CP061204.1, forward strand.
ATCCGTGAAGGGCAGCGTGCCAAGCTGGCCGCGCGCCTGGCCGACCTGCCGCATCCGGTCGATCCCGGCCGTGCCGAGCAGGAGCTGGTGATGTGGTTGCAGAAGCTGGACGTGGACGAGGAACTGGACCGCCTGTCCAGCCATATCGTGGAGATCCGCCGCGTGCTGAAGCAGCGCGAGCCGGTGGGCCGTCGCCTCGACTTCCTGTTGCAGGAGTTCAACCGTGAAGCCAATACGCTCGGCTCCAAGTCCGTCGACAGCCGCACCAGCAACGCGGCGGTGGAACTGAAAGTGCTGATCGACCAGATCCGCGAACAGGTGCAGAACATCGAATGAGTAGCCCGTCGATCCTTCCGTCGGCCACGCCTGCGCGCGGCACGCTGTACATCGTGGCGGCGCCTTCCGGTGCCGGCAAGAGCAGCATCGTCAACGCCACCCTGGCACGTGATCCGCAGATCGCGCTGTCCATTTCCTTCACTTCTCGCGCTGCACGGCCGGGCGAGATCAATGGCGAGCACTACCATTTCGTCAGTGCAGAGCGGTTCGAAGAGATGATCGCCGATGGCGATTTCTTCGAACATGCCTGGGTGCATGGGGACTGGAAGGGCACGGCCCGGCAGTCGGTGGAGCCGCAGCTGGCGGCTGGCCAGGATGTGCTGCTGGAGATCGACTGGCAGGGTGCACAGCAGGTGCGCCAGCTGGTGCCGGGCACGGTCACCGTGTTCATCCTGCCGCCGTCGAAGCAGGCACTGCAGGACCGCATGCGCAAGCGGGGGCAGGACAGCGAGGCGGTGATCACCCAGCGGCTGTCAGCGGCGCGCGAGGAAATGCTGCACTTCAACGACTTCGACTACGTCATCGTCAACGAGGTGTTCGATACCGCGGTCAATGAGTTGTGTGCCATTTTCACCGCCAGCCGCCTGCGCCGGGAGGCACAGAAGGTGCGTCATGGCGGCCTGATCCAGGCGCTGTTGACCGCGGATGCGGGCGCAACTGACTGATTGCAAAAGGATCATCCAGGGGCTGGCTTGATTTCGCCCAGTCGCTGCGGTTACACTCCGTCCCCTTTCCCTCATTCGACTGAGCGGCCTGACGGTCGCCGGGAGCCCGTATGGCCCGCATTACCGTAGAAGATTGCCTGGAAGTCGTGAACAACCGTTTCGAGTTGGTCATGATGGCGTCCAAGCGCGCTCGCCAGCTCGCCAATGGCGTGCCGGCCACGCTGGACAACAGCGAAACCGAAGACAAGCCGACCGTGTTGGCGCTGCGCGAGATCGCAGCCCGCAAGATCGACAACGCGCTGATCGACGAAGTCGAGAAGTCCGAGCGTGAGCGTGCTGAGCGTGAAGCGCTGGAATGGGCTGCCGCTGAAGTGGTTGCCGACGAAGACATGTCCAAGAACGACGACTGAGCGGCATCCGCCGCTTCAGGTCAGACACGAAACAGCCCGCCGCAAGCGGGCTGTTTCGCATTCAGGATTTGCTGAAAACGCGACGCTGGCATAGGCTTCGGCCATGAACCCAGGCCCCACTGCCAAGGTAGCCGCGCCCCCGCGCGCGGACGTACCCGACTATGTCCTTCAGCTTGAGCGCGCTGCGCGTTACCTGCCGCCGGAGCAGCTGCCGTTGCTGCGTCGCGCCTGGGAGGTCGGCGCCGCTGCGCATGCGGGGCAGACCCGCAAGTCCGGCGAACCCTACATCACCCATCCGGTGGCGGTGGCGCAGGTGCTGGCCGAGCTGGGCCTGGACATGGAAGCGCTGATCGCGGCGATCCTGCACGACACCATTGAAGATACGCCGCTGACCCGGGAAGAGCTGGCCGCAGAGTTTGGCGAGCCCGTCGCCGAGCTGGTGGACGGGGTCACCAAGCTGGACAAGCTGAAGTTCCGCGACCGCCAGGAAGCGGCGGCCGAAAGCTTCCGCAAGATGCTGCTGGCGATGTCGCGCGATCTGCGCGTGATCATGATCAAGCTGGCCGACCGCCTGCACAACATGCGTACCCTGGGTGCGCAGAGCAGCGAGGCGCGTGGCCGCATCGCCCGCGAGACGCTGGAGATCTACGCGCCCATCGCTCAGCGGCTGGGCATGAGCCTGGTCAAGAGCGAACTGCAGAACCTGGGTTTCAAGGCGTTGTACCCCTGGCGCCACGCGATCCTGGAGAAACACATCCGCAGCCAGCCAGTGGTGCGCCGCGAGGCGATGGCGCAGGTGGAAGTGCAGCTCAGCCAGCGGCTGGCGAAGGAAGGGCTCGAGCATCGGCTGGTCAGCCGGATCAAGACCCCGTGGAGCATCTACAACAAGATGCACGACGAGAACAAATCCTTCGATCAGGTCATGGACGTCTTCGGCTTCCGCCTGGTGGTGCGCAGCGTGCCGAATGCGTACCACGCGCTGGGCGCCGTGCACGCTGCCTTCAAGCCCCTCGACGGGCGCTTCCGCGATTTCATCGCGATCCCCAAGGCGAACGGCTACCAGTCGCTGCATACGGTGCTGTTCGGGCCGTACGGGTCGCCGATCGAGGTGCAGATCCGCACCGAGGAAATGGACCTGATCGCCGAGCGCGGCGTGGCGGCGCACTGGACCTACAAGTTCGGCGGCGACACGCCCAACAGTGCACAGAGCCGTGCGCATGCGTGGATCGTCGAGCTGATCGACTCGCAGCGCGCCGCGGGCAGTTCGCTGGAATTCCTCGACAACGTGAAAGTCGACCTGTTCCCTGACGAGGTCTATCTGTTCACGCCGAAGGGCAAGATCATGGCGCTGCCGCGCAACGCCACCGCGCTGGATTTCGCCTACGGCGTGCATACCGACGTCGGCAATACGGCCGTCGCCTCGCGGGTGGACAAGAAACTGGTGCCGCTGCGGACCAAGCTGGTCAGTGGCCAGACAGTGGAAATTATCACCGCCCGCTCGGCCACGCCGAAACCGCAGTGGCTGGAGTTCGTGGTGACCAGCAAGGCGCGGACTGCCATCCGCCACCAGCTGAAACAGCTGGAGCACGAAGATGCCGTGCAGCTGGGCCATCGCATGCTGGATCGCGCGCTGGAAGCCATGGACTCTTCGTTGGAGCGGTTGCCGAAGGGGCGCCTCGATGCGTTCCTCGCCGAGCACCGGTTCCCGCGTCTGGAAGCCTTGCTGGCCGAAGTCGCACTGGGCAACTGGATGCCGAACCAGGCGGCGCAGGCGCTGATGGCCTATGCCGAGCTGCGCGGTGGTGCCCGCCATCATTCGCAGGAAAAGATCCTGATCAATGGCAGCGAGCGCGGCGTGGTGACGTTCGCCAACTGCTGCCAGCCGATTCCCGGCGATGAGATCATGGGGTACCACACCGCCGGCAAGGGCATCGTGGTGCACCGCATGGACTGCCCGAACCTGGCCGAGCTGCGCAAGTCGCCGGAGCGCTGGGTGCCGATCGGCTGGGATTCGTCGGTGTCCGGCGACTACGACACCTCGCTGGTGGTCGAGGTCGAAAACGGAACCGGCGTGCTGGCACAGCTGGCAGCCGCGATCGCACAGAGCCAGTCCAACATCGAGCGCGTCGACTACCTGGATCGCGATTTCAATGCTGCGGTGTTGGCCTTCAACGTGCAGGTCCGTGACCGCAACCACCTGGCCGAAGTGATGCGCCGCCTGCGCCGGCTGTCGGTGGTGCAATCGGTCCGCCGCCAATAGGTCGCGGGCTGCAGCGTAGCGCCGGGCCATGCCCGGCAAGCGCGCAGCGCGGCCTGTTCCGGCCATCGATATCCGAGCCGTGCCCGGTACAATGAGCGCTCTGTTTTTCCTGTTACCGGAGTACTCGCATGACCCGCCAGATCATCAACACTGAAAAGGCCCCGGCCGCCATCGGTCCTTACTCGCAGGCCGTGCGCGCAGGCAACACCGTGTACTTCTCCGGCCAGATCCCGCTGGATCCCGCCACCGGCGACATCGTCGGCGTGGGTGACGTGGAAGCGCAGGCGCGTCGCGCATTCGACAACCTCAAGGCCGTCGCCGAAGAGGCCGGTGGCTCGCTGGACCAGATCGTCCGTCTGGGTCTGTACCTGACCGACCTGGCCGAGTTCGCCAAGGTCAATGCCGTGATGCAGGACTATTTCAAGGCGCCGTTCCCGGCGCGTTCGACCATCGAAGTGTCCGGACTGCCGAAGGGCGCCAACTTCGAAGTCGATGCGGTGATGGTCATCGGCTGAAACCGGCGTGGCACGCAAGGCCGTCGCCACCCCGGCACTGGCGCCCGCCGGTGAGGCTTCGCTGGCGATGCTTGCCGGTGTCGGTCCAGCCGTGGCCGGCAAGCTGCAGGCGCGCGGACTGGGCACGCTGCAGGACCTGTGGCTGCACTTGCCGCTGCGCTACGAGGACCGTACCCGGCTGACCCTGATCGAAGACCTGCGTGCCGGTGTGCCGGCTCAGGTAGAAGGCCGGGTCGCTGCGGTGGAGCGGGGCATGCGCTATCGGCCGATGCTGAAGGTCGCCATCGAAGACGAAGGGCGCGGCACGTTGGTGCTGCGCTTTTTTCATTTCCGCCAGCAGCAGGTCGCGCAGTTCGCGGTCGGCAACCGGCTGCGCTGCTTTGGTACGCCCAAGCCGGGTCAGGTGGGGCTGGAGATCGTGCATCCCAGCTACCAGGTGTTGGGCCGCAACGAAGATCCGGCGCTGGGTGATCGGCTGGATCCGGTGTATCCCACGGTGGAAGGGGTCGGGCCGGCGACGATGCGCAAGCTGATCAGCCAGGCGCTCGATCGCCTGCCCGAAGAGTCCACGCTGGAACTGCTGCCCCTTGGCTGGTTGGAGGGGCTGGGGTTGCCGTCACTGCGCAGTGCACTGCTGACCGTGCATCGCCCACCGCAGGATGCGGACCTGTCCGCGCTCGCCAGCGGCATCCACCCGGCGCAGCGGCGCTTGGCGATGGAAGAGCTGCTGGCGCACCACCTCAGCCTGCGTCGCCAGCGCATCGCACTGCAGGCGCATCACGCCCCCCCGCTGGCCGGCCCCGGCCGGTTGGCCAAGGCGCTGTTGAAGCAGCTGCCGTTTGCTCTTACCGGCGCTCAGCAGCGGGTTTTCACCCAGATCCGCGAAGACTTGGCGCGGCCCAGCCCCATGCTGCGGCTGGTGCAGGGCGATGTGGGGTCGGGCAAGACCGTAGTGGCGGCGCTGGCGGCGATGCTGGCGGTGGAGCAGGGCAAACAGGTGGCGCTGGCTGCGCCGACCGAACTGCTGGCCGAGCAGCATCTCAACAACCTGCGGGGTTGGCTGGAGCCGCTGGGCGTGCAGGTCGCCTGGCTGGCCGGCAAAGTGACCGGCAAGGCGCGGGCCAAGGTGCTGGAGCAGGTGGCCAACGGGCAGGCACAGGTGGTGGTGGGAACGCATGCGTTGATGCAGGACGCCGTGGTGTTCCAGGACCTGGCGCTGGCCATTGTCGATGAGCAGCACCGCTTCGGCGTGCATCAACGGCTGGCGCTGCGTGACAAGGGGGCGGGCGGCAACAGCGTGCCGCATCAGCTGGTGATGACGGCCACGCCGATTCCGCGCACCCTGGCGATGTCCGAGTACGCCGATCTGGATGTGTCGGCCATCGACGAACTGCCCCCCGGGCGCACGCCGGTGCAGACCGTGGCGCTCAACGCCGACCGCCGTCCGGAGCTGATCGAGCGCATCGCGCTGGCCTGCAGTGAAGGGCGGCAGGTGTATTGGGTGTGCACGCTGATCGAAGAAAGCGAAGAGCTGGACGCCACGCCGGCGCAGGCCACGTTCGAATCGCTGCAGGCGCTGCTGCCGGGCGTGCGCGTGGGACTGGTGCACGGGCGGCTGAAGCCGGCGGAGAAGCTGGCCACGATGGTGGCGTTCAAGGCGGGTGAGATCGACCTGTTGGTGGCGACCACCGTGATCGAGGTAGGGGTGGACGTGCCCAATGCGTCGTTGATGGTGATCGAAAATGCCGAGCGTCTTGGTCTGGCGCAGTTGCATCAGCTGCGTGGCCGGGTGGGCCGGGGCTCTGCCGTATCGCGCTGCATGCTGCTGTACCAGATGCCGTTGTCCGCCATGGCACGTGAGCGCCTGCAGACCATGCGCGAGACCAACGATGGCTTCGTGATCGCCGAGAAGGATCTGGAGCTGCGCGGCCCCGGGGAGCTGCTGGGAACGCGGCAGACCGGACTGGCGGGGTTCCGTATCGCCGACCTGGCGCGCGATGCCGGGTTGCTGCCGGTCGTGCACGAACTGGCCGAACGGCTGCTGCAGGAGCAGCCCGGCTTGGCCGACCGCGTGGTGGACCGCTGGATCGGCACCGCCGTGCGCTACGCCTCCGCGTGATCCGGTGCAGGCGAGCCAAGGGAGGGGCCGGGCGGGAGGGGATTGCAGGGGACGGCAACAGCCGCATCCTGCGGGCCTCGTTTCGCGCCATCCATGGCGCTCAACGCCCCTGCAAGCCCCTCCCGCCCGGCCCTGACACTCTGCGCGCGCGTCCGGCAAGGAAGAAAGCAGAAAGGTGGTAGCGCCGAGCCGTGCTCGGCGAGCGCGAAGCGCGGCCTGCATGAGGCGGTGCGATGGCGGGTAGCATCCGCGTGCTCTGGTAGCGCCGAGCCACGCTCGGCGGATGCCGGACGCAGGCCGCGCTGCGCGCTCGCCGACCATGGGTCGGCGCTACCGGAATGCGGCAGCCTCCCGCCCGGCCCCTCCCCGGAGAAACCGCATCACCCGATGCTGCGGTTGTATTTGCAGGTGATCGGGTGCGACACTCCGTTGCCGCTCAGAAGACGGCACCGATGACCCACAAGATCCCGCTGTTGATCGACACCGACCCCGGTGTGGATGACGCCCTGGCCCTGCTGATGGCGTTCGCCGATGAGCGCCACGAGGTGGTCGCACTGACCATCGCTGCCGGCAACGTCGGCTTGGACTACACCGTCCGCAACGCCCTCAAGCTGTGTGAAGTCGTCGGCCGGGATGATGTGCCCGTCTTCGCCGGCAGTCCGGATCCGCTGCTGCATCCTTCGGTGGATGCCGCCCATGTCCACGGGCGGGATGGCTACGGGGACGTCGACCTGCCACCCCCGGTCCGCACGGCCGAAGCCGAGCACGCCGCATTGGCCATCCTGCGTCTTTCGCACCACCACCAGGGCGAGCTGATGCTGGTCATGCTGGGGCCGCTGACCAACCTGGCGCTGGCGCTGAAGCTGGACCCGACGCTGCCGACCCGCATCAAGCGCATCGTGGTGATGGGCGGGGCAGTGACCTGCCAGGGCAACATCACCCCGGCCGCCGAGTTCAACATCGCCTTTGATCCAGAGGCGGCGCACGTGGTGTTTGCCGCCTTCCCGCACCTGCTGGTGTCGGATTGGGAAGCGACCGTGGCCCACGGCCTGCCGCTGCCGCAGGCAGAAACCTGGCTGGCCGCGGACTCGGACCGTGCGCGCTTCTACGAGTTGATCTCCCGAAAGACCCGCGCGCTGTCGGAGGACAGCAAGGGCGATCGCTGGTTCACCGCCGACGCGTTGGCGATGGCGTGGGCGCTCAACCCGGAGGGCGAACAGCGGGTCGAGTCGCGTCCGGTGAACATCGAACTGAACGGCGTGTTCAGCCGCGGTGCCACGATCGTCGACTGGAACCGCCAGACGGGCCAGCCGGACAACTGCGACCTGCTGATGGCGTACGACCAGAACCGCTTCGAAGCGTTGGTGCGCCACGCGCTCGGAGCCTGACCGGGCTGCCTGTGGCCCCCCGCCACCAGGCAGGTTGCCCCCAGGGGCGGCGGGGCTTATAATGCCGCTCTTGCGTTTCCCTTACCCATATTTACGGTGTGAGCCCATGAAGGCCGATATCCATCCCGAGTACCGCGACGTCGTCTTTCATGACGTCACCTCCGATTTCAAGATCCTGACCCGCTCCACCATGGGCGCCAAGGAAACCACCAAGTGGGAAGACGGCAACGAGTACCCGCTCGTGAAGGTCGAAATCTCTTCTGCTTCGCATCCGTTCTACACGGGCAAGCACAAGGTGATCGACACCTCCGGCCGTATCGACAAGTTCCAGAAGCGTTACGCGCGCTGATACGTCGAGTTCCATGCTTGGGCCAGCGGCCGCGCATTGCGCGGCCGTTTGCTTTCCGGCGTATGGCCCGCCTCACCGTATGGTGCTGGAACGCTGCGTCCGTACAGCCGTGATGCGGTGATATGCCCGTAGGCAGGGGCTACGCCGCGACGATTACTTCATCTACGACTTCCGTCTAACCCCGTGAAAATGCTGCTGTGCGATAATGGCGCGATCCGCGGCAGAGGTCGTGGACGTCATTCACGTGCCTGACCAATGCGCTTGGGCAGGCGCCTTCCCCTTGAAGGAGCGCACACAGTGTCCGATCTTGATCAGGTCACGCTCAACGCCGGCGATAAGTCGGTCGTTCTGCCGGTCATCAAACCCACTCTCGGCAACGACTGCGTCGACATTTCGAAGCTGACCAAGGAAACGGGGTATTTCACCTACGATTCCGGCTTCACTGCCACCGCAAGCTGCAAGTCGGCCATCACGTACATCGATGGCGACAAGGGCGTTCTGCTGTATCGCGGCTATCCGATCGAGCAGCTCTCGGAAAAGTCGAGCTACGTCGAAGTTGCCTACCTGCTGATCAACGGCGAGCGTCCCGACGCCGCCCAGTTGAAGGCATTCAACGAAGAACTGGCTGCTGAAGCCACCGTCGACGCGTCGATCAACACGCTGATCGGCAGCTTCGCCAAGGATGCCCATCCGATGGCGATCCTGACCGCCGCCATCGCGCAGCTGTCGGGTATCTACCACGCGTCGCTGGACCTGGCCGACGCCGAACAGCGCCGCCAGGCCGCTGTGCGCCTGATCGCCAAGGTGCCGACCCTGTCGGCCCTGATCTACCGCCATGGCAAGGGCCTGCCGGCGAACACGCCGGATACCTCGCTGGATTACGTCAGCCGCTTCCTGAAGCAGACCTTCGAAGCCGCCGACGGCAGCTACGACCTGAACCAGGACGTCGTCAAGGCGCTGGACCTGCTGTTCATCCTGCACGCCGACCACGAACAGAACGCGTCGACGTCGACGGTTCGCCTGGTCGGTTCGACCGGTGCCAACCCGTACGCGTCGGTCGCCGCGGGCGTCACCGCTCTGTGGGGTCCGGCCCACGGCGGTGCCAACGAAGCCGTGCTGAAGATGCTGGAAGAGATCGGTTCGGCCGACAACGTCGAGTCCGCCGTGCTCAAGGCCAAGGACAAGACCTCCGGCTTCCGCCTGATGGGCTTCGGCCACCGCGTGTACAAGAACTTCGACCCGCGCGCCAAGGTCATCGGCGAGATGACCGGCAAGGTGCTGAAGCAGCTGGGCGTGCAGGATCCGCTGCTCGACGTGGCGGTGAAGCTGGAACAGGCGGCGCTGCAGGACGAGTACTTCGTTGCCCGCAAGCTGTACCCGAACGTCGATTTCTACAGCGGCATCATCTACAAGGCGCTGCAGATTCCGACCGAGATGTTCACCGTCATGTTCGCGCTGGGCCGTACCTCCGGCTGGGTCGCGCATTGGCTGGAGCAGCAGGTCGATCCGGAAATGAAGATCGGTCGTCCGCGCCAGGTCTATACCGGTAGCGACGTGCGCGACTACGAAGGCTGATCGCGCAGCTGCTTCGTAGTGAAGAACGCCCCGCACTGCGGGGCTTCTTTTTTTCTGGCGCACGGTGGGTGACACGCGGGTGGCCGCCTCATCGGCGGTCGTGACGGGGCAGGAAAAGCGTCAGGCAGGCACCGCCCAAGGCCGAGTCGTCGATATCGACGCGACCGCCGTGGCGCTCGGCGATGGTGCGCACCATCGCCAGGCCGAGTCCGAATCCACCTGCCGTTTCGCTCAGGCGGACGTAGGGCGTGAACACGTCCTGGCGATGTGCGGGCGGAATGCCCGGGCCGTCGTCTTCCACACGCAGGTGCAGCCCATCCCGGCGCATCTCCGCGCTGATCCTGACCTCGGCCCGTGCGTGACGGACTGCGTTGCCCAGCAGGTTGCGCACAGCCAGTTCCAGCGCGACGGCATTGGCATGTACACCGGTGCCGGGCGCGCATGCCAATCGCAGGCGCGGCCCCTTTTGGTTCATGAAGTTGGCGGCGGCTGAGTGCAGCAGGTCGGGCATGTCCACCCAGTTCAGCTCCACCAGCGGCATCCGGCCAAAGCGGACATATTCCACCCCCGCCGACGTCAGGTCTTCCAGCCATTGCAGGTCGGCCTGCATCTCGCGCAGCAGATCGTGCGCGCCACTGTCGGCCGCTGCACAGGCCTCTTCCACCAGGCTGGCCGTGAAACGCAGTCGTGTGATAGGCGTGCGCAGCTCATGTGCCATGGCCTGTCCCATCAAACGCTGGCCGTCCAGCAGCGTGCGCATCTGCTGCGCCATATCCTGCAGCACCCGACCCAGCGAACGAAGCAGGTGGGTGCGCAGCGTGGGTATGGGATGGTCGAACGCGTTGGCCCGCAGGTGATGCACGGTGTCGTGCAGCACATGCACGTCATGCCACAGTCGGTGGATCAGGAAGTACAAGGGCAGAGCGATGGCGGCCACCACGGTGGACAACAGGCCCAACAGGTAGAGCACCTCGCTGGCGTGCAGCTCGGACAGGTCCGGCAGCGTGTCGACGACGCGGACCAGGGTGACGGCCTGGTCGGTAGTGCCCAGGCGCTGGTTGCTGTAGGCGCCGTGCGAGGTCATGATGATTTCGCCCTTCGACAGCGCGCTCCGCTCGCTTTCAGGGACGAGTGCCTGCACCTGGTCCAGTGGTCGCAGGTAGATGGGGTAGCCGAATACCGCCTGCAACGCCTCCATCTCTTTCCTGCGGTCGCCCGCGCCGCGGCTCAACAGCCGTTGGGCAATCAGGGCGTGGGTCCCCTCCACCTCGTAACGCATCGACTGGTCATACGTGTCATCGCTCCAACGCTCCCACATCATCGTGCCGGTGAACAGCAGGACCAATTGTGCAGTCACGAAGGCGGCGCAGTAGCGGATATAGAGGGGCAGGCGTCCGCGCAGGCGCGTGGGCGGGGTCATTCCCATGCCGCCGGGCTGAACAGATAGCCTTGGCCGCGTACGGTCTTGATGCGGGTCGGGTCAGGTTCGGTATCCCCAAGACGGCGGCGCAAGCGCGAGATGCGCGCATCCATCGAGCGGTCCATGCCGTCAAAGCCAATGCCGCGCAGTCCTTGGAAAAGCGTCTCGCGATCGATGATCCGGCCGGGGTTGCGGGCCAGAAGCACCAGCAGATCGAAGTCGGCCGTGGTCAGGCCCACCGGTTCACCACTCAGATGCACATCGCGGCTATCCGGCTCGATACGCAGCTGTCCAAATACCAGCGCAACGCCGTCCTGTGCTGCCGGCACCGGTGTCTGCCGACGCAGATGGGCACGCAGGCGCGCCAACAGCACGCGAGGCTCGATCGGCTTGGTGATGTAGTCATCGGCACCAAGTTCCAGCCCCAGCACCTGCTGGATGTCATCGGCCTGCGCGCTGAAGATGCACAGCACGCCGTTGTAATTCGCCCTCACGCGGCGGCATACATCCAGCCCATCCATGTCCGGAAGGCCCAGGTCGAGAAGCACCACATCCGGCGGCGCGCACTGAATGCTTGCGATGGCCTGCTCACCGCAGTCCACGCGTTGTACATCGAATCCATGGCCCAGCAGATAGCGCGTTACAAGCGCGGCGAGGCGGTCGTCATCTTCAACCAGAAGCAAGCGTGACATCGGAATGCTCGTCATCATCAAAGCCCCATGCTGCGGAGCTCTCTGACGATATGGCATGGGCAATAGCGACAGGGCGCCTGCCGCCGCACCGATGGTTCAGGTGCCATTTTCCTGCCGGTTGCACGCGGTCACACACAGTCGCAGTTGCGTACACAACCACCACAGTCGCGCTGAGGAAACCGCGAAGCTGTGTCTCCATCATGACGGCTCCAACCAACGCATCAATCAGGAGTCGCAGATGAAGAAGATTCTCTCCCCGATCGCCACCGTCGTTGCACTTTCACTGGCACCCGCCGCCGCGTGGGCGGATGTGCAGGACCGCTCCGGTGGTTATGCCGTCGGTGGCCTGGGCAAGACCAAGACCGAGGTGCATGGCAAGAAGATCGACCTCAATCAGGGCAAGCAGAAAGTGGGCACCGGAAAGTTCAACTACACCGTCGGTGGCGGGTACCGCTTGAATGACCACCTTGCAGTTGAGACCAATGTCCACGGTCAGGTCGGCAACAGCAAGAAAAAGTCCTCCCGCGATGGCGGCAAGGACGCCAAGTCGAACGGGGACGTCGGGTCGCTCAACAGCCGCGCTTACACCGTTTCCGGCCTGGTGATCATGCCGGTGGGCGAGCGCGTGGAATTGTTTGGTCGTGCTGGCGTGGGCCGCATGAACACCAGTTTTACCCCGACGGCCGGTAGCGCCATCAGCAAGGCGCGCAGCAGCGGCATGGCCACGCAGTTCGGTGCCGGTGCCAACTTCTATGTGGGTGAGAACAGCTTCGTGCGCACTGAATGGACCACGCTTCGGGGTAAAGGCAACGACGCTGTGGCCAAGGCACTGGGCCGCAACAAGCTGGTCTCCTCGGGTGTGATGGTTTCCTACGGCCACAACTTCTGAGCCTGCGGGGCTGCGCCGATGGCGTGGCCCCGCTTTTTCGGCACCTGCCGGTACGGCCCGCACGGAATGGATCATGATGCCCACGCACACACAAGCAGGCCCGGTGCTTCAACCTTCGACGGGCGCTGCCATTGCCGGCGCTTGGGTACTGGATGAGCGCTCGGTGCCGCTGCACGCGCAGGTGGCGCGCATGGCGGCACACCACCGGAGCAACGACCACGATGCGGCGTCGTCTGATGGCGCGGGATGCTGGGAGGATGCGTTGCGCGGCATTGCCCTGTCCGGGCAGGTGTGTGCGGGCGCCCGTGGATTACGAATCTCACCGTCCGGCCGCTACGTAAGCGTCCTGGATGGCGTGCTGGTCAGTTCCTGCGCGCCAGCGAGCGGAGGCAGCAGGGAGGAGGCGCAGCAAGGCTGCATGGACGTGTGGGACGCATGGCTGAACGTCCTTGATGCGCGGGGCGTACAGCGTGCCGTGAACGAGCTGGAGGGGGCATTCGCGATGGCCGTGTATGACCGCGAGCGGCACCACGTGACCCTGCTCCGCGATCGCGCAGGCCAGCGTCAGCTGTACTACGCGTTGACCAATGGAATGCTGCTGTTCGCAAGCCAGCCAGGGATGTTGTCCCGCCATCCCGCGTTCGAGCGCCGGGTGGACCGCAACGTGCTTGCGCTGTATCTCCGGCATGGCTACGTGCCTGCGCCCCACTGCATGTTCGCCGGGGTGCTCCAGCTTCGTGCCGGTTGCATGCTGCAATTGGACGCAACCCGCATTCGGCTGGGCGCACGCGGCCACCTGCACGGCGTGGACCAGCGTGCCTACTGGAATGCCGGGCAGGTCTACGAGGCCTCGGCAGCGCGTCGCGACGTGATCGATCCGGCCCATGCTGTCGATGCATTGGATCGTCGGATCCATGCGTCGGTGGCACGCGTCGGCGGAACTCCCGGCTGCGCCGCGTTCCTGTCCGGGGGCGTGGATTCTTCGATGGTGGCTGCGGTCCTGCAGGCGCAGAGCCACACGCCGGTTACCACGGTGTGCATCGGATTCGATGACGAAGGACACGATGAGCGCCGTTGGGCCGATGCGGTTGCGCGCGTGCTGGGGGTGAACCACAGCTCGGCCCTGCTGGATGGACGGCGTGCGCGCGATCTGGTGCAGCAGCTGCCGCAGGTGTGGTGTGAACCTTTCGCCGATGCGTCGCAGCTGCCCACGCTGGAGGCGTGCCTGCAGCTGGAGCGGGGGCAGACCGTATTGACCGGTGATGGGGGCGATGAGCTGTGGTTTGGTCACGGGGCGCACGCGCGGGCCGTGCGCAACGCACGGCTGGCCCAGGCACTGCCCGCCTGCGTGCGGGCAGTGGCTCGGCGCAGGCTGCGTGGTGACCCCGAGCAGCCCCGGCTGGGTGGCGCGGCGGCCTTGCTGGCCAACGTGGCCAGCGATGACGTGCGGCATCATTTCCTGCTGCGGACCGTGCGCTGGCGCGACCCGGCGGCGATGGTGAAGGGCGCCGTGCTGCCACGCACGCTGTACGACGATACCGGCTGCACACTGCGTAATGTGCAGCCTGCCGATCAGGTGCAGTACCTGGACTTCGCCATGGAGCTGAGCAATGGCATCCTGGTCAAGACCCAGCGCGCAGCGGCCAGTGCCGGGCTGCAGGTCTATTCGCCGCTGCTCGATCAGCAAACAGTGGAACATGCATGGGCACTACCGCATGAGCTCAAATTTCGTCATGGCGAACACAAGTGGGTGCTCAAACAGGCGCTGTGCCGCTACCTGCCCACCGAACTTGTGCATCGCCCAAAACGGGGGTTCGGCCCCCCCATCGCCACGTGGCTGGCGGGTCCGCTGAGGCCCTGGGCGGAAGCGCTGCTGTCCCTGCCAGCGTTGCAGGCGCACGGTCTGTTGGATGAGGCACGGGTGAGACGGATCTGGGGCGCGTTCCTGGCCGGCGAACGTCGATGGCATCCGCTGCTGTGGACGGTGCTGATGTTCCAGGCCTGGTACGAGCATCATCTGCGGTCGCATTGATTCCCGGCAGGTAGGGCGTGTCTGCTGGCTTGGCGATACGGGTTGGAAGGGGCGACCAGAGCCGTCCTCTGCACGGTTCTGATATACGAGCCATGCAACTTTTCTGAAATCGATAAATTTCCCTGATGACTATGATCGTGCCGCCACTGCAGCTTCGGTGGCGCATTGACACTCACAGGAGAGACGTTCAGATGAAGGCTCAAGGAAGGAAGGCACTGCTCGCGCTGGTGTTGGCGGCGGCTTCCGCATCGGCGCACGCTGCGTCTGGGGACAGCCGCGCGGACATCCACGTGTGGGCGAATGTTGATACCACGCTGGCAATGTTGAAGCCGGACGGCAGCCCGCTTTACGACGATGCAGAGCTGAGCTTCAATCCAGGCACGGGGTTGCTGATGCCTTGGGAAGAGCCGGTAAAAGTGTTTTCCAACGACACCGGTAAGGATGTCGCCATCAAGCTGGCGAACAAACCACAGTTGCTGCCGGTGGTCGCTGCGCCAGGCGCACAGCCCGTGCCGCTGATCGTCATGTTGAATGGTACGGAGCTGCGCGAGGTAGATTCAATCTTCGAGGCGCGCAACCTGTTCGATGGTGTCGCGCCGGGCGCATCGATCACCATGCCTCTGCACATCGGGCATGGCACTTTCAAAACCCCGGGCACCCCACCTGATCCCATCAGTGCGGCGGGCCTGTACGAGGGTCACGTCAACATCATCCTCTCCCAACGGGTCGCTGCGCCGTAATGTTTCCTGGTCCGGCCCGCACACCGGGCCGGCCGCCTCAGGTAAATCGCTTGAACGTCACTGCACCTGCTCTCGCACGGCTGGCGGTTTCGCTTGCGCTGGCGTCGGCCAGCCCGATGGTGATGGCCGGCAGCGTGCCGCCCGGTTTCGAGGATCTAGCCAACGGTCAGACCGAGCATCTCGACATCCGAGTGTTCAACCGCTCGGCAGGTCTGTCGCCGGTGCATGTCACCCTGGAACACATCCGATTGGAGGCGCCGCAAGAGGTGATGGCCGCGCTGGGACTACCCGAAGACGCACAACGCGCGCTGCTCCCTGCGCTCAGCCGGCCGTTGTCGCGCAACAGCCACCTGGCCTGTCGCCATGCCGGGCAGGGCAGGGGATGTGGCTATCTCGATCCGCCGCTGGAGGCCGATGCGGTTTCAGCGCTCTACGACGAAGGCGAGGGCGTGGTGTATCTCTTCCTCGCCCGCCAATGGATCGCCAGCGAAACAGCGCCGTCGCGTTTCCATCGCGTCAGCGAGCAGAGTGAGAACGCGTTCCTGCACCAGCAGATGGTCAACATGAGTGGCGGACGCGGCTACCAAGCCTTGAGTGCACAGGGCGACGGCGTGGTCGGCATCGGTTCGCGCAGCCACGTGTCCACCAACTGGAACCTCAGCTACCAGCGTTACTACGGCCGCGTGGTGCATGCGCTGCAGTTCGACAACGCATTCTTCCGGCGCGACCTTGACCAGCGGCATTACGTTCAGCTCGGGCGCATGGACCGTCGCAACCTCTCCAGCCCGGCAGGAGGGACATTCAGCTTCAGCATGCTGCCGCTGGATCGTTTCCAGGGCGCCCGCGTGGGCACGACCCACGCCTACGTCGATTCCGATGCCACGGCTCAAGCGGACCCCCTCACGGTGTTGCTGGCCCGCGACGCACGCGTGGATGCGTTCGTTGGCGACCGGCTGCTGCAGACGTTCTATCTGCCGGGCGGGATCAACCTGTTGGACACCCGTGCATTTCCGTTCGGTACGTACTCCGTCACCCTGCGCGTCTACGAGGACGGTGTGCTGGTACGCAGTGAAGAGGCGCCGTTCGACAAAGGGGCGGACTGGGGCGAGCAGGGGGTGCAATGGTTCCTGCAGACCGGCCAGCGGGACGAGCGCAGGCGGGAGCGCGATGCAGGCGCGCTGGCCACCATGGTGGGGTTGCGGCTGCCGGTGGGCCGCAGGGCATCATTGGCGGCGGGTGCATTGGATGTGGCGGGCGTGCGCTATGCCGAACTGCGCCTGGATCTACGCACACCTCTGGCAGCGCAGGAGATGCGTGCCTCTTTTACTGCGCTGCGCGGCAGTGATGGCATCCGGGGGCAGCAGCAGCAGATTTCCTATCGCCGCCGCGCTTCGTGGAACCTCCATCGACAGCGCATGCGAGGTATGGCCTGCCATGCCGTTGGGGACACGCTGGACAGCCTGGGCTGCGCTGATTCGCTGAGTGCGTCGGTGGCCGTGCCCGTGGCCGGAGGCAGTGCCCATCTGGCCTATACACGTCGGCAGACGTGGCAGAGCGGCAACGACCCTGTCAGCCGCCTTGACGATCCGTTGGGCATTCCCGCCTTGGGTCTGCCACCGTCGCTGCTGATGCCGGCAGGTCGATCTGCCCAGCGGGACGCCACCTGGCAGGCCAGCTATGGGCGCTCGCACCGCTGGAATGCGTTCGGCGTGTCCAGCCGTTTCGGTGTCTGGCGCAAGCAGACACTCGGCACGGTGCTGGGCCGGCGCGATCGCGGCGTCTACTTCAGCGTCAGCTTTACGCGCTTGCAACGCGGTGAGCGCCTCCATGCACAGCGACGCCATGGCCTGGACGTGCGCCAGCCCAGCCACCAGCGTCCGGACATCAGTTACAGCACCAGTCAAAGCGTGCGCCAGGACCACCACGGTGGTTACCGCGAGGCGAGCGCTGAGCTGCGCGGCGGCAAAGATACACGTGTGAGCGGGCTGCTCAGTGCCCGGGTGCAGAACAGGTCTGGATACAGCGGTATCTCGTTCTCACACAGTCGGCGGGATGGGCGCAGCGAGCCTGCGTACGCACTGAACCACAGCTCCGGGCTGGCGGTAGGCGCGCACGGCCTGTACTGGGGCGGCGCCTATGGTGCGCAGGCGGGCGTCGCTGCCGAGGTCGGCGGCACCGACGATCTGGACCTGGGGGGACTGGCCGCCGAGGTGAGCGTGGGGGGGATGCAGGCGCAGCGACTGCGTGTGGGCGAACGCCGTCTGCTGCCTCTGTCGGCCTACCAGGCGTATCAGGCTGAAGTGCAGGACGTCAGCGCCCAGGACAACGGCGCCAGCGTGCGCGTGAAGGGGGGCGAGGGTGCGCGGCCCCTGTTCCTGGCCCCGGGCCGGTTGCTGCCGCTGCCGATCCCCATTGAAGTCACTTACACCTTCATCGGCAACGCGCAGGATATCGCTGGCGGGCCCGTTGCGGATGCCCGCATCCTCAACGCCGCCGTGCCGGGTACGAGTACCAGCGGCGGCTTCGCCATCGAGTTCGCGCGTCGCGAAACCACGCTTTACGTGCTGCACGGCGCCCGGTTGCTGCACTGCCCGCTACGCGTGCGTGAACGGCGCAATGTGCTGTTGCTGGTCGGCGCCGTACAGTGCACCCCCCTGGCAGTGGCACAGCTGCCAGCGGACATACGCCAACAGCCGCGCGTAACCCGTCTGTTGCAGGAGCAGGCGCTTATCGCGAACACCACGCAGACCGATCCGTTGGCGGACAGGCGATGAACCGCATGGCGGCGACAGCGCTCTTGCTTGCCGTCGCCTCAGCGGGCCTGTCCAATGCAAACGCGCAGCATCCTCCTGACACCGTTCCCACCTCCAGCGAGCAGCATGTTGTGCTCCGGTGGGACCGGGCCGCTTTGCCTGGAGACATCGAGCTGTGGCCGCGCAAGACGCTGCTGGCCTATGACGAGGCAGGCACGCTCGGCCATGGCGGGGCGTTCCTTACCTGTCGTTCGAGTACAGACGCAGGCACCGGGCGATGCCCCACCACCGACACCCAGGACAGCGCCAGCGGCCTGGTCAGCGTGATCCCGGTCCGCTTCACCGAGCAACGCAGCGGCGTGCAGGTGGAGCTGGACGTGGAGGGAGAGCTGAGACGGGTCGATTCCCATGGCACCTGCGGTGCCGACCGCTGGTCCCCTGTCGTGCAGCCCCTGTGGACATCCGTTCGTTTTCCGTGCATCGGCGCAGTGGGCACCGGTGCCGGTCTGTGGCTGCGCACGGGCCAACTGCAGCGCTTGGTGGCCGGCCGCTGGACGGCCACACTGGCGCTTGAACTGGGATCTCCTTCCCAGCCGCACCTGGCCAGCTATCGCTTCACGTTCGATCTCACGATCACCGACCGAGATGCGGCAGGCGTCTATTTCCCGGCCTTCGACTCCGTCACCCCACAGGTGGGGCTGAACCTGCGATACGACCCAGGCGGACAGAGAATTGCAGGGCACACTGAGCTGGACATGTGCCTGTATGACGGGCTGGGGTCGCATAGCGCGTACGTTGGGATTACCGTGCGCGACAGTGAGGGCGACACGTCGCAG